>NZ_JAWJYE010000001.1:0-683844 GCF_032970445.1 Vibrio sp. T13N
GGGCAGTGTTCTTTCACTACATATCAAGCTATCTGCTTTCCATATAATCTCTCTTCTTTTCATATTCAATAGATTTCAATTTACCCTCAATTTGTTTCTCCACATAGAATTTATGCTCAAGAAACTGAATGGAGTTAAAAAGTGGCAGCAAACTTTCAAGAAAATTCCTTTCTCCCTCCAAGATGGGAACTCGACTTCCCGACCATGACCGAGTAGTTAGTTCGTAATCTAGCGTTTGAAAGTCCTCAAATTTAGCATTTTCACTAAGAAATAGACCTAACAGTTCCCGCCTGAATTCTTCACTAAGATATTGTGCAGATTGAAATAAAAAACACGTAAATTTAATATCCGAAGCATTTTTCTTGACGGCATTGCGGAAAAAATTATGTTTTTTCTGATTCATATCTTCCGATTCAGTTTTCCCTTTTTCTTTAGTGAATAATTTACTAAATATATTTTCTCTATACCTGAAAGAGTGTTCATCTTTACTCTGAAGATATCTCGCGTATTCTTCAACTTCTTCGATGTAGCCCTCTCTTTCCCACAAAAACTTTAACTCTGGCATATTTGTGTGTAAATCAGGCCATCTTTCATTTTCATATATTTGATCGATCAATTTATATAAAAAAGCAAACCGTCTGTCTAAAAGAAGTTTTAAAGCGTCGCCAGAATAATCCCAGTAACGCTCTAGACTGTAGGTGGCTAGGTATGCATCAAAAACCAGTTCCTCATCTGGCTCAAATGCTTCAAACCAGTTGCCAAATATGCTGGAGTGACTACTAAATAGGTGTCCTAGTGATCTTGCATAGTTAGCATCTTCATGGGATTTATCAGTTAGAATTCTGACTACTTTGCTATAAATAGCATCGTCAATGCTCTTATACTTATCCAAGTAATCTAGCCAACCATGCAATTCGTTACTTGGCGTGTTGCTAATGTGCTCTATTAATAAGCGAGCGTCATCATCGGCAATGGACTCCTCTGGCAATGATGCAAAATAAGTAGATAGCCATAACTTCTTCCACCGATATTCTTTGCTATTTAACAGCGAAAAAACGTCACTACTAGATTGAGACTTAAACAGGTCTGTAACTAAGAAATGAGGATTTACTTCAAAATAGTCATCATAATCCATATACCTCAATACAATTTCAGGAAAGAGGTCAGGCACTGATTCAGCCATAGCGTGAAGACTCATTTCGATTCCGTTTTTTAATGAGTAACCCCTATCTCTATCCGACAGGGCATTATTCAATTCTTTACACCTATCAATGAAGTCAATGAAATCTGTTATCGAAATTCCTGCAAAATGCTCAACTAAACTCTGATGACGGTATTGATTGTATTCCTCATACCCCATTTCAAGCATGCGCCGCTCATGCCTGTCTTCAAGAAGTAAGTGTGAAAGTTTAAGCGTTTCATTAAAGAATTCTTCTTTCCACTCCTTTGGATAGTTCAACTCCAAAGATTCAAGGTGCTCACAATAGTCTTGCATCATCATGCAGTGAGACAAATTATCCTTATTTAACTTTTTAACAAAATATCGTTCAAAAAGAGGAAGGTCAGCATCAGCCATATCCGCTCCCTCATATCTTGCTCTGCCTATGTACTCACTAATTACATCAATAACGAAAGGTTGCAACTCATCTTTATCCATTAGAAAAGATAGGTTTGAGATAATCTTATCTCTTAAAGCGAGTAGGTATTCATCAGGAGATAGCCTAAAAGTTATTATGCTTATTGCATCACCGTGAGACCACTGATGCTCCCTGTGCTCAACTTTTAGCAGATAACTAGCCGTTAAAATAAAAAGTCGACTGAATAAGTAGTTTTCCCCTTTATCCAGTTGTTCTATCAACTTATCTACAATGAACGATTGTACATAATAGCCGTATCGACAATCTTTAGGCTTAAAATTGTAACGTTCAGACAGCACTCGTATTACAAAGCCAAGGGACGCCTTACTTTTAGCAAGATATTTAAGCAGCAATTCAAAGGACATTTTAAATTCTTGCTCATCATAATACCTAAAACTTGTTAACAAACTGATTAAAGATGATTTATCTGCCTCGTTCTTAGCCTCCTCATAATTTTCATCTTTCCAATTAATATCAACGTCCGGCATTCCGCTAATAACCTTTGATGAAAAAACCAAAGCCTCTGTTGGCAGGGCAAACCAAAAAGTGCTCAAAAACTCTATCGATTTATCGACACTCTCGCTTTCAGAATATTTTTCAAATATATCTTTAACCTCACTCCTAATGCCAGCAACAACTTTCCTTTGGTCAAAGGCACTAATGATAGGATTTAGTGAATCAACAATAGTTCTTGTGTAGTCAGGATAGAAATCTTTAACGATTAATGAGAATGGTATTATCTTCTTTTCAAATACGGGTATATAAAAAAGGTAAGTAGATAGAACTTGGTCAGATATCTTCACTACTTCGCTTTCATACAAATCGACTATTTCGTTTTTATGTAAGATATCAACAATTTCCCAAAATTCCTCAGCCTGTATCCCGAAGGAATTTTCCACCATACCCATTTGCTGTTCATTAAGTTTGTCAATTTTTCTAAAGAAAGAAATAGCGCAAGCCGCAACAACCAACCTCTCATCGTTAAGCACAAGTTTTACATTCTCGTTCTCCCCAAAGTAATCGCTATATAAGGAAGTAACATTTTGGATAGACTCTATTTTATTTGTTTCTATAGCAACTTTTGATGCCATTACAGCCAGTCGTGGATTGCCGCAGGATATTTCTTGTATTCTTTTTTGGTACTCCCCATTTTTAATTCCAAATAATGTTTCAGACAACTCTTTAATCTGCTCATCAGTTAAAGGGGTAATGACCTGCTCATGAAGTTCGGTATATTTACTAACCTTTTCTATAACGGATTCTCGTGCATAATCTCGTACTGTAGCGATAATTCGAAAAGTCCGGCTTTCATCTTTTTCATTTAGATAGTGAAGTATGTAATCAAGTCGATTGTCTAGTCTGTTTGCATCGTCGACAAAAATAAGATAATCCCCTGGTTCGCTAAAGCATGCGGTTATATCCCTTATTAGGTCTGCACCTTTATCAAAAAGACAAACAACATTTGTGTTGTTGTTTTCTTGTTGGACTTGTTTTGCCAAATTTACTGAAAATAATGTTTTTCCTAACCCGGCTGCACCTGATACAAGTAGAAAATTAGAAGAATTCAGAGTGCTGACTGCATTACTTAGCAAGTCATCACAGAATAGCAACTCATTGTCGATAGACGTTGTAAAATTGCTTCTACCATATCTTTCAATAAAATCATCAATACTCAACAACTGACCAGTATCTAATGGTAAATCTAAATACTCTTCTGATAGGACTGGATAAGAATTTTTAATGCTCAAAGAAATTGAATCAAGACCATTGAGAGTCAACATTACTCCTCTTTCGTAGCAAAGGGTTCTAAGTTCGTTGATTTCTTCCGTAGTAAGTTTACCCAAATAACATATGATTATTTCACTGATTTCATCTACAGGAATGCTTGTTTTATTTTCATCAAAGCACTTTTCAATGTCATCTTTTAGTTTATTGGCTAGACGCTCCTGTTGAACGGTATATTCCGAAAAAATATACTTTCCATTCTTCTGCATAAACAGACAGTCTGGCGTACCTTTAACAACTCGGTCAGTTGTATTCATCATTCCAATAGGGTTTATATTTTCATACCCCTTTCTATACAGCCAATCATCACAGAGTCTTTGAAATTTTCCGCCTTCCATTTCAAGCAACTTAGATTTTATTTGGTTTTGACTTCCCATAATCCCTCTGTGTGAACATAAATTCTAAAACTTAGGCAGCTGGATCTGAATGCCCTATAACAGTGCGTTTCAGCAGACATTGTCTTTATAATATTTTCAGAAAATAAAGACACAACGCCAGCAACATACTGTTCTATCAGTCTTATTCTTCCTTACACTCACAAATTGCAGAACATGTCTGTATGGTAGTAAGTGCTCAACTAGACTCATAATCTGCCATTAACAAAAGTAGGTCAAGAAATGACATGAGAAAGTGGTCAGGAATTTTGAGCTAAACAGTTTTGGGGCAGAATTGAGTTATCCAACACGCCTTCCCATCCGACTGCATCACGAGAGTGCAATAGCTTGCTCTTATGGGCGTGCTGAACTGCTCGCTGACTAATGAAGTCATCAAGTCAAAGTAGGAAAATGAGACTTCGTGAACGCCATAAAGTAATGCATTGGGCTAATCTTATGGTTTGTTTTTCTCAGCGTTTTTAGGTAGCAACGGAGTTCTTTCATGAGCAATGGTCCAATCATCGTATCCCCCGAAAGCAGCGTTCAGAGGCTTCAACGAGTCGAGTTGCAGGCAACAGGTATCTACGATGAGAAGTGGTTACAGCAACTTATCTTTGCTAACGCTGACCTATTACCCTTTTATGAGATTGATGCGGACTATACCGGTGCGGTACCAGTGTGTATGGAGCTTGCCACTAAGTCGGGTCGAGTGGACTGCATCTATGTGACGCCATCGGGCCGATTGGTCATCGCGGAAACCAAACTCTATCGGAATCCTCAATCTCGTAGAGAAGTGATTGGACAGATACTCGATTACGCTAAAGACTTGATGAATTGGAGCTACGACGAACTTGATACTAAGGTTTGTGCAATTAATGGTGGTCTGTCGCTTTTTGAATTGGTTAAGGCGGATGGCCATGAAGTATTAGAAGCCTCATTCATTGATTCGGTCCAGCGAAACCTCTCAAAAGGCCGCTTCTTATTATTGGTAGTGGGCGATGGTATTCGAGAGGGGGCTTTTGAGATAAAGGACTTTCTTAATACGTATGCATCAATGGAGTTTTCTTTTGCCATGGTTGAGGTGCAGATCTTCCACATGCCAGGCGAACAACTGCTCGTGAATCCTCAAGTGATGCGCAAAACTGAAATTACTGAGCGCCGAGTGATTTCGATTAATCAAGTAAGTAGTGAAGTTACTGAGAAACTTGAATCCACCAACGAGCAAAATGAATCAGCCACAAACAAAGGTTCTGGTCAATCCTATGAGTATTGGAGTGCCTTGCTTGATTATCTTGAGCTTGATGACACTAGTGTAAGGTTACCAACCCCTTCGGCTAAGGGGCACTTATGGTTCGAGTTACCACCAAGGGCACACAATAGTTGGATAACAACTTACCGATCTAAACCCAATGAGGTGGGTGTCTTTGTGAGGTTCAGAAATGACGCACTTGGACAATACTTGTTTGAGTACCTGTATGCAAGGCGAGAGTCATTGATGCCACTATTGCCGAAGGACTCTGAATTTGTCCCAGAGAAGCTAAAAATCTCGCTACCTGTAATAACTCTTGACTGGCAGAACGAAGAGTCTTGGAAAGAAGCGTTTGATTTCTACCAGTTGCGTTTAAATCAAATCTACCCCATCGTTAAGCCTTTGCTGCTGCAAGCGCTCAATACGTATGAAAATTAACGACGTTTATAACCATAAACTGTACAACAAATAAAGTATAAGATGATAGTTCTCCGACTTACCAGACACTACACAGATAAGTGAAAGTAGGTCAAACCACCTGCGTCACTGGCACGGAATGGGGCAAAGGTGTGTTGCAGTTCTTAAATGGGGAAGTGTTTTCCTCATATTCCTCAACCAATGCAGCTAGCCTTTCAAGTTTACAAATTAGTCTGATATTTGCTCTATCGAAAGGGATTGAGGTTACTTACCTTGGCGATATTTTTTAAAGTGCTCAATACCGTGTTGTATGCGACATTCAACACTTGTGCTGTTTCCCTAACTCCAGAGCTATTCATTGACATATCGACAATTTTTTCTTTTACATCTGGCTTGCGGACTTCGTAAACTTAATCGAGTTGAAAGCCCTTTCGACACTCGATATGCCTGAAACGAGGAAAGCCAGAATGCCCTTTTCCATGTTCACGGACGGGCTCTGTTTTATTACAGAAACGACATTGAACTTGGATAGTAGCCATGAGTTAAAAAACATCAGAAACCAGGTGGCTATATTAACATCTATCAACCAATTTGAGTCATGACCAATGAAAGGATAGTTAGGTTTTTATTGCGTAAATTATCGGTAAGAATAGTGCATATAACAGGCAATAAGCCAGGTGTGTAGAATTATTCTATTTTAGGGATTTTGCTCTAAATCTAAATGAATCTTTGCATTTCAATTTCAATAAAGCTTGGTTATTGATCATGTTTCTGAGTATGTGAATTATTATCAGTTATGCATGTTGTTGCTCATTGTCTAGTTTGATTTGTGTAACGTCACTGCAGCACGTATTGAGCGTACTACGCTGATTGTCTGTGTTTTCGTGTTGACAGTTTGGTACTAGGTAAAATCAACAAGACTATGATTTCAAGGAACATTTTATGTTAAAGAAACTACTAAGTTGTTGTATCACCTCCGCGCTCTGTTTTCATTCTTCTCTCGCTTTTTCGCAACCCAATGAGATTGCGGACAGTGCAGAGTTACAACAAGCTCCCGACACATTGCCTACCACTTTGATGCTTGCACCGGACGACATCGCCATTGCAGATCGATATATAGTGGTATTTCAACAACCGCAAATGATGGCGAGCAGCTCACCGGAATTCGAGCAATTCACGCAACAGTCTGTAGACCGCATGTCCGGTTTATATTCGATACAAGTGGAGTCGGTTTTTGACCACTCGATCAGTGGATTTGTCGCTAACTTGAGTCCTGAGCAACTAAAAGATCTGCGTTCTGATCCTCGTGTGGACTACATTGAGCAAGACAGAATCCTATCGCTTGACCCAATAGTCTCGGCAGACGCAAATCAAACCAATGCCATTTGGGGACTAGACCGAATCGACCAACGTAACTTGCCACTCGATAACAACTACAGTGCCAACTTTGATGGGACTGGGGTAACGGCTTATATTATCGATACTGGTGTGAATAATGCACATGTTGAGTTCGGTGGTCGCTCAGTTTCAGGGTATGACTTTGTCGACAACGATGCAGATGCAAGTGACTGTAATGGACACGGGACACACGTTGCGGGCACCATTGGCGGCAGCTTGTATGGTGTTGCGAAAAACGTCAACCTTGTCGGCGTGAGAGTATTGAGCTGTACCGGATCGGGTTCTACGTCTGGTGTTATTGCCGGTGTGGACTGGGTGGCTGCGAACGCTTCCGGACCTTCAGTCGCCAACATGAGTTTAGGTGGCGGTCAATCTGTTGCTCTAGATAGCGCAGTGCAAAGTGCGGTTCAATCAGGTGTCAGCTTTATGCTAGCAGCAGGTAACTCCAACGCCGATGCATGTAACTACTCTCCAGCACGCGTAGCTACAGGAGTGACTGTCGGTTCGACCACAAGCACGGATGCACGTTCGAGTTTTTCAAACTGGGGCAGTTGTGTGGATGTGTTTGCGCCAGGCTCACAAATCAAATCTGCGTGGTATGACGGTGGTTACAAAACCATTAGTGGTACATCGATGGCGACGCCACATGTAGCGGGTGTAGCAGCACTGTATCTTCAAGAAAACACTTCGTTATCTCCAAGCCAAGTAGAGGCCTTGATCGTTAGTCGCGCAACTAGCGGAAAGGTGACGGACACAAGAGGCAGCGTGAACAAGCTACTTTATAGCTTAACGGATGCTGATTGTGGCCAAGACTGTGGTGGCCCAGATCCAACACCGGATCCAGAAGGTAAGTTAACCTCGGGTGTGCCAGTGAGCGGTTTAAGTGGCTCAACCGGTCAAGTCGCGTATTACTATGTTGATGTAGAAGCTGGGCAGCGCTTAACCGTACAAATGTATGGTGGCAGCGGTGATGCGGACCTGTATCTCCGTTTTGGTGCAAAACCAGCACTGAACGCATGGGACTGCCGACCTTTCAAATACGGTAACAATGAAACATGTACGGTCAGCGCGACACAAAGTGGACGTTACCACGTCATGATTCAAGGTTACTCAAACTATAGCGGTGTCAGCATTCAAGCGAGCTACTAGTTATTATTTTCGTTATTGAAAGAGAACAAAGCCCACTTGTCGGTGGGCTTTGCTTTGGGAATACTGAGTTTAATAGGTGGCGTTCGATGCTATTCAAACGCACCGGCCTTTTTCTTCAAGAACTCAACTCGAAGCGGCATCGAAGCTTTCTATTAGTTAGTACACCGCATAAGTCGGGTTCTCCAAGTCGTGTACATCAAATAGGATGCGAACTTAATCTCCTCGAGCTAACTCTTTCTCCATCATAAATCTTGGCATGATGGCAAACCCAAGATGATTCAAAACAAATTCTTTACTGTGACCGCGGTTCTCACTTGCAATTTTAGGCTGTGAGACAAACGCGTGACCTGACCTTGGCTGTTGATCATCGTGAACGATATAGTGGCTAATCCGAGAAGGTTGTATCCACTCAAAACTCAGACCCTATACTGCACATGTTGATGGGCTGGCAACGGTAACATTGGATGAAATGGGCCTTGAACCACGCAAGATCATTATAAATGGGAACTATTAGGCAAAGAGACGATCGAACGAGCTAAATTGGAATGGGGCAAAGACGTTACAAACCATACAGACACGCCACTGATATAAATGTTCGAGTCCTTTTCTATTAAATCATTAATAACCAAGGATATTGCAAAGAGAGTTGTGGACAGTTAGCAGTATCAGTAGGCTTGTGCCAGTCAGGGCACCTGACTTTGGGAACGCACTAAACATGAGCCTTGGATTCTGCTACCGTAAAGCCCATATTTAATTTGAGAGAGATGGATAATGAACGACAGTTGGGCTAACTTCTTTCCGTACTTTGCTGGAGCTTTTAAGCTTATTGTATTAGGTATTGGAGCTTACTTAGCTATTAAATGGCATTTTGATGAAGAGCGAAGAGTAAGGGAAGCCGAAGGCGTGGTATTCAATAAACCAAGCTTCAAGAAAAAGTTCGCAATGATGCTAACCTTCCCATTCCTTCTAGGTCTTCTAGTCCTTCTCGTTATTTATGCAACTAACTGGTTTCTCTACTGAAGGACTTTATTGATACGATAAATGTTTAAGCTCTCAACGGGTTTGGAGCAAAAAAGAGTCAGCCTAACGGTCTGGCTCTTTTGAATGAAAACACATGGTATCGTGGAATAACTAGGGAAGCTGTGGCAGGTTACACTCACTTACTCCTTAGGCAGGTGACCAGTTTCCTTCGCAAGCTTTTGCATCGCCTCGGCAAACGTTGTTGTCCCGCCTTTAGCTTTAACCTGTATTACCTTATACCCCATTTTTTCCAACGCTTGGCGCTCTGCCAAAACAGCTTTGTCATCTTGCTGGCTACCTTGAGCTGGCTGATGAATGTAACATCCCTCTAATTTACCATCTTCGACCAATTGGTGGTGTTTCAGTGCATCGATATCAAAATTCATAATAAGTCTTTTCATTAAAAGTGGGAGTTTCTGTGGCTAGTTACATACGCTTCAAAGGCTTCACGACACTATCTAAGCCTTCAATTTTGAGCGCTAAACACAGCTTGAGCAAATCCCCTAGTTCGCCGCTTGGCCAGCCCTTTTTATCGAACCACAATAAGTATTCTTCAGGTAGGTCGATTAACACTCGCCCTGCATATTTCCCAAATGGCATTTGCATTCTAGCGAGTTTAATGAGGTTTTCTTTTTCTAACATAAGTGACAAAGATTTGAGGTAACTCGTCCAAGAATATCACTGCCGCCCTCTCCTCACCAGCAAATCGCACTCACGTTTATTTTGGCGGCCTTGACTCGCTTTGTGCTAGAGTACGCGGCATAAAAAATGAGAACGAGAAAGCAATGAAGTCACCTTGTCGAGCAGCATGTAAAAATAACGCCGGAATATGCTCTGGTTGTCACCGAACGATGGATGAAATCATCCAATGGAAAGACAAAACCGATCTCCAACGAGATACGATTATCGAACAAATCGCAGGGAAAGATTCAACGCACAATTGTCCTGAGTGCGGGACTCAAGCCCATTGTGATATCGCCGCAGGCAAAGAAACCTGTTGGTGCTTTACTATTGAAACCCGTGATTTACCCAAGCCAAGCGCCAACCAGCTGTGTTTGTGCCGAAAATGTCTAGAAAAAAAGCCAGTCGCATAATACGACTGGCTTACTGTTCTGCGTTTTCTGACTGGTGTTTATTTAGCGGTTAAAGCGGGTGCTTCAAACCTAATACCATCCCACCCTCTCACCATAAAATTACGAATATTCTGGTGATCGCTGTTCTCTGGATGCTGCAATACATCTTCACGATAAAAACGGCCAAAGCAGGCTAGCGTCGCTTCTTTGTCTAGGTTATTTAGCAAGCCGAAAGCGAAGATCTTACACGAACCGTTGTTCTCACCCGCGTTGTTTTGCGTCTCACCATTAACAAAAGCGGTTGGCTCAAACGTATAGTTTTCTTCGATCACCGCCATCGTTGCTTCAAATTCGACCTGCTCTGGTGAAGCTGCCAACAAATCTAAAAACGATTTTAATTCCATTATTCCTCTATCCCTACTTCATCATTTTGATGACACATTAGTTTCATAAAAAGCCAATATAAGAGTCATCAATCATACATATATTCAGAGCCTTACCAAATCACACGTCATTCAGCGTTCCATCATTCCAATTGCGGAAATGGACAGAAGCATAAACCCCATGCTGATTGACAACGTATCGGATTGATAAGGAGATATCATGATCACCCCTTTAAAGGCAATCGGTGCACTCGCATTGTCATCACTTGCCATCGCGTGTTCATCACAACCCGAAGATACCGTGGCTTCATTCGCTACACAATGCAAACCTACCACTGCGCCCGTTGCTGGGGAAACTTCAATTCAAGGGTTAACGTTTATCGGGACATCCGTTGCTGATGCCCCATTCGACACATCGGCAGCTGAAATCGTCAGTTATGACGCCTGTACGGATAAGCTCTATGTGATCAATGCTGAAGCAAAACGTGTCGATGTACTTTCTATGGATGACAACGGCGTACCAACGCAAACCGCATTCATTGATCTCAACAGCGCTGGCGAAGCAGCTGGCGTTGAAATTGGCGCTGCAAACAGTGTCGCTGTATTCAATGGTTTGGTCGCGGTTGCGATTGAAAACAGTAATAAACAAGCGAATGGTATTGTTGGTTTGTACCGCTCCGACGATTTGTCATTAGTCACGACGTTCCCAACAGGCGCATTGCCAGACATGGTGGGCTTCTCGAAAGATGGCCGATACATCGCAACCGCTAATGAGGGCGAACCAAACAGCGATTACAGCGTCGATCCTGAAGGTAGCGTCACTTTGATCGATCTGAACCTTGGCGTTACTCAAGCAGAAGTGACACAAATTGGCTTTAATGAGTTTGATGGTTCACGAAAAGCAGAGCTCCCAATGAATGTGCGTATTTCGGGGCCAAACGCCACTATCGCTCAAGATCTAGAGCCTGAATACCTCACTTTTGCAGATAACGGTAAAATCTATGTCGCGCTACAAGAAAATAACGCCATGACAATCGTCAATCCAGTGAGCAAATCGGTAGAAAAAATTGTTGGCTTAGGTGAGAAGTCTTGGTCGGACGCTAAACTCGATGCATCTAACAAAGACAAAATTATTGGAAACTTGAAAAGCTACCCACAACTGGTTGGCTTATTTATGCCTGACACCATCGACAGCTACTCAGTGAATGGGAGTACTTACATCGTATCCGCAAATGAAGGCGACGGGCGTGAGTACGGATTCAAAACCACTCAAGAACTGTGCGACAAAGCTGGCTTTATGTGGGATGAAGACGATTACCTTGGTACAGATGAATACACATCTGAGCAAGGGAGCTGTTTAAGCCATATTGATGAAGTGCGCGGTAAGAAGCTGAAAGTAGAAGCAGAACACCCATTGGCAGAGGCACTAAAAGACAACAAACAACTCGCGCGTTTAAAAGTGATTAAGCCGGCACAAACGCTTTCTGCACAAGATAAGGTTCAAGCATTTGGCGCACGTTCATTCTCGATTTGGGATGAAAACGGCAAGTTGGTGTTCGATAGTGGTGACGATTTCGCGACCATCGCGCTGCTGAATGAAGGTAAAAACTTCAACAGTACCAACGATAACAATCACAGTGGCGATGACCGAAGTGATGATAAAGGCATTGAGCCAGAGGCGATTGAAGTAGCACAAATTAACGGTCGTCATTACGCGTTTATCGGCTTGGAGCGTCAAGGCGGTATCATGATTTATGACATTACCGATCCGAAACAAGCGCAGTTCCTACATTACGTAAACCGTCGTGATTACAATCAGCCAGTGTGTACAGAAGTCGAAGATGGTGAATGCGCGAACGGCACATACAATCCAAAAGCAGGCGATTTAGGCCCAGAATCCATCAATTACTTTACCCGTAGTGGTGGTCATTTTATCGCTGTTGGCAATGAGGTATCGGGCACGACATCCGTCTTCCGAATCAATCTATAAAGTAATGTAAAAGTCATTTAGAACCAAAACGCCCGACGTAAGCCGGGCGTTTTTTGTATGAGGTAATGTCCTACTCTGCCGATGCTAGCGCGTCACATTTTGATGCGCAGATAAAATCGTTCTTATGCAGACCTTTGATCGAGTGACTCCACCAAGTTACGGTGACCTTACCCCACTCCAACAAAATAGAAGGATGGTGGAACTCATCTTCTGCCAGTTCCGCGATTTTGTTACTGAAAGCCCATGCTTGTTTGAAGTTCTTAAATTTATACACCTTTTCTAGTTGAGGTATGTCTTCTCTTTCAATGATCTGCCAATCAGACAATTGCAGCAGCAGAGATTGTTGTTCTTCTTTGCTTAGTGCAATGGCATCGATACTACAAGCTTCGCATTTTTGTTCATTCAACATGAGCAGGTTCCTTTGGTTCAAAAAGTGGAGGAAGCAGTCCAGCTTCAATCGCTAGATCGGCTTGTTTCAATAAATTTAACTGACTGATTTTAAAGAGCTGAGAAAAGTCATCAATCACGTAGTACTTCGGTTGCATGATGTCGATACGATAAGGCGTTCTCAGCACAGTTTGTAATTCAAATGGGTCGCGAATTGCTACATCACTCTCTAATGCGTAGAGGGTTTCGCCAGGAGATGAGAGAATACCACCACCGTAAATTTTGGTTTTGTCCCCTTCTTTCACCAAGCCAAATTCTACGGTAAACCAGTAGAGACGAGCGAGATACGCTCTTTGTTTTGGTGTAGCGGCTTGCCCTAGTTGACCATAATGTTCGGTAAATGCAGCAAAATCTGGGTTGGTTAACATCGCACAATGACCAAATATTTCATGGAAGAAATCCGGCTCTTGCAAGTAATCGAACTCTTCTCTGGTACGCAAGAATGTGGCGACGGGAAAGCGCTTATTACCGAGCAGATTAAAAAAACGGTCGAAGTCAATAAGCGCAGGAACGGGCTCCACTTGCCAACCTGTTGTCTCCATCAGGACACGATTAATTTCTGGCAATTGAGGAACGCGGTCGTGAGGTAAATCAAGCAGCGTTAAACCGTGTAAATAAGCCTTACAAGCTCTGTTTTGGATCACACCCATTTGTCGTGTTACCAAATCTCGCCAAATGGCGTCTTCTTCACGGCTCCATTCAACCCTGCCTTCCTGGTTTACGGGTTTAGAACGATACTGAGTCATGGCACATCTCCATTAACAAATCCTTTACATTAAGCCTATCTTCAGTCTTGAGAGCTTCCAATCCCCACACGATTTTCTCAGTATCAATCCGATGTAACATATTGTTTACAACACGTCGTAACTGCATGATTTTTATGACACGATATAATATCTAGCTTGTTTGACTTTATCGTGTATTCCTCTCAAACTAAAATCTGTTACCACTTTGTTATAGAGGGACCTATGCGCGAGAGCAGCAAAGTATGGCAACCGAGCGAAAGTCGTATCGAAGAAGCCAACATCACACAGTTTATTGAACACATTAATCGACAAGGAAATACCATTGAAAACTTCGCCGATCTGCATCAATGGTCGCTCGATCATGTGGAAAAATTTTGGCAAGAAGTCTGGTTATTCTGCGACGTCATTGGTACTCAAGGAGAGACCGTAAAGGAGCAAGCAGAAAGTCGCTGGCAGCAACCCGTCGAAAATAGGGACATGAAATGGTTCCCAAACGCGCAGATTAACTACGCCGAAAATTTGCTAACCTACGCGTGTCACCAACCCGATGATCTCGCGATTTGGTTTGAAAATGAACGTGAAGAAAAGCAAACCTACACATGGAAACAATTGTGTGAAGAAGTTTCGAGTGTCCAGCAATGGTTGAAAGAATGTGGAATCAAGCAAGGTGATGTCGTCGCTGGCTATTTGCCTCACTTACCTCAAACGGTGATAGCCATGTTAGCAACCACCAGTTTAGGGGCAACCTGGACTTCTACCTCACCTGATTTTGGCGTTGAAAGCGTTTTGGAGCGCTTTGGTCAAGTGAAACCTAAAATCCTGTTTACTTGTGATGGCTATACATTCAATGGCAAAACTTTCGATATGTCTGAGAAAAACCAGCATATTGCGGATCATCTTGATGGTCTTAAACAGGTTTGCCAAATTAGCTACCTGAAACCACACATTTTTGAATGCGACGTCTGCACTCAAGATTGGCAAAACGTCCTGAATCAATACACACCCGAAGCGCTAACTTTTACTCGTGTTAATTTTAACGATCCGCTATTTGTGCTCTATTCTTCAGGCACGACAGGCAAACCGAAATGCATCGTTCATTCCGTCGGCGGAACAGTGCTTAACCATTTGAAAGAGCACCAACTGCATTGCGACATCCAACCTAACGACAGAGTGTTTTATTACACGACCTGCGGTTGGATGATGTGGAACTGGCACGTTTCTTCACTCGCGAGCGGCGCATGTTTAGTAATTTTTGATGGTAGCCCTGTTTATCCCGCTCATAACGTGCTTTGGGACCTCGCTGAACAAGCCGAAGTGACGCTGTTTGGAACTTCGGCGAAATACCTAGAGGCATTGGAAAAAGTTTCTTTTTCTCCGCCGAAAAGTGATGCATTTCCAAGTCTGAAAACCATTTGTTCAACGGGCTCGGTTCTGTATCCAGAGCAGTTTGATTATGTCTATCAGCACATTAAAGAAGATGTACACCTCGCATCAATCTCAGGCGGGACAGACATTTGTGGCTGCTTTGTGTTAGGCAACCCTATTTCTCCCGTTTATCGAGGAGAGTGCCAATCCGCAGGGTTAGGGGTCGATGTCAGAGTCTTTAACCCACAAGGTAATAGCGTAATTGGAGAGCGCGGTGAGTTGGTTTGTGCCAATTCATTGCCCAACTTCCCCGCTGGCTTTTGGAACGACACCGGGGAAAGATACCATCGTGCTTATTGGGATAAGTTCGACAATATTTGGCACCACGGCGACGATGTTGAACAAACCAGCGTTGGTGGATACGTGTTTTATGGTCGAAGTGATACCACGTTGAATCCCGGTGGCGTAAGAATCGGCACGGCCGAAATCTATCAGCAAGTGAACAGTATAGACGGTATTCTAGATTCCATCGCAGTAGGAAAAGAAGTCGATCGCAACGAACAAATATGGCTATTTGTCCAATTAATGAAAGGGATAGAGCTCAACGACGAGATGATCGCCTCTATCAAAGCACAACTAAAATCTGCATGTTCTCCAAGACATGTACCTAGTGCAATTTACGCAATAAGCGATATACCTAAAACCCGTTCGGGAAAATTGGTTGAGTTAGCCGTTAAGCAAGTCGTTAACAATCGGAGCGTAGAAAATTTAGGCGCAATAGCCAATCCTGAAGTGTTGGAGGAGATCCGCAGGATAGTCGCCCAAAAATAACCTCAGAACACTTGGTTGTTAGAGAGCCACTTTGCTTACACCCGCAGCGACAGGTTGAAGAACAAGTCAGATTAACTTGGGTACATACCCTCAACCGATAAGAAAAAAGCGAGCTAGGTAGCTCGCTTTTATCATGTGGTGTTCTTTATTAAGTCTTAACGGCGACCAAGCCCCATTAATACCGACATCGTTTTACCGTCAGATGTAATGTCAAAAACGTGTTGCGATTCCACCTCAGTAAAACCTGCATCTTTCAAAGCACGTTTAGACTTCGCTAGGGTAAAACCGTCTTGTTCAGATTCTGCAATCCAATCAAAATGAACAAAGTAACCGCCGTGGTTAAGTAAAGAATGCGAGATTTTTAATGACGCGTCTAAGTCTTCCACAAACGCTAAAACTGACGATGCAACTACTAGGTCAAACTGTCCACGAAACGCTGGATGCTGAGCGACCAAGCCGCGAGACAATGCATCTACGACAGGTTCTACATTGGCAAGCTCTTTTTTATCGAGTTCTTCAATCATGGCTTCCGATGCGTCTAATGCTACGATGTCTTTAACCATCGGTGACAATCGTTGACTTAACTGCCCTGTTCCGCATCCAAAATCTAGTACTTTAATGCCATCAAGCTGAGTTAGCTGTTGTAACTGCTCAAACACCGACTGCGCAAATTGCTCTGTTGCTGGATTTGATTCCCAGTTTTTTGCTAAGCCGTCCCAATCTTGTGCCATCGTGGCCTCCATGTTCACTTTTTGTAACCCACATAGATTACCGCAAAACCGTTAAAAGACCATAGACTTATCTGGCGGATTCGCGTTTTTTTCGATAATCTTTCACGGCTTTGGGAGCACATCTGCATAATACCCAAATTATTTGAATTCATTTATTGGTTGTGTCAAATCATGAACTTAACTCAAGTAGAAGCCTTCTGCACCATCGCTGAGTGTGGTTCTGTTTCTGAAGCAGCAAGGCAACTCGATTGTAATCGCACCAAACTCAGTATGTCGATTAAGGCTTTAGAGAAAGATCTCAACGTTGAGTTGTTTACCCGAACTGGCAACCAGCTCACTCTCTCTGAAGCTGGGAAAGCCATTTACAAAGATTGCGAACACCTACTTATCATCGCACAGCGGATAAGAAAAACCTGTGCTCAAATCTCAGAAGGTTTTAACGCGGAAGTTTGGGTAGCACGTGACGACTCCTTACCTGATGATCTCTGGCAGGAGCTTTCTCATACACTGAATAACCGCTTCCCTTCCACAACCTTCAACTTAATCTTGGCATCCAGTGGCGACTTGGCCAACTTAGTCAGTACCCACCAAGTGGATTTTGCCTTTGGTGTTGATTATGAGCGCGTCGACGATCCTCGTATCGTGTATAACCCGCTAGGCAAGATACGTATGATGTCAGTATGCAGTGCAGAACATCGCCTAAGTAAGATGCGCCGAGTCTCAGACGAAGATCTACGCAGTCAGATGCAAGCGTTGATGGTGTACCTAAATGAGAAAGACAACCCTGAACTGCAGCCTTTCTCGACTCGATACATTGGCTTTTCGAGTTTTGACTACATGCTCAACACCATCTTAGAAGAAGACGCTTGGGGTGTACTGCCAGAACCATTAATCCGCCATTACCTTCGCCAGCAAAAGCTCGCAGTTATCAAGCATACATACGGATTGACACAAGAAGATTACTGTATGTTTTCACCTAACGGTCAAACTGAGCACCCAGCAATGACATGGTTAGCGGATAAATTGAGCGAGTATTTATTTGACTTCTAAACATTTTATCAGTGAGCGCCAATTTTATTGGCACCAAGATCATGCAGCAAGTCATTGTTTTATAAGAGTATAAACAAAAACGCAACTTTTTAGATTAGAACCTGCTCACTTAGTGGTTGCCTAAATTACCTTATGCGAGAAGAATAGTAAGGTATTAAAATTTAAAGGCATCTTTTATGTGTGACAGGACAAGCAAAAACGAAAACCGTATTCTAACCATTTCAGCCCTTTTAGCATCTGGGTTCGCTGCTGGTGGTATGGTACTTGGCTTGCTTGTAGGATCAATTGTCATCGTTTTTGACGGTGTTTACTCTTTGGTCAGCTTACTGTTAACTTTATTGTCACTGGCCGCTTCCTACTATATTAACAAGCCCTCAAAATCTGTATTCCCATTTGGAAAAGCGGTCTTAGAGCCAATCGTTATTGCGATAAAAGCGGCTGTTATTTTAGTGGTTGTAAGCTTTTCTCTTTACTCTGCAATTTCAGCATTGATGTCCGGAGGCCGTGAAGTCGATGCTTCTATTGCCACTCTCTTCGGCATCGTAAACGTCATCGGTTGTGGTTACGCTTGGTGGTTTATGGCGAAACGCAGCCGTCGCTTCTCATCAGGCTTGATTGAAGCAGAGAAAAAACAGTGGCAGATGGATACGCTATTAAGTGTAGCGGTGACGGTAGGATTTGTTGCTGCTTGGGTTGTATCACTAACGCCATTCGCTGAATATGCGGTTTATGCCGATCCTATGATGATGGTGCTAATGGGCTTCTACTTTCTGAAAGTTCCTTTTGATATGTTGGTTGGTGCACTACGTGAGCTACTAATGATGACACCAAGCAAAGAGCTATGTCAGGTCGTTGGCAATGATGTACTAGAGATAGAAAAAACATCTGACCACCAGCTAAAGTTAGCGGGTATCACTAAAGTGGGCCAAGAGCTTCGCATTAACATCGATTTACACGTCGATGACGACACCATTGCATTAGATAAGTTGGAACAAACTCGTACTCAGTTAACGAAACGTCTGTCGAAGCACAGATTCAAACTGCAACTCCATTTAAACGTCGCAAACTGTTAGAACACGAAAGAAAAAACCAAAAAGCACCTAAATTGAATGTTTAGTCTTTACTAAAATGAAAAAACCGCCAATTACGACGGTTTTTTCATATCTGGATTAAACTATACCTTTGAAGTCTACTCGGCCAATTACGCGATTTACGTATTGGAAAATTTGGATTGGAGCCGAAACTTGTTCTAGGTGGATTGGAATGTTGGCAGCTCGATAACTTACATCATTCTTAAACCCATACTTTTCAACCAACTCGTTATCGATAAGCCGATGAATGAGAGCCGTTGCTGAGTGAGTATTTAACCCTATTTTCTTGGAAATATCATCTGCATTGAGCCCAAAGTGCTTACCCTCGTATATCCGGCCACGAACCAATTCGTGATATAGAGCGATCGTCGCGTTCTTCAAAGTCTTTGTGTCTAATAAGCCAAGCATATATAACCTTATCTAGTATTCGTATTAAGTTAGACCTTTGAAGTCTACTCGGGCAATTGCTCGTTTTACGTATTGTAAAATGCTGTTTGGAGAAGATGTTTCATCTAAATAAATCGGGACATTAACAGCTCGATAGCAAACCACATCCAAAAAATCATATTCTTCGACCAATCCGCTTGCGACAAGCCGATGAATGAGGCTGCGCGATGAGAACAAGTTGAGTCCTGTCTTTTCTGATATATCATCTGCGCTGAGTCCGTAATGCGTTCCCTCATGTATGCGTCCACGTACCAATTCTTGATATAGATTCGTCGCTATATTCTTTAAAGCTTTTCTTTTGAAGAAGCCAAACATATCCACCTCTTGCGTTGTTGCATCAAAACTTTAAGGACTGCGATTGTCCACACAATTGCATATCCAATCCTTGCAGTTCGTCACTATTTGCAATTGGTCGCAATAGAAAATAATGATCCTCGGGAATAGCAATTTTAGTTGCGTTTTAAGGGGAGTAAGTCGGTATTATTTTTTGATAATCTGGATTCAATGAGGTGAAAAAATCTTGAACTGAATCACTGTTTTAAAAGCCGAAATTGTGAAAAATCCCGCTCCGTCAGTTGGCCGTTGTAGGAATGCCACCCGTCCGAAACAACGCTAACAATAATAAAAACTGACTCCCGCTTCTCGTAGGCAATACTGGCTGTATGAAACATTTTCAAAAAGTTTCACGGCATGAGCAAAAAGATAGCGGGAGTTAGCCCCCCACCAGCAAAACCCACTGATTTCATTAAAGTAGTAGAGCTAATCGAAAAGTTAGGCCCAATTAAGTATGGGTTTGATAGCCGTGGTAATAGTTAGCAATGTTAAGCCACCAGAGCGGTGGATTTTTTGCTAACCTAACATCATAAATCAGTTACACCTCAGAACGGCCGGAGCGTTTTCAGTTGCAGATGCGACTGAGCCTAAGACAGCTATCTCACCTTGGTAACTGATGCTTACTTTAGGAAAATGGCTGGATGCCCGTCCGATAACAACATGAAGGTTCAATCAGTCCAGCCGGGAGGCATCTATCAAAGCCTTCAAGAGCAGTAAGAGCATTAATCACTCAGATAATTTTGGTTTAACCTGCAGCTTCACGCTTCTCCTTGGTGACAACCCAGCAAAGCAAAGAGCCCACCGTAACCATCACAACTCCCTGCCAAAAGCTCGGGCTCAACGTCACACCAAGAATAATGGAAGAAAATAGCGCAGAGAAAATGGGCGTAAAGTAAGAAAGTGTCGCAAGAAAGACCATGTTTCCGCCAACAATCGCGATGTTCCATAAACCATAACCACCAGCCATCAACGCCGCAGAAGCAAAAAGGTAGCCCATTGCTTCCCATGAAAAAGTCATCTCTGGCTCATCAGCAAACGCATATTTCACCCATAACGAAACAGCAGTAGCAATGAAAAACAACGTAATCGCGTTATGTTTGGATTGCTGCCTCTGGGTTAAATTACAATAAAAAGCCCATATAACTGCTCCTGCGAAAGCCATAAAGTAAACCAAAGGGTTACTACTGACATTGGACATAATCTGAGTTACGGATAAGCCATTCTCACCACTCACCGTCCACGCGACTCCGATAAACGCCAGCGCAACCGCTGGATAAAGCAGCCAGTTTGTTTTTTTGTTACTGCCTAAAACAGCAAACAAAACGGTGAGTGCTGGCCAAAGGTAATTAACAATCGACACCTCAATAGCCTGCGCACGCGAGTTGGAATATCCCAGGGATAAAGCGAGAAATATTTCATAACAAACGAACATCGCGCCACCAAGCACGAGATACTTTGGAGAAAAGTACGATAACTTCGGAATGCCAACTACGATAAGAAGGAAAATAGAACTGAGAGAGTACAACATGGCCGCCCCGCCCACGGGACCTAGGCTCTCGGTAACCAACCTGGCAATGCCAAGTAAGCAACTCCAAGAGAGGATGGCAATACAACCATAAAGTGTGAAACGAAATTGCACTGATTTCATGTGACCTACCACTCACGAATGCCAAAGGAAACATCAGCTTAACTCAAAAATGATCAGGTTCAACGTACTGTTTTATAAAAATCAGTATAAAAATCACACCATTACGCAGTTGGAGTCGATATGAAACATTTTCTGCCCTCGAGTGTTATGCTTACACCTTTTGTTGTGCGCTACTATGATGAAGAAGACGACGATAGCGAAATCGCCGAAACTGATTCGAGCACTCAACATCTAAAAGAAACAGAGCAACAAACGGAAACCTCAGACTAAAGGAATTCTCAAATGAAAAAAGTCGCAGTTATCTTCAGTGGTTCAGGTGTTTACGATGGCACAGAACTACATGAAGCCGTATTAGCACTCCATGCCATTGAAAAAGAAGGTGCATCATGGCATTGCTTTGCTCCTAACATCGATCAATTACACGTGATTAATCATCTAACTGGCGAAGAGATGGACGAAACACGAAATGTGTTGGTGGAATCTGCACGCCTTGCACGTGGCAATATTGATGATGTTGCAAGATTAAACCCAGATGAGTTTGATGCCCTACTCTTACCTGGCGGTTTTGGTGCCGCTAAAAACCTCACTGACTTCGCTGTATCAGGAGCTGAGTGCTCGATTAATACACACGTAGCTCAAGCATGTCGCGCATTCGCTCATGCGAAAAAGCCAGCAGGTTATCTGTGTATTTCACCTGTCATTATTCCGATGATTTATGATCAAGGCGTGAAAGGCACCGTAGGCAACGATGAAGCGATCTCGATAGCATTTAATCAAATGGGCGGTGAGCACATCACTTGCTCTGTCGAGGATATAGTTTTTGATGAAACACACCTCGTTCTATCAACCCCTGCTTATATGTTGGCAGAGAATATCTCTCAAGCGGCATCAGGTATCGAAAAGTTAGTATCAAAGCTGATTGATATTGCATAATTATTGATAGATAACTTATAAACCTACCTCCCACCCCCATTGATAGTTAAGTTATTAATGGGGATTTTTTATACTTTAGTCTAATTTAGAGATATATCCGTATTAGATATCAATTTTTGCCAATCGATTGCGTCACTGGTTTCATATTTGTTCTACTTTATATCTGTGTTGCACCTATACGCTGTGCAACAAGATCACTGTCACAGTTTTTCTCTTGCAAATACCTCTAAATAGGTAAACTTGCTTCAGATCAACTTCAATCTGGAAACGAGTGTGCGACAGTAAATGGCAAATTAAGAAAGATTATTAAAAATAACGACGGAGCTATCCAATATGACAAGTGCATTTTTTATCCCTACGGTAAACCTAATGGGCGCTGGTTGTTTAAAAGACGCAGCAGACAGCATCCAATCTCAAGGCTTTAAAAAAGGTTTGATCGTTACGGATAAGATCCTTAACCAAATCGGTGTAGTCAAACAAGTTCAAGACCTTCTCACTGAACGCGACGTAGCAACCGTTGTGTACGATGGCACTCAACCAAACCCTACTATCACCAACGTTAATGATGGCTTAGCTTTACTAAAAGAAAACGAATGTGACTTCGTTATCTCACTCGGAGGCGGCTCACCGCACGATTGTGCAAAAGGTATCGCTTTAGTGGCGTCAAACGGCGGCAAGATCGGCGATTACGAAGGCGTTGACCAATCCGCAAAACCAATGCTGCCTCTCGTATCAATCAACACAACGGCTGGTACTGCTTCTGAAATGACGCGTTTCTGCATCATCACAGATGAAGAGCGCCACATTAAGATGGCGATTGTGGACAAACACACAACACCATTGATGTCAGTGAATGATCCTGAATTGATGCTTGCTAAACCTGCGTCTCTTACTGCCGCAACAGGTATGGATGCGCTAACACACGCGATTGAAGCTTACGTATCTATCGCTGCGACACCAATCACTGACGCGGTAGCAATCAAAGCAATTGAACTGATTCAAGCCCACCTTCGCACAGCAGTGAAAAACGGTGAAAACCTTGAAGCTCGTGAGCAAATGGCATACGCACAGTTCATGGCAGGTATGGCATTCAACAACGCATCTCTTGGTTACGTTCATGCAATGGCGCACCAACTAGGCGGCTTCTACGACCTACCACACGGTGTATGTAACGCAATTCTTCTACCTCACGTACAACGTTACAATGCGCAAGTATGTCCAGAGCGTTTACGTGACGTTGCTAAAGCAATGGGTGTTGATGTTGAAGGTATGTCAGCAGAGCAAGGTGCTGCGGCGGCCATTGATGCTATCGTTGAGCTCGCTAAAGATGTCGGCATCCCATCAGGCATTAAAGAACTTGGTGCGAAGCTAGAAGATATCCCAACCTTAGCGGACAACGCGCTAAAAGACGCTTGTGGTTTCACTAACCCGAAACAAGCAACGCACGAAGAGATCTCTAAGATCTTCGAAGAAGCGATGTAGGCTCGCTAAGTAAACAATTCTCTAGTCTTAATTCAATCCCCGATCTCGTATTGGGGATTTTTTATGTTCGCATACCCTGCCAAACGTCCTCCTTTAGTGTTAGCTTTTAAGTATCTTGGATTCATATTGGAAGGAACCATGAGAACGATCACTGCAACCCTACTCGCTTGCCTAGCTTTTTCTATCGATGCTGCGGACTATCGTGCCAATGAGGTCGCCAATGGGTTTCAAATCCCATGGGGAATTGAATTTCTCGATAAGCAACAAATGATCGTGAATGAAAAAAACGGCACCGTTTCATTACTTAATATTGCTTCGGGAAAACAGCAAACCCTCTTCAAAGTACCGAATGTGAACACCAGTGGGCAAGCTGGTTTATTAGATGTAGCTCTAGTGCCGAATACCGCTCCACAAAATCCACAGGTTTTCTTTACTTACAGCAAACGTACCGATAAAGGAAATACTGTAGCCTTAGCGACCGCACAATTGAAAAACAATCAACTTGTGGGTTGGAAAGACGTCTTTGTCGCCGACGCCATCACGGACACCAGTCGTCATTACGGCAGCCGTATTGCGTTTGTCGATGACAAGGTTTACTTCTCAATTGGGGACCGTGGCGAACGTGGTAATGGGCAAGACACTCAAACCCATGCAGGCACTATTCTTCGCCTCAACCTTGATGGCTCGGTACCACAAGATAATCCATTCAAGACTTCTGAGGCTCGCCCTGAAATATGGAGTTACGGGCACCGTAACCCACAA
Organism: Vibrio sp. T13N; assembly: GCF_032970445.1. NCBI lineage: Bacteria > Pseudomonadati > Pseudomonadota > Gammaproteobacteria > Vibrionales > Vibrionaceae > Vibrio > Vibrio sp. T13N. Next base: position 24,342 of record NZ_JAWJYE010000001.1, read on the forward strand.
GGCATGTTTTACGACGAAGCAACAAAACAGCTTTGGTCGATTGAGCATGGCCCTCGTGGTGGTGATGAAATCAACCTGATTAGGAAAGGTGCAAACTACGGCTGGGCAAAAGTCTCTCAGGGTAAAGAGTATTGGGGACCGTTAGACGTTGGAGAAGCGAAAAGCTTACCGAATATGGAAGACCCAAAGTTGGTTTATATTCCGTCTATCGCGCCAAGCAATATGGTGGTGTATCGTGGTGATAAGTACCCAGAGTTGGATGGAAAAATCCTCGCCGGTGCCTTGAAGCTGGCGCACATCAACGTGGTTTCTATTGAGAATGGCAAGCTCACCGAATCAAAAAGATTGATGGAGAATCTTGGCGAGCGAGTCAGGGATATCACCATCAGTCCGGATGGCTATGTCTATTTTTCAACAGATACAGGCAAAATTTTCCGTCTTGAAGAGAAGTAATCAAACACCAACATCATTGAGACTATTTAATTTGTGACGTATCAGTGATTTATTTTCGTACAAGTAACACGTTTGAATCTAAAATTAACAATAACCTTTTGTTTTTAGAAAGATAGCTTGGTTTAAGTCGTACGAGGTCATCATGGTTCCTTTTCCATTAAAACTTGAAAGAGTCAAAGCCGTTATTTTCGACTTAGACAATACACTCGTCAGCTCCGATATGAACTTCAAAGATCTTCGTCAGCAACTAGGCTGTCCACAAAACGAAGATTTATTGGATTTTGTTGATAAGCTTGACCATCCACATCAGAGAGAGCATGCCCATAATGTTATCTTTGATCATGAAATTTCTGATGCTGAGCAATCATCTCCGATGCTGGGTTGCCACGAGCTTTTGGCATACTTACATCAGCATAAAGTTAAAACCGCGATAGTAACGCGCAACTGTTTGATCGCTACGCAGCGTAAGTTGGAACATAACCGAATTGATGTTGAACATGTCCTCACTCGTGAATGCTACCCAGCAAAACCTGATCCTTTATCGCTCCAAGTCCTAGCCAAAGAGTGGCGATTAATGCCAGATGAAGTGCTTTATGTGGGCGATTTCCTTTATGACCTACAAGCCGCATACAACGCCCAAATGCCATCCTGCCTTGTTCACCACAATACGACTGCACAATTCCACGACTCTGCCTCTCTTGCTGTAACAGAGCTGACCGATTTACTCGAACATTTTCAGTCTTTTAAGCACATTCACGACTAACTAGGCACTTTCATAAACAAAAGGAGCACTCGCGTGCTCCTTTGACTTATTCCCGATTTATTTATGCGTCCCCAAGTGAGTGCTCGGGTGATGCGTCGCTTAGCCTTGTAGGTAAGCGTTAAGCATCCACATTAATTTTTCTTGCTCACGGATGTAGTCACCCATCAATGCCGCGGTACCTTCGTCACCTGCTTCACCCGCGTTTTGTAGAATCTCACGCTGTTTTAGAAGTAGAACGCTAAAGCCTTGAACCAGACCTTGTACACACTCCTCACCAGAAGTCGCGTTTTGATGTTCTTTAATTTCACTTGCTTCCAAGTAGTGGCTGAATGCGTGCGCTGGTGTATGACCCAAGGTTAGAATCCGCTCTGCAAGCTCATCGATTTTTGTTTGTAGATCCGTGTAGATCTCTTCAAATTTTACGTGCAGTTCGAAGAATTGCGCACCTTTGATGTTCCAGTGGTAACCGCGAGAGTTCATGTACAACACTTGGTAATGCGCTAGCAGTTGATTTAGCTGTTGAGCTAGTTGTGCTGATTGTTCGCTGTCTAGACCAATTAGGCTTACTTGTTTGTTCATAATCTTGCTCCTAGAAGGATGATACCAATCGTAGTAACGAACGATTCTCTTACCGGGATTAGTATAAAGTTTAAAAATTCTTTTGCAGTATTTGCTGCCGATGGAGTCATATTACGACTCCGGCTCGGTGAAGAGAATTTGGTTTTAGCTATGATTTAAATAGCTAAATCCAATGAGCAAGTAGACGAATATCGGCGTATCATCCAACAAAAAGCCCCAACCCTTTTTTGTGTAAAAAGGATTGGGGCTTTTTTACTATTTGGTTAACGTTCAAAAGTCGATGAACGATGTAAACCTTATCTACGTCGTTTTGAAAGTTGCCATTTGTTGATTCAGCTCAGTAACTTGCTCTTTTACTTGCAATGATGTCTCTGATGCACGTTGGCTGTTATTCGAAACCTCATCCACTGATTGAGTAATACCGGACATCAATCCAGTGATCGAATTGGTCGCATGAGATTGCTGCTCTGCCGCTGCCGCAAGTTCTGCCATTTGTTCATTCAAAGAACCAATTTGTTCAGTAGTGACAAGCAAACGAGTTACCGCTTTTTCAATGTGCTCAGCGCCCTGCTCCGCAAGTGATTGGCTGTGTTCAATCTCCTCAACCACCGAATTGGTCGAGCGTTGAATCGCATTGATGATACCGTTGATTTCTGTCGTCGACTGAGTAGTGCGAGTCGCCAACATACGCACTTCGTCCGCCACAACCGCAAAGCCTCGCCCTTGATCACCCGCACGCGCCGCTTCTATTGCCGCATTCAATGCCAGTAAGTTGGTTTGCTCTGCCAAACCTTCAATCACTTCAGTCACTCGACCAATGGCTTCGCTCTCTTTGCTTAACTGCGTCACTTGCGTACTCGCGGTTTCAATACTGCCGTGCAAGCTTTCCATAGTGACTTTGTTTTGCTCTAAAGCATCACGACCTTGTTCAATCTCGCCTTTTGAATCAGAAAGCTTCTGCACCGATTGGTTAGCTTGATCTAGGGTGTTACGCGCCGCTAAAGCGATTTCATCCAATTGGCTTCCCATTTCAACAATGTTGGCCTGTTGCTGTTCCACATTCGATGAGGTGACTTGCGCCGATTCCAACAAAGCCCCCATACTGGCATCCACTTGGTGCGCTTTTTCATTCACCCCTGCCACAATGCTCGCTAACGATTGGTTCATGCGGTTAATCGAATCGGTAAGGTCTGCCAATTCATCTTTCCCAACAACGGTGAGCGGAGGCTGAGAAACATCCCCTGAAGCGATCGTCTTTGCTCGTTCCGATAAGTTTTTCACTCGGCGACCAATGGTGTTGCCCATGTATTTCGAAATCGCTACCGCGGCAAACAAAACCAACGCCGCTGCAATCAACATAGTGGTGAGTACGTTCTTGATCGACTGATTGATACCCTGTCCACTTTGATCAGCACGACTTTGCTGAGCCAATACGATCGTTTCTAAACTTTGGTCTAGGGCATCCGCTGCTGGTAACAGTTCGTTCGCCATCAGCAAGTTTGATTCGTTCCACTCTGGCGATTGACGCAATGCAATTACCTGCTCTGCTAAAGGAAAGTACAGTTGCTGCATTTCTTTAAACAGTGACCACAGTGATTGGTCGTTATCAGTAAGTCTGTCGAGTTTGCTGTCGATTTCCGCCACAGACTGATTGTGGTACTTAATCAAGTCATGGTATTTGTCTAGGTGATCTTGCTGCCCGTACAACAGGAAATCTCGCAGTGCAGACAGTGCATTTGCGAGCGAGGTATAACTGTCGGCGTAGACTTTAAACAAACGCTTTCTGTCTCCACCAAATGGATTTCCTGACTCTTCGTTGATTAAGCTTTGAAGCTGATCAAGTGCTACTTCTGCAATGGGTGCCGCTTCGTTAATAAAGAGGTTATGCGCGGGTAAGTTCTCATCACTGTGACTGAGCTCAATCAACTTGTTTAGAGAGACTTTTACCGCGTCCCACTGGCTTTGAATCGCTTGAAAATCCTGTTCAGAGATCAAAGCCTGCAAAGTCGGAAGCGACTCGTCAGTAGACATCATGATATTACGCACGTCCTCACTCAAACGTGCGCTCGCCTCTTCATCGCCACCTAACAACATGTAGGCTCGAATAGAAGACAACGACGCTTGAACGGACTGTTGGATACCGCGACTGGTGTCGACGGTCGGTAAATCGGATTTAAGTAACGAAGAGGCGTATTGCTCTACAGTAGTGACGTTGCGATACGTGAATACCGCTGATGCCATAAAAAGTACGGCTAGCAGCACAAAACTGAGCTGCAACTTCCCTGATATCGTAAGGTTCATCCATAAACTCCTGACAACGATGAGCCTTAAATATAACGATGTTTATAAAAATGTTAAATGCTTGTATCAAAAACAACTTCAGAACAAGGCATTATTTGTGATTGATTGCATTATTTAGGGATAGCAGCTAAATGAAAGGCGTCTCTAGTAACTATACCGGATATTAGCAAACACCAAAGTTGCAGGTGTTTCTCCAAATAAGCTGCCGTCCGTACCGTTAAAATGTTGAACTACAGTTAGCAGTTGCCAATTATCACTGAGTGAATAGCTGCTGGATAATCCAGCAAAGTAAGAGCCATCATCATAGTAACTAGCCGATAAGGTGACGCGGTTGAGCGCCGTTAAGTCGAAGCTAGCATCGGCATAAACAGTATGCTCCGTGAAGCTCAAGGTTTTCGCAGAGAGAGGGAGGTTTAGGTAAGATAATGCGCTGCTCGCTGGCTTTGGTTCAGAAATAAACAACCAAGCACCTCTCACCATCCAGTTACGCACACCACCAAAACTGTAGTCTGATTCCAAACTAGCGACTGTCGTATCCTCAGTAGGCTGACCTTGATGCTTTGTATCAATAGGATCAAACCAGCTTAACTCGCCTCGAAACCCGGCTTGATAGATATCAGTCGCGAACCCTGCTCCAAGAACATAGTCTTGCCGAGATCGACCCGCAATGATTTGATAGTCCCAACCAGAAACGTTGGAGAAATATCGTAGTGACGTGCTGTTTTCTTTAGACTGCTTTGACGGAGAGAAAACGAGATCTAACCCATCGGCGAACCCAAGTTTTTTACTCACCATGACAGCGTCGGTGCCCGCCCGCTCTTCGTAATCAAAGTCGTAAATAGAATAGGCGTTGTAGATGTCGTTTGGGTTCCAAATGGTGTTCATTGACCAATTGACCCGGAACCGCCCTAACCTTGCACTCCAATCTTGGTTACTCCAAGAGACGTAGAGTCGATCCAGTTGGGTATTGAGGATTACATTATCTTCTCGCCAGTTTTTGCTTAGATCAAAATACCCATTATCAAGCGCCACGAGTTCCGCATATTGAGGAATCTCAAGCGCATCACCCCACAATGCTCTATTCCTGATACCAAGATTTATTCGCCATTCAGGAGAAAAGCGATATTCAACGTTAATCCGGTTATGGAGTAGATGGTCAAGGGTATTACCCTGCTCGTCAGGCATACTATAGGTCGCCATGTATTTCACATAGCCATTGATATCCCATGCTTTTTCAGGCTCCAAACCCGGTATGCTGGCATTAGTTTTAATGCAAATTACCACAGGACTTAACGCAAAAAAAAGCCGCAATAACTTGGATAGTAAGCTTACGCCTTCTACTCTACCACGCATGGCTCTTCTCTATGGTGTTATCAATGTTGGCAAAATCTCGTGCCAAACGCCCGTCCTCAAATACTATGATTCGATGCGCGCGCTTAATAACTCTAGGATCATGGGTAGAAAAGATAAATGTCGTGCCTTCTTTTTCGCTGAGTTGTTCCATTATATCAAGCAGCTCGGCTGTACTTTTTGCGTCTAAGTTGGCGGTAGGCTCATCTGCCATTACAAACCTTGGTTTTGGTGCCAATGCTCTTGCAACCGCAACTCTCTGTTGTTGGCCTCCAGACATTTTACTCGGACGTTTATGCATCTGCTGTGATAATCCAACCTGTTGCAGTAGCGCGCTGGCGCGTTCACGACATTCCCTTTCTGTTTTCCCTTGCAATTGCATAACAAACTCGACGTTTTCAAGAGCTGTCAGTACGGGGAGCAGGCTATAATCTTGGAAGATAAAGCCAATGTTATCGCGCCGATAAGCGATCAACTCTTTTTCTGACATATCAGAGATTAAGCATCCATCAATTTCCACGCGTCCTGATGTAGGCGAATCGATCCCGCCCAACATGTTTAGTAGCGTCGTTTTCCCTGAACCAGAAGGTCCCATAATAGCGACAAACTCACCTTGCTTGATCTCCAAATCTACGCTCTGAACCGCATGTACCGGGAAGTCACTCTTTGGGTTGTACGTCTTGGATAAGCCTTCCAATTTAATCGTCATTACGTTTTCTCCGCCATGGCATCCGCAGGTCGATGCTTGAGAATTTGCCTTGCTGGATACAAAGCCGCAAATAAGCTCGCGACAAAAATAGCCACAATAATCAATTGATATTCATAAAACGACACTCTTGGATAAAGCAAGGTATCGACGCCATAAGCACCTAACCCATCAGCAAGTGCGCCAAGCGATAGGCCAGTAATACTCAGTATTTTCAACATGACTGCGCTTCCTAATAACCCTAGCGCGCAACCACTCAAACCAAGGAATAGCGTTTCCAAAATAATCAGTGTGCGAATTTTATGCTGCTGCATGCCAACCGCCATTAACACCCCAAACTCTCTCGTTCTTTCAAAAACTGACATCAGCATGATGTTGATGATTCCCAGAGTCATGGCAAGTACGAAAACGACCAACATAATTTGGTTAGAGATATCCATTGAGCTCATCATTGTTGCGAGTAAAGGCTGTATTTCTTGCCATTTTCTCACGATCAATTGTTCACGGTTGGCTTGTGGCAATATTGATAACGTAAATGCCTCTGCACTTTCTAGCTGTTTAGTCTCGTTGGAGTTCAACAAAACGCCAATTTCATGCGCACCCGACAAGCCTGCGATTGTTTCGAGATCGACTTTACGGACGTAGACATTACCGTCATCAAACGTGGTGGATGGCGTTTTAAAAATACCTCGAACGCGAAAAGCTGCGCCAGATACATCACCCTTGATGTCAGATAATGTTAAAACCACTTTCGATCCAACACGCAGCTTCAACCGATTTGCGGTTTTTTGCGAAACAAGAATGGGGTTTCTTCCCACTTCGTTTAACCATTCTCCGTCTATCACATGGCTTGTAAGCGGTGTGATACTTTGCTCTTGTTCAATATTGATGCCATTGATCCGAACGCCTCTCGTACTACGCGCAGAAGCAATCATGCCATCAGCAAGAAATCGCGCCGATACCGCTTTAACATCTTGATGTGCAGCCAAAGCGGCCGTTATCGTTTGATAATTCGTTATTGTGTCACTAAGGTCAGGATTATTAAGGTAGGATTTCTGATGCACTTGTAGATGACTGGTTTGCCACGCAATCGCGTTTTTGATCATGCTGTCGACCAAACCGTTCATGAATCCAATCATGGCAACAACGCCCATTAAGCCGAACACCATCGCTCCCAGCATAATGGAAGTTCTGAGCTTGTTCCGCCATAAATTACGCCACGCCAATTTAATCAACATGCGCGCCTCCTTTTAGCCCACTAGCAATGGGCAAGCGAAGAAGTCTAGCCATCGGATACATCAGACATAACGATAAAATAACGAGAACGACAAGAATTTGATCCATTAACAAATAAGGGTCTAGCGAAACAGGTACGATTGGTTCAAAGCCACTCTCCAGCATCACTTGTGCAGCATCGCCAGTAATCTCAATCGGATTGATATAGAAATACGCAAGCACAGGCGCGCTGATCAAGACACCGAGCACAAGACCAATAACGGAGATAAACATCGATTCAATGGCGACGAGCCCCATAAGCTTGCTGCGCAACATACCCGTCGCGAGCATCACCGCAAATTCACGCTGGCGCTCTAACGTCATCATCAAAATCGTGGCAAACAGGCCAAAACCAACAATGCCGTACAAGATATAGATCAAAAAGATCCCACCCGCTTTGTCCAAGGCGATCTGTTGAGAAAGTTCTGGCGACAGCTCCTGCCAGCTTTTTACTGCGACGCCATTCCCGTAGTGGCGCTTTAGTTGTTTAACAATGTCAGGCAACACGCGTAAACTTTGAGTGTTAAGGACCCATGCGGTGACTTGGTTATCAAGCGAATACAGCGCTTGTGCGGTATCAAGAGGCATGTAGACCAACTGAGAATCTAACTGCTGCAAAGGAAAGTGCAAAATACCGGACACCTGATACAGTCCAGCCGCCGTTTGACCACGATAACCCGAACCATACAACACCAGTTCATCACCAACCTTCAAATTAAGGTAGTTTGCCAAGCCCTCACCAACAAGCACCGAGTTTTGTCCAGATGCAATAAAGCGCCCTTGTACGATTTTGTCACTAATGCTGGAGTAGCTATCTTCAGCGTCAGGCTCAACGCCGAGCACCATCACGCCTTTGGATCGTTCGTCTTTGGCGGCAAGCGCAAATGACTCAATTCTCGGCAGAACGATGTCGATATCAGGATTATTTTTGGCAGATGCAATGAACGCAGGCGTTTGAGGAAGGACATCATCAATGCTAGAGGAGTCCCCAAAATCGGGATGTTGTAGCTGAATTAATCCCGTATAGAACTTCGCAGCGTTTTTAATATTTGAGGAGTAACTTCCTTCTTGGAACGCTCGAGTCAGTAAGGAGAGAAACAGAACAAGAGCTAACGCAGAAGCGGTTAACAATGTCCGCCGTTTTTGCCGCCATAGATTTCGCCATGCGAGCTTGATGAGCATCCGATTCTCACCTCTTATCTAAACCAAAATCCACCCTAATCTCGCAGAGCCTTCATTTGCTGCTGGGAGAAAAAGTCATCATCGATATCAAAATCAAATTGCGCTTCGTGCGTAATCAAAACCGTTTTATTTCCTGGTTTATCTATCGGCTGCATCTCCATGCGAGTCGCAACGTCTCGCCCACCCAACGTTTTCACATCATAAGTCGTCAAAATATTTACCAGTTCATCAAATTCATCGTAAAACTCGACTTTGCGCTGTAAAAAGCTCGTTTGAGAGATCCACAATCTGACTTTGCTCCAAACCACTGGGGCGTCAGGCTTGGCAAGTGCATCAATTACCCAAACTTTGTCACCATCAAAGGTTTCACTTTGAAGCAGTTGATGTTGATAATCGACAACAATAGAAGATTGGTTAATTAAATCATCATTCGTGAAGTCTGATCCCATCCAAGACTGACTGAGCATGGATGGCGCAATTTTAATCACTCGCTCGATACTCGGCACCCAATTCCACATTTCTCTATGACGTTTTAACGAGGCGCTACCTTTATCTTTCGCCGGAGCAGTCACCAAGACCAAAGATAATTCCGTACCTTTCGTCCAACTCTTCATGGTCATTGAGCGTGACCAGTCAGGGCGAACAATTTTCATGGTGGCTTCGCTATAACTGGATTTTCCGCGCATCGCTTGATCAGACTTTTGGACTATATCGAAAGCGCTCTCAGCGTAAGAAAAAGAAGAGAGAAGTACACAAGCGAGAACACAAAACGTTTTATACATACCTTCCCTTTGTACCGACACGACCTAGAATTTGAATCGAAACGAAACGAAACGGGTATAATAATTTTAAATTCAATTGAGTATAGCAAGTGAGGATTTAGAAATAGCGATTGGTGACTCAAAAACGCTAAGGGACTTGACGAAGCTCAGGTTGAACCTGGCTGTCTGTTATAACTTGAAACACAGCGCGATTTTTACCTTCAGACTTACCTTGATACATCAGTTGATCAGCGTCTTGTAAATTCACGATGTGAGTAAATTCAGGGTAGTATGCGCAGCCTAAGCTAATGCTCAAATGAATCGCTTGCCCACCAAGGATAATAGGTTGTTCGTACACGGCTTTGCAGAGCATTTGAGCAAAGTTGCGCGCTTCTCGCTCAGAGAGCGATGCCGTCACGAGTGCGAACTCTTCTCCGCCAATTCTCGCCAATGTCATACGTTCATCAGTCATTGATTTTGCTGTTTCAGCCACGGCCACTATCGCTCTATCTCCGACAAGATGACCGTATTGGTCATTAATTGATTTAAAATCATCAATATCAAATACCATTACCGTCAAGCTTCGCTGCAAGTGATTCAAGAGCGCCAATTGTTCAATCAAGTGTCTACGGTTGTAGAGTTTTGTTAGGGAATCCGTTAACGTCATCTCCAGCAATTGCTGGTTGGCAATCGTCAATTGTCTTGTGCGCAGCGCAACCATGCGTTTGAGTGCGAAGATATGATACAGCGTCGCGACCGCCATAATGAAAATCGCAATAGGTAGGAGATAAAGAGGATAGACCGTTTTCACCACACTCCAGCGATTGAGGATCCTTTCTCGATCTGTATCGATAACTTTTTCAAACGCTCGAGAGACATCCAAAATGGAAGCAGAACTATGCGACCCTGCTGCAATCCGAAGGTCTTTACTATATAAATTTATTACAGGAACAAACATGCCTGCTCCCGGCATAGTTGCCATATAAAAGTTAGCTACTTGAAGGTCCGCGACGAAATACAGCACCTTCTTATCGACAGCGGCCTGTATCATCGTGTCGTTATTAATGTACTCTGCAATAGGCGCATTAGGATAATTCGTCTTAATAAACTCAGACTCGTAACTTCCTTTAACGACACCAATTGGCAACGTCATTTCACCAGCTAAAACACTTTTGACATCAATCGAAAGCACGTCTTGACTGACATATAATTTAGTTTGAATGGGCATGATAACTGCGCCAAAATCCAAGTAATCGGCTCTTTCCGATGAGTAAACCAATCCCGCGTGAAAGTCAGCACGCCCCTCTTTTACGGCCTGTAAAGAAGCCTCCCAATCAAGAAGCAGAAACTGAACATCAATTTGGTTGTACGCCGCATACGCTTTCCAGAAGTCGATCAAAATGCCTTTGGGTTCACCGTCTGGGCTAAGGTAAGAGAATGGCTTCCAAGCTTTGGAGTTAGCAACAATTAAAGAATGAGACTCTGACTTGTGCGCATACGTCATCGGGCAAATAGACAGCCATAGTAGTAACAAAGAAGCACACGCTTTTGTACACTTGCAACCATAAGTACCATAACTCGTCGATGACATACCTACTTCTCACCAGTCTTTTAAACCATAATCTCGGCTGTTTTGTCTGATCTAAAGATATAGCAGAGCGGTGTCGGACAGGAAGTGGCTCCTATTGATATGAATCTAACTTAGTAGGTTTTAGTACTTATTTGGTACTTTTCAGCGTCTAGTTTTAAGAAGAAAGCTAGCCAGCACAAGGTGAGATAAGAGTGTTTAACTAACACTAAGCAATTGAATTTGAATAGTTTAATAAAAATCAGCATCAATAAAAAAGCCCTATTCAAAATCCACATCGGGGAGAACTTTGAATAGGGCTCTTTGCCTCTATGCTTCATTTTCCGACTGAAGCTGCCTTTACCTTTTTTCGCTTTTACGACTCGTGTTCTGAACAATTGACTGGTGACAACCGCTTTTAACGCATTGTCCTTGATTTCACCTCTGCCGAAATCGGTCTCGTGTTGTAACTCATTCGGCTGAGGACTGGTTTTAGGTTTTGCCATAAATCCTCCTTAATGGTCGAACCAGATTGGACAATAATTATATAAATAAGTCAAATTTATAGATTTAGTTGAATTTTATGCTGAAAAACTTCACATCACCGTCATTTATTTGAAATTTAATCAAAAACATGCTGGTTAAATAGTGACTAAATACAAATATTTGTCCATAAAGCACTAATATATGTTGACTCTTCGTGGAATTAACCTAGACTCAAACACGGCTAGAAAGAAAGTTCTTTGTTTTCACATTTCGTTGGATTACTTGTAACCCGTCGTCCTGTGGTACGCAATAGCAATTTATTTTTCCACGCTATAAGCGCCGTTGAGGCGAAAGATTACATTATTTAGATATTTAGGAAATAGACATGTCTAACACAGCTACTGGCACAGTTAAGTGGTTCAACGAAACTAAAGGCTTCGGTTTCATTCAACAAGAAAACGGTCCTGACGTATTTGCTCACTTCTCTGCAATCACTGGTGACGGCTTCCGTACTCTAGTTGAAGGCCAGAAAGTAGAATTTGTTATCTCTCAAGGTCAAAAAGGCCCTCAAGCAGAGCAAATCAAAGTACTTTAATTCTTAAAGAATTTGATACGATAGCCAGCTTTTAAAGCTGGCTATTTTTTTGTCTATAACTTATTTTTGCCAACAAAAACGATATAAATCCATGGCTCTTAAACCGACTATTTATAAATTTCGTATCGCCATTTCCGATATGAATAACGACTATTACGATTCTAAAAATCTAACTATCGCCCTTCACCCTTCAGAAAAACCTCAACGAATGCTGGCTCGTGTTTTAGCTTACTGCTTAAACGCTCAAAGTAATTTAGAGTTTACGAAAGGGCTTTCTACAATTGAAGAGCCTGATTTATGGCATGTTGGCGATGATCAAAGCATTACTCACTGGATTGAAATTGGCGAACCAGAACCAGAAAGAATCAAGAAAGCCTCTCGCCTAGCAAAGCATGTGAAAGTTTACACTTATAACACTAAAGCGACGGTATGGTGGGATAAAATGTCAGGAAAGTTCTCAATGCTTCCCGTCAATGTAGAAAGCTTTGACTACGACGCTATCGACTTGATTTGTCAGCACCTTGACCGAGGCACTAGCCTTTCTGTTATGATTACCGGCAGCTCTATTTTTGTTGATATCAACGATCAACACGTCGAAGTAACGGTGAAGGAACTAAAAAGCCATGACGTCTCTTAGTGAACTGAGTCAAGAGATGGGATTCAAAGAAATTCCCTTCGTTAAAGAACATAAAGCGGCAAAGCGACGTTGGTTAAAAGAACAGTCACAACTGTTTACAAAAGTTTGTGAGAACAAACCCGCCACGGCGCCTACTCTTCACCTGCTTGGTCTTTTGACTAAGTCGCATATTGAAGCCAGCGCTAACTATGAGCAACACGCGCATTCTGCCCAGCAAATGCAGCAAGTGCTGACTGACTCCTTGGGTGATGAGCACGCGGATAAGTTCACTAACCAGTCCGCAGAAGACCTTATCTTGATAACCCACCTTTGGCTTTATACTCAAGGCTATTTGAATATGGACTTTAGCTTGGCGCACGATCATGCCGAGCAAACTCAGAATACATTGCAACACGAGCTTGTTGTAAAACGCATGGATGTTGATGCATTCAGAACCGAACTGATGCAAAGCTTTTATCTAGGTAGAGAAGCCAGTCCAGCTTCGACTAGCGGCTTTTGGGGCAAGTTAAAACGCTTATTTTCCGCATAAAATACATGGTTTTATCCATTTCAAACAACTGATAGACTTCACGCTCAATGCAACAAGCATCATGATTGCATTTTTAAAGGACAATTACCCAATGAACATCAAGGGATCATTATGAAGTTTATCCGTTGGATTTTAGGCAAGGTTATCTTATTGCTGAACGCCGTGTTCTCACCTCGTGGTATTAAACGCAGTGCAGAAGAACAACAACGTATTGATGAAAAAGCAAAGCAATACGCACTTTACCAATTTGAAGCTTGCCCTTTTTGCGTAAAAGTCCGCCGTGCAATGAAGCGTCAGTCAGTGAACATTGAGCTACGTGATGCAAAAAATAACCCGACTCATCGAACTGAACTAGAGCAAGGTGGTGGACGAATTAAAGTCCCTTGCCTGCGTATCGAAAAAGATGGCGAAACACAGTGGCTATACGAGTCATCTGACATCGTCGCTTACGTTGAAAAAGAATTTGCCTAAGTTCCCCCTATGAACATTGGCGGATGTAAAAGAGGCACCATACAGGTGCCTCTTTTCTATTCAGTCTAGCTGCTCGTTGCTATGCCTAGCCTTTGGGTTCACTCTTCTTGCTCATTCCCAGACGGAAACGCCAGTAAACACATAAGGGCTCAGTGAAAACAACACGACGTAGTTTATCGACCAACCATCGCCTTACTCATCAACGATCAGCGTTAGCTCTACGCGTCGATTACAAGCTTTGCCATTGGCTGTCGAATTACTGCACTGCGGCACATACTCGCCAAAACCTCTAGAAAACACGCGTTGACGAGGAATACTCGTCGCCAGTAGTTGCTTTTCCACTTCACGAGCTCGCTTTTCTGACAACGTGTCATTAAAGCTGGCAGCTCCCGTGCTATCGGCATGGCCATCGATCACGACATCCACATCCGTTCTTCCTGCTAGATAGTGACCAATGTTTCGAATCCAGTCTTGAGATTGCGCTGATAACTGAGCAGAGCCAGTTTGAAAATGCACTTGCTCTTTCAAACGTATCATTAAGTGACCGCCACTGAGTGTCTCATGAGGAATATTGTGCCTGTTCAGAAACATTTCCAGAGAGGTCACATTTTGCGACTTTTTTACTGATGCCCTCTCAGTCTGATACGTGCGAGGTGAAGAAGCCACACTGGAGGCACTCGGATAGCCCCACTCAGGATGTCTCAGCTCGGTGTTTGTTTTAGGAGCTGTATCTAAAATGTTCCCGCCAGGAACCATGTCTTGATCAAGGCTACTGCACCCAGTCAGAATGCCGCAAACAATTAAAAACCACTGCTTCATACCATTACCAACGTAGAAAAACTCTTGTCCATTGTGTCGACAAAACACGCCGAATCTTTAGCGCTTTTATCCACCGATTGGTTTGTATATGCAGCGTTCATGCCACTGGAATCAATATCAAGTATCTCTCAAATAAAAAGCGATGCCAAAATACCTCCCTGCAGCCTACACATCAGGAAAAGTCTGTTACCAATCGTCTCACTTTATTGTTATTTAATGGTTTTAGTCACTATCGTTAACCGATAAACTAACGCAAATTTCTTACTTAGAGCATTATTATGTTAAAAACCATATCGAAAGGCTTTGCTGTGATTGCCGCCATGATGGCCTTGTCGGCATGCGATAGCGGCAACACTCAGCCTCAGCAAGGCAAACAATACGAAGTTTTGCCTGTATCTCTTCAAGAATATGATTTGGCGCCATTGACAGAAGCTTTTGCCCTAACTTGCGGCCACTGTCGCTCAATGGAAGAGTTTGTCCCTCAAATTGAATCATTGACCGAGCAAAGCGTTGAAAAAATGCATGTAACTTTCAATGAAAGTGCACAAGTAAGCGCCATCATCTTCTACACTGCAGTCATGCAACTAGAGTCGACACCTGACAAAGCATTTATGGCGGATCTTTTTGCTGCCGTACAAATGGGTCCTGATGCAACTGCTGAGGAACGTCAAATCGCCGTAGAGAAAGCCTTTGAGTCTCGCAACCTTATCAGCCCTTACCATTTAGATGAAGCACAGCAAAAAACGCTGTTTGAGTACATCACTAAGGCAGAAGCGATCACGACTCGCGGCCAAATTAACTCCGTTCCAGCCTTTATCGTTAATGGAAAATACCAAGTCATTACTGGTGGTCATGACAGCGTCGAAGCCATGGCAGAAACCATTAACTATTTGCTAAAACAACCTAAATAGACAAGGAGCTTACGTGTCTAAATTTTTGTTCCCTCTCATTATTTTCATTCTGGCGGGCTTTTTCATTTACCGTACTTGGACAAACCATAAAGTAGCGGATGAAAACTTTGCGAAAGGCCAAGCATTCTTGCTCGAGAATGCGAAGAAAGAAGGCGTCATTACAACAGAAAGTGGTCTTCAATATATTGTTCTTGAAAAAGGCGAAGGTGAGGTTCACCCAACCGCGACAAGCAAAGTCAAAGTGCACTACCACGGCACGTTGATTGATGGCACTGTGTTTGATAGCTCCGTTAATCGCGGTGAGCCAATTTCGTTTGGTCTTAACCAAGTCATTAAAGGCTGGCAAGAAGGCCTACAATACATGGTCGAAGGTGAAAAAATCCGCCTTTTCGTACCAAGCACGCTCGGTTATGGCAAAAGTGGCTCAGGCCCAATTCCACCAGCAAGTGTTTTGATCTTTGATGTTGAATTGTTAGAGATTCAATAATCTCTAGAAACTTTGCATTAAAGCCCAACTATCAAAACCAAAAACGCCGCGAACCACGCGGCGTTTTCTGTTTAAAGAGAGGCTACAAGCCAATATAGTGATCCGAAAGCAATGCAATGAACAACGCAAAAAGGTGATAGATAGAAAATTTAAACGTCTCCATCGCGGTATTGGGCTCTGGCGCGTATTTTAGCTTCCATGCGTGGTACATAAAGCCAGCGTTAAGTAGTAACGAGGCAAAAAGATAAACTACGCCGACCATTCCAACCAACACCGGCAGCACACAAACCAACGTCAACAATACTGTATACAACAGAATGGAAGTTTTGGTGTACTCGATACCATGTGTCACTGGCAACATTGGAATATCCACCTTACGATAGTCCTCTACGCGATGAATTGCGAGTGCCCAAAAGTGTGGTGGCGTCCAGATAAAAATGATCATCACAAGCAGCCAAGCATTCGCATGCAACTGCCCTGTTACGGCAGTCCAACCGAGAAGAGGCGGCATCGCACCCGCAATACCTGCAATTACGATATTTTGCGGAGTAGCGCGTTTGAGGTACATGGTGTACACCATCGCATAGCCGAGTAAACTCATCAAAGTCAGCCATGCCGTCAGTGGGTTGACCATCGCATATAGAAGTACAAATCCTATGACGCCTAACGCCGTCGCAAAGGTTATCACCGATAACGGCTTAGCTTCACCCGATGGCAACGGACGTTTGTGTGTGCGAGCCATTCTCGCATCAATGCGGCGGTCAATCAGGTGATTAAACGCTGCCGCGGAGCCTGCCATCAAACCAATGCCTGCTAGGCCAACCGCCGCCTGCAACCAAGGAAACTCAGTAACAGGCGCTAAACTCATCCCGACAACGGCCGTCACCAGCATTAATGTGACTACTTTAGGCTTCGTTAACTTCAAATAAACGGAACTTAGTCGCTTTCGATCATTTAACGACAGTGCGATTTCTTTACTCATAGCGAACTCCTTTCGCGGTGTAACTCCAAGCTTTTTTGCCCTGCCACAAATAAAACTGACTCACACAAACAAGACTCAACATAATGGCGGCACCCAAGTTATGTGCCACGGCGACATAAATAGGAAGTTGGAATACAACGTTGCTCACGCCCAACATAATTTGACACGCTAAAGTGAGTAGTAACCATCCTCCAATGCGCTGTGAATGATGGGAATCTTGCCTCATGAGCATAATGCTATAAGCCAATACGACAGTGGCGGTGACAATCGCACCGAGGCGATGCGTAACATGTATGGTCATTCTTGCGGGATACTCTAATACACCAAACTCGTAATTCTCGAATCCGGTTTGCCAGAAAGAAAACGCCTCTTTCCATGAGAGATGACTCATCCAATCTCCCTCACAAATCGGCAATGAGGTGCACATGAGCGCGGCATAGTTTGACGAAGTCCACCCTCCTAGCAGCACCTGCATAAAAACAACCAGAAAAACCAATAATGAGAAGCCTCGCAGCGAGCTGGAAGATGGAGAGAAATAGAGATTATTTTGCGCTTTTAACTGACAGTAAAAAATCGCCTGCAGAACCAGTAAAGTAAAGCCACCAAGCAGATGAAGCATTACGATAACTGGCATTAATTTGAGCGTCACGGTCCACATCCCCAAAAGTGCTTGCCCGACCACCAGTACACTGAGCAGCATCGGAATAGTAGGATTCACACGCTCAGACCTCATTGATATCACTGTCATAGCAAAAATGACCAGACCCAGCGTTCCCGCAAAATAGCGATGAATCATTTCAAGCCATGCTTTCTCATGCTCGACAGCCCGTTCAGGGAAATTAAGATTGGCACGTATTACGTCTTCTTCTTGATGAGGCACACCAAGGTGCCCATAGCAGCCGGGCCAATCAGGGCAACCTAACCCTGCATCAGAAAGGCGAGTATACGCGCCTAACATGATCACCACGAAAGTTAGGAGCAAACTGAATTTAACCAACTGAATTAACTTCATATACGCCCCTTTCTAACCAACTCGTGACAATTTTAAGAGCTTGCGTAAATCCGCCAACATACCTTTGTTGAACGAGACTAAATCTTCATTCGGTTTTAGCGAGTAAGACATCACCAATTGCCCCAGAGGATCAACGATTAACATTTGTCCGGGTTTCACTTTGGCGGTAACCGATTGATTCATTTGCATTGTCGTCATCGATATATCTACGGTACCGGACAACTCTGTCTGCCAAAGCACCGGCACCACACGCTCTTGATATTTTCCTAAAGCGACATGGCTTTGCTGAAGCAAGTAAAGCTGCTGCCTGCATTGTTCTGTGCACTCATTAGGTAAAACATAAGCGAGTTGCCACCTGTGATCCTTGAGTGGGGACTCTTGACCAAGTAGCTCTAACGTTGTGTATGGTTCAACTAACACACCTCTATTGGTCACACCGCTTTGATACCACCCTTGGATGAGAATGACCTTAGCGATGACGGCAGGAAGCGCAAACGTACACACCAACGCAATCAACATTATCCGCCCTTTGGTTACTTTAGATGTCATGCTTCACCTCCATATGACGCAATTTTCTTTGCCAACGAACAAAAACAATTAAGGTCAACAATAAGAAAACGCCCGCCATCGAAAACCACTGAATCGAATAACCGAAATGCTTGGCGCTGTTGAGCGACAATGGGTTCCAAGGAAAGTCGTAAGGCCAATTTTTTAGATTGTCTGGCTGCAAGACTGCGGGCATAAGTTCAATATTAAGTAGCTGATTCAGCTGCACGATATTCAGGTTCTGCACACGAATGGCATCGCCAACTTCTGGCATTAATTCAGAGCTCAACGGGTTAGCAGATTTTCGGTACAGACGTCCCGAGATAAAGGTCGACACTTCGAGTGTTGTGACGGTTGGCAATATTGAACGATCGGCTATTCCCTCCACAAAACCAAGCTCTAATAATGCATAGGTTCCTGATTCATCACTCATAGAGACAATCTGAAATGCTAAATAGCCCACATTGCCCTGATGCGTTTGGTTATCCAGTAAAATCACGGGAAACGCCTGAGGAACAACATTAGCTTCCACTTTTTTCCCGAGAATGCTGCCTTCTCTCCAATCGTTTTCTTCAAGAACTTCGCCTAACGCTTGGTACGCACTATCCGTTCGCGCAAGAATGGCTTGTTCCAAAGCCTGTTTCTCTTGCCCTCTTTCAAGCTGCCAAAAACCCAGTTTGACCAAAAGAGAAAACACAACCACAGTTAAACCAACTGCAACCCAAAACCGTTTCGATAGCCATAATTGTCTCGATAACAACAACGACGAAACCGGAGGTGCTATGTCCACCGTATTTCTATTCAAACTGACGCTTGTCCTTTTGCTGCTTTTCATTATCTTCAACCTCGCAAAAGCGCTTATCGAAATGGTTCGTGAAGACCCAGATAATCCCGAAAAAAGAGACAAACCTATGAGTCATTACTTAGGCCGTCGAGTCATGTTCTCCGCTTTAGTTGTTATCCTTCTACTTATTGCGCTCAGTTCAGGCTGGCTGGCTCCGAATCCCCGTCCTTACTAAACGCCCAATGCACCTACAGCACGTACACAAACACAAACAGACATAACCAAACCACATCCACAAAGTGCCAATACCAACTACCTGCTTGGAAGGCAAAATGGTTCTTAGACGAAAAATGATCTTTAGCGATTCGGAGCAATAATACGATTAAGAAAATCGTCCCAAGACAAACGTGCAAACCGTGAAAACCCGTCAACATAAAAAAGGTGTTTCCGTAGATACCAGATTGCAACGTGAGCCCCATTTCTTGATAAGCATGAGCATATTCGACCGCTTGGTAATATAGGAAAAAGCCCGCAAGCACGATGGTGATTTCCAACCAAACAATCAGTGCCGTTCTTTTGTCTTTTTCAAGGCTTATGTGCGCCATATGTAGCGTAATCGACGACAATAGCAGCAAAATAGTATTAGTAAGGGGAATACCCTGCCACGGCATAGCTTGTGTTGTTTCTCCACCCGGAGTCAGTGTGAGTGGCCACATAGCTTCGAAGGTTGGCCACAAAACCTCGTTGGTCATGAAGTTGTTATCTGCCCCACCTAACCAAGGCACAGAAATCATCCTGGCGTAAAATAACGCACCAAAAAAGGCACCAAAAAACATCACTTCAGAGAAGATGAACCAGCTCATCCCTTGGCGAAAAGAACGAGTAATTTGCGAGCTGTACTTTCCACTCAGTGACTCAGTAATCACATTACTAAACCAGCCCGCCAACATGTAAAGCAAGAACAGAAAACCTACCGCTAGCACAATGCTACCAATGGTTCCCACTGCCCCTTCACTTTGTGTCCCCTGAACGGTCATTCCTGCACCAACGGCAACTAAAAATAGAGCAAATGCACCGATGATCGGCCAGCTACTTTGAGCGGGAACATAATATGTTCCTGGCTTGTTACTCATAATTTCTCTCCTTACTGACCAGCCTTGGTCTGTATCTCTCTCCTTGAGTGGCTAAGAACCTGTAGGAGGGGGAAGTTTATAGAGTGTGTATGACAGCGTTAACGTGTGTATCGACTCCGGTAAGTCCGGTTCGATATAAAAAATCAACGGCATTTGAGCTTGTTGTTTGCCATCCAAAGGCTGTTGGTTAAAACAAAAGCACTCAATCTTATTGAAATAAGCGGCACCATTCCCGGGAGAAACAGAGGGAACGGCTTGCCCTACCAACTTCTGCCCGCTTTCATTAAATGCAAGGTATTCGGTTTGTACGACTTCACCGGGATGAACGTCCATCGAAATCACTTTGGGTTTAAACTCCCAAGGCATATCGGGGCTTACATGCGCCATAAACTCCACGCGAATGGTTCGACTCATGTCCGGTTGCATACCAGTTGGTTGAATGGCGGCCACTTCACTTGTTTTTCCATTGATACCCAGTGCGTCGCACATTACGTCATACAATGGGACAAGTGCGTAGCCAAACCCAAACATCAAAAGGGTCGCTAAAAGCAACTTCACAGTGAGCTTTTTGTTTGATGGATTCGGTTTCATCTCACTCACCCCGTTCGTTTCTAATCGACTTTAGGCGGCGTAGTAAACGTATGATGGGGCGCCGGGCTTGGCACCGTCCATTCTAAGCCCTCCGCACGTTCCCACGGTTTTGCAGCAGCCTTTTCACCGCCACGAATACACTTAATCACCACCCATAAAAAGATCAATTGTGACAACCCAAACGCAAATCCACCAATGGAGACGATTTGATTGACATCAGCAAACTGAATAGCGTAATCCGGGATACGTCTTGGCATACCTGCTAAACCTAGAAAGTGCATCGGGAAAAACAAAACATTAACTGAAATAATCGAGCACCAGAAATGCCACAAACTCAGCTTGTGATCGTACATATTGCCTGTCCACTTAGGTAGCCAATAGTACGCAGCCGCCATAATCGAGAATACAGCACCAGATACCAACACATAGTGGAAATGCGCAACCACGAAGTAAGTGTCATGATATTGGAAATCCGCCGGCACAATCGCCAGCATCAACCCTGAGAAACCGCCAATCGTAAAGAGCACAATAAAGGCAATTGCAAACAACATTGGCGTTTCAAATGTCAGAGCCCCACGCCACATGGTGGCGACCCAGTTAAAGACTTTCACCCCTGTTGGTACCGCAATCAGCATGGTGCAATACATAAAGAAAAGCTCTGCAAAAACTGGCATCCCCGTTGTAAACATGTGATGCGCCCACACAAGAAAAGACAGCAACGCAATGCTGCACGTCGCGTAAACCATCGAATGATAACCAAACAGCTTCTTGCCACTGAAAGCAGGAAGGATGGCAGAAATGATGCCAAACGACGGTAAAATCATGATGTACACTTCTGGGTGACCAAAGAACCAAAAGATGTGTTGGAACATCACCGGGTCGCCGCCACCAGCTGCATCAAAGAAGCTAGTCCCGAAATATTTGTCAGTAAGAACCATCGTCACCGCACCCGCTAATACCGGCATAACCGCGATCAATAAGAAAGCGGTGATTAACCAAGTCCAAACAAACATTGGTAACTTGAACCAAGTCATTCCCGGAGCTCGCATATTTACGATCGTCACGATAACGTTGATCGCGCCCATGATGGAGCTGATACCCATGATGTGAACAGAGAATACAAACAGCGCGGTGCTATCTGGGCCATAAGTCGTGGACAACGGAGCATAGAACGTCCAGCCAAAATCGGGGCCGCCGCCAGGTAAAAACAACGAGCTCAATAAAATAAGAAATGCAAAAGGTAGAATCCAAAAGCTCAAGTTGTTCATGCGAGGTAGCGCCATATCTGGAGCACCGATCATCATTGGAATCATCCAGTTAGCAAGGCCCGTAAATGCTGGCATCACAGCACCAAACACCATCACCAAACCATGTACCGTGGTCATTTGATTAAAAAACTGTGGATCAACCAGCTGTAGTCCAGGCTGGAATAGTTCGGCACGAATGACCATCGCCATCGCCCCACCAGTCAAAAACATCGCAAAACTAAACCAAAGGTACAGGGTGCCAATATCTTTATGGTTTGTGGAATACAGCCAACGAGCAATACCTTGGGGAGCATGATGATCATGGCCATCATCAATCGCAATGGTACTGTTTGCACTGGCTTCCGCTGGAGCAGACTTCACTGCCTTTTCTATTGGCTTACTCATATTTCCTCCTTAGCACTGCCTTGTGCCTTAAAGGCATTCACATCGGATGCTTGCACCCTATCACCAGTGTCGTTGCCCCATGCGTTTCGCTGGTATGTGATGACCGCAGCAATTTCTTTGTCACTTAACTGGTTCGAAAAAGACTGCATTGCAGTGCCCGGACGGCCATTCACAATCACATCAATGTGCTCTGAAATTGGGCCTGTTGCGATAGGGCTGCCCTTAATCGCGGGAAATGCACCCGGAATCCCCTCACCATTAGCCTGATGGCACACAGCACAACGCGCCGTGTATATAGATTCGCCCTGCGACATCAACTCATCCATGGATAAGTCTTGAGAGAGCGCCTCTTGTGCCGCCGCTTTTTGAAGTGCGATTTCTTCCTTCTTACTCGCTAGCCATTCATCAAACTTTTCTTCTTCCATCGCATGCACCACCACCGGCATGAACCCGTGAGCACGACCACATAGCTCCGCACATTGACCGCGATATACGCCTGGCTCATCAATTCTTGTCCATGCTTCATTAATAAAACCAGGGATGGTGTCTTTCTTGACAGCAAAATCTGGCACCCACCATGAGTGAATGACATCATCAGAAGTCATCAAAAAACGCACTTTGCGATTCACAGGCAACACCAAAGGGTTGTCTACTTCCAATAGATAATGCGCGCCTTTTGTCTCGATACCATCAATTTGCTTTTGGCTGGTGGCAAGCAAACTGAAGAACTCAACATCTTCACCAAAATAGCTGTAATGCCATTTCCATTGCGAGCCTGTGATCTTGACCGTGATATCTGATTGGCTTGTGTCTTCCATTGCGACTAAAGTTTTCGTTGCGGGAATCGCCATGGCGACAAGAATGATGATAGGTATGACTGTCCAGATAATTTCCACTTTTGTACTTTCGTGGAAATGTGCGGCAACTGCTCCTTTTGACTTGCGATGACGAAAGATGGAATAGAACATGACACCAAATACAATCAAAGCAATTACGCAGCAGATATAGAAAATCAGCATATGTAATTCATACACTTGCCCACTTATCGCTGTGACCCCTTTGGTCATGTTGTAGTCACTTTCCTTTGACCAACTGAAAGAGGAGAATGTGATTAAAATCACATTCAGTGATAAGGCTAGAGTAGTCGTTAATCTTTTCAAAAGATCTCTCCTCTGCTCAGCCGCTACGCTTGCGCGAGCTTCCTTGCGTCCCGATGCAAATATCGAACAACTTTACGAAAAATCACAAAAACTACGATTTCGACACGGTTTGTTATATTTATGTTAAAAGGCTAGTTATAGTTCCAAGGTTCTTCAAGAAATTAAATATGATTAAATTTTGTTCGGATAAAAAAATTAATTCGGTTTATCGATTGCCCTCTTTGAAATGTAATTGAGAACCATTTACATTAATTTAAAAGAAAACATTGAGATACTTACAAAACGAAGTGTCCAAGAAAGTAGGCGCCCCCTACTAAGGAATGATTGATATGACAGCACTAATTACTCAATGGCTAGAACGAGACCCTGATCCTAAGACTCGCGAAGAGCTACAACACCTCGTCGATACAAATAATGAACAAGAGCTTACTGATCGCTTTGGATCGCGCCTTGCCTTTGGTACAGCAGGGTTACGCGGCAAAGTGGGCGCAGGTCCAAACCGAATGAACCGTTTGGTGATCCAAGAGACAGCCACTGGCCTAGGAAACTATTTGCTAGAGCAAGTCAAAGATGCCGCAAGTCGTGGTGTCGTTATTGGCTACGACGGTCGTCCTGATTCGAAACAATTCGCGCATGATACCGCTTCCGTACTGACTGCCCTTGGCATCAAGGTTTACCTAACGTATGACGTTGCAGCAACCCCAATTGTTGCATTTGGTGTCCGTACATTGAATGCTGCAGCCGCTGTTGTTGTTACCGCTAGCCACAATCCACCAGAGTACAATGGCTTTAAAGTATATTGGGAGAATGGCGCACAAATCATTCCTCCACACGACTCTGGAATCGCAGCGAAAATTGATGACGCAACAACGAAGCCATTACCTTTAATGTCTCTCGATGATGCAAAACAGCACGGTTTGTTAGTTTGGTTGGAAGACGACTACTACCAAACTTACCGTAAAACGATAAACGAAAACGCGCTGCTTACTCCTGACAACAACACCGATATTTCTATCGCTTACACTGCGATGCATGGCGTTGGGGCGAATATGGCGGAAACGCTCCTCGCAGACGCTGGCTTCAAAAAAGTGGCAAGTGTTAAGGAACAGCGCGAACCTGATGGCAGCTTCCCAACCGTCAACTTCCCAAACCCTGAAGAAGCCGGTGCAATGGATATGGTGATGGCATTAGGTAAGTCCGTAGATGCTGATATCGCTTGTGCCAACGATCCAGATGCCGACCGTTTTGCAGTGGCGGTCAAACGCCCAGATGGCGAATACCAAATGTTAACCGGCGACCAAGTGGGTTCACTGTTTGGCGATTACTTGCTAGAACAGCAACCTAACGCTCTGGTTGGCAACACCATCGTATCGTCGAGAATGCTGAGTAGCATTGCCAAAGCGCATGGCGCCCAATACTACCAAACGTTAACAGGCTTCAAATGGCTCACTAACGTTGCAATGGAGCAAGAGACAGAAGCCAATCCATTCTTGTTTGCTTATGAAGAAGCGCTCGGTTATACCGTGGGTAACAAAGTGTGGGATAAAGATGGTTTATCTGCAATCGTCGCATTTGCTCAGCTAACAGGTAAACTTAAAGCTCAAGGCAAAACACTATGGGATAAACTGGAAGAACTGTACCGCGAGCACGGTTTCTACTTTAACGCGCAGCGCAGTATCGCTCTCGACCCGAACTCTCCACCAATCGGTGACAAGCTCCGTGCAAACCCACCAACAGAGATTGCTGGTAAAAAAGTCGCAGTAACTGAAGATCTAAAAACATCGGTTCGCATGTTTGATGACGGCTCAGAAGAATCCATTGACTTACCAGCAAGTGACGTATTGATTTATCACCTAGAAGATCAATCTCGCGTGATTGTTCGCCCTTCGGGTACTGAGCCAAAACTAAAATGTTACTACGAAGTCATCAACCTCTTCCCTGCGGATATGAGCTATGCACAAGCACAGCAAGCGGCAGAGGCGAAGATGAACGAACTTATCGACGCGCATCAGACAAGTTTGTAAGTCAAAGAGAAGCAGAGACATCTGATACGATAAGAGGCGCAAATTCGCGCCTCTTTTTTTGATTTTGACTAGAACAAGTCAAGCTAACCAGTGCTTTTCCCTAGCTTACAATTTCCTTTTGTAGAAAGTACTTGTGGATGCCCTCTGCAGGATAGCCTGAGTACTGCCCTACTTTTTCAAAACCCAATTTGAGATAGAATTCGAGAGCTTGGAAGCTGTAGGTATCCAAATAAACATGGGTAACCCCGTGAGGCTTTACTTTTTCTTCTAACATTGACATTAACTGGCTACCGATACCAGATGTCCGACTTTCAGCATCTACCCACAAAAACTCAACAAACACCGTGTTTTTAAACATTTCGCCAGTCAGACCACCCATGATCTTGCCATTCTCATCTTTAGCAAAACACCCCACAGCATGCACTTCCCCTTCAGGCAAATGCAATCGGTTATAAGATCGAATACCTTCACGAACAGAATCAAGGTCTGTTTGATCTGGATTTAAACAAAATTCAAGCTTCATACATCCTCTCCTTAGGAAACATCAATATCCTAAAACAAAAAGCCAGCAATTGCTGGCTTTCTGGTGGAATATGATAACTTTACAAGGCGAAACTGCTCAGCATCCACAACGCGAGAATAACGAACACTAAACCCATTAGTTTATGTTGATACGTGCGGAATTTTTCGTTCTCGAGCAGCCCCTTACCCAATGTGCCTGCCAGCCCAACAAGTAATAAATTGAATGACAAGCCAAGGACGTTCAACAATAACCCTAGTGCCAGCATTTGCTCACCAGAAGACGCTGTGATATTGCTTGAGACAAACTGCGGCAAAAACATCACAAAAAATACCAACGCTTTAGGGTTAAGCAAATTACTCATCAAGGCTCGTTGATAATAAGTCGATGCCATTTTGTTTTGATTATCAAGTTCTGGAGCCGCTGATGCCTCAGCTCGTAAGCAGTCCCAACCCATTTTTAACAAGTAAGCGCCACCTAAGAGATGAAGGACTTTAAGGGCGATTGGGCTCATTGCAATCAGGGTAGATACTCCCATTGCAGCAAGCAAAGTAAGAATAACACCAGACGTCGCATTGCCTAAGCTAGCAAACAGACCGACCTTCTTACCGTAACTCATACTAGAACTCGCGATAAGCAACATATCGGGCCCTGGTAACAGCAACAAAGCCACTACTGCGGTGAGATAAACAGGAAGTACAGATAAATCAATCATGATGGAACCGCTTTTTCTATAACAAAGCGGCGAATGTTATACCAACAAAATAACAACAGCCAGCCCAAAATCACCAAGATGATTCAGAAAATAAAAATCATAGTTCGCTAGATTGCAAAATAACAATCAATTCGCCTATTTATAAAAATCGAATAGCAATTTTGTACAAAAATAAGCACGATGGATCCGTTACACTTCTAAGATGACTTTCTTGAGCAGACCGGATAAAGATGAAAGAAAAGAATAAGGAAATCGCTACCTTCAAGATAGCTCAAGAGCTCGGTGGTTTAGAACTTCTCGATGCAAAGTACGAGAAGCAGAATTTCTCACGCCATAGTCACGAGGGTTACACTATTGGCGTCATCGAGAAGGGAGCACAGCAGTTCTTTCGAACAGGCGGAAATCATATCGCGCCACAGGACAGCATCATCCTTGTAAATGCAGATGAAGTACACAACGGGCATTCGGCCTCAGAAGGCGGTTGGGAATACAAAGCAATGTACCCCGTACCTCAGCAGTTTCAAACTTTAGGACAAGAGCTTGGTTCACCAAATGTAGCTCTGCCCTATTTTCCTCAACCTGTGGTTTACGATCCTGAGCTGGCTAGTCAGTTACGATTGGTATTTGAAACACTAGAAAAATCAGACAACCGTTTATTGAGAGAAACTTTGGTTTACGGCACGTTGATCAAGCTAGCCAGTAAACACAGCACTCATCGGGCACCACTGAAAGAATCAACCAGAGCTCAGCGACAAGTGCAGCTCGTCAGAGAATTTTTGGAAGACTTTCCACAAACGGACGTCTCACTAGAAGAACTCGCGAAACTGTCAGGATTAAGCCCTTTTCATTTGCTGAGAGAATTTCAAAAGCAATTTGGCTTTCCGCCTCATGCCTATCAAATTCAGCAACGTTTACGTATGGCGAAGAAGCT
Source organism: Vibrio sp. T13N (assembly GCF_032970445.1). NCBI lineage: Bacteria > Pseudomonadati > Pseudomonadota > Gammaproteobacteria > Vibrionales > Vibrionaceae > Vibrio > Vibrio sp. T13N. The sequence continues at coordinate 52,264 of NZ_JAWJYE010000001.1, forward strand.
ACTAAAAATGGGACAAAAAATTTCAGACGTGGCACAAGAATGCGGTTTCCATGATCAAAGTCATCTGCATCGACACTTTAAAAAAGCCATGGGCGTCACGCCCGGTCAATACATTCGTCACAGCTAAAGAGCAATATTGTACAAGGCGTTATGCCGCTATCTCGTTACCTTGATAGCCTGATTTTGGAACAACTAAGAATAAACTATGGACCACACTTTGCCGCTAAAAGAAGAATCAAAAGCTGCGTTATTTTGGCAAGGCACACTTGCGATGATGCCACTGAGTATCGCGGTGTTACCTTGGGGTTTGCTCGCAGGCTCATTCGCGATTGATACTGGGCTTCACCCTTTGGAAGGACAAGCACTGTCCGCCATTCTGTTCGCCGGTTCCGCGCAGCTCGTCGCGATGGGGATGATTAAATCGGGGGCAGGTCTAGTAACCATGTTACTAACAACGTTTTTTATCACCTCTCGACACTTCCTCTACAGTGTATCGATGCGCAGTAAAATTGCACCACTTCCTCTAAAATGGCGGTTATCACTCGGATTCTTACTCACTGATGAGCTGTTTGCGATTGTAGGTCATCATTCCGATAAACAATTTAATCGTTGGTATGCGCTTGGGGCTGGTTTGAGTTTTTATCTGTTTTGGAATATCGCAACATTGACGGGCATTATTGCGGGAAGCCTGATCCCTGAACTGAACGAAATGGGATTAGAGTTTGCTGTAGCCGCGACTTTTATCGCAATTGTAGTTCCGACTATTAAAAATATGGCGGTGCTCGCGAGTGTTGTCGTGGCATTAGTGAGCTCGGTCGCCCTAACCTATTACCAAGTGGAAGGAAGTTTGATGATTTCGAGCATTTTAGCCATGCTTACAGGCTACTTTGTGGAACAAGTACAGGAGAAACACTAATGATCATGTTGTCTATTTTACTGATGACGGGACTTGTTTTCACCAGCCGCTACTTGTTTTTAGAACCCAAGCTACCACTGCGATTAGGGACACGTACACAAAAAGTGCTCAACTACGCCAGCCCTGCGGTACTCACCGCGATCTGGGCGCCTATCGTTTTCATTCCCGATGGAGCACTCAGCGTGAATGTGCACAACCCATTTTTATTGGCTGCCTTGCTGGCTGCGTTAATCGCGTACTTTACTAAAAATGTTCTTTTAACGACGGTGATCAGCATGGTGGTATTTCTCGTTCTGCGAATTTGGCTTTAATCCGCCACCCACTCAATCTCCAACAAGGTGACATCACCACACTTTAATCGTCCAAGGAAGATGTCACCTTTATGCACCTCACCAACTCCTTTTGGTGTGCCAGTCATTACCACATCGCCATCTTGAAGTGTTGTGTAACTCGTTAATTCATCCAAAATGGTTAGCGGCGGATAGAGCATCTGGTTAACGTGACCTTTTTGTACACGAACGCAGTTAATCAAGAGCTCTAGGTTAAGATCATTAATATCAATGTTATCCAAAGAGACAAATCGACTAAACACTGCGGAGCCATCAAACGCTTTAGCACGCTCCCACGGCAACCCCTGATTTTTAAGCGAGGATTGCAAACCACGCTTGGTCAGATCCAATCCCAAACCGACCGCTGAATAACGTCCATCTTTGATCAGAAAACAGATTTCAGCCTCGTAATGAAGAGGCTCTTGATGAAATGAACGCAGAGTCGTCGATACAGAAGTCGCGGGTTTATTAAATACCACCATTTGCTCAGGTATTGCATTATCAAGTTCATGAATATGTTCAACGTAATTTCGCCCAACACAAAGCACTTTACCCACTTCTACTTTCTTTTCTTCAACTTGAATAACGCTCATCGCTCTTCCCTGCAAAACAAAAACCTCATCATAATCTAACCTATTGACTTAACGACACTAAATCCCATCCTCTAGTGTGAAAAATAAGACATTCACCCCGTTTTGAGTTTTGTATCATCTAATTGAAACATCAAGGTATTTGGAAAACAAATAGACAAAAAAGCCAGCACGAGGCTGGCTTTAAATCAATAAGGGTGAATGATTGTTCTCGCTAAATCCTATTATAGGTAGTAACGAGCACCTATCGCCCATTTGTCATCAGTTTCACGACCATGGTCATCATTTAGGTCAAACTGGTAACCCGCGTAACCAACAAATTTAGGCGTGAAGTTGTACTCTGCCTGCAGTGCCATTTCCTCACGAGCGGTTTCTGTTTTAGCGTTTTTGAACTCTTTACCTTCAACCATCTCGTAGTTAACGCTCAAGTTTAAGCTGTTCGCTAGAGCGTATGCGATGATCGCTTCGTACGCATCACTTTCCGCCAAACGATCGCCATTTACACTGAAGTTCATATTTTCATTTGAACCATATACCGCGGCAAGGAACAGACCTTGGCCGTAAGCGCCGTAAGATGCAGACACAACATGTGATTCCGCGGTGTGTTTACCTGTGTAAGCAGGGTGTTGGAAGTCACCACCGTTGTATGAGTAGCCAATTTTCGCGCCCATGATTGCGTAAGAAAGCGCAACTTGCATGCGGTCATCGTATTTAAGACCACCAGTGATAGTACCTGCGTCGTTACGCGTGTAATCATCATTTGCGCCTTGCCATCCAAGACCAACGTTAATTGCACCTGCTTCGCCTAAATCAAAGCCATTGCGATAAGACAGCATTTTATCCGCACGACCTGTGCCTAGGTTTCCGTGATCGTCGTAAATGAAGTCATTCGCAAACGCAATTGGCATATCCGCGATGCCTGCTACATCATAATAAGGTGACCATTGCGTACCACCTACTGCACGACCGTAAACCTCATGTGTTAAACCTAAGTAACCTAGACGAGTTTTAAACGACTCTTCACCGCCATCTAAGTAGTTTAGAGCCCATTCACCACGTGCGTCTGCGGTGAAGCCATTGCCTAAATCTTGTGTCGCAGAGATATTGATACGAGGAGAGTTAGTACCAACATCCGTGTCACCTTGCTCTGAACCATTTAAGTTAACAGAAACGTGGCCGCCCATCGAAAATGTTGTGCCATCGTTATTATAAAGTTCCACTGCCACTGCTTGAGTGCCGAAAGTTGCTGCTGCGATTGCCGCTGCTAATAATTTTTTATTCATTTCTAAATCCATTACTTATTAGTTGGTTAGTCAGTTTTAGACCCAGCTCTGATTCACTTTCGTAAAACGAAATGATGAACACAGAAAGGAATACAAAGGCCCTCTGGGGCATCTTTTCCGCCAGAATGGATTTACCTTTGTGTAACAACTGCCGACACTTTATTTGATTAGTTCCTGATAACCGAGTGAAAAATTCTCAGCAAAAAACTAAAAAGCAAACGTTTACTTATCCGAAAAAAAATCCAGGCGTAAAAACCTTACAAAAAGAAATGCTTTAACGAGATAGTGCTCACAAATACTTGATGAACCCCAACTTTTGAAAATAACTTTCCCGTCAAAATGAAATATTTACTTACATTTTGGAACAAAAATAGGTTCAGGAACTTTTTGAAAAAAGCACGGTCTCCAATAGAAGGCAGAAAAACCTCAAAAAAGATAAAACCTTTCTTTTTATAAGAGATATAAGAAGGGGCACTTATTCTCGCCAGCAATAAAAGTGCAATCAAATCATAACTTAACAGAAATCTATCTTTCATTTTCAGCGTTTACCTTAGCGTCATCAACACATCGGGCAAGAAAGCCCATCGATTACAACTAGGGTAATAAGAAAATGAAAAAGGCAGCACTAACTACTGCAATTCTTACAGCATTGGTATCAGCACCATCATTCGCAGCAACAGTATACAAAAACGACGGTACTGAATTAAAAGTTGGCGGCCGCGTTGAGTTCCGTGGTGACTTCATCGGTTCAGGTGGTGCTGAAGTTGAAGGCTCTATGGAAGATAAAAGCCGCGCTCGTCTTAATCTAAAAGGTAAAACGGACATCGGCAATGGCCTTTCTGCATTCGGTGTTTACGAAGCCGAGCAAAAAACGGGCAAGAGTGAATTCAAAAACCGCTACATGTATGCAGGTGTCGACTCTGATATCGGTGCTTTCTCTGTAGGTCGTCAAGACATGGCTGCAGTCATCATCTCTGACATGACGGATATCACTGAGTTCTCTGGTGTTCAGCAAGTTATCGATTCGTCTTCTGATAAGCAAGACAGCGTTTTCGCATACCGTGGTGCGTTTGATGCGCTACAACTGCAAGCAACCTACCAAGCAAACTCTAGCGATAACGAAGATAAATACGGCATCTCTGGAATGTACTCACTACCAATGGGCCTCGACTTTGGTCTTGCATATTCTGGTGGCGACGTAGATAAAGACAACTCTGAAGATCAAATTCTAGGTGGTATCGCTTACTCGATGGATAACCTTTACCTAGCAGGTACTTATTCTCAAGGGTCCCTGACTGACTCTGAAGACTTTACGGCTTACGAGCTAGTCGCAAGCTACAAAGTAGCGAGCAAAGTGACACTTGCTGCGCTATACACAGCTCAAGAGAATGATCCAGACAACGGTTCAAAGTACGACACCGTTGAAGGTATCGAGCTTGTTGGTTACTACAAACTAAACAGCAACTTCCGTACTTACCTGTCTTACTACATCAACCAACTTGATGAAGCAAAAGATGCAACAACAGGTCTAGTAACAGAAGGCGAAGATACACTGCGCCTAGGCGTACGTTACGATTTCTAATTCACTCTTGTCCTAAGAGCGAGTCCACTTGGCCAGCACCTTTGCTGGCCATTTTTTGTGTAACCCAACATAACTCAATAAGTTTTCACACTATCCAAACGTCGCTCTGCAATGAAAAACGAGCGTAGTGACTCCTGCCTCTGCCCTCTTTTAATGCGATTTGTCACTAAGTTAGTGCATTTCTCCTAATAGCCAACCGAACTAAAACAAAAAATCCTATTAAAATCAAATAAATAAAAATTGGCACGCGTTCTGCAATACCAATTATGCAAATGCATGGCAGCGTTTGTGCTTCTCGTTCTTTGTACCTGTTATAACAGGCACGTCCTTTGAATTGGTAATGTCGCCTCCCTCTGGGAGGCATTTTTTTATTGGCGCGAAAAACAATAGGACGTATGATCCCGCCACCTCTATCAAACTGGAATTTTTCAATTGAATCATCATCCTGTTCAAGGTGCGTCCTGGATGCTAACAGCTGGCTTGGCATTCGCCATAGTAAACAGCTTCGCCCAAATTGCTAGCATCAACTTTGGTGTCTCTTCCACCACATTCGCATTATTCCAATACGCTATTGCCTTATTTGTCATTCTGCCCTATCTGCGTACACTTGGAATTAGACGCTCACTAAGAACCCAACACTTTGGTTGGCATGCCTTCCGTATTTTTCTCTCTGTTATCGGGATTCAGCTTTGGCTTTGGGCACTCGCTTATCCAGTTCCGATTTGGCAAGGCATTGCGCTGCTGATGACCTCTCCATTATTTGCAACGGTTGGATCTGGCTTGTTACTCAAAGAGAAAGTAGGTACTGCACGCTGGTTAGCAACATTAACAGGGTTTGTTGGTGCTATGATCATTCTTGAGCCGTGGGCAGATTCATTTACATGGGCGACCCTGCTTCCTGTTGGCGCCGCATTTTTCTGGGCAGCGTATTCTCTGATGGTAAAGAAAATGTCGGTCAACGATCCGCCCTCAACCATGGTTGTCTATTTATTACTGCTGATAACGCCGTTTAATATCTTATTGGCAATACCGACATTTACGATGCCAAATACCTGGACGATATGGGGCGTACTTTTAGCCGCAGGCGCGCTTACAGCACTCGCTCAATGGGCTATCGTTAAAGCGTACGCAGTTGCAGACGCCTCGTTTGTGCAACCATTTGATCACGCAAAACTGCCTTTGAATGTCGTTGCTGGCTGGTTGGTGTTTGGCTGGGTACCACCTGGTCGTTTATGGCTAGGCGCCGCGATTATTATTGCCTCCATTGCGTTTATTACGCACTGGGAATCGAAAAAGACAAAGCTAGTTGAAAGAAAAGTCTAATTTCAAGGTTCTATATTTTCAGGAAAGGAAATGAGGAACACCATATGAGTCAACCAATCAAAATTACACTGTACCGCTGGGCTGGTAGTTGGGGTCCATTCAAAGTCAATATTCCTTGTGGTGAATGTACGTTAACTAAAGATATTTTGACGGATACTTTTAAAAACGAACTCGCTGATGTCCCCGTTGAACTGGAAGTAAAAGATTGGTTATCACATTGGTGGGAACCATTAAAAGCAGGGGCCTGGCATGCACCGATTCTTATTGTCGAAGGAAAAGTGGTCAGCCAAGGAGAAGCGCTAAACCGGGGCGTGCTTGTGCAATCAGTTATCGCTGAATGGGTCAAACGCGATGAGCTAAAAGGCAACATTGTTTATGGTAAAGCCACCTGCCCTTACTGTGTCAAAGCGAAACAACTACTTGACGATGCTGGTGTTCAATACGAGTATCATGACGTGGTTAAAGACAGCGCCGCTTTGTATCGCATGATCCCCGAAGTAAAAGCCATCATTGGAGAAAAAACGCCGGTAACAGTGCCGCAGATCTGGTTGGATGGAAAGTATGTTGGAGGCGCTGACGATTTAGAAAAGTGGTTAGCAGCAAAGGGGCTAGATAAAGTGCCTAATAATGTCGTGGAGATACCAAGCCAATCCGCTTAGCGTTTGATTCAAATGCCATCCGTCTTTGAGTAGTGGTTTACCAATGTTGTTCAATATGTAGGCTGCCACTAAAAACAAGACAGATAAAAGCAAAAAGCCCTGATTCTTCAATCAGGGCTTTTTAAATTATTTCGCCAGTTTTTTCATAACACGAGCAAAAACAGAAGCTTTTTTCTTCTTCGCTTTACCGTAAAGCGCTTTGTGCATCGCGTCTTTTGCAATCATCTGGCCAATATAAGCACCACCAAGTTCGTTACCCATGACCTTCTCCTGAATGTATTGACTTAACTATGTTGTAATTTTACACCACAATTAGATAAAAACAAGACTGGCGTCACATTTATTTTGTAATTAACTTTCAGGTTAGTTCTGATTACTTTTTCGAAACGGGCGCCTATCGCTTAGGTTGCTGGTATGTTTTACCCGCTGCGACGTACGTATCTTTCTGTTTGATTTCAAAGAATGTTTCAAAGAACCACGCAGCAAATTTGATCAAGTGATCGCCTTCATTCATGACGTGCTCCACGTATTCTTGCTCTTCTCCGGACTCGTCTTCTTGAGTGGTAATATGGTAAATACGTTTCTCGCCATCAACTTCTGCAAGACCAAACTGACCCGTTAGGGATTGTGCCGCTTGTGCAACTTCTTCTTCCTCACACGCCTTCAAGACTTCGAGTGCCTTTGGCATGCTTTCTTGCTGAGTAATTTCTTTTACCAGTGTTTCAAATTCGTTTTGTTGCATTCTTTCACCTAACGATTAGAGATCGGATAGTCATTTGGGCAGAAATGTATCCCCAAGCTTGAGAGGAGCATCAGGCATTGCCCTCTTCCTCTCAAACTGAGTCATTCAATATACACAATGATCCTGACTTAATTTAGCAGCGCATTTTAGAAAGCTGCCTCTTTCGTTGCAAGTATATTCAGGTGGAAGTTTCTGCTTGAATAGTCCCTTTGGGTACTTTACGAAATTGACTCAATGCAAGCACACAGCAAGAAAGTAACGCAATAAACAAATAAAACACCCCAAGCTGGTTTTGATTCGTGACCCAAGAATCTACCAAGTATCCGCCAAACAACCCGGCTAAACACATTTGAATTGAGCCAGACAATGCAGAAACCGCTCCAGCCTGTTGCTTATGTGGCGACAGCAACAAACTAATTGATACCGGAAACGACATGCCTTGGGCAAAACTTAAACACGTAAATGCCACTAGTAATGAAAATACACTGAAGGGTGTAACCAACAACATGAAGCCAGCAATGGCAACAATCGCGAAACTCATCAGCAAGATTTGCTGAGCTTTGTAACGAGCGTTGATCAAATTAAGCACCAAGCTACCCGTCAGCAAACCAACTGACGGTATGATCATCAACGAGCCATAATCCGCCGCCGTTAATCCTAACTTTTGTTGCATTAAAAATGGATACAAGGAGAGCGTAACCAGAGCCGATAAATAACTAAGCCAGTTGTAGCTCGCACTACCAATCACTTGTGTATTCGTTAACAGACGCAAATAGTTCGCGCTGACTTGGCCTACTTTAAATTTTCGCTTCGGGTAAGGCAGCGTTTCTGGCAACACCAATAAACCAAGTGTAAAAATTGCCATTAAGTAAATCAGCACAAACACGAAGACAGCATGCCAACTCAGGTGAAAAGCAATCCAACCACCAAACAGCGGAGCAATAATTGGCATCACAGATGCCGTGACTGAAATATAAGATAGCGCTTTGGTTAATTGCATACCGTCATAACTGTCACGCAATACGGAGCGACCAAGCACCGAGGCACTGCCCGCTCCCAAACCTTGAAGTAACCGCCCCGCTTCAAGAGCAATAATGTTGTCCGAAAAGGCGATACAAATAACCGTACCAACTAGGTACACACTTTGGCCCAGAATAAATACTGGTCGACGACCAATCGCATCAGACAATGGGCCATAAAAAAGCTGAGAGATACCGAAACCAACGAGAAATAGTGTGACGAGATTCTGAATCGAATGTTGCGGCAAATTCAAGTCATGACCAATCAATGGCAAAGAAGGAAGATAAATACTAACGCCAACTTGGCCTGTGGCAATGATCATCATCGCTAATAACAATGGTGTTTTACGCAAACGTTCCTCCTACTTTGTGACAGATTGATGGCAAACAGTGTATATTTGATACTCAAAGATGATAATCAGCTAAGTTGGAAAGGAATTAATTCCCAAGGAGACACAATGGACTGGATTCAAAGCGTGAAGAGTTATATTCGTGTGGTCGAAGAAGGTAGCTTTAATGCAGCAGCGCGGAAACTCAATACCACCAGCTCAGCTATCAGTAAACGAGTTCAATGGCTAGAAGATAAAATTGGCGTTCAACTACTTAAACGCACGACCCGCTCTATTAGCCAAACTGAAGCTGGTGCGCTGTTTTATCAACGAGCAAAAAATCAGTTGGATTCATGGCAATCGGTATTAGATGAAACTCGATCAGTCAATCAATCACCAGCGGGGTTATTGAAAATTGGCGCGACACTGGCGGTTGGTTCTAAGTTTTTGGTGCATTACCTAGATGATTTTCTTGAGAAATATCCAGACATCACGCTTCAATTAACGACAACGCTACCAGGCCAATTGCCAGAGCTAAGCTTAGACCTGTTTATTAGCCGGGAATTAGAGCAACTGAACTCTCTGAGTTTCAAAGCCACCGCACTTTTCGAACATAAAGCCCAGTTTTACGCCGCGCCTAGTTACCTAAAAAAATATGGCACACCACAATGCGTTGAGGATCTGACAGAGCATAATGTCCTGATTTGGGGTGAAAAGCCCTCACGAGAAATCAAAACCAATCGAGGCAAACGTATCAGCTTGTCCGGTAACTTTGCCACGACCAACCCAGAAGCGCTGTTTCATGGTGCCAAAAGAGGCATGGGTATTCTGATGACGAATAACGTCATGATCAAAGATGATCTCAAATCCGGCGCGTTAGTCCCTATCCTGCCCGATATCACAGCGGATAAAGCCACTGTATATGCCTACTATCCAAAGCTGGATTATCAGCATACCCGAACTAAGCTGTTCCTCGATTATCTCAAATCGCGATTAGAAGAGGAGAAGCGCGCCTAGCTTAGCGTTTTTATCGCTATACCTTTAAAAGGTTCAAGTATAAAAACATGAAAATAATGATTTGTTCGTTCACAAAATTTGAAAAATTCGCCTTAGTAACCGATAGTTTATTTGATGCATATCAAATAATAATTCTTCGTGTCTCACACGATATGGTAATCACAACGCTAGGTGAAATGCTCAATGGGTCAGGTACAAATCAGTTTCCACAAAATTGATGAAATATTGAAGCTAAATGGCACGGCTCAGCTAAACCGAGTCACGTTAGATATTCATCAACAATTGCAGAGCCATTGCACTTGTGTTGTAGAAGTTGCGCATCTTCAGCATTCGGCTCATACCATCTCCTTCGCCAGCAATGGAAAAATTACAGACAATCTAAGCTACCACCTTTCAGGCACCCCCTGTGAAAAAGTGGCAAAAGACATTGGCGAACATATTTTCTATCAGGACCAAGTTTACAAACGCTTTCCTGAAGATCAGATGTTTCAAGAGGATGGTATTCAAGCTTACATTGGTCTGCCATTAAAGACACAAAATGGCGAGGTTCTGGGAATTTTATTGTCTACCTTTACCCGAAGCATCCACGCTAAGGAAGCGCAAGATATCCTCGACTTCCACCGCTTTTATGCCAATGTCATTATTCACAGCTTACGTGAAAAGTGGGTCAGTGAACGTTCAGATAAGCTTCTTAATCAGCTTAGCTATGAAGTATCGCATGATAACCTAACTGGACTGCTCAACCGTAGCTGCTTAGCTGATACCTTGGAGACATTGACGCAACAGGCCACTCGTCCATTCAGTTTGGCTTATCTAGACATCGATAACTTCAAATCGATCAATGATATCAACGGAAACTACATCGGCGACCAAATTATTAAGTTTACGGCAAACGCCATTCAACAGAGCTTGTCATCGCCAAACAACGCTTTTCGTGTCGCTGGAGATGAATTCGCCTTCATTACTTACGACGAAGATCCTGTCGCCGTTTGTCAGGAAGTACTCGACAAAATTGAAAGCGGCTACAGCGACAAATCTAACCGAATTTCTTTCACTGTTAGTATCGGTATCGCGCGCGCACCAGTACATATGTTGAACAGTGATGAGCTGATTTTGAATGCTAGCCTCGCTCTCAAAGACTGTAAAAAACATCGCGATACACGAATTCAGCATTACGACACACACCTTAGCGCCCTTTATCACCGTAGAACGCAGCTTATTGAAGCTATGCGCATTCAACTAAGCGCTAACATACATGATAGCGAAGAGTTGTATGTCGTTGTTCAGCCAATCGTAGATATCACAAGCGATCGCTGGAATTACTTTGAAATCCTAGCCCGCTGGAACAGCAATGTTTACGGAAACATCTCCCCTGCGGAATTCATTGAAGCTGCCGAACAATCAGGCCTGATTATCGAGTTGGGTGAACGTATTATTGAACTCGCATGTATCGCGAAACAAGAGCTAGAAGCCAACTTAGGATACAAAGTCAAACTCTCTATCAATTGCTCTGCCTATGAGCTGGTCGACTCTAACCGCTATATTAACCACCTAACTAACATGGTTGAAAAGTATCAGCATGAAGCAAAAGACTTTGTTATAGAGCTCACCGAGACCGTTTTACTCTCGCAAAGTGGCCGTGAACAGATGGTACTTAACTCATTGCGGTACTTAGGTTTTAAAGTCGCGTTGGATGATTTTGGTACGGGATACTCCAGCTTGAACTATATACACAATTATCCGATTGATAGCATTAAAATCGATGCAACCTTCGTTCAAAACATGCTCTCAAATACAACCTCTGAACAAGTGGTGTTTTTGATAGCGCAATTGGCAGAACTGCTTGATGTGGATTTGATTGCCGAAGGCGTAGAAGACGATAGAGCATTACAAAAATTAATTGAAATGGGCTGCCACTACATTCAAGGCTATTTCTACTCTCGCCCACACAGTGTTGATGAAATCGTACACCTGATAAATGAACGTGAAGTGCGGAGCGCCTAAGAGCTCTAAACAAGCGACGGTCATGGAATGTAAATCTAGTTAATGCACAAAGTAAAAGAGACCAAGCTATGCTTAGTCTCTTTTTATTTTTTGAGCAAAGTACTTTGTTACAGCACTGCTTTCTCTTTATCGCGTAATAGCTTATCCATTTCATCTCTGTTCGCGACAAAGGTTGCCATCTCTTTCTTAGGAACAGAGCTCGCCATTGGGATGTTTGCTCGCATGGCGTTAACTGGACGGCCGTATTCAATCAATTCATAGTGAAGGTGTGGCCCTGTCACTCGACCTGTTTTACCTGAAAGACCGATACGCTGGCCTCGAGAAACCTTTTGCCCTTTCTTCACCAGAATCTTACTTAGGTGTAAGTAACGGGTTTTGTATTTGCTGCCATGCTCAACAACCACGTAGTTACCCGCATAAGGGTGTTTACGAGTCATGATCACTGTACCGTCACCAGTAGAAACGACTGGAGTACCGGTTGGTACGGCAAAGTCAGTACCGTTGTGTGGCGCGACACGCCCCGTTACTGGATGTAAGCGATTAGGATTGAAGCCAGAACTGATACGCCAACGGCTACTTACAGGATAACGCTGGAATGCGCGCTGCAAGCTCTCGCCTTTGGCATTGTAGAATTGACCATCGGTATGAAGGTAAGCTGTGATTTCACGTCCGCGATTGTAAATCTTAATCGCCTCAATTTCGTTCTTGCCCGTTGGTATACCATTGATGCTTTGCGAACGACGAACGACTTCAAATCGATCACCTGCACGAAGATCACGCCCAAAGTTGAGCTGCTCTTTGAGTAAGCTCACAACTTGACTCACTTCTGCCGACGTTAGACCTAGTCGACTTGCAGAAGAAGAGAAACTGCCTTGAATAACACCAACCAATGGTTCTTGGCGCCACACGCCAGGAATCGAGATATCGGTAAAGTCATAGCTACCATCACTATTTAGTTGGTAGACCACTTTATCTGCAATAGAAAATTGCAGTTCCATTTTCTCTAACTCGCCTGTCGCATCATCACGCCAAAAACGGAGCGTATTGCCCGGCTTTAGTGTATCAAGTGCAAGGTAGTTCAAATCCGTTTCCATTACTTTCATTAACGAGCTGTAACCGAAACCGAGCTGGCTAAAAATAGTGCTTAGGTTGTCACCAGCTTGGATTTGATATTCGAAGTTCGGGGGAGTGACAACTTCGGCAGTTGTCGCATCAAGAATTTTTTCAACGACCTGAGATTCAGGCAGGTTCAATGCGATGGTTTTGGTTAAAGATGACTCTTTGAGAGAGTGAGAAACACCAATCGCAACTAAAACTGGCAAGGAGTATAACAGCAGCGCTCTACGACTTGTCAGATTCGGCAACCGTCTTGTAATTTCATTTGTAGACACGGGAATTACTATCTCCTTTCAAACAAGGCTCATAGCTTATGCATTCCCGTATAAGAAATCACTATGAAATTTCGAGATCTAGCGCAGAAAACACTGAATTTTTACAGAACTCAAAAAAAATTCATCACTGTTGCATATGTAAGTTATTCCCTACACGCTTTAATGTGGATGAATTTAATTGATTTGGCGTATCTGCCATTGCTTGATCGTCACCATGCGCTAAATATGAAAGCGTGATAATGGCATCACTTTCCCATGTAATTTGGGTAAATTTAACGCGGTCACCGACAAAAATACTGTCTAAAAGGACAACTCGGCTCGGCACGGGGTCAAACTTGAACAAGCCAACATAGTTAAACGAACCGCTACCTTGTGTCGTTACAATCATCGGTGCAGCAATCCATGAAACACTCTCAATCTCACGCTGACTAATAAACGCAGTTGGAACGAGTACCTGACCTTTTGTCGCACCTGCATCATAATCGCCTATCAAATAGCCGTTTTCTTTATCCCACTCATCAAGAAAAGTGACCGCTCCCTGCTCTGGTACTTGAATCGTCCATGGGTTGCGTGAAGTAATTCCCAGCGTCTCTTGCACAATAACATTGGTTTCTGCTTCCGATTGAGGGAACTTAGCCATGATCTCTTCATCAGACAAACTAAAGCGATAAACACCCGCGATCACAACCACGACCAATAATACGATCGGAATAAGAAGAATAAGTGGTATCGGCAGGATTCTTTTGTGAGCCATGAAGACTTCCTTGTTTAAAGGTATAAATGAAAAAGCGAGTATAGCATTGTATACCCAAATGATTTCATCCCTTCAAGGGTTTCAAAATTAAACTAAACTGACTGTATCCAAATGATTTTCAAGCCCAGATTTCATAACTGGCCACTGACACTGCTCTCAGTGTTCCAAATTCATTGGTGTATTGGGAAGAATAGGTAATCACGATGACAACAACCATTCATACATGCGAATGCGCCTGCGGTTTAGTTGAGATCCGTTGTAAGGGAGAACCCATCCGTACATCTGTCTGCCATTGTTTTGAATGCCAAAAGCGGACAGGCAGTGTGTTTGGGGTACAGGCTCGCTTTGATAAAGAGCACGTAACCTTAAACGGTGAAGTCACCTGCTATACCCGAATGGGGGATGATGGCAGCGAGGTTCAGTATGAGTTTTGCCCTTCTTGCGGCACGACAATGCGCTTATTGGTCTCTACATTTCCTGAAATCATGATCATTCCCGTCGGTCTTTTTACTGATAAAGAGTTCCACCAACCAACGGTTTCAATCTATGAACAGAGGAAACATGGATGGGTGAGTTTCGAATGTACAATGGAACACATCAGGTAGGGGAAATCCCCCTCTATGTCGTTATCATGGTCAAAGCAAAAGCTCGATAAATGAGATTTTTTTGAGAATGATCAACCGAGTTTTACTGTAAGGGGTTTCGTAACGCGGTGTGAGCGTTATAATCGGCTCCTAACATTTGGTGGGGTTTTATTGTGATTTCCAGACTTCCTCGTTGGGTGGAATATGGCGCGTTTCTACTTGCCCTTCTCGCGGGCTGCGTCAATGCCGTTGGTCTTCTCGGCTTTCAACATCAAGCGATAACACATCTTTCGGGAACCGTAACTCAGCTAGGGAACAGCTTGCTAACAGGTGTGGATAGCTCCATTCACCTGCTCTTCATCGTATTTAGCTTTTTGATCGGTGCTGCCTTTAGCGGCTTTTTTATTGAGAGCAGTGCGTTAAAACTAGGGCGAAGATATGGTGTTGCACTGTGCATAGAAGGGAGCTTGCTCCTACTCAGTTTGGGCTTTTTGGTGCAAGGGGATTTGTACGGCCAATATCTAGCGTCAGCAGCATGTGGATTACAAAACGCAATGATCACTACATTCAGCGGCGCAGTAGTCAGAACCACACATATGACTGGAATCATCACCGATCTGGGGATTATGATTGGAGAAAGCTTAAGAGGTCGTCAATTTGATCGACGTAAAGCAAAGCTACTCCTATTCATTTTCTTCGGATTCTTGCTTGGCGGTGTCGCAGGAGCCGCACTATTCGTGGTATATGGATTATATACGCTCGTCTTCCCTGCAATATTGGCTTTCGCTACGGCTCTGATCTACTGGAGTTACCTTTACGTGCTTAGTCGCCAACAAAAAGCATAAAATCTCGAACCGATTGAGGCCGAATGCTTCAATCGGTTATAGCTCAACTATCTCACCACTGCACATCATAATAAACGTTTTATCGTGTTGTAACGCAGCTAAAAACCTTATAGCAGCTAGGGCTAACAGGGCTTCAGGTAAAAAGTTAGTTAGATCAAAGTCACATTTGTTTACCGTTTTATTATTCCAGTCACAATGCGCCCCATAATTCTCTGCGCTGCTCGCGCTCCATGCTACAATTTTCTAACACAAGCAACATATTCGTATACACTTATACGTTATTTGACCAATTACCCGACAAATCGGCTGAATAACTAGATGTATTTAATGAATAGTATTGCAATGGATGCAGTTTGCGGGTACCCTCCGCAAAACTGTGATTAAATACGGATGTTTAGTGAATATTTATGTCATGGAAATGGCAAGTATTGACTAGTAGTAACACGAGACAACTATGCATAACACCACTAATGCTACTGAAGCTCCTAAGGGCAACTTTTGGATGTTTTTCATCCCTTCCCTAATCGGTCTTCTACTCTTTATGGCTCCGATCTCATACGATGGCGGCCTAACTATCCCTGTTGCGGTTATGGCAAAAGTCATCCCGGCAGTATTAGGCGATACCTTGATCGCTATCGTCACCAGTATCATCGCTTTCATGGCAGTCGCTTCTGTTCTTTGCAAAATTTTCAAACCTGCAGCGATTTTACGTAATGGATTTTTAAACGGTCTTTTCAATCCATCGCCGCTTTGGCTTATTGTTCGCTTAATCGGCGGTGCAGCCGTATTAATGACATTCTTCCAAGTGGGTCCAAAAGCGATTTGGGAAGAAAACACAGGTGGCCTTGTTCTTACCGGTCTTCTACCAACTTTGTTTGCGGTGTTCATTTTTGCGGGCCTACTCCTTCCGCTTCTTCTGAACTTTGGTCTTCTTGAGCTGTTTGGCGCATTACTGAGTAAAATAATGCGCCCGGTATTCAACCTGCCTGGACGTAGCGCAATTGACTGTATGGCGTCTTGGTTAGGCGACGGCAGTGTTGGTATCTTGCTAACCAGCAAACAGTACGAAAATAAATTCTATACTCAGCGTGAAGCCGCTGTTGTCGGGACAACGTTCTCAGCAGTATCGATCACGTTTAGCTTAGTGGTTATCGCTCAGGTACAGTTAGAGCATCTGTTCCTACCTTTCTACGGCGCAATCTGTTTAGCAGGTATTGTCGCTGCGGTTATCATTCCTCGCTTACCGCCGCTAAGCCTGAAGAAAGATCGCTACATTGATGGCAGCAACCCAGATAAAGATGCTGACGCCGTACCAGAAGGCCACACCACATTCTCATGGGGTATGGATCTAGCACTTAAGCGCGCGGGTCAGGTAACATCTGTTCAGTCTGTATTTAAAGAAGGCGTACATAACGCAATCGACATGGTGTTTGGCGTACTACCTGTGGTTATGGGTCTGGGTACCGTAGCATTAGTGATTGCAGAGTACACTCCTGTATTTGAAATTCTAGGTCAGCCATTCATTCCATACCTAGAGCTACTGCAAATTCCAGAAGCTGTCGCCGCATCACAGACTATTGTTGTTGGCTTTGCGGATATGTTTATCCCGGCAATTTTAGCGGCATCAATTGATAATGAAATGACACGTTTTGTTATTGCAGCAATGTCAGTAACTCAGCTTATCTACATGTCAGAAGTTGGCGCCCTACTACTAGGCAGCAAAATTCCAGTAAACATTGTAGAACTGTTCGTTATTTTCATTCTGCGTACGCTAATCACATTACCTGTGATTGCTGGTGTTGCTCATCTGATTTTCTAAAATCAAAGCATCAATCAACAAAGGCTCCGCATTGTCGGGGCCTTTTTTATGTCTAAAACTCTATCTACAGCTCTATTCAGATCACTTAATTAGCAAACGCTCATAACTTACAACGAACAGCTCCAATCACGCCCCCTTTTACGACAGTTAAGTCGTTCTCATCTCACCAATAACGCCAACCTGAAACACTATGCTTTACGCAATTCTTTTCATTATGACGCTTTCATTAACAGAGCGCACAAATCTGATCAAACTCACGGTTTTTGTCGTAACTTACCGTTTTGTTTAAATTTGGTTAAAAAAGACAACAAATAGACTCATGTTTTTGACAAAGATGTCGATAAAGAAGATAACCAAACACAATAGGTTTCTCTTGATGCCGAATTCGCCCGTTTAAAAAGAGGTGAAAGCATAGTGAAGCCAACCGGGAGAATCAGAGGAAAGCTCATGAAATTTAGACATAAGGTTGTCACAGCCTCGTCATTTTTGCTGCTAATTACCGTGTCACTACTGTCGACGCAACAAGTTATGACTATCCGCTCCCAAACGCAGGAGCACATTGACTCGAGTGTGAACGAGGTATTGACCAGTGTTGGCAATACTGTGCAATCAGAAATGAATGCTAAAAAGGATCTCGCTCGTTCTATTACTGAAGTTATCGAACTTAATCCAAGTTCACACAACTACGTTCAGAACATTCTTGAGCGACCAACACCAAAAGCCAGCTTTCTTGCGATTGGCTTTGGTTATGAAAGCAATGGCTTCGTGATTGAAAATGACGACGGCTGGGAAGCAGGACCAGACTACGATCCGCGTCAACGTCCTTGGTTCATCGCAGCTAAAAACAAAGGCGATTTGGTCGTAACTGACCCATACGTCGATGCGTCTTCAAAAAACGTCATCATCTCTGTTGGTACACCAGTAAAAGAAAACGGCCAGTTCTTAGCTGGTATGTTTTATGACCTTGAGCTCACTACCCTTTCTGACCTCGTCAACCAAGTGAATCTGTTTGACGCTGGTTACTTATTTTTGGTCACCGCTGATGGAACTACCATTGCCCACCCTCAAAGTAAGTACAACGGTGAAAAAGTTGGTAGCTACCTACCACAGGTCGATCTTACACAATCAACGCAACACATTGAGATCGATGGCGATCGTTATATGATTAACTTGACTCACATCCCGGGCGAGAACTGGTACGTGGGTTCAGTTATTGATGAAGCTATCGCCTACTCTGCCGTAGGAGAGCTTCGCAACAGCGCTATTATTTATTCAATCATTGCCGTGATTGCTTCTGTTATTGCACTGACTCTACTCATTCGCACGCTCATGCGTCCGCTGGACACTTTAAACAACGCGATTAAAGATGTTGCGTCAGGGAAAGGCGATCTTACACAGCGCCTTGAAACTGATACTGACCAAGAATTCTCAGAGCTTGCTACAAACTTCAATACATTCATGGAAAACTTGCAACAGCAAATTATTGAGTCGAAGAGTATTTCTGATCAAATTTTGAATGGCACTCAAATCACCGCTGAGGGTGCAAAAGATTCGGCTGGTGCTATTCAAACTCAGCTACAAGAGCTAGAACAATTAGCCACCGCGATGCACGAGATGTCTGTTACCGCGACTGAAGTTGCCAATAATGCGCAAGGCGCAGCGAGTGCAGCCAAAGAAGCTGATCAAGCAACGGTTGAGGGCTCTTCTGTGGTCGGTGAATCGACACAAACGATCAACATGCTTTCCGATAGCATTGACCTTGCTGTCGAAGAAGTGCAAGTGCTTGAATCTGCAACCGCCAACATCGAAACGATTCTAAAAGTCATCAACGATATTGCGGACCAAACGAACTTACTCGCGCTGAATGCCGCAATCGAGGCTGCACGTGCGGGAGAATCTGGCCGAGGCTTCGCCGTCGTTGCTGATGAAGTTCGTACACTGGCGCAACGAACTCAAGAATCAACGACAGAAATTCGTACTATGATTGAGCAGCTGCAATCTGGCGCATCATCTGTGGCAAATGCTATGCATCAAAGCAAGGGTAGCGCTGTAGAAGCCGTAGAAAAAGCAGACTTGGCAAACAACGCGCTACAACGTATTCGTGATGCGATTCAGCGTATTTCTGATATGAACTTACAAATCGCCTCAGCGGCGGAAGAGCAAAGCTTAGTTGCGGAAGAGATCAACAACAATACGGTGAATATTAAAGACCTATCGACTCAAGTCGCCGAATCTGCAAATCGAACTAACGATGCTATGCAGGCACAGCAAGAAGATGTGCATAAACAAGATCAAATATTAAACCGATTTACAGTCTAGTCTTCACCTAAACAAAAACAGCGAGCCAATGCTCGCTGTTTTTGTTTTTAGACCTCTATCGCAGTGGTATCTAGACTTAGAGCGCCTAGTTTTTAGTGTTATCGCCACTCGGCTCAAAACTGTTATCACGCTTGCTATGCTGCCTTTCCCACTCTAGTTGAATTCAACATGGATATAGCGGTCATTGGAGCGACGATAATAACGATCATCCACTTTTAAATAGGTGAAATCTCCAATCTTTATGTAGGTACTATTACGAGGAATTCGGTCGTGGTAGTAGTAACTGCGTCTTGGTCGTCGAGACTCCACATAAATAACGTCACGATGTTTATACTTATGCTTATGTTTATGCTTGTGCTTGCGTTTATGATGATGGTGATGCTCATGATGGTGATCATATCGATGACCATGCCTATGTTTCGGGTCAGCCATCACTTCTGTACTGAACACACCTAAAGACAATATAACGCCAACCATGGCAAAAGATAATTGCTTTGACACAACAGAGCCTCTTATTCATATCAACATCGATATAATAGAAGGGTGAATCACTGTACATGTCAGCCTTTCGCCAAGGAGTTTTACTACAAGGTCAAAGCTTATCGTGATTATCAGAGAAAGGTAAAGTATCACTGATATTGATAACTTTTTAAGTCCTCTGTGTTTGGGTTATAAACACAAAAAAGCCGCCCGTTATACAACGGGCGGCTCAGTTTTTAAATAAGCTAGCGTGATTTTATACTGCTTGGGCAAACAGCAAGAAACAGCCGAATAGGAAGATCATGCTCATTCCCATTACGCCGCCACCAGCTTCATAAATATTGTCATCTTCTACTGGCACTCGACGCACTTTCATTGTCATTGATAATGGGACAAAGACCGCGAGAAACACAAGAATAATCCCCGCGTAGCTAAGAATAGCCAAGAAGTGTTCTGGCGCAAACACAGCACCTAGTAGTGGTAGCACAAAAGTAGTAACAAAAATCACTGGCTTACTTGCTTTCAGTAAGTCTGCATTTTGATCGTATAGCGCCATTGCCACACCTAAGAACGACGTTAGCAGTGCTAACCCAGTGAACATGGATAGGATAAACTCCAAACCCTCGTATTGCTGACCTAATACCGAGATCAACTCCGTTACGTTGGAGTATTGAACAAGCTCATGAGGTGGTAGGTTACCGACAACTGCTAACAACCATAATAAGTAACAAACAAGCGGAATAGTTGAACCCACGATAATCATATTACGCAGTTGAGTTTTGCTCGCTTCTTTGTTGTAAGTTACAAGCGATGGGATCACGACCATAAAACCGAAACTGGTGAAAAGCACCGAGCTTGTCTTAATTAGCGCCATCTTATCGTCACTCACGACTTCATCAAGTCCCTCAAACGAGACGCTTGGTGCAAGCGCAAAAAGTGTCAGGATCAACGCCACGATCATGCCTAGGAACAAACCGCGATTAAGCTTATCTACAACCCCTGTGCCTGCCGAAACAATGATACCGACTAAAAGAGTAAAACCGACTTGGCTTGCGATCGTAGATGTTGGCAGCCCAATTGAGGCTGTTACTTTTTGTACGAGATCACCCGCACCAATGATATAAGCCATCAATAGACAAACTAACAGGGCGTAAAGCAAGCTGTTGGTTACCAACTGGCCACCTTTACCTAGCGTTTCGCGAGCAATTGCATTCATGCTCACGCCGCCGCCTACTTTGCAACTGGCCTCAAGAAGGAGCAGCGCAGCGTAAGTCGTCCCAGCCCAGATGAATAACATAAGAAGAGTGCCCCAAAGGAGGCCAAATTGAGCAAGCACCATTGGTATAGCAAGCATACCAGCGCCAAGAGCAGTACCTGCAACGATCAGGGAGCTGCCGACAAGTTTTAGGTTCACGGTTAATACCTCTAAATTCAATCCGTTTATTTCTCGCCAGTTGTGCTACATCCAAAGCACACCCAACAAAACGCTCTACTCAACCAAAATTTGGTTACAAGAACCCTATATGGCTAAGAAAACATGCAGCAAAAGGTGGTTAATTCAATTGCACATGAACACTTGAGAGTCGTTTTGGGCGATGTCATCGTTGATGAAATGCGCACAACTTTGGGTTCGAAGCAAAATTGTTCATCTTAATTCATCAACCCCATTCGTTGTGAATGGATTTGGTTCGAAAAGATTGTAAGGCATAAGCAGGACGATTGAAAAGCAAAAGGTCAATCTTATAGCGATATATTTTAACAACTCTCCTCATTCACCTAAGATGTGTTGTTATTTTCATCACTAATCAGTCTTTTATCGCCTAATGAGAGTAAAAACGTGCTCAACCGCTCAACTTTGGATGGGTGTACAAATTAATTTACAGTTCAAGTAAAGGTGTTAGATTCCAGGGGCGTAGCCTAGATCGGACAATATCGCTATTATTCGCTGCGTACCGACACTGTTCGGTTCACATACCTCTAAACACTGATTTACGGTTCGAAACTATAGGTAAATGAGTGTCCGAATGCTGGGTGTGGTTCCCCAGCATTTGCATCCTTTCTTTTAGGTGTTATCCAAACTGTCTAAATCTAAGCTAGCTTGCCCATTCTATTAATACGCTTTATCTAACGCTCCGATGATATAAGTTAATGCTGAAACGCCCATATCCGCGACCTGCTTCTCAGTCACACTCATATTTTCATACGCAATCTGCAACTCTACCTCACCTATCGATTCTTTATGAAGATAAAGCTCTTTGTAGTTCATCAACCTCTGTTGAGACTGTCGAGTCAGAGCGACTACATTTTCTTTAGTGACACGATGCTGCTCATTAAGCTCGCTAAATAATTGATCTAAAATGCGTTGCATTTTGCGAATTGAGTATTTTGTCTCGATTGATTTGTATGATTGATACTTTTCCATTGAGTTTATAACTGACTAAAATATGTACATTTTTATTAGATAGCTATTCTTATACTGATTGCAAAACAGGTAAATATGAGATGGTTAAACTGGTCCACTTCTTGCTTTATTTAGGTCAAAACTGTCCTTTCAGGAGAGCACATGCAGGTCGACCCTATTATTGAAGCACTGATTGCGAGAAGAAAAGCGAGTGGCCTCTCCCGTGAACAAATGGCAAACATCGCAGGGATGAGCGTGAAAACGTATCAACGGATAGAGCGTGGAGAATCCGACCTGAAACTTTCCCAATATCGCTCCATACTGCGCTCTCTGCATTTGACCGATCTCGACATCGCATTGGATATAAGAGACGTTCAACACGTAACAGCAGGTGATCTAATGGCCGTAGCACGCTTACTGTCTCCTGAAGCTCAGTCCCTACTTGTTCGCCTGTTATCGCTCGTTATTGAACAGCGGAACACAAAAAGCGGCTCATAACCTTATGACTGATTAAGAGCAATAAAATTCCCGCTCGGCCTATAATATTCTCGAATTATGGCCTTCATTCCCTTTTTCATTGATTCTTCTTTTCACGCTTTATATGACAGTCGCGTTGTGTGTTCTACGCCTCCCCAAAACGAATAAAACCCGCAGCTTAGCGGGTTTTAGGGCTGTATAAGAAAATACTTCGTTTAATGTGTTTGGGATTTTACTTAGTAAAAATCCTTAAACTCTGAAATCCTCGCCTTACCTCTCAGCAATAAGAAGTTCAAGAATCGGCTCGTCGACGTAGTGAGTATCTGCTCTTCTTCCACACCGTGTTTTTCCAGCAAAGCAATCGCCAAATCTAACTTAGAGATCTCTTCACAGAAGTGCGCATCAGATCCGGTACTGAAGTAAACGCCAATCTCTTTGCCCAGCTCGACAATGCGATCACAACGGGAATCACTGCCCTTACGGCTTTTGCCTGTCAAAGATGTATTGTTAACTTCAACCGCAACATTGTGCTCTTTCGCGCAGCGCAGCACCTGTTCCATATCGAATGGGTAATTTGGGTTACCTAAGTGACCAAGAACATCCACTCTGCCGCTTTTAATCGCATTTATTAGAGCGGCAGTATGCTCAGCTTCGGTTGCGGGCTTGAATACGGGTTCATGGAAACTCGCAATCACCCAGTCAAGATGTTGGTCAGAAGACGATGGTAAGTCTATCTCCCCTTTCACATTCAGCGTGTTGGCTTCGACACCACGGAGAATACCTACATCGTGTAAAAAGCGGGGCAAAATTCTTTGATTATTGAAATGCCAGTAGTGAGGGGCTCCTGGCATTTCGGGAGCATGATCGGTGGTACAAAGAAGTTTTAGCCCCTTATTCTTGGCTGCCAATGCGTTCTCTAAAATGGTGCTGTAGGCATGTCCACTGGCAATAGTATGGGTGTGGCTATCAACGACGATATCCATGGTGACCTCCTAAATTGTGGACGAATTATCGAATTTCGAACGAACAGTTTTGATTCAGAAACAGCGTGAGATCCGCTGGAATCGAGTGATTTAAAACCTTATCTACATTTACGGCATCTGAGTTCAAATAAAACTCCAATGCAGCTTCTGGCTCTGTACCACCACGAATCTTACGGTTTACTAAGCGTTCTTGCAGAAACTCAGGCTGTGTATCTACAAAGACGGTAAAATCGGCCAAACGATGCAGTTCATTCCACACCGGTTCATTAAGCAGTAACCAATTCCCCTCAACGACAACCACATTCCGATTTACCAAAATGGCGTCGTCGACTGGATCATGCAAATTGCGGTCGTAGTATGGCCATTTTGTATCTTTCATTTTGAGCTGTTTGAGCTTGTCGATAAGCTCCGTCAGATTAAATGTTTGATAGGACCCCTTAATACTGCGCAGAGGCACGAGCTCGCCATCTCGTTCAATCGTATTGTTGTCGAGGATCTCATTTGGATAGTGGAAACCATCAAACGGCAGCACTTGTAAAGGCTCTTGGCTTTCATCATGTTCAGAGAGATATTCCCAGAACGCAGCAAGGGTTGACTTACCGCTGCCCGGAGGGGCACACAAGAACACCACAATGCGTTCCTGCTTCTCATGATAAAGACGGGTAAATTTTTCGATAAGAGGTTGATGGATTCGCTTTACGTCGGCATCAGGAAAGGTAGCTTCGGTTTCAAAACCACTGACGTTTAAATTCACTTTCATGGTGAACCCTTATTGATTGATCTCCCCTTCGATTCTTTCTATCAACATTTCACACGACAGCTTCAACACTGTTTTGATGAGAGATTCGTATCTCATTTGCGAAAAGGACTCAAACGAAGAGAACTTAAGCTGATTGATCGACTCAAGATAAAAGCTGTCTTGCTGAGAAGAGAGTACCGCTTGGTTTTTGATGAAATCGTAAATCACGTCATCCGCGAATTCGACTTTCTCAGGTTGGCTAACCACGTACTCCAAGACCTGATCGTACAATCCGATATCGGCGTAAGTTTCCAAAGAGATTTTGCCCATCGCAAACATCAGCTTCGATACCACATCGGTCGTCACCAACGGACCATCTTCTTTCAATAGAGGATCCACAGCATACTCCTTCACTAGATCGTCTTGGACGAACACGCTCGGAAGTAATGCTTTTAACTTGAGGTTAATTATTTTGTTAGAAACCTGAAGAAACGCAGTGGCATTTTCGCACTCGTCCAGTTTCTCCAGTAATTCATCTTCACGTGACAACGTATTATGACCTCTCCATTATGTGGCAGCGCAAAGGCTACCACACAAATTCGTTGCAACTAAACCGTTAAGCTCACGTCATAAAACTCAAGTAACGCTTTTTCTGCATGCGCGTTCCACACATAGTTGTTCGCGCACAAAATCGCATCGAGTTCCGCAAAGAACGGGTCTTGGTCTGCCAGCGATAAAAAGTCATCAATCGCCGTCAATGGCAGGTCAATATGTGGGTAAATCAACTTCTTACCGCCCGGAATATCCAACTGATTCAGAATCGTATGGGGTGCAGCTTGTAAGCCTCCGACATGGGTGATCATGAAAGACGGGTTGATCTTGCCTTGTGAGGAAAGCTCAATAGATTCCACCATGTCACCCTTTGAACCACCGGACGTCCCTACAATATGGGTTGATTCGTAATGCACGTTGTAGAAGTTAAACGGCACTTTGAAGTTCTTATCCGTTGGGCCAGCAAAGAAGTTGAGGCAGCCATCATTGCCAAGTAGCTCATCGGCTTGTTCTAGCACTTGAGCAACCGCCGCGTAGACCATTACATCGTCGTAGCCTTTGCCACCGTTGAGTACTTTGAGATACGCGACCGGATCGTCGATTTGAGCGGTATTCACATAGTGCAGTTCAACGCCCTGCTCTTTGGCTTTTGCAACGGGAATGAGGCTTTCAGCTCGGTCTAAACGCGCGGCGTCGATGTCCGTCACCACGATCAGTTTTGGCTTTACAGGGCCGTTGATCGCATAGTCAATCGCACCAATGCCCATTGGGCCAGCACACGCCAAAAGCGCTAACGCACCACCTTCTTTAATGCCCATATCGTGCTCGTACACGTATTGCGTAGTGTGGTAACTCGCATGGTACGCACCGATAATGCAAGACATTGGCTCAGCAAGCGAAGCATCAGCAAAGTAATCGCCGTGGTAAGGCAGCACGCAGCCTAGGTCGATAGCGATTTTAGGAATAATGGAATACGTCGCGTTGCCACCAAATGTCTCATAGCTATAGCCCGCTGAGTAGCCTGTTGGCAAGCCCATGGCAGGTTGCAAAACAAAGTAGTCACCAGCTTTGAATTGATCTTTTAGATTCTCACCAACTTCAACAATCACACCTGCGTATTCATGACCTGTCATCACTGGCACTTCGTCAATGTTTTCAGGAACGCGTTTGTGTTTGCTACCTAACAATGCTGCTTTGTAAGTGGATAGACAAATGCTGTTTGAAATGTTTTTAACCAGAAGTTCGTCGGCTGAAATGTTTGGTAAATCAAAGGTTCTTAATTGAACGTTTTTCTCACCACAGATAACCGCTGCCGTTGTTTGTACCATGATTTCTCTCCTAATTGGGGCGATACCTGCCGCCCCAAACTGCATTGTTAGGCTGGTTGCTCAGTCGCGACCGTTTGTTGCTTAATCTTATCCATCAGCTCGTCAAGCGCTGGGTCGTTGAGGAAGTTCTTGATCGTTACGACTGGTAAACCTGTCGCGTTGACTGCGCGGCTTTCTAAGCTCTCGTGTGTCACGACGATATCGGCTTCACTCGGGACTTTCTCGATGGCAAAGTTCTTCACTTCAATCTCTATCCCAGCTTGTACCAGCTTGCGTTTGAAGGTCGATGCGCCCATCGCACTAGAGCCCATACCCGCATCACATGCGAATGCGACAAATGAAATTGGCTTGCTCGGCTCTTGCGTCGTCGCAGCTGCAACTGGCTTAACTGCGCCTTCCGCTTTCATCTCTTTCATGTCAGAAACTGACTTCTCAAACTCGCTTTCTTTTTCTTCTGATTTGCTCACCTTCAGAATCGCACTTGCTACCAAGAAAGAGACAATCGTTGCACTTGTCACACCTGCGATGGTCGCGATGAAGCTACCTTTCGGAGTAAGAGCAAGGTAAGAGAAGATAGAGCCTGGACTTGGACCCGCGACCAAACCGGCATCAAATAGGTTGAAGGTTGCGATGCCTGTCGCCGCACCAGCAATCATTGCCACAATCATGATTGGTTTCATGAGTACATATGGGAAGTACAGCTCATGAATGCCACCAAAGAAGTGAATGATGATGGCACTTGGCGCAGAGCGTTTAGATAAACCCTGACCAAACTTTGCGTAAGCCAGCAGCATACCAAGACCTGGGCCTGGGTTAGACGCCACCATAAAGAAAATGGACTTGCCCGTTTCTGCGGCCGCTTGCAGGCCTAGTGGGTAATAAATACCTTGGTCAATGGCGTTGTTCAGGAACAACACTTTTGCTGGTTCGTTAATGATCGCTAACAGAGGCAGGAAACCCGTCGCAACCAACGCTTCGATGCCTGATTTCACAAACAAGTTTGCTGCGGTGACTGAAGGGCCAACAATCTCGTAGGCGAACAAACACAACAACATACCGACGATACCCAACGAGAAGTTGTTGACCACCATCTCAAAACCAGAAGGGATGCGGTGTTGAATACGTTTATCCACTTGCACCACAACCCAAGCACTCAGTGGGCCCATGATCATTGCGCCAACAAACATCGGTATGTCAGCCCCGACAATCACGCCCATCGTACCGATAGCCCCCGCTACCGCGCCGCGTTTTTCACCAACAATCTGACCACCAGTGTAACCAATTAAAAGTGGCAGCAAGTAAGTGATCATTGGCCCCACGAGTTCGCCAAAGGCTTCGTTTGGCATCCAGCCCGTAGGAATAAAGAGTGCAGTAATAAAGCCCCAAGCGATAAAGGCTCCGATATTTGGCAGCACCATGGCGGTCAAATGACCTCCGAAGGCTTGCACATTGGCTCGCATGTTTGCTTTCACGTTATGTTCCTTTTAGTATGCTTTTATTATGTCTAGCACTTGTTCTTTGGAAGAGGCTTGTGCCAGTTTTGCAATGTTCTCTTCATCCACAAACATCTCGCTCAACGCTTGAATCACCTCAATGTGGGTATCAGAGTCTTTCGCAGCTAAGGTAATAAGAATATTGGCCGGACCGAGATCCGATCCAAAATCAACAGGTGATGGGAAAATATGAATACCTAAGCCTGTTTTTAAAACACCAGTTTCAGGTCGGGCATGAGGCATTGCCAATCCAGGGCATAACACATAGTAAGGACCGTTTTCTTCCGTTGAACGGATGATTGCATCAGCATAATGCTGGGAGACGTAACCTTTATTTTCTAGGTATTGAGTGGTCTTTTTAACCGCATCTTGCCATTGGTAAGCGCGATCATTAATTACATCTACTAGTTCGTGGTCGATTAACTCGTACAACATATTTAACCCTATCAACAGTTCGTCATCTGATGGGTTAATTATCAATAACAGAGTCCCAACCGCGCAACCGAGCTACTTTTGCGCTTCGAGTCACACTTTAAAGCCTGTCAATTTGTTTAAATGGACAGAGCTCAAAAATCCCACACGTAAAAAATCTACAAATTTTATTTGAGCAACAAGTCAATAGACGAATTTTGAATACAATCACCTTCTCGAAAATATTCTTAAAGTTACATTATTTAAATCAGATCACATTAGACCTATTGACTCGATATAATTCGTGATTAATTTCAAAGTTCATTTCGGGCTGTTTCTTGATCACTCGCGCTCAAACGTAGATAAGCATCACACTTGTTGGCTAGAAAAAATAAAAACGTCACTGGCTTTCACCAAATTGCAGACACAAAAAACCGCCATTCAGGCGGTTTTGATCAGTCCGCAGACCAAACGGATCGTATGTCTGGCCATCCCCAGTTTGTGAGTGCGACATCTTCCAAGACCCCTTGAAAACGTAGCGTCTGAGTATGGTGAAACATCGGTGCAATCCAATATTCGCTAATCAATGTGGACGCAATCGGCTCTAACGCGCTCAGATAATCTTCAAGCGGTGAGAATGCGCGGACATTTTCCATTTGAGCATCCAACCACGCCGCATTTTGCGCCCCTAAGGTGTGGTAAAGCACGGCATTGCTAAAGAAGTTGCTAAACGCAGACGCATGACGGTTATCGTCCAAGTTAATATTGGTGACAACCAGAGTCTCATCAAGCGTACCGTTTTTGGCTTTCTCGCTCAGTTCACGGTAGGAGTACATAACGATCTCGACTCGGCTGCCCGCATGTTTTAGACGCGAAGAAATCGCTCGTGCACACCGGCGTAGTGCCGTGTAATTGTACCCTGCGATGGTGATCAGCTTTGGCAACTTGACCGCTTCTCCAAATGGACGCAACACCGGTTTCCAGTTAGGCAATAAGTTATAAGCAGGTATGCTCCCAAATATAATGTTTTCATTACGCATCACTTCAGCTAGCTGTTCAGGTTGAATCAATTCACTGATGTATCGGCGCTGGGCCTGAGACAAAGCGTGCTTTGCATGATGGTTAAACAGTGCGAACAAACAACCGTCTTCCGTTCGACTGCGTTTACTCGCTGGTGATACTTCACTGTTTGGCGTCGACATATAGTGGCTGCACATGTCATCAGCAGAATCAGGTTCTGGTTGCAATGTGTTTGCGGCAAGCGATGGATTTTCCATCTGTTCATCGTTGACGATCCATATCGTCACAAAATCCGTTAATACTCGACACGCGTAATAGCCATCAAACGCTTGCAGTTTCAAACGGTTTTCACTGTGCTCAACGACGGAAAATGGACCACTCCCCACCACCGACTTGTTGTTAGCAACGTTCACCTGACTCACGGGCTGAATGCCATATTTCACGCCAGAAATAAGTCCAGCAAAACCCAAGTCAGGTCGGTTAAGCTTAAAAACAACCTTCAATGGATTAAGTGCCGTAATGTTGGCAACATGCGCCAGCTCTTTTTCGTAGTATTCCAAAGAGCTTAATTTGGCGAACAAACTGACAACCGTTTCAGCATCAATTGGGTTGCCATTATGAAAAGTCAGACCCGGACGAAGATAAAATGTCCATTCGAACAAGCTGTCATCATAACGCCAATGATGAGCCAGCTCTGGCTGCACCTGCCCGTTGTAATCGCTCGAAACCAAACAACAATAAATTTGGCGAAGCAAAAAACGTTCACTACTTCGCTGCAGTTGATGCGGAACCACACGCTCGAACATGCGTTTGTAGGTCAGCTGAATATTGAGCCGCCCCTCTTTTACCGATGCGCCCGACGTTGTTTTGAGGAGTCGCCCAAATGCAGCTTCATCTTCATCCAGAATCGACAGCGCTTTCTCGTACTTACCAAGCTTGATTCGCTCTAGTGCAAGGCTTTC
Source organism: Vibrio sp. T13N (assembly GCF_032970445.1). Taxonomy (NCBI): domain Bacteria; kingdom Pseudomonadati; phylum Pseudomonadota; class Gammaproteobacteria; order Vibrionales; family Vibrionaceae; genus Vibrio; species Vibrio sp. T13N. Next base: position 82,615 of record NZ_JAWJYE010000001.1, read on the forward strand.
TTTTAGCGCGCTGAGTTCAACGTTTAACAACAATGTTGAACGCTGGTTCCGTCCCGGTTTTGGTCGCCAACTTAACCACGCTATCTCTTGCATCTGCGCCAGCAAACTGCGCGCATGACGAGGCGAAGTAAACAACAAATCGGCGATTTCTTGCAGCGTGGTTTTTGCTTCATTACCAACACCAAAAGAGAGCAAGCGTTGGTAATAACGAAATAAGTTGAGATCAGACACCGCACGCACCTTAACTCTAGGAGGCCATTCAATAGGCGTATTTTACTGAACTTGGCGGCAATAAAATAAGAAAACTTCCAAACACTTTGTTCCCCTTTTACTAACATTTCGTGCCTATATTGTAGGAAAACCCCACCAATTCGGTTTTATCAGGAATAAAGCGAAGAAATCTACTCTCTTTTTCGCCTCCCCTTTTTTCACCATACTAATTTAGCGAGCAGGAAATATAGAGAGTTGCTCATGACCTAACCCCCAAGCAGAACTTAGCTCCTGATACCACACCCCCAATTCGTCGTATCTTTAAGTTCTGCTTTTTTACTGCCAACAGTTGCGCCTTAGAAAAAGCACACGTACACTTAATCGCAATTCGACGATTAACTATAAAGGTTTGCTCATGAGCAACAAATGCAGCGAAACGTGCCAAATTGCTTTTGAAGCCACGCAAAAACAACTCGATAAAGAGCAAGCACTCGCCGCTCAAGCGAAAGCGCTGTCTCATCCTGCTCGCTTACGCATTCTGCATATTCTTCACACTTTAGACACTATGGGCGGCTGCTTAAATAGCGATTTAGTCTCTGAGTTAGGTTTAGCGCAATCGACCGTATCAGAACACTTACGTATTCTAAAACAGGCCGGGTTTATCAGTGCAGAACCTAACCCGCCAAAGGTTTGTTACCGCATTCAACGTGAAAAACTGAACGCGTTTAACGCTCAATTTTCCGGTTTATTTAGCTAAGACACATTGCGCGCTTTCCATGCGCGCAAAGATAAACTATAACCTTATATATCGCCTTTCGACGATAAACGAATAGAGATCACTATGACGACTGAAGTTTTAAATAGTGCCAGCGAAAAAATGAGCTTTCTTGACCGCTACTTAACGGTTTGGATCTTTGTCGCAATGGCCATCGGCGTGGGGATAGGCGCAGCCTACCCGCAAGTAGCAGAATGGAACGAAGCAATGTCCGTTGGTAGTACGAACGTACCACTCGCCATTGGTTTGATTTTGATGATGTACCCACCACTCGCCAAGGTGAACTACGGTCTATTAGGAACGGTAACGAGAGATAAAAAAGCCATCACGCTGTCTCTGGTTATGAACTGGATCATCGGCCCAATCCTGATGTTCGTTCTTGCTTTAACCTTTCTTGGTGATCATCCAGGTTACATGGTCGGTATTATTTTGATTGGCCTTGCACGCTGCATCGCTATGGTTTTAGTGTGGAATGATATTGGCGGCGGCAACAAAGAATATGGTGCGGCCTTGGTGGCATTAAATAGCGCATTTCAAATTCTGACTTACAGCGTTATGGCTTGGCTATTCATCACCGTACTTCCACCGTTCTTTGGCTATGAAGGTTTTGTGGTTGATATTTCCATGGGAGACATTGCGGAAAGCGTATTGATTTACTTAGGCATTCCGTTCCTCGCTGGTTTTCTCAGTCGTAAATGGTTAGTCGCTGCAAAGGGTGAGAAGTGGTACAACGATGTGTTTATTCCTCGAATTTCACCCATTACTTTGATCGCTTTGCTCGCCACCATCGTGCTTATGTTCAGCCTCAAAGGAGAGATGATTTTACAGCTACCAATGGATGTGTTCCGCGTGGCAGTCCCACTAGCGATCTACTTCGTATTGATGTTTTTTACCAGCTTCTTTATCGGGAAGAGAATGGGCATCCCCTACGATAAAAATGCCTCCATCGCTTTTACGGCGACGGGCAACAACTTCGAGCTGGCGATCGCGGTTTCCATTGCTGTATTTGGCCTGAACTCCGATCAAGCATTCGCTGGCGTGATTGGTCCGCTAATCGAGGTTCCTGTTCTGATTGCTTTGGTTAACGTCGCACTGAGGATGAAAACCAAATACCAGAGCTAAAATTGGAAACATAAAGATCGAGCCAAACAGCAATATTAAGTACTAACTGACGACAGTTTTTATGTACTCACTGGGCGTTAAACCAAACTTCCCTTTAAATCGTTGGCTAAAACGGCCTTCCGATTGATAGCCACACAACTGCGCGAGTAACGCAACGTTGTATGAACCATTTTGCATCAGGTAGAGTGCGTGATTTAAGCGCACTTCTGCCAGCACTTCGCGATACTGAGTGCCCTCTTGCTTGAGTTTGCGTATCAACGTTGCTCGGCTCATAGCAAAGCGCTCAGCAACAAATTCCAAAGGGTGGTCATCGCCCGGAGAGCGTGACAGATAGCGGCTGAGTTTCTGACTGAACGAGGTATTGGAACTCGAGAAAAGCCGATGCAATAGTCCTCGCTCTGCTAACTGCTGATACAACCCCCTCATCCAATAACGTTGCGTCGCTTCACTTAAACTTTCCCGTTCAAAAGAAAACAAGGCATTTAATGTCGCTTGCAGTGCTTTGTCTGTCTCCACCGCTGGGACGTAATTTCCCAATGCATTACTCATACTCAGCTCTAACATTTCATCGCTAGGTACGCAGTGAAAACTGAACATTCGTGAAAGAAAACGCCCTTGTTGAGGAAGGTTTTCAAAATTCAGCGAAGCGTTTGCTTCACAAAGCATGATGTTAGGATGAAGAATATCAAACGCTTCGTTTTTCCAAAACAGACGCTTACTCCCTTTAATGATCTGGATAATACTCGGGGAGTGAATCCTGACGTTACGTAGCTTTTGCTGCTGCTCCGCACGAAACAGCGTCACTTGATATTGATGCCCCATCTTCTCCCCTTTCGTATTCAATTATCGTGTGTAAGTCGCGGTTAACTTCGCGTTGTCCAATGCAACACTATTCAACGTAAATCCTACAACCGCCGCTGGCGTGTTCTCATCCAAGTTCAACTTATCACTCGGCAGCGCCCAAACGGTAAACTGGTAGCGGTGCATACCATCTTTTTCTGGCGGACATGCGCCGCCAAAACCAGTAGTACCGTAATCGATACGAGACTCCTTACCGCCGAGCTTACTGATATCAACGCCACGAGGCAGTTCGTTAACTGAGGCTGGAATATCAAACGCTATCCAATGCCAAAAACCACTGCCTGTTGGTGCATCAGGATCGTACGCGGTAATCGCAAAACTTTTTGTACCCTTTGGAACGTCTTTCCACATCAGTTGTGGAGACTGGTTCGCACCATCACATCCCCAACCTGAATATTCAAATGTCTTCGCCATTGGATGACCTTCTTGAATATCTTTGCTCTTTAGTTCAAAAGCATGGGCAGAGCCGATAACCAAAACGCTAAGGGCCAAAACAGACTTGTGAATCGCTTTCATGTTTTTCTTCCTTTCAATGAGTTCAATTCAAGTCTATTCATCAACACAAGCCAAGATACATCAATAAGTATCACAAAATATAAAACCATCGTCTATTTTGATACTTTAAGATTCAAACATAAATTTCTTATTCTCTGAGTTGCATCTGGTTTATGCTAACCAACCGCTCAGAGAACAAGGAAGACAAAATGGAACTGGACATCTACGTCGTTGACGCATTTACAGACACGCAATTTAAAGGCAACTCAGCCGCAGTCGTACCCTTGCAAGAGTGGTTAGAACCAGAGCTAATGCAAAACATTGCAGCGGAAAACAACCTCTCGGAAACCGCGTTTGTTAAAACGATTGGAACGAATCAATATGAAATACGCTGGTTTTCACCACTTACAGAAATCGACTTTTGTGGACACGCAACGCTCGCCGCTTCTATGGTGTTGTTCGACCAACTCGGCGTTACAGGAAGTATTGACTTTCACACATTAAAAGTGGGCACCTTAACCGTAATTAAGAACGCACTTGGCAAGATTGAAATGACATTTCCGACAAGAGCACCACACCCCGTCAACGCCGTTCCTACGCAATTAATTGAGGGATTAAACTGCGAAGTAACACACGTACTGCTTAGCCCGCAAGCTTACTTCGTCATCGTGGAAGATGAGCAAACCGTTTTCGATGTTCAATATCGATCCGACCAACTGAAACAACTCGCCCCTTACGATGTCGTCGTCACATCAAAAGGCAGTCAATACGACTTTGTATCTCGCTACTTTTGGCCAGCAAACGGCGGAGATGAAGACCCTGTCACAGGATCAATCCACGCAGGCTTAGCACCATATTGGGCGCAAGAGCTCGGCAAAGCATCTTTAGTGGCGTATCAAGCATCAGCACGTGGTGGCATTCTGTACTGCGAAGTCAAGGAGGATTGCGTCAATGTATCTGGTGATGGTGTGTTGTATATGAAAGGCAAAATTTACGTCTAACTGTACGTTGAAGATTGGCGTTAACTGTTTTTATCCTGAAAGCCTAGCCGCCCGCTAGGCTTTTCTATTTCCTGTTGTTTCAGCGTTAATCGTTACAAAGGTTGTTCGACAATACACACAGGGGAGCCTATCTCACAGTCATAACCCGTTGGGGTAATTTCACCCGTTTGAGGATTGCGACGAAAGCTCACCACATTGTTGGAATGTTGATTGGCAACCAGCAACCACTTTTGATCACGAGACAACACAAAATCTCGTGGAAAAGCCCCTTCACAGTGAATGGCTGCTCGCCTTTTTGGCGTATCGCCAGACACATCAAACACACTGATTTTGTTCTGAGCTCGGCAAGAGACATACAAAAACGTTTCATCTTGCGAAAGACGAATCGCCGCCGCCGCTTGCTGATTCTCTTCCCCTTCTAATAATTCTGTTTGATTCAAGATAAGCCATTTATCTTGATGCTTAACTAGAACAATCAAGGTTTCTGACAGTTCGCAAACCACATACGCTGTCGACTCTTGTTGGTTAAACACCACATGGCGCGGTCCCGAACCTGCGGGCAAATGAATCACTTGCGACAGTGAAAAATCCGGCGGCTGGGCATCGTAATCATAAATAAGGACGCTATCGCTGCCTAAGTCTACGACAACCAATTGATCACTGTGCTTTAAAAACGTGACTTGATGAGCATGAGGAGAAGTTTGGCGTTCTAAATTCGGCCCGCATCCATCAACGTATAAATCCGCCAATAAACCTAGCGGTTTACCATCGCGATCCAATTGAAATACGCTAACATTGCCAGAGCCATAATTAGCGACCGCCAACAACGGTTTTTTGATATCCAAATGACACGGATAATCGCCATTAATCGGCAAAGAGACGGATTCACTACCGCGAAAAAATGCGAGCTCTGCACCTTCATTTCTATCCATTTCGCTAAACGTATACAGCCCGTGTTCAGTGATCGTGAGATAGGACGGATTACGTTGAACAGCAACATCGTCAAGCCGAGTCAGTTCACCCGTTTCAGTGTTCAGCGATACACGCGCAATGCCCGTGCTCGTACTCGGTGGGTTGGTGTAAGTGCCAATATAAAAATGCACGTGACCAGTTGTTGTCATGGATGGCCTTATATGAGTAATTCGCATTATTCAACACCTTGCCTATTGTCATGGCAGACCGCAATCCATTTTACGAATCAGCCACTTAAAATGTGAAGTGATTTCTAATTCAGAATCAAGTGACAACTTGCAGCCTCAACTATCCTAGTGTTTATCGCTGGGCATTTAACTTTACTTATCAGGAAAACCTGACCTCGTTCAAGGTTTTTTCATTCCACCTCGCGACAAGCTTGTTCCAACGCTAAGCCTCTCTATTTAAAAAGAATCGCTTGTAGATAAAATGCTAAGCTCTAAAAAGAAATCGTTATGGATGGCGGTTAGCGACGGGTTAGCGGACTCAATCAACACGCTCCCGTTCGCAAGTTATCTATTCATGCATTACTTCTTCAAAGGAAGCACCGCACTATGAAGCGAATCATTTTTGGCACATTGGTTATTGCCCTTTTAAGCGCCTGTTCAAAAGATAACACGCACCAAGCGCTTGGCACCCTAGAGCGTGACCGTGTAACGTTTACTGCCACATCTAATGAGATAATTAGAGCCCTTCCAGTCAAAGAAGGCAGCTTGGTCAGTGAAGGGGAAGTGTTGGTTCAGCTCGATACTAAGAATCAACAAGCAGTTCTTGCACACGCCGTTGCCGAGCAAGCCAAAGCGGGAGCGTATTTGCTTAAATTGACCAATGGTGAACGCCCAGAAGACATTGCTGCTGCATCGGCTCGCGTAGCCCGAGCGGAAGCGCAGCTCACCGAAGCGCAGAAAAACTATCAACGCAAAGCAGAACTGGTGCGTAAAAAGCTCATCAGCCAATCCGAAAAAGATTCCGCTCTTGCGGCAAGGGACTCGGCGAGAGCCGAATTAGACTCAGCAAAAGAAGAGTTCAGTAAGCTCACCGCAGGTTCTCGCCTCGAAGACATCGAACAAGCTAAAGCCGCTTTAATGGCGGCAAAAGCCGAAGTAGCGTTGCAAGAGCAAAAACTGGCAGAACTCACCATCACGGCTACGCGTGACGGTACGCTCGATAATTTGCCTTACAATCTTGGCGAACGCGTACCAGTGAACGGTGTGGTTGCCGTGATTCAAGCCAACCGCGTGCCGTATGCGCGAGTGTATGTTCCTGCCGATTATCGAATCGGGTTTATTCCTGGAAAAACCGTGACGGTGAATGTCGATGGCCTTGAGAATCCATTACAAGGCACCGTTCGTTGGGTGGCTAGTGAGCCTTCATTCACGCCCTACTTCGCACTAACCGAAGAAGAACGTTCACGGTTGATGTATCTAGCAGAAGTTGATTTACCTGAGTCTGCAAAAACGTTGCCGTCAGGTGTGCCTGCCCAAGTAGATTTGGTGGAATAAGCCAATGACCGAGTATGCAATTCAAGCTCAAAATGTGGTCAAAAAGTTCGGCGACTTTACTGCTATCAATAACATCACACTCAACGTGCCCAAAGGCAGCATTTACGGATTTTTGGGGCCAAATGGTTGTGGTAAGTCGACCACAATTCGTGTGCTCACCGGCCTTCTCAGCCCAAGCGAAGGCAGTGTGGATGTGCTTGGATTAGAAATCCCAAAACAATCCGAACAACTGCGGCTCAAAATTGGCTACATGACACAAAAGTTCTCGTTGTACGACGACCTATCCGTTCAAGAAAACCTCGAATTTATTGGGCAAATTTTTGGTTTAAGCAGCAAGTCGCTGAAAGAGCGGATAGAAGAGCAGCTCACCACTTACGGGTTGGATCAATTGCGCAAACAGCGCGTAAGCGGCATGAGTGGCGGACAAAAGCAGCGCCTTTCACTCGCCGCGGCGACCATGCACAAACCCGAACTGCTGTTTTTAGATGAGCCAACATCCGCCGTTGATCCCGAAAATCGACGCGATTTTTGGGAGCAGTTGTTCGACTTGTGCGATCAAGGTACGACGATTTTGGTCACCACGCATTACATGGACGAAGCAGAACGCTGCCACCGTCTGGCGATCATGGAGTCGGGCGAAATTCGTGCCGATGGCGAGCCAGAACAGTTAATGGAACAGATGGGCGTTAATATCATTGAGGTGAAAACCGACAAACTTCGTGAACTCAAAGAAAAGCTGATTCAACGTGACGAAGTTCGCTCTGCGGCGCAGTTGGGGATTCGTTTACGCATCCTTATCCACCAGCATGTCGAGCAGCCGATTGAATGGTTAAAGCAGACGTTTCCCGAACTTCAAAACGCTGAAATGAACTACGCTCGCCCAAGCTTAGAAGATGTTTTTGTCAGCGTGACAGGGAAAGGCCGCCAATGATGAAACCTATCGCTCGCATGAAAGCCGTCATGATCAAAGAGATTCGCCAACTTTCCCGTGACCGAATCACGTTTGGCATGGTGGTGATGATCCCGCTTATCCAGCTTTTGCTGTTCGGCTTCGCAATCAATACGGACATTCGCAACATTCCGGTAGGTGTTGTCGACCAAAGTGGCAGCACCGCCGGGCGGATCATTACCCAGTCAGTAAAAGTCACTCAAGTGGTGGATATCAAAGAAACCTATGCCACCGCGCAAGAGGCCGAACAAGCGATTCAAGATGGTATTGTGCGCGCCGTGCTGATTTTGCCAAGCGATCTCACACAACGCATGATGCAAGGTCGAGAACTTGGGCAGTGGATTGTGGATGGGTCAGATACCATGATCAGCTCGGCAATATTGTCGTTGCAAACCATGCCATTGACCGATTTTGATTTCGAGATTCGCCCAGCGCCAAGCAAAACATTCGAAGTCGCACTCTACTACAACCCAAGTCGGCGTTCTGCGGTCAACATCGTACCCGGCTTACTCGGTGTGATTCTCACCATGACGATGATTTTGTTCACCAGTGCCGCGATTGTACGAGAACGTGAACGGGGAAATTTGGAGCTATTGATCACCACGCCCATCCACTCGATAGAGCTAATGGTGGCGAAAATCGTGCCGTATATCTTTGTCGGCTTAATTCAGGTTTTCATCATTCTAGGGTTGGGACATTGGATTTTCGGCGTGCCGATTAACGGTGCAATCAGCCAAATTCTGTTTGGAACCTTGTTGTTTATCGCCGCCAGCTTAACTTTAGGGTTGGTCATATCCACCATCGCCACAACTCAGCTTCAAGCCATGCAAATGACGGTGTTCATTCTTCTGCCTTCAATTCTGCTGTCTGGATTTATGTTCCCTTACGAGGGCATGCCAGTCGCAGCACAGTGGATTTCAGAAGCCCTGCCCGCCACTCACTTTATGCGCATAATTCGAGGCATAGTGTTGCGAGGAGCGGATCTGATGGACTTATGGCGAGATACCCTTTGGTTGCTCGGGTTTACCGTATTTGGATTGGTCGTTGCGTCACTGAGGTTTAAGAAATCGCTCGATTAAACTTGCCAATTTTTCTCTTTCGCAGAAACAAAAATAGCCTCGACAATGAGGCTATTTTTGTTTGGATATTCAAATTTAGTTTTACCGGACTTAACTAAGCAACTCACCTTAATAATATTCGCCGTACGAGCAGTCTCGTAAGTCTGAAATACTGTAGTTTTTCAAAGAGTTGATTTTAAAGTTAAACACCACCTGTTTACAGACGACACCTTCACGATCGGTATAGGTAATAAAGCCTTCACTGTAAGCACGTTTGCCATCAGAAGACGTAACATCGGCCACGAGTTCTAAATGCCCTTTGTGCGCCTCTACGCGATTCATCATCTCAAACACATCCATCCACTCTTCGCGATTTGCCATTTGTATCAACATGGATTTGGCCTGTGTTTCCAACTGCTGCGGATACACGTAATAACGGTTGTAACCAAAGTATGCGCACATCAGTAATAAAACGAGTGCAAATGAGGTTGTTCTTGTCATGCAAGCTGCCTCTTGTTGTTATAAAAATCCTGCTTCGTTAGTTCAGTATAGGAAGCAAGCAAAGTTTAGGTCATGGAACTTGCTCAAATAACAGAGAACAGTCAGAGAGAGTCAATTCTATGACAAGCTCAGCACAGGTTTAACTTATGCAACACAACAAATTCTAAGGGCTTTAACTATGGAATATGCACACCGATCTGGGTTGTCACCATGCGGTGATCTGAGCCTTGTGGTAAAGCAGAGGATTCACGAGAGCAGATGATTCGCTGTCCTTGCTCAGATTTTAGCCACAAATGATCAATGCCTATCATCATCGGCTCTGGCACGTTGATGCCTTTGATGTTAGTTGGCCAGCTCGTCACTGGCGCGGTTTGAAAACTCGGGAACAGCGTAGCAAAACGAGGGCTAACCGAGGAGAGATTGAAATCCCCCACAACCAACACCTCTGGCTCGGGATAAAGCGCGGTCAGCATTTCTATGGTTCGCACCAGCGCATTTCTTTGATGCCAAAGCTCGCTGGTTCTTGGTGACGGTGGATGAGCCGCAAACAAAGTGATCTGTGCTTGACCTTTAGGCAACCAAACCGCTCTGATGACTTCTTGTCCATTTGGCGCACGATAAACCGAAACCTCCGTGATGGGGTGTCGGCTAAGAATCATCAAATTTGATGGATACCCCACGTCACGTTGGCCACCATAATAATGCGGATAGACATCATCCAACATGTGCAAAAGGCTGCCAACACGCGGCGTCAGCTCTTGCATCACCACCAAATCAGCAGGATGCCTCAACAGATAGTTGATGAACTGATTGATGTCCGAGTTTTCGTAAAAAAGATTGAATTGAATGACGCTCAACGAGTGCGAGCAAGACGCCACATGGCTGCGCTGCGACGGAACAAGTAACGAGACAAACAAAATAGCGACAAAGGCAGAAAATGCACTTTGCAACCATCGACGAGTGATGAAAAACGCCGAGGCTAAAGCAACGTAAGTGAACACAATGAGGGCGGGGATCGAGGTAAGATTCTCCGCCCACCAAATATGTTCAATTTGCCTGACCGCCAGCCAAATAAGAGCGGGTAGAAGCAATATGATCCACTTAAAAACGCTCGGCACACGCACTGCTCGTTTCGCTATTACATATCATAAGCTTAAATGCAATTTCTCAACTCGCCAGTGCGTGAAGCGTTGATGTTAGACGTGGTGTACCGCTTCCTCGACAGGCTCTGGTTGAGCAGCCGTTTCACTGATTTCAATCTTCACCGCTGCGACTTTGAATTCAGGAATTTTCGCATGCGGGTCCGTTTCCGTAGTCGTCAAGCGGTTGACCGGCGATTCAACGAAATGAAACGGGATAAACACGACGCCTTTTTGCATTCGCTTGGTAACAAACGCATCAATATCGATGCTGCCACGACGGGTCGACACTTTTAGGCGCTGACCATTATGGATACCAATTGCTTCGGCATCTTCAACACTGATCATCGCTCTTGGCCCAGCAAGGTTATCCAACCCTTTCGTTTTGCGTGTCATCGTACCGGTGTGGAACTGTTCTAGCACACGCCCTGTTGTAAGCACCAAAGGATACTCTTCATCAGGCAACTCAGCTGCATAGCGGAACGGCACGCCCACCATTTGCCCTTTCCCTCGGGTAAATTGGGTTTGGTGCATAATACGAGTACCGTTTGGATTGTTCTTGTTACTTGGCCATTGAACACCGTTCGGCGTGATCGCGTCCCAGCGCAACCCTGCATATTGCGGCGTTACACGCGCGATCTCGCTAGTGATTTCAGAAACGCACTGGTAATGCCAATCGCTACCCATCGCGTTTGCGATCGCTTGAATGATCCACCAATCTTCTTTCGCCTCACCCGGCGCTTTCACTGCCGCATTAACGCGCTGCACGCGTCGCTCAGTATTGGTGAAGTGACCGGATTTTTCCGCAAATGAACAAGAAGGCAATACCACATCGGCGTACTGCGCCGTCTCGGTGAGGAAGATGTCTTGCACGACCAAGAAGTCGAGTGCTTCCAACCCTTCAATCACGTGTGCTTGGTTTGGATCGCTCAGTACTGGGTTTTCGCCCATGATATACATCCCGCGAACTTCTCGTTTGCACGCCGCATCGATGATTTCCGTTAGGGTAAGCCCTTGCTCAGAAGGTAAGTTCGGCGCATCCCACTCAATCGCGAATTTCTGACGAACAATCGGGTTATACACTTTTTGGTATCCCGGATAACAGTTCGGCAATGCGCCCATATCACACGCACCTTGTACGTTTGATTGACCGCGCAGTGGGTTAATACCCCCCCCCTCAATACCGATGTTGCCACACAACAATTGCAGGTTTGCAATCGAACGAACGTTGTCGTGCCCTGTTGTATGCTGGGTAATACCCATTGAGTAATACACCGCCGTGCGTTTTGCCGTACCAATCATTCGCGCCATCGCGAAAATATCGTCCGCTTTTACGCCCGTAACTAACTCAACTTTGTCGAGGTTGTACGCTGGCGACATCACCTCTTGAAGCAAGGTATCAAAGCCGTCGACGCGCTCTTCGATGTATTCTTGATCATACCAACCATTTTTGATGATTTGCTGCATCACGCCGTTGAGCAACATAACATCCGTGCCCGGTCGATGCGCTAAGTACAGCTCTGCATGTTCGGCCATGTCCACTCGTTTCGGGTCTGCCACAATCAAGCGTGCCCCGTGATGACGAATCGCCTGTTTGATGTGCGAAGCGATGATCGGGTGCGCAGATGTGGTGTCAGAACCGATAATAAAGATCACATCGGAATGCTTAATGCTTGGAATGTCGTTGGTCATCGCACCACTACCCAGCGATGCCTCAAGCCCAGTCACACTCGATGCGTGACACAAACGTGCGCAGTGATCAACGTTGTTCGTCCCGAGTTCACGACGGATGAATTTTTGAAACGCGTAGTTATCTTCGTTAGTGGTTTTCGCTGAAGAGAATCCGGCCAGTGCGTTGCTACCAAAATCTTGCTTGATCGTCGAAAGCTTCGAAGCCACTAGCTGAATCGCTTCGTCCCAACTTGCTGGCTGCAACCAACCATCTTTACGAATCAGTGGTGTCGTTAAACGCTCTTCGCTGCTAATGAAATCAAAACCGAAACGGCCTTTCACGCACAGCATACCTTGGTTAACTGGCGAATCCGCACCTTTTACATAGCGGATTTTGTTTTGTTGCTCATCGACAAACATGGTCAACTTACAACCCACACCGCAGTAGGTACAAATGGTGTCGACGGCTTTTAGCTGTTCGGTTCTACCTTGAGAACGATCACGGCTGTCCACCATCGCGCCCGTTGGACACGCCTGAACACACGCCCCACATTGCACGCATTTTGAATCGCCCATGAGCGTCAAACCGCTGCAACTTGCGCCTTTTTCATCGGAGCGGAATCGTGGACGATCATCTGGTCGTAAAGCTGGTCGGCCATTTTTATCCGACACAAAACTCAACACACCATGTACCGCTTGCTCACGGCATGCTTGAATACACTGACCACAACTGATGCAGCGGTTAGCATCAAATTCAATGAACTCAGAACTGCGGTCTACTTCGTATTTATGACGAAGATCTTTCGCACGTAAATCGAGCCAATCTTGATGACCAATCACGTTAGCAAAGGAAACGTCCACGGAAACATCGAAATGTTGCTCGGCATGATATTCCGTTGAGTAATCTCGCAAGGCACAGTCGGTATTCGCTTGGCAACCACACTCTAAGCAGCGCGCCGCTTCTTTCATGGCCTCTTCGTTATCAAAGCCCAGTTCCACTTCAGCAAAACTCTGCTCACGCTGTGCTGGCGTCAATTCCGGCATGATTGAACGAGCAACTTTTTGGATATTTTCGAAATGAAGTGGGTCAACCTGCGCCAGTTTTTTCTCTTTACGAGAGTTGAACGCTGGTTTCGGCATGTCCGCCATATCGCCATCGAGGAACAGATCAATCGCTTTTGCCGCAACTCGCCCATCTCCCACTGCTTCAACCGCTGTTGCAGGACCACGACGAAAATCACCGATACTGAAGATATTGCCCGTACCCGTGTGCATGGTTTGCGAGTCGGACTCAGATGTGTTCCAACGCGTTAGAGGAATGGACAGCTCATCGTTTTCTAAGAAGCTGAGATCTGGCTTTTGCGATACAGCTGCAATCACGGTATCAAATGCTTCAGTAAAGAACTCACCCGTTGGTTTCGGGCTACGACGACCAGACGCATCTGGCTCACCTAACGCCATTCGTTCTAATCGAATTGCCTTCACGCGGCCGTTTTCATCCGCAATGTTTTCCGCCGGATTCGTTAAGAAATGGAACTTCACGCCCTCATGTTCAGCTTCGACGATTTCGTAGTCCTCGGCCGGCATTTCGTCGCGAGTTCGACGATAGATCAAAGTGGTATCGGCACCCGCACGACGCGCCGTACGCGCACAGTCGATCGCAGTGTTACCACCACCAATCACGGCAACTTTTTTGCCCGTAACGTAGTTTTGCTCTGTAACGTAATCTTTCAGGTAATCAACACCGAGGTAGCAACCGTCCAACTCGCTACCAGGATAATTCATTTCTACCGCTTGAGACGCCCCCACAGCCAAACAGACAGCATCGTAGTCTTCACTCAATTGCGACAGCGTGAAATCAACCCCAAGCTTTTTGTTGGTTTCAACTTGCATGCCGTTGCGGCACATCAGTTCGATTTCTTTGTCTAGAATGTCTTTGGGTAGGCGATATTCAGGAATGCCGTAGCGTAGCCAACCGCCTGCTTTTGGCATGGACTCAAATACGGTGACGTCATAACCTTCATTCGACAAGTAATAACCTGCCGTTAAGCCACCGGGGCCACTACCAACAACGGCGATCTTGCGATGCTTCGCTGGTTTTTTCTCTGGGACATACGCTTCATGCGCCGCTAAATCTGCGTCTGCGGCATGGCGTTTGAGTTGGCGAATGGCAATCGGCTCATCCACCAAAGAACGGCGACACTCACTTTCGCAGAATGCCGGACACACACGCCCAATCGATAACGGCATTGGTAGTGTGCGTTTAATAACTTCAATCGCTTTTTGATGATCGTTTTGCGAGATATGGTAGAGATAAGATTGGATGTCTACCCCAGCAGGACACGCCGTTTTGCATGGAGCTTCACAGTCGGCGTAGTGGTCCGTCATGATTCGGTTGAGCGCTTTTCTGCGGTGCTCACTAAGTTGTTCTGATTGTGTGACGACATTGAGACCGCGGTACACTTTGAGATCACAGGCGCGCTTAGTTCCGCCACTTTCCACTTCGACCACACACAAATCACACGGAATTTTCTCGTTACTTTTGTTCATTCCGCACAGTGAAGGGATTTCGACCCCGCACACTTTGGCTGCTTCCAGAAGGGTTAGCCCCTCTTCTACAATTCTATATTTTCCATCGATGACAATTTCTATCATATAACCCCCGAAGCAGGCACACTAAACCTTACATTCTATAAGGATAAACCCTACCATGGAAAGTTCGTGTGACAAAAAACTCACTAGCGAGATATTTCTTAGCGATTAATATGTCCAATTGACTTTAAGATGTAGAACTCATTATCTCGAAGTGGGGTCGGTATAATCCTTGACTTTACCCCTAGGGTAACCTTTATTATTTAGTGGTTACTCGATATATAAGCTCATTTTGACTGGAAACCGTATGCGTCTGAAATCATTGCATACAATTTGGCTAACGTTATGTACAACGCTGATACTGCTGGTATCTAGCGTGGTAAATAGTGCGCCTTTAATGAGCCTAAAAATGATGTCGAGTGATGCCATGATGTCTGCTCACATGACGGAAATGGCAAGCGAGAACGATCACTGCGGCTCCCCGAGTATGAGCATGGAGATGGCCTCATCGTTGAGCTCCGACTCTGCAGAGATTACCATGAGCTGTGTTGATGGCTCCGGTATGATCCACAATTGCTGCACAGCATCTTGCTCATTCGTTTTTGTCCCATTACCAGTCACTGACAGCCAGCTCTCCCCATTGGCTTGTCGCGCATCCATTGCCTCAGAAATTACCGCACCAGTGGTACAAGTCACCCATGATTTGTATCGGCCTCCGATAGTTTAATCCATACAAAGCATTCGACCCTGCATCGCTTTGCAGGCAGTTTCTTTGCGCCCAACTGATAGCGTACTTACCTCAGCTATTCGCTCGTAACTCCATTTGTTACCTGCTATTTAGCGATAAAAAAGTGCGTCATCCGTTTGGCAAATACCAACGCTCTCCCGCTCGGTTCAATCGATCCGAAACGCAAAAGAGCTTGGTATCAATTTGGATGTAAATTATGGAATTCAACCCAAATCGCTTAGTGGCACCAGTATGCTCACTGGCTCTGGTTGCCCTACCTGCTTTCAATGTGGTGGCACAATCGCCAGCCAATACGAAAGCACAACAAGAAGCGCAAGCTCAATCAATCCAAGCTCAGTCAACCAATGAGCTAGCAAACCTCATTAGCGTTGCGTTGAGTAACGATGGCAACCGTAAGCAGTTCTATGCTCAATCGGAAGCAATGCGTGAAACAGGCGTAGCCAGCGCAACCTTGATGGACCCGAAATTGAAAGTCGGTTTTGGTGGTTTGCCTGTCGATAGCTTCAAATTTGACGAGGATCCGATGACCAATATCTCCGTCGGTTTGATGCAACAGTTCGAACGAGGCTCGACGCTCGACCTTCAACAAAAGAAAGCCAATCAACAAGCCGATGGTTTGTCGTTGCAAGTTCACGCACGGGAGCTTGAAGTGGCAAACAGCATGACTCAGCTTTGGTTGGAGCTGGGCTATCAGCAGAAAGCAGAGCAAATTTTGCTAGAAAACCGTCGGCTCATGACGGAAATGGAAAACTTCATTCAAACCAATTACTCAATCGGCAAAAGCGAAGCGCAAGATTTACTGAATGCACAGCTTCAAGTGAGTAAGTTGGATGAAAAGCTGCAAGCCAACGCACAAATGCAGCGCCGTTTGGTCTCGCAACTCTCAGAATGGTTGGGCTCGGACTGGCTCAATACCTATACCCAAAACGGACGCTCAACACTTCAAGCCAGCAACACACTGACTTGGGCGTCATTAAACCAAAAGTTGTCTGCAAATAACGAAACGACCAAGCACTACCAACAGTTGAGTGAGCACCCGATGGTGAAAATGGCAGACGTAAGTATTTCTGCCAATGAAACTCAAGTGGACATTGCAGAGCAAGCTTACACGCCTCAATTCGGTGTGGAAGTGATGTACGCCTATCGTCAAGCCAACAATATGAAAGGCGAACCTGCATCGGATTTGGTGAGCGCGTATCTAACAATGGACATTCCCCTGTTCACTGGCAATCGCCAAGACCGCAACTTAGCCGCCGCTCAGTATCAAGTGGGTGCTGCTCGCTCACAAAAAGATACGTTACTGACTCAGATGAACGCGAAGGTCAACACATTGCTGGTTGATCGCGCCAACTTGAGTCAGCGTTTAGAGCGTTATCAATCCACCTTACTTCCCCAAGTTCAAGCTCGTATTCACGCGGTAGAGAGGGGTTATCAAAACAACACCGCACAGTTTAACGATGTGATCATGGCAAGCACAGACGAGCTGGCGCTAAAGCTCGAACAGCAACGTCTTATTACCGATTTAAACATCGTAAACAGCAACTTAGCGGCTTTATTGGGTGGTTTCGAATATCAAGTATCCACACCCAACATCACGCCTGAAGCAAGCGCGAACTAAAACAAAAACATGAGAGAACCCAAGTTTGGGGACGATGGCGAATGCACACCAATAAGCAATCAACATCGCTGTCATGCCTCATGGGGAAAATAAGGAATTAGGAATGAGTTCAAATTCAATCAAGATAGCAACCATCGCTCTGCTTGTTGGCGGGGCACTAGGGTTTGGCGTTAATCAGTACCTATCTGGTGCAAACCACGACATGAGTGGCTCAGGCGCTAACGCTGCAAGCAGCTCAAACGAGCCACTCTATTGGGTTGCTCCAATGGATCCAAATTATAAGCGCGACAAACCGGGCAAATCGCCAATGGGCATGGACTTGATCCCAGTGTACGCTGAAGATCTCGCGGGTGAACAAGACAAACCCGGCACGGTAAAAATTGACCCATCAGTTGAAAACAACTTAGGTGTAAAAACTGCTCAAGTCTCTTTAGAGCAACTTTCACCTCGGATTGAAACTGTCGGCTATATCGCGTTTGACGAAAGTCATTTGTGGCAAACCAACGTTCGCGTGGCCGGCTGGGTTGAAAAGCTTTACATCAATGCCGTGGGTGAAAAGGTCAAAAAAGGCGATGTGCTGTTCACGCTGTACTCGCCTGAGCTAGTCAAAGCACAAGAAGAGCTGCTGAACGCCT
The DNA here is from genome assembly GCF_032970445.1 of Vibrio sp. T13N. Lineage (NCBI taxonomy): Bacteria > Pseudomonadati > Pseudomonadota > Gammaproteobacteria > Vibrionales > Vibrionaceae > Vibrio > Vibrio sp. T13N. Next base: position 100,464 of record NZ_JAWJYE010000001.1, read on the forward strand.
ACCGAACTGGGCGTAATGGCCTGGTGAAAGGCGCGACAGAACGTTTAGTGACACTGGGTGTTGATCGTTCTCAAATCAGAGCCATCACTCAACGCGGGAAAGCATCGCAAACTATTGAAATTAAAGCTCCGGAAGATGGCGTCATCGCGAGTTTGAACGTTCGTGAAGGTGGTTACCTATCCCCTGCTCAAGCGGTAATCAGCGCGGGCCCACTTGAAAACGTATGGGTGGATGCCGAAGTATTTGAGCGCCAAGCTCACTGGATGAAAGCAGGAAGTAGCGCCACTATGACGCTTGATGCTATTCCAGGCAATGAATGGAAAGGGGTTGTCGACTACGTATACCCTATTCTGGATCCTAAAACTCGTACCTTGCGTGTACGCCTCAAGTTCCCTAACCCGAATGGCGATCTTAAACCTAATATGTTTGCCAACATTGCCCTTCAACCAGTCACTGATAACGCAGTTATGACGATTCCTAAGTCTTCCGTTATTCGATCCGGCGGTATGACCCGAGTCGTGTTGTCTGAAGGCGATGGTAAATACCGCTCAACGCGCATCAAAGTTGGGCGTGAAGCCGACGACAAAATCGAGGTGCTACAAGGTCTGTCTCAAGATGATCGCATCGTAACCTCTGCACACTTTATGTTGGATTCGGAATCGAGCCAAACGGCTGATCTATCCCGTATTTCATCACCTACTGAAGCCAAAGCAGAAACAGTTTGGGCTAAGGGTGAAATCACCGATGTGATGAAAGATCACCGTATGTTGACCATTAATCATCAGCCCGTAGCAGAGTGGGATTGGCCGGGTATGGTCATGAACTTTACCCTCGCAGATGACGTTGATTTGAGCACTCTGCAAAAAGGCCAAGCTATCGAGTTTGAAATTCAGAAAACAGAGTCCGGTCAATATGAAGTCGTTGACTACAAAGCCGATGACAGCGTTGTCGTGACTGACGTATGGATTACCGGAGATATCAGCATGTTGATGGCGGATTTTGGGATGATAACTCTCAACCACCTCCCAGTTGCAGAATGGAACTGGGAGGCAGGAGAGATGAACTTCTCTGTAGGTGATGAAGTGGATCTATCCGGATTCAAAGAAGGTCAGAAAGTCCGATTTCTAGTTGAAAAACAAGGAGCTGACTACGTATTGAAGCAACTTGAAGCGGTTGAGGGCTAACTATGATTGGAGCAATAATCCGCTGGTCGATCAAAAACCGTTTCATGGTTTTGATCGCAACCCTAGCGCTTGTTTTAACCGGACTTTACAGTGTAAAGAATACACCTGTAGACGCCATTCCGGATCTTTCTGATGTTCAAGTGATCATCAAAACAAGCTACCCAGGCCAAGCACCTCAAGTAGTTGAAGATCAAGTCACTTATCCGCTAACCACCGCGATGCTCGCCGTACCGGGTGCAGAAACCGTTCGTGGTTATTCATTCTTTGGTGACTCATATGTTTATATCATTTTTAACGATGATACCGACATGTATTGGGCACGTTCGCGTGTTTTAGAGTACCTAAGCCAAGTAGCACCTAAATTACCACCGAGTGCAAAACCGACATTAGGACCAGATGCGACGGGTGTGGGCTGGGTCTACAGCTATGTACTGCAAGATAAAACTGGCAACCATGATCTTGCTGATCTACGCAGTATGCAAGACTGGTTCTTGAAATATGAGCTGCAAACCGTCGATGGCGTCTCTGAAGTCGCAACCGTAGGCGGTATGGTGAAGCAGTATCAAGTCCAGATTGATCCGGCGAAGCTGCGTGCTTACAACCTGACACTGCAACAAGTGAACATGGCGATCCAAAACGGCAATCAGGAAACGGGCGCCTCTGTTGTTGAAGTAGCAGAAGCGGAACACATGGTTCGCACTACAGGTTACCTAACGAGTATTGAGGATATTGAATTACTTCCGCTCAAAGTGACAGAGAAAGGTACACCGCTCTTACTGGGCGACATTGCCGACATCAACTTAGGTCCGCAAATGCGTCGCGGCATCTCTGAGCTTAACGGCGAAGGTGAAGCGGTTGGTGGAGTAATTGTCATGCGATTCGGCGAAAACGCGAGTGAAGTCATCAGCAAAGTTAAAGACAAACTGGAAGATTTACAGCGCAGCTTACCGGATGGTGTAGAAATCGTGCCTACTTACGATCGCTCCACGCTGATTAACGCTGCCGTAGAAAACTTGTGGAAGAAATTGGCGGAAGAATTCATTGTCGTGGCGATTGTTTGTGCCCTCTTCCTATTTCACATCCGTTCATCTTTGGTTATAGCGCTGAGTTTGCCCGTCGGTATTTTATCCGCGTTTATCGTCATGCATTCTCAAGGCATTAATGCCAACATCATGTCGCTCGGGGGGATTGCCATCGCCATCGGTGCAATGGTGGATGGTGCCATCGTAATGATAGAAAACGTCCACAAGCATATTGAACGAACGCCTCTCACGGATAAGAACCGCTGGCAAGTGATTGGCAAAGCCGCTGAAGAAGTGGGCGCGCCCCTGTTCTTCTCACTGCTTATCATCACGTTAAGCTTTGTGCCAGTATTTGCACTGGAAGGTCAAGAGGGCAAGATGTTCTCCCCTCTCGCCTTTACTAAAACTTATGCAATGGCCGCAGCGGCAGGTTTGGCAATTACCCTCGTACCTGTGCTCATGGGTTATTTCATCCGTGGCAACGTATTACCAGAGCATAAGAATCCAGTAAATAGAGGCTTAATTGCGCTGTATCGCCCGTTGCTGAATACCAGCCTCAAGTATCCTAAGAGTATGATCGTTATCGCTTTAGGCCTAATGGCGTCAGCTTACTATCCAACCAGTCAACTGGGTAGCGAGTTCATCCCACCATTGGATGAAGGCGACTTGATGTACATGCCGACTACGTATCCGGGAATCTCGATTGGTAAAGCACGTGAACTAGTTCAGCAAACTAACAAACTGATCAAAACCGTACCGGAAGTCAAAACGGTTTGGGGCAAGATTGGCCGTGCAGAAACGGCTACCGACCCTGCGCCACTCACTATGATTGAAACTGTTATTCAGCTAAAACCTCACGATCAATGGCGTGAAGGCGTGACGACAGAGTCGTTACGCAAAGAGTTCGATGAACTGATTCAGTTTCCGGGACTCACCAACGCTTGGGTAATGCCAATCAAAACGCGTATCGACATGCTAGCGACCGGTATTAAAACGCCAATTGGGATCAAGATTGCAGGCCCAGACCTGAAAGAGATCGAAAAAATTGGTGCTCAGCTGGAACCTATTCTTAATAGCGTTCACGGCACCTCATCTGTATATGCCGAGCGTGTAGCCGGTGGCCGTTACGTAACAATCGACATTAAACGCCGCGCTGCTGCGAGATATGGCTTAAGCATCAAAGACGTTCAGCAAGTCATCTCAACCGCTGTTGGGGGTATGAATGTTGGAGAAACCATTGAAGGGCTAGAGCGCTACCCTATCAACGTCCGCTATCCGCAAGATTACCGTGACTCGGTTGTTAAACTGCAAAACCTACCACTGGTAACCCCCAACGGCGCACGCATCGCACTCGCAGACGTGGCAGATATTCGTTATGAAGATGGTCCACCGATGATCAAAACCGAAAACGCGCGTCCAAACGGTTGGGTTTTCGTGGATATCGAAGGTCGTGACCTAGGCTCATACGTCGTGGAAGCACAACAAGTAGTAGCAGATCAACTTGAATTACCTGCGGGTTACTCGCTGGCTTGGTCAGGTCAGTACGAATACATGGAACGCGCCAAAGACCGCTTAAGTGTCGTAGTACCAATCACTATTGCGATCATCATGATGCTGCTTTACTTCAGCTTCCGCCGTGTGGGTGAGGTGCTGATCATCATGCTGACGCTGCCTTTAGCAATGGTTGGTGGCTTATGGCTGATGCATTATCTGAACTACAACTTCTCTATTGCCGTGGGGGTTGGGTTTATCGCCCTCGCCGGCGTTGCGGTGGAGATAGGCGTCATCATGCTGGTGTATCTCAACCAAGCGTGGCACCAACGAAAACTGGATGCAGAAGAGAAACAACGACCGCTTCAAGCGCGGGATCTTACAGACGCAATTCGAGAAGGCGCTGGCTTGCGTGTGCGGCCTGTCATGATGACCGTATTAACGGTAATCATTGGTCTTATTCCAATCATGTACGGTGAGGGAACCGGCTCTGAAGTGATGCAACGCATCGCTGCACCGATGATTGGTGGCATGGCCTCTGCCCTGCTGTTAACGCTGCTTGTGTTACCTGCCATCTTCAAGCTGTGGAAACAGCGTGAAGTGAAATCAACTCAACACCAAGATAAATAACAACGAGCGCCATTATTCAGAAAATAATGGCGAGATAGCTCATTGATAGTAAAGGAAATCAACATGAAAAAGACTCTTATCACTCTTGCTCTAACCATGGTATCGGGTGGCGTATTTGCTCAAATGGATAACTCAAACATGAACCACGAAAATATGGAGCATGGTCAAATGGAACACGGTTCCATGAACATGGATAAAATGCCGATGGATCATGGAAAAATGGACCACGGTAAAATGGATCATTCTGGTATGAGCGGCATGCCAGGCATGTCAGCGGTTGGTATGCCTGCAAATGGCGCAAAACCAGACAAAGTCGTTCATGTACTCTTAACGGATGATATGAAAATTACATTCAAAAAAGACGTGACAATAGAACCGGATGATGTGGTTCAATTTGTGGTAATGAATACAGGCAAAATCAATCACGAATTTACCATTGGCTCAGCAGAAGAACAGCTTAAACACCGTGAAATGATGAAAACCATGTCTGGCGATCACATGCATGACTCCGGCAATGCTGTCACTGTTGAACCAGGCAAAGCGAAACAACTCCTGTGGCACTTCCATGGCGATAAAAATGTAGAGTTCGCGTGTAATATCCCCGGACATGCAGAAGCCGGCATGGTCAAAAAAGTGGAACTGTAGTGAAACCGGATTTACGCATTCATACGGTTCATAGACGTTAAATGTAAATACAAAAGGAGCTGATTCAGCTCCTTTTTATTTCGATCCAAATACTAGATTATCGCATCACAAACAGCTCTTCATGATAGTGGTGTTCTGTATCAAAACGATATACCTCTAACTCTTTTTTCAGGGTTCGAGAGAATACCTCCGGTCCACAGAAATAAAACTCATAACGCGATAAGTCGCCGCATTCCTTCGCAATTCGTTCAACATTAAGTCGAGGTGAAACCGCAGTATCTATCACGTTTAGTTTCACTTGTGCCTGATGCGCGGCATTCCACAGTTCATCCACTAAATGACTATCTAAGCCACGTGTGCAATAAAACAAATGCACTGGCGGATGTATTTTTAACGCTTTCAGTGAAGATAAGATGGCAAAGAACGACGCTATCCCGACACCACCAGCAATCCAAACTTGCGGCTTGTTGACATCAAACTCTAAACGTCCATACGGCCCTTCAACAACAACCTCATCGCCCGCTTTCACGCGCTGGTACAAATTGGTCGTGAAATCGCCTAGCTCTTTGATCAAAAAACGGACCTCTGGATCGTGCTCACCTGAAACAATCGTAAACGGATGTGGATCTTCATTACCAAAACGAACGTAAGCAAACTGTCCTGCTTTGTGCTGCCAAGGTTTTCCTTGACCGTTATTGCTTGGCGCCAAAACCAGCTCCATCACGCGCGCTTGAGGGAAGTAGCGAGTCGACACCACTTTGGCTGGATAGCGGTTCGCTCGCCCGACAAAACCGAACAAGCTGTAAGTGGCAGCCGCAGAGCCCATCAATGCAAAACCTAAAGCGACAAAATGAATGGGATCGCCCCAGTATGCATGCTTGATCAGCAAAACGGAGTGAACAGCAACCATCAGATACACCACCGCCATTAAACGATGGGACAACTTAAACGGTTTGTATTTAACAACAGTCCAGAGTGACACTGCCAGCAATGCCAATAGCAAATAAAAGCCCCACTCACCTAAATCCAAGCCTACATCACGCAGTTCTTTAACCCATAACTCAAAACCAACGAAGTTATTGCCCGATGGCCCTGCTCCAGTGTGTTTTAGTGGTTTTTCCAACCAACCAGCAGCAACGAGCCACTTTGGAACTTTATACATAAGCCAATGGATCACACCCAAACTGACGCCTGCTATACCTAACCACTTGTGTACTCGATATGCCTTGTCCATGCCATGAACCCATTGCTCTATCACAGGTAAGCGCAGCGCCAGCACCATCGCAATAGACATCAAAGCTAACGACAAAACACCAGAATATTGAATAAGCGCGGAGCGCCATTGGAAGAATTGGGTCGAGGACAGCAGTTGCGGTTCACTCATCCACCACAACACAGACACGGCGGCAACTATCATCCATACAAAATTTCGTACAGTTTTCATGAACATCACTCTCAAATTGACGACAACTCTAGTTTAGTTTTTCTAGCGTAATGCAACGTCAATATTCGTAAAGTTGAGTAAACCCACAATATACTTAAGGTCAATAACAAACTTGGAGGTATTGCGCAGAATCCTACAAAAAATCGACATGGATTTAACAGTGGTTAGAGTATTCGCTCGTTATAGTTTGCGTAACATCGCCACAGTGCGAACCAAAACCAAAATGAAGAACACGACGCATGAAAAAGTTATTTTTGTTGGCTGGGCTAATGGTTTGCTCAACCCTAAGTTACGCTTCCCAACTGAATGAAGACATTTCTCTCATCGAACAACAAACCTCAAGCAGAATTGGGGTCTCGGTTTGGGATACGCAAACCGATGAGCGCTGGGATTACCGCGGCGATGAACGCTTCCCACTCATGAGCACATTCAAAACCTTGGCTTGCGCCACAATGCTAAGTGATATGGACAGCGGTAAGCTAAGTAAAAATGCGACCGCGAAAGTCGATGAGCGCAGCATCGTTGTGTGGTCTCCAGTGATGGACAAACTCGCAGGCCAAAACACACGCGTAGAACACGCTTGTGAAGCCGCGATGTTGATGAGTGATAATACTGCTGCCAACTTAGTATTGAATGAAATCGGCGGTCCTAAGGCCGTGACAATGTTTTTGCGATCAATTGGTGATAAAGCGACGCGCCTAGATAGATTAGAACCACGTTTGAACGAAGCGACACCGGGAGACAACCGCGACACAACCACACCTAACGCCATGGTAAACACTCTGCGAACCTTGATTGAAGGAGAAACGTTGTCTTACGAGTCTCGCGTGCAATTAAAAATCTGGATGCAGGACAACAAGGTTTCAGACTCGTTAATGCGTTCAGTATTACCAACAGGTTGGTCTATCGCCGACCGCTCTGGTGCGGGTGGTCACGGTTCGCGCGGTATTAACGCAATCATATGGAAGGAAAACCATCGTCCTGTTTACATTAGTATCTATGTCACAGAAACCGAGCTATCACTGCAAGCCAGAGACCAGCTCATCGCGCAAATCAGTCAGTTGATTTTACAGAAATACAAAGATAATTAATTCACTGCTTACGTATTTACTTTCCTAAGTTCACCCTCTTTGCCCTTCTCTTCCCTGAAGGGCTTTCCTATTCTTTGGTTCTACCTCAAAAACACCCCTTATTGAGTAATGACTTACTTATAAATAGGTATAACATTTATTCATTTAGGCGTGAGTTAACGCCCACATTAAGCAATTGAACACACATAGATGGCGATAAATAAACCATAATCTTACGTAGAAACGCATTTTTCTTGAAAATAGCTTCGTGTAACTTATTGTTGGTATTTGCAACATCGCAAGGAGATGTCTATTGAGACTTGAAAGAACTTTTAACCCTGATGACTTATCGATGCAGAATATGGAAAGTCCGATCTGTATGCCGATAGGGTTTGTTCACTTTTTAGCTCAATCGGAAACATTGCAGCAGGTGCTTGATACGGTCGCAGAATGGATAAATCGTATATTCAATTCCGACCGCGCGAGTATCACGCTTTATGAAAATGATGATCATCTAAAGGTCTACTCTTTCTCTGGTAATAAAGCGATTCCGGCTGAATTCTTGGTACCTATTCACCGAGCTTTTGTTGGCCGAGTGTTCAAAAAACAACAACTGATGATCTGTGACGATGTCACTCAATCTGATGAGGTCGATTGTGTGATGCTGGCATCCAATGGCATGGGGACGTGTATGGATGCGCCTTTAATGCACGGTAAAGTCTGTTTGGGCACGCTTAATGTTGCACATCATCAAACGCACACTTATACAAACGAACAAGCGGCACAGCTTCAGTGCATCGCTAACTGGATTGCTTTAAACATTGCTCTTCATATACAAATTATGAAAATGGAGCATCTTGCCACAACGGATGACCTGACTGGCATTCCAAACCGCAGAGAATTCATGCGACAAATCGAAAGCCGCCTGAATGAATACCGCACCCAAGGCATTGACTTCCATGTTGCTATTCTAGATTTAGACAACTTTAAGAGCCTTAATGATCGGTTTGGTCATGACGCTGGCGATAAATCGCTGATCCATGCAGTCAACACCATTCAAAGCCATCTACTTGACTGTGACTTACTTGCCAGAGTTGGCGGTGAAGAGTTTGCCATCGTACTAAGAAGCCGGTCATCGCAAGAAGCCCTAAACACATTAGAAACGATTCGCAATGCGCTAGAAACTACGACGATTCAACACTCAGGTCGTGATATGAGCTTTACCGCTAGTATTGGTGTAACTCAAGTCTGTAGCTTGGATGACTCGTTTGAACCACTCGTAAAACGCGCCGACTTAGCCCTTTACAAAGCCAAAGAAACCGGTAGAAACCGTGTTGAGGTTCATAAAACAGAAGAAAACTAGAAAAGAGAGTGATAAAAAAGGTAGCGGCTTGTTGCGCTACCTTTTATTAATTCTAACCCGCCTAAAATAAGTAATACGAACTTTAAGCCAGTTTAGAAATAAGAGTGAGCAAATTTAATTATGCTTTCTTAAGATCTTTAGCTGGGTAAGTTAGCGTTTTCTCGCCTGCTTTTACGTGTGTGTAAAAGCCGCCACTGCTTAAACCTGTAACAACCATTTCGCCAAGATCGATACCTTTAGTCGCTACTACTACGTCACCGATTGAAAACATATTGAATACCTTGTTTATTTAGATTAAGACACTAAGTCGTTGCGCGGTATTTAATATGATATTAGGCAAACCACCTAATCGAATTTTTTATCGTAAAGATTAATTTTTATTTGGCGTGAACTCTAAGTTTCCATATTGAAAAAACCACAATATTTCCCAAAAACAGATGCGCTATTCTTGTTAAATACGTTAAGATTTTCTAGCATCAATTGCGGAGGTTTACTCCGCCTCATTGGAGATAAATGATGAAGAAAGGCCTAAAAATGCGTGCACTAGAACGCTCTGATTTGCGCTTTATTCACGAACTAAATAACAACCGAAATATCATGGCCTACTGGTTCGAAGAGCCCTATGAATCTTATGATGAGCTCGAAGAACTGTACCGAAAACATATACATGATGACGCAGAAAGACGCTTTGTGGTTGAAGATGAAGACGGCATAGTGATTGGATTGGTCGAACTTATTGAGATCAACTACATTCACCGAAGCGCTGAGTTTCAGATAATCATCGCCCCAGAGCATCAAGGACGAGGTTATGCGACAGAGATGATTAATCGTGCATTGGATTACTCCTTCTCGATTCTTAATCTACGTAAAATATACTTATTGGTCGCAGTGGATAATGAAGTCGCTATTCATTTATATAAGAAATGTGGTTTTATTGAAGAAGGCCATTTAGTAGAAGAATACTTTATTAACGGAGCCTATAGCGATGTTAAGCGCATGTATATATTAAAACACCAATATCAGAAAAAGATCGAAGAAAAGAACGCGATTCACTAATTTATTCCATCAAAGTAAAAACGCAGCCATCGTTGCTGCGTTTTCAATTTATTCAACTTGATATTGGTAAGATAATGCGACGCGCCTATCTGCCTCATCTAAATAGGTGTTGTTGTCCATGACAAACGTCATTACGTTAAACGAGTGACGTTTATTCACGAGATAACCAAGGCCGATACCACCAAAGAAGCCTTTGTAGTTCTCTCCTTCACTGTTTTCTGAGCCGTAAGTGCCTGCTGCGAAGCTGATTAACGTCAGCTCTTTGGTAAACGATTTCAGCGCAAATGCACCAACGTAACCACTGCTGCCTGAAGAGCTCATCATATTGAAGCCATTCTCTGCACTTGGAGTGCCCGTAAAGTTAGGCTCGCTACAGTGGCTACTTTCTGCACCGTCACATACGGGAACATCACCAGTGTTGTACGTATAGCCTGCCATTGGGAAAATTTGGAAGCCTGCTGGCTCAATCCCGAAATAACTTAACGGCATAAAGGTACCAACGCTGTAGTTGGTTTGATCCGCGCCGTTTACGTATTCATTTTTACCAAAATTGAAATTCACGATACCGACCGGAAACAACCACGAACCACCAATACGCCACTCGCTCGCATCATCATTGATACGCAGGTTGATTTTGCGCGCTTGGTCAAGCGCAAGTGAGCCCGAGAAGGAGATGTTTTGATCATCAAAATCGTAGTTGTTTGCGTACGACGCGCCAAATTTCGTGATGACTTTTGTTGGGTCATCCGCCAACTTGTTTTTATTGTCTTTTACTCGATGCTCGGCACCATGAGCCAGCGTACTGACCAACAAAGTCGTACACACTAACGCTAGTTTGTTTTTCATTTTTAGTCCTTTGAGATGTTGAATACCCACACTTAGCCGCACAGATACTTTTTAAATCATCACTCACTGGGTGTGACAGAAGCGCCCTAACTACCTTAGATAGCGCGACAGCATCCAGTGCAGGTAGTTAGGGTAGAATGGCCTGTAAGGAAGGCGTTTTAGCGATTAGGAATGATTAGTTTTTCCAGTTGTAGCTCATGCTCATGAAGTACAGAGCAGGCTCATCAAAGCCAGCTTGTAAGCGTGGCGTTTCTGACGATTCCATCAAGATCGCTTCAAACGCGAAACCAATTGAGTTTTCTGAATCCAATTTGTAATCAATGCCTGTACCAATGCGGTACGCCTTGCCAGTAGGAACGGTTATGTCACCGTTTGATTGGCTTTCATACATGCTGGTATCGAATGCAAAACCTGCATTCCACATCATTTTTTCATTCAGTTTGTACTGAGTACCCAATGCGATTTGGTAAGTGTCTTGTGTCTCTACATCGACCAAATCTGCAGCCTTAAGCGCAGTTGTGTATTCGCTCCAGTCTTGCCAGTTCACATTCCACATCACCGCTAGGTCATCATTCACTTCATGGTAAGCACTGAAGATCAGTTGTTGTGGAGCAATGGAGTTACTATTGTCGAATTCAAATTCGGTTTCAGAAGAGTAAGACAGACCAAGACGCGTGCCTGGTGTTGCCTCATAAAGCACACCTACTCGGCCGTTGACTTGAGTATCTTGGTCTTCGTCTAAGTATTTTTTATGCATGCCAGAGCTAGCCAACGTCCCTTCCGCTTCTACTTCATACATACCGTACTGAATACCAAGCGCCGCACCCACAGACCAGTGCTCATTGATGCGGTAAGAAGCGGAAGGTTGAATGGTCATGGCTTGTGTCGTTGCTGTAGGAATATCTAAGTGATTATCCAAAAGACCTTCGTACTCGAGGCCAAGACCGTAGTTGCCATACAGACCAATACCCAGCGTCCATTTGTCGTTCACTTGTTGGCTGTAAAATGCCGACGCCATAGGAACAAAACCAATCACGTTGCCCGCATCGCCAGTCATCGTGTCTAGTTGCGCGTCACCGTATAGGCCAATCAGGTTACCAGAGAAAGATTTACCAGAAACATTCGCCAGACCAGCCGGGTTTGCTGCCATTACTGAGGCATCTTGCGCACGAGCCGCCATACCAGCGGATGCCAAACCAATATCCGATGCTGTTGTTTCGTAAAGGTATAACCCACCCGCTTGCGCAGCAGCACACGTCAGTAGAGAGCTCGCTACGACGATTTTTGAAAGATTTTTCATGCTAAAACCTATTATTGTTTGGGGAACCCACGCTGCGACGGTGGTTGTATATCAATGCAAGGCATTGGCCAATCGCACACAGCGTGGGGGTGTTGTGGAGTCAGTTGAAATCAGCGTTGTTGCTCACTCACCTCAATTTCAGTGGGTTTCTTTCGCTTAAACTTCTCGCGCAGAGATTGCATCATCACGAAGAACACTGGCGTCAGTAACGTGCCTACAAACGTAGAGAGAATCATGCCGCCGAATACCGCAAAGCCCAGTGAGTGACGAGATGCCGCACCAGCACCCGATGCAATCACCAACGGGAATACCCCCCAGATGAAGGCGAATGCGGTCATCTGTACTGCTCGGAAACGGATTCGAGCAGCTTCTTTGGCAGCATCAATGATGGATAAGCCCTTTTCTTCTCGCAGAACTTTGGCAAATTCCACGATAAGAATCGCCACTTTGGCGGACATACCGATCAAGATGACCACACCAATCTGCACGTACAAATCGAACGGTTGTCCCACCAGCAGTAGCGTGCCCATAGCGCCGAGAATCGCGACTGGAACCGCCATCATTACCGCAGCAGGAATAGTCCAACTTTCGTACTGAGCCACCAAGAACAAGTAGGTGAACAGCAAAGACAGTGCGAACGCGATTGGCGCCATGTTGCCTGCTTTCATCTCTTGGTAAGTCATGCCTGACCACTCGTACGAGTAACCACTTGGCAAAGATTCTGCAGCCAGTTTTTCAATGGCTTTTACAACATCACCCGAGCTGTAGCCTGGCGCTGGCGCACCGTTCACGGTTGCAGAACTGAACATGTTGTAGTTCGATAAGGTATCCGGGCCGAAGATCGGCTTCACTTTCACTAGCGTTGCCAATGACACCATTTTTCCAGAGCTTGAACGAACAAACAGATGGTCGATGTCGTCGATGTTGTCACGATATTGCTCTTCTGCTTGCACTTTCACTTGGTACGAACGACCAAACAAGTTGAAGTCAGAAATGTAGGCGCCGCCCAACTGTGCTTGCAGTGTGCTGAAGATTTCATTCAACGGTACGCCCATCGAAATCGCTTTATCGCGGTCAATATCGATGTAACGTTGCGGAATGTCCGCACGGAAAATCGAGAACGCACGTGCCACTTCAGGCAGTTGGTTGATTTGGGCAACAAAATCAGCGGTTGTTTTTGCCAACTCTTGTGGAGAGCGGCCCAAGTTGTCCTGCAGCACAAGGTTAAAACCATCTACCGCACCCATGCCTTTGATTGCCGGCGTCGCGAAAACGAACGAAGCGGCATCTGGCGTTGAGTTCAGCATTTGGTTAACTTTATTCATCAATGCGCGTTGGTGTAACTCAGGGTCTTTACGTTTGCTCCAGTTATCCAGTTTGATGATCAACATGCCCGAGTTTGGAATCGACGCCATGTTAATTACCGAGAAGCCCGCAACCGAAACCACGTTCTCCACACCTTCCATCTGTTTTAGCTCATCAACGTACTTCTTCATTAATGGTGCAGTACGCTGCAATGCTGCTGCGTCTGGCAAACGCATTTCGACCATGAACACGCCTTTGTCTTCGTTTGGTACGAAAGAAGAAGGTACGGTCATGAACGCAAATGCCAGCACCGCAATAAGCGCGCCATAAACACCGATACTCAGCACAATACGACGGCTCAAGAAGCCAACTAAACCTTGGTATTTGCGCGTTATTGCTTCAAAACCTAGGTTAAACGCACGCAAAGGCGCAATAGGTTGCGAGTGAGTAGATTTCAACATCAACGCACAAAGCGCTGGCGTTAACGTTAATGCGTTGATCGCAGAGATCAGCACCGACACACAGATAGTGACCGCGAACTGGTTGAACATTCGACCAGAAATACCCGGCAATAGCGCAACCGGTACGAATACCGCCAACAAAATAAGCGTTGTTGCCAATACTGGCCCCGTCACTTCTTTCATGGCTTGGATCGTGGCCGGAATCGGGTCTAAATGCTCTTCATGGATAACCCGCTCCACGTTCTCTACCACGATGATCGCATCGTCCACCACGATACCGATGGCGAGGATCAAGCCAAACAACGAGATGGTGTTAATGGTCATGCCCATCACGCCCATGATTGCGAACGTCGCAATGATGGAAACCGGAATCGCTAAGGTTGGAATGATGGTCGCTCGCCAGTTCTGCAAGAAAACGTACACAACGAAGGTTACAAGAAGTACCGCAATCACTAGCGTCTCGTACACTTCATCAATCGATGTCTCTACGTATTCGGTAGAGTCATACGCGATGTCGTAGACCAAATCATCTGGGAACGATTTCTCGTACTCTTTCATGGCCTCTTTCACGCGTTCCATCACGTCTAGCGCGTTCGCTGTCGGCAACTGGTACAAGGCCAGAACGGCGGCTGGTTCGTTATTCATACGACCATCAGCTTCGTAGCCTTGTGCGCCAACTTCGACACGAGCCACATCTTTCAAGCGAATCAAAGAACCTTTCTTGCTCGCGCGGATGATGATGTTCTCGAACTCTTCCGCAGAAGTAAGGCGACCTTTGGTTTGCAAAACATATTGATATTGCTGGTCACCCGGAGCTGGCATACCACCGATCTTACCCGCCGCCACTTGGATGTTTTGCGTTTTAATTGCGCCAATAACATCGCTAGCAGAAAGCTTCAAGGTGGCCAGTTTATTTGGGTTCAACCAAATACGCATTGAGTAGTCTTTCTTACCCAGCAGCGTAATGTCACTCATACCTTCGATACGTTTTAGACGCTCAACGATATTGAGATCCGCGTAGTTAGAAAGGTAGATACTGTCGTAAGACTGTTTCGGGGAACGCAGTGTGATAACGCCCAGCATGTCGGAAGATTTCTTCTTAACCGTTACACCGATTTGGTTTACTTCTTGTGGTAGAGATGACGTCGCCTGTGCCACCAAGTTGTTCACACGAACCTGCGCCATATCGCCATCTGCGCCCACTCGGAAGTAAATACGCAATGTGTATGAGCCATCATTACCAATCACAGAAGACATGTAAATCATGTCTTCAACGCCATTGACTTTGGCTTCTATCGGTTGTGCTACCGTCTTTTTAACCACGTCCGCGTTTGCACCCGGATACATGGTGCTCACCGTAATTACCGTTGGAGAGATTTGAGGATACTCAGAAATTGGCAAGACTTTCAGGGCGATCATACCCATCAATGTCATCGCCAGTGAGATCACCAAAGCAAACTTCGGCCGGTGAATGAAAAATTTACTTAACATCAGTACTCACTCAGCCTTGTTCACTCTGTAGTTCAACGTCTTTCACCGTTGCACCCGGACGCACTTTTTGTAGACCATTGACGATGACTTTTTCGTTAGCCGCCAAGCCAGTCAGCACAGCACGTTTCACACCGTAGGTCTGACCGAGTTCAACGTTACGACGAGACACTACGTGATCATCACCAACCACCATGACGTAGTCACCCGCTTGATCTTGCTGAACAGCCGCCGATGGGATAAGCAAACCATCAATGGTTTTGTTGCGCAGCTTGATGGTCAAGTTGCCATATTCACCCGGCATAAGCGCGTAAGTTGGGTTATCAAATTGTGCTTCTGCTCGAATTGAGCCTGTTTCTAAATCGATCTTGTTGCCAACGGCGTAGATCTTGCCATCAAGCGGATACAATGAACCGTCTGAAAGCGTCAGTGTTAAATCAACATCCAGTTTGTCATCGTTACGATGAGCCACATCAATCGCACTTCTTACGCGGCGGTAGAGCTTCTCATCCACATCAAAGCCAAAGCGAATTGGGTCAATTTGAGTGATCGAAACAAGAGGAACGAGTTGAATTTTCGAAATACGGTCACCCACTCGGAAGTTGCTGAAACCCACGCGGCCAGAGAAAGGAGCACGCACAGAGCTAAATTCAAGATCGAGCCTTGCTGAAACCAGCGTCGCTTTCGCCTCTTCTACCGAGGCAATCGCTGCGGCGTGCGCAGCAATGGCGTCATCGTATTGCTGCTCACTGATGCTTTTATCTTTGATGAGTTTCTTCACACGTTCTGCATCACGCGTAGTTTGAACGAGTTGTGCTTTTGCTTTTTGCAACGACGCTTTTGCATACGCCAGTGCCGCTTTGTAAGGACGGTCGTCGATTTCAAACAGCAATTGGCCTTTTTCGACCATATCGCCATCTTTAAAATGAATCGCGGTTAATTCGCCACCGACTCGAGGCATAATATCAACGTCATTTACCGCTTCAGTTCGACCGATAAAAGTATGATAAGGAGTGATTTTTGTTTCGGTTAGGGTAACGGTTTCAACAGAGGGTGCTTGGGCAGTTTTCGTTGCGATATCGCCAGTTTTGCATCCTGATAGTAATGCAGAAGATATAGCAATAGATACCAACGCAAATTTATATTTGGCTTTCATGATAAACCTACTTTATGTAGAAAGTGCCCTAGCCTAAATTTTTAAATATATGGATAAACACACTTTCTATTCTGGAAATAAACGAGGGAGTTAGAATTGGTAGTTAAATTCGATACGGTGATCACCATCACCGAAATTAACGTGCTCATTCCAGTTTGCAAAGTAACGAATATTTGCGCGAGGATTAATTTGATAAGACAACGCAAACTCATGAGTTAAGATATTATCTTCACCCGCGTAATAAGTATCTTTATATTGACTAGACCCTGACAATGTATGCATATACATTGGGTTGTAGTTAATCCAGATTTTATCGGTTAATTCAATTTTTGAGTACATACCGACAACAGTGAAAGTACCTGGAATTTCATAACCTTTGTCATCACCACTAAAATCATTAGCAATAGTGACACCCGCACCAGCCAAAGGAAATAACTGCAACATGCCAAACTTAGGTAGGCCTTGAATAAAGCTATAAGATGCATCTAATTTATCGTTATCAACATCGTAGTTTACATCCAATTGACGGCCTAGACCTTTTGCGACTTCTACTTGGAAATTACGTAGTCGGAAAGAGTCAATGCTATCATCAACATTGGCATACATTGGATCGTCATTATCGCGAATGCCAAATAGCTCACCACCAATGCCTTTCATTTCGATGATGTTCATCGCCATGGTGCCAGGCTGGCTAGATTGGTAAGTTTGACCGATTTTGATGTTCGCGCCTTTGTCAGTAATACCAAAGCCCGCTTGGGTGTAAACCGCAAGTGGGTCAGACATATCTTGTAGTTCTTCGTCATTATTTGTCTGAGCATAAGCAGAAGACGCGAGTTGAAGGGCTGCTGCCATGATAACAACAGACGGTTTCACTAAATTCATAAAACTGTATCCATTTTAATGATTATAAAATTATTCACGTCATGAGGTCATCATAAATAGCAAGCAACACAACTCGCTTTGGATAATATAAATTATCAAAGCAAATTTAATAATGACGAAACATTAGACGTTTTAATTAAAATAAAATAAAGCGTCGTAAAAGTTCAATCACTGCTACTTATATCTTATATAACTTGAAATTTGGTAAGCTTTACGAAGAAGGGAATATTAAAACTTATGAAAATTCAATTATCATTAGAACAAATGATTAATTAAATTTACCATATAAATAAGGAGTGCAATGGTGTTAGGTGATCGCGATCAAGTTTTATTTTTATCGTATATTACTCTTCAGGTAAAGAAGATAGTTGTAATAAATTGCAAATACCTTAATTTAATTAGCCTTGCGGTCAATTTAGAATAGTTACTCCACAATAAATTGAAAGGAAATCACACTCTGTGATTCCCTTTTATTTTCGAGTGCAAAAGCACCAATGCATTTCGTTAACTAAAAACGCAAACGATTCGCACTATTGCAGTTTCTCTATCCCCATATTGAACAGTGCAAAGCTATAAATATCTGCATTTGTCTCAATTATTTTACGCGTTGGTGTGCCAGCACCATGTCCTGCATTGGTTTCGATGCGAATCAAGGTCGGATTTGAACCCGCCTGTTTTGACTGCAACTCAGCAGCAAATTTGTAAGAGTGAGCAGGAACAACACGATCATCATGATCACCCGTTGTAATCAATGTCGCTGGGTATTCCACCCCCGCTTTTACATTGTGCACTGGCGAATAACCTTTCAGATATTGGAACATCTCTTTACTTTGCTCTGCCGTACCGTAGTCATACGCCCAACCAGCACCTGCGGTAAAAGTATGATAACGCAGCATGTCCAGTACGCCGACTGCTGGCAGCGCCACTTTAAACAACTCTGGACGTTGCGTCATAACAGCCCCCACTAACAAGCCACCATTCGATCCACCGTTAATGGCTAACTTGTTTGATGACGTTACCTTTTCATCAATTAGAAATTCAGCCGCCGCAATAAAGTCATCAAACACATTTTGCTTTTGCATTTGAATGCCAGCGTTGTGCCACTCTTTACCATACTCCCCACCGCCACGAATGTTCGCTACCGCGTAAACACCACCAAGCTCAAGCCAAGCTGCACGTGTCGGGCTAAAAGATGGTGTGAGGCTAATGTTGAAACCACCATAACCATATAGGATGGTTGGTGCACTGCCGTCCATCGGTGTCCCTTTTTTATAGGTGATGATCATCGGCACTTTTGTTCCGTCTTTTGAGGTGTAAAACACCAGACGAGATTCATACAAAGCTGGATCAAATGGCGCTTTAGATTTGTAGTACACCTCGCTATCACCATCTTTGATGTTCAGACGATACGTAGTGCTTGGCATCTTGTAGTTGGTGAAAGAATAGTAGACTTCGGTTTCTTCTTTTTTACCTGAAAAACCGTACGCACTACCAATATCAGGCAGCTTGATTTCACGGATGAGTTTGCCGTTCATGTCGTATTGCTTCACCATCGAGATCGCATCAACAATATAGCTCGCAAACAAATTGCCACCCGCGGTAGAAACGCGTAACACATTCTTTGTTTCAGGAATCAAATCTTTCCAGTTTTTGGGCTGCGGCTGACTCGCATCCACCGTCACGACGCGTTTGTTCGGCGCATTAAGGTTCGTAACCAAGTACAGTTTCGTGCCTTGGTTGTCTATCACCCAAGTATCAGAGCTGGTGTTATATAAAATGGTTTTAAGCGGGCTGTTTGGCTTACTCAGATCTTTAAAGAACAGTTTGTTACCCGATGTCGATACGCTGGCTGAGATAAACAAGTAGCGTTCATCATCCGACGTATAACCGCCAACATAACGGTATTTCTCTTCCTCAAACCCGCCGAAAATCAGCTGGTCTTCACTTTGTTTTGTTCCAAGGGTATGAAAGTAGAGCTTGTGTTGATCTGTCTTCGCGGAGAGTTCACTCCCCTGTGGCTTGTCATAACTTGAGTAATAGAAACCTTGATTGCCGAGCCAACTGATACCGCTGAACTTAATATCCACCAGCGTTTCACCGACTGGCTTTTTGGTTTCTGTGTCTAACACAATGACTTTGCGCCAATCGCTACCGCCTTCCGAAATGCTGTATGCGACCAAAGAACCGTCTCGTGAAAAGCTCACTCCCGCTAACGATGTGGTGCCATCTTCACTAAAAGTATTTGGATCGAGGAAAATTTCTGCTTCACCATCACCTAGCTGCCGATAAAGCACATCTTGGTTTTGTAGCCCGTCATTTTTGTAGAAATAAGTGAACTTACCCTCTTTGAACGGTTGACTTTGTTTTTCGTAATCCATGAGCTTAGTAATGCGCTCTTCAATCTGCTCGCGGTAAGGGATTTTCAACAGATAATCAAACGTCACTGCATTTTGTGCCTTCACCCATTCTGCGGTTTCTGGGCTGAGATCGTCTTCCAACCAGCGATAAGGATCACTCACTTTTGTACCAAAGTAGTCATCGACAACATCCACTTTTTGTGTGGTTGGGTACGTGATGGCTTTCGGGTTTACCTGTTCAACCGACGACTGCGCCGCTTCATTTGCATGCGCCACAGACAACACACTTCCGAGTGCGAGAGCCGTTGCGAATGCTAGGGTGTTCTTTTTCATGAAATTCCTTTTTATTTTTCTGTTGTCTTTTTGTGCAATACATCAGAACTCTACTATATATCGACAAAATGAATCTAATTTCATTAAACGAGTTGTGAAAGCCATCCTAACTCCCTCATTTCCCACCAATTCTACATATCGGTAAGTGGCGGTGTAGAGCTTAGGAACAACGCTGAAGAGCTACGATGGCGTTTACTCTCTTTCGTTTAATTCAGTTCGATTTGACGCAAAACCCCAGACTCAGAAGCGAAATCTTGGTCGTGACTAATCAGAACAAATCCACCTTTGTATGTATTTAACGCCTGACTAAGCATTATTTTTGACTCGAGATCGAGATGATTATCTGGCTCATCAAGCAGCAGCAAAGGCTGGGAGTGTTGATGGCTGACGATCAGCATTGCGAGCTTCATCTTCTCGCCACCACTGAGTATGCATCCCAACCGAAACACAGCGTCTCGACGAAAACCGATCCCGGCCAATAAGGTTCTCGCTTCACTTTCCGTCATCTCTTGGCAGGTCTCCATTACGTTCTCAAGTAACGAAAGATTTGGATTCACTGCGCCAAAGTGTTGGTCGAGATAATACAAAGGCGTATTCACTTGCAGCTCACCTCTCAGCAACGACAACTCGCCAAGCAACGTCTTTAACAAGGTTGACTTTCCGCAGCCATTTTTCCCTTTGAGATGGACTTTATCGTTCGCAAAAATCTGCAAAGTGATAGGAGTAGAATCCCCAAAAGGCAATATACCTTCTTGTATCGACAACACTTTTCTCGAACGGTTCGGATTATCTGCAAGATAAAGCTTTTGCACTTTGAGCTGCTCATGTCGCGATTGCAATGCCCGGTCTTTGGCTTGTAAATGCACTTGTCTGAGTTGCTCATTCTTATTGCGACTTGAGGTGCTGGCGGTCGCGCTATCCTTTTTGCCATCAAGCAAAATTTTGGGCTGACTGCCGTCTTTGCGCAGTTTGTTCCCTTGCGCGGCGCGTTGGTCTGCTTTTTCGCGATTTTTCTGGGCTTGCTCAGCTAACCGTTTTTTCTGTTTATCGACCTGCGCCAACTGCCTTTCGACCGCTTGTAACTCAGTGCGTTTTTGCTCGGCATACACATCGTAATTTCCACCAAAAACCTTTAAGCCTAGGCCCGAGAGTTCCCAAATTTCCTCCATTGCTCGCAGCAGCTCACGATCGTGACTGATGAGTAAAATCGCGCCGCCGAAATGCGTCATAGACTCTATCAACCATTGTTTCGCCTCGGTATCGAGGTGATTGGATGGCTCATCGAGAATCAAAAGTTCGGTTTCGTTTTCAAACAACTGCCATAACTGCAAACGCGCCAACTGACCACCACTGAGCCGAGCACATGAGAAATCAGGGTCTTGCGGTAAGCCCATCGCAGCAAGCTGCTGTTTGAGTTTCTGTTCAATATCCCACTGTTCGCCAACCAGTTCGAACCAATGCTCAGAAACATCACCTTGTTCAATCTGCTTTAAAGCATGCAAGACCGAGTCTGTTCCCAGGAACTGGGCGATCGATTGCTGACCTGAAAGCAAATCAGACGGCTGCTGGCGATACATCATGAAAGAAGAGGGAAAAGTCACAACACCGCTGGCAGGCTGAGTTTCGCCCGCCAAAATGGAAGCCAAAAGCGACTTACCGATGCCATTGCGCCCAACCAAACCAACACGTCGTTTAGTCATGGAACAAGAAATAGACTGGAATAGCGTCTCGCCATTATCAAACTGATGGCTAACATTAAAAGCTTGTAAAACTGGCATAATTTGCCTCCTGTATGACAGGGACAACAGCCGTAGCTATGATTTGAGATTGCAACAAAACGCGTGCACAAACGCATTAAGCTCTATGCAAAGCTCGACGATAAACGTCAAATCAAAAAGTCGTCTTGTTGCAAAGAAATATCGGAAAGTGAGCTACGCCTACTAACCCTGCAGATCCAAAAAATCAGTAAAAATATGGATAACAGGTTTAGTTCTTCATGTTGGCGTAATCTCCTAGAGAAATGATTTGCGAAGTTTAGCGGGTTTTCTGACTAAAAAGCAAGCAGCATTATTTATCAAAACTTTGAACGATTTCGAGATCTTATCTACACAAATTTTGCCCAAGCCATACTATGCTTACAGTAAAGCTAATCCACATAAGGGCGTGGTAATGAAATACAAACATATCCTTGTTGCACTCGAACTGTCCGATGAAAGCACAGTTCTGATCGACAGAGCCGTAGCGATGGCTAACTATCTCGACTCCGATATTTCATTCATCCATATTGATGGAACTCACGGGGAAATTTATCGTGAGCTCGTAGACATTAAAGAGAACCCAGACCAAAGGCCGCTGAATGAGCACTCTATGGAGTGCTTGAGAACATTCAGTGAGTACATGGATTATCCACTCAAACACTTCTTCGTGGGTACTGGTGATTTAGCCGATAAGCTCGAAATTACCATCAAAGAGCAAGAAGTGGACTTGCTGATTTGTGGCCATCACCAAGATTTCTGGAGCAAAATCATTTCCTACTCAAGACATCTTATCAACAAGTCACCAGTCGATATTTTAGTCGTTCCTATTCATGATTAATTAGAATTTGACGCTTGCCAAAACCACCAACTTATTTGGTGGTTTTTTATTGATATTGAAACAGCTTAAGCACTTTTCCAAGCTAGCTTGACGGCCATTTATGAGTTACATTTTCTAACCAACCTGCGCTCCTACCGGGCATGGTTATTTAGATAGCAAGGATCCTTATGGCGAATAAAAAAGTATTAATTCTCTTTGCTCATCCTTCCCAGCATCGTTCAGAAGTGAATACTCCACTTTTCAAAGAAGCTCAAAAAATTGAAGGCGTGACATGTGTTGATCTCTATGGTGAATACCCTCGTTTCGATATCAATATCGACCGTGAACAACAACGCTTGCGTGAGCATGATGTAGTGGTTTTTCAATTCCCACTATATTGGTATTCAACCCCAGCAATTTTAAAAGAGTGGCAAGATCTGGTTTTGGAGTATGGCTTTGCTTACGGCACTGAAGGAACCGAACTACAAGGTAAAACCATGCTGTGCGTACTTTCGGCCGGCGGCAAGGAAGAAGCCTATAAAGCCGAAGGCTACAACCATTTTACGATTCGGGAACTGCTCGCTCCTATTGAGCAAATGTCAGCGCTCACGGGTATGCACTACATTGCGCCTCTTGCTTTGTTCGGCGCACGTACAGCCGAAGAGGAAGGACGAATTCCCCGTCATGTCCAACGGTACAAAAGCCTGCTAACAGCATTAGTCGAAGATAGACTGGATGTTGAAGCAGCTGCGTCATTAATCAAACTCAACAGCGCACTTCCGAAGCTCATCAAGGAGGCTTCATGACAGGGATATTCTTACAAGCCTTCGTGTATTTGATTGCCGCTGTAATTGCGGTACCACTTGCCAAGCGTTTAGGGCTCGGTTCCGTTTTAGGTTACCTCATCGCTGGTGTGGTAATTGGTCCAATTATCGGTTTAGTCGGTGAAGAAACAACGACAATTCAGCACTTTGCCGAATTTGGCGTGGTGATGATGCTATTCCTAGTGGGGTTAGAGCTAGAGCCTAAAATGCTCTGGTCAATGCGAAATCGTTTAATGGGCTTAGGCGGTCTTCAAGTTGGCGGGACCATCGCGGCGATTATGGGTATTGCCCTGTACTTTGAGCAGCCTTGGACCATTGCCTTAGCCATCGGCTTGATTTTCGCCCTTTCTTCTACCGCGATTGTTTTGCAAACTTTTAGCGAAAAAGGGTTAACGAAGACAGAAGGTGGACAAAACGCGTTCTCTGTTTTGCTTTTCCAAGATATCGCTGTTATCCCGATGTTGGCCTTTATTCCGTTGCTGGCCCTGCCAGAGTTAGTCGAACAAGCACAAAATGCCGTTCAAACTGCTGCGCAGCATCATGACGATTTAAACCTCGTGGCCGATTTACCGGGCTGGGCGTACGGAATCGTGATCACAGCATCGATTGCGATTGTCGTCGTTGGTGGACACTTTTTAAGTCGACCTCTGTTGAGCTATGTTGCTAGCTCTGGGCTGCGTGAGATTTTTACCGCCACCGCATTGATGCTGGTGATCGGCATCGCAGCACTGATGAGTTTGGTTGGCTTATCTCCTGCATTAGGAACGTTCTTGGCTGGCGTTGTATTGGCGAACAGCGAATTCCGTCACGAGCTAGAGTCCAATATCGAACCATTTAAAGGGTTGCTGCTGGGTCTGTTTTTCATCACCGTCGGCGCAGGGATCAATTTCTCGGTTCTATTTGGTGACTTCTGGTTGATCATGGCACTGACCATTGGCGTGATGGTATTGAAAGCCTTGGTGCTATTTATTCTCGCGCTGATATTTAGGGTGAAAGGCAGCAACCGCTGGCTGTTTACCTTAAGCTTGGCTCAAGCGGGTGAATTTGGTTTTGTGTTGCTAAGCTTCTCTGTGCAAAACCACGTCATTCCGTTTGAACTCTCACAAACGCTTGCGCTGGTTGTTGCTATCTCAATGTTCTTAACGCCAGGTTTGTTCATTCTATTTGACAAATTAATACTGCCGCGTTTTGAAACTCAATCAAACGAAAGGGAAAGCGATACGATTGAAGAAAAAGGCACAGTAATCATCGCTGGTATCGGCCGTTTTGGTCAGATTGTTAACCGCTTGCTTGTTTCTAATGGTGTAACAACCGTGGTGCTCGATCACCAAGCCAACCAAGTTGATAACATGCGCCAGATTGGCACTCGTGCTTATTTTGGCGATGCGACTCGACCAGATATGCTGCACACTGCAGGCATCGAGCATGCGGCTGCGTTGGTCGTCGCAATTGATAACCAAGAATCGAGTGTGGAACTGGTGAAGTACGTCAAACACACGTACCCCAAAGTAACGGTGATCGCACGCGCCTTTGACCGTGGTCACGGCTATCTTTTGCGTCAAGCTGGGGCTGATATTATTGAATCGGAAACCTACCATTCCGCATTGGAGATGGGTGGTCACACGATGAAAGCACTCGGTATTCATCCCTTCTTTGTTGAGCAGCAAAAAGCGACATACAAGCGTGTTGAAGCACGCAAGTCCGAGATACTCTACAAAGCTTGGGAAGATGATTCTGAAGGCGAACGTTATGACAACAATTTCCGACAACTGTTTATTCAGTTAGAGGAAAAAATGGCGGAAGAGATGCAAAAAGATCGCCATGACAAACTCTCGCGCTCAGAACGTGGTTGGACGCCACCGCCGAAAGGTTACGCCGATGACTTCAATGAAGATAACGTTCAAGAACTAACACCGCCGAGAGAAGAGCCGCTCTGACGGTAACTTGCTCAATATTAAAAACCTCCCGTTTGGGAGGTTTTTCTTTTTCAGTACCGAGTCACATGCCGTGCAGGATAAAATGATCTTCTCACGAGATTACATAAGATCATTCATTAAAATCTCATACTCTTCGTTTGCTTCTTCCACTAAGTGAGAAAGCTCTAACGCATCAGTAACTGCAAGATTGAACTGCCACGGAGTTGTGTCTTCTTTACCACAGATTCGAGTTTCACACCCACGGCTCTCAAAAGACAAATCATCAAACTCTGTGGTATGGCGCTCTTGAAGTTCTACAATCTCAACTTCTAATTTACCGACAGGGTTAACTTTAACGTGAGCATGTAAATCTGAACTGTTAGACAAACAATAATCTCTATGAACCGCAATCATGGCCGCCTCCTTGGTCTGCCAACTGACAACTCACCCATGAGTGTAGACGAGGGAGTTTGAACGTGGGGTGAAATAATAATGAAGATTGATCTGTCTCATTGAAGTAGACAATTATTGTTGTGCTGGTATGAGCCGGTATGAATCTCATCTGATTTAAATCGTTACTAGATCACAAGAGTTGGCATTTACCGAGACTTTCCCTATTATCGAAACAAATTTACTGTAGTCATTCTTTAGAGGTCAGTATGGAGCTTGAAGCCGTCGCTAAAGCACTAAAAGAGTTAGGGCATCCTACTCGTTTAAGTATTTACAAAGAAGTTGTCAAAGCGGGATACAAAGGTATCGCGGTAGGCGGCGTACAAGAAAAGCTTGGCATTCCTGCATCCACTCTCTCTCATCATATTTCTAGTCTAGCCTCAGCCGGGCTTCTCACCCAACGTCGTGAGGGGCGAACCCTTTTTTGCGTTGCAGAGTACCAATGTTTAGATGATGTAATCGGCTTTTTAAAGGCTGAATGTTGCGTTAATGAGTGCTCATAACCTCATAGCATAGGCGAAAGACTTCGGTTTTACATTAGACTTTACCCGTTCTTGAATGACCGCCGACAAACATAAACACCGAGCTCGCTAAGCTCGGTGTTTTATTTTTTAGTTTTCGACGAGCAACATTGAGGCTTTAGGTGGCACAATTAACTTACCGTCAGATGGAACGTCCTGATCCGTCATCAAATCCACCCAGTCGCCATCCATTTTCAATGCCAAAGACTGCTGACGCTGCGATTTATTAAGCACGACAATGCCTTTGCTCCCTCGCTTAAATACCAGCATATCATCGTTACCTTCAAGAACACTCATCGACTCGCCATGCGTCATATTATGGAACTGGATCATTTTCGCCATTCGCGGATCGTGCCATGCGCCTTGCCATCTTGGCTTGCCATTTTTATCTGTAATACCGCTAGTGTTTAAGTCGGTATAAACCAATGGCACACCACCATCGCGGCCTAGAATGTAAGCATAAGCTAACCATTCGTTTTCCTCATCCATGATCAGATCAAGAAAAACGTCATTGTTAGGAATGTCATGCGTGACAACAAATGTAATGGCGCGACCAGGCGAAAGGGCCTGACCGAAACAGTATGGGTCAATCAACGACTTGAAACTGCCCTTTTTAGCAAACGCCTTAAAAATGGTCGAGAACAACGGGAAATCGTAAGCGCCTAAGCGAGTTTCCTGTAAATACGGCTCAAGAAACAACTGATACTCTTCTTCCGTCGCACCGCCATCGGTAATAATTTCGCCAAATATATGCACATCGCGCGTGATGTCGTCTGTCCAAACACGTTTAAGATGCTCTAACGTCATGTGTTTCGCGGCATCAATACGAAAACCTTTCACACCAATGGCTTTCAGTGCTTTTAGGTAAGCGCGTTGCTGCTCAACGACATGGTCACAAACACGGAGGGTTGGCAAGCCAGGATCGGTTGGTCCACCTGTGATGCGTCCATTTTGTACCTGCCATTTATCTTTCCAGTCTTTAATACCGAACGCTTCAACAAAGTCCTCTTCATCAAAAAGCGGTTGAGATAAGTCGCCAAATAACGTTAGCGACTGATATTTCTGTTTGTTTTGTTGGTATTCCTCCAAGACATCTTTTCTTGGGTATTGGAGGTCTCGGCGAAGGTGGGCCTCATTTGCCATATGGTTAAACACCACGTCAGCGTAAACCCACACGCCAACTTGCTCCAGTTCACGAACCATACGGATAAAGTCTTTGGTATCACCCAACGCATTGTCGATGACACGGTAATCTTGAGGTTGATAGCGCTGCCACCAGCGATCATCGTGGGCGCTTTTCATTGGTGGCGAAACCAGCACGGAGCCGTAACCTAGCTCGTGGATTTCTTTTGCTCGTTGGGCAATGTCAACATACTTCCAATCAAATGCATGTAAGATAACATTCGCACCGAATGATTGTATTTCCTGTGAGCCACTCATGTTGTTCTCCTACTCGTTTTCACTCACGATTACTTGTTTGCATTTTTTTGTGAGTGAATTCAATAGTCGAAATTATAAGAGCTATTCATCAGACGCCCTCACCCTTTTCGCCCTAACTCAAGGCTGAAAATGAAGGCGTAGTGACTCCTCCATTGCACAAGTAGAAACGGTTCTGGACGTAAACGAGTAGATGGCATTCAAGCACACCGCACATAAAATAAATTAAGTCATTGTTTTGTATTGCAAAAAATTGCATTCAAAATATATGAAAGAAAATGCCCGGGTACGCCCTAAAGGAGGCCAAAGACTAAAAACAGCCAAACCACTCTATTGAGTAACTAATTTTTAATAAAGTGAAACTGGCAGGTGGATCACGTTTGGCGCGTATTCAAAACAGCCCCCTTCTGCGTATCCAACCTTAAAACATGGAAGATTACCGTTTGTATCTATCCCGAAATGACTTCAAAATGCGGAACTTAGCTTATGCCTATTGGTATGAATTACCTTGGAGGGTAATCATGAATATCAAAGAGTTTTCTAGCCTCGTCGGCTTGTCTGCTCATACACTTCGATACTATGAAAAAATTGGCTTACTTAAACATGTCCATAGAAACGCGAGTGGGCATCGAGTGTATAGTGCGAAAGATCTAAGCTGGATTAGCTTCGTAAAGCGATTAAAAGAAACTGCAATGCCGCTTGAAGAGATTCTGGAATATGCAAAATTAAGGGAAGTCGGCTCAGAATCTGTACGACAACGCCAAGCCTTGCTAGAGCAACACCAAGAAAACCTCAAGCTCCACATTGAACAGCAGCAAAAGCACTTAACGGCTCTAGAAGAAAAAATTGCATTGTATAAAAGCGGAAAAGTTCGTTGACTTAGAGTTAACTCTAACGATTAAGGTATGTTTGCATTTATTCACTAGGAACATATCGATGGAACAATCACGCTTTAACAAAGGATTAGAACTACTCTCTCACATTGATGGCGACGCTGGTCACAATGTCATCGAAAGCTTACAAGATATTTGCCCAGATTTAGCTCAGTACACCATTGAGTACCCGTTTGGCGATATTTATGCTCGCCCAGGCTTAGACCTAAAATCGAGAGAAATCGCAACCGTCGCCGCGCTAACGGCAATGGGGAATTGTTCGCCACAACTGAAAGTACATCTCAATGCAGCACTGAATGTAGGCTGCAGCGAGGCTGAAATTAAAGAAGTCATCTTACAGATGTCCGTCTACGCAGGGTTTCCAGCGGCATTAAACGGCATGTTTGCATTCAAAGAAGTGCTAGCGGAAAGAGCAGAGTAATAACGACGTTGGAATCAATTTAAAGGCAATTAAATTAAAAACGGCCCTTGGGGATCGGGCCGTGATTTAAACAACGAGTGAATTAGCGCTCAGGGGTTTCAAGCAGTTTAACCGCGCAATCTACCGCGTTGTTAATGCCTTGACTACTCTCCAACTTGCCTGAACTTGCAGGACCAAGGGCACAAGAATACAAAGCCAGCTGCTTATCGAACGGCAGATCCAACTGTTCATATAGATTTTGTCGGATTCTTGCATGTTGTTCTGGTTCTTGGTTAGCAAGGCTAATCAACGTTTCATAAATAAGCGTTTTCATGTCTTTCCCTTTTCACTTTATTGCACGGGGTGCATATATATTGTATCCGTTTGGAAAGCACAAATCAGAAGCTAGGTCACAGAACGCGTCGCTAAAAAAGTTTATGTGCGCGGTAAATTGTAATACAAACCTAAAGCCGTTTAGAAAAAGAGCAAAGGATAACTCGATAAATCAGCCGATTAACTGGCATTCGCCGCTGTTTGATCACAATAGCGTCCGATACAAACAAAAACGCCGCCCTATGAGCGACGTTTTTTATCTCGATTTCAGCTAATCGAACATGTTTTAGTTGAAGTGCACTAACATTTCAACGTCATCACCTTGTTCTGGTGCTTGAAGAGAGAAGTGCACATAGCCCGCTTCAGTAACAGGAATCGCAAGGTATTCGTTGCTGCCTGCATAGTTGGACACGTACTCGTGTTGCTCAACTGTAGGCCAATGCTCCCTACTCGCGTATAGGTCGACATTACCTGTTTGAGAGTGAGCCGTTAGCCATACACGAACCTCTTCAACACCTTCAGGTACATACACTGCCGCATAACGCTGCTTGTGAACGGTCAGCATTTTTGCTTCACCAGACTCTAATACCACCGGTGCCAAATCGTCTTGCACTTGTGTTGGCGGTGTTTGCGCTTCAACGTCTAAAGCAGCCACAAGATTCACTGAGTCATAGTTATCACGGCCAGTTAAACTGATGTAGTAACGACCTGCTTTCACGTAACCATCCTGCTCTGGCTCAAATACAATCTCTTCATTGCTGCCATCGCCATACTGGCTCATTTCAAAGTCGTAGTAATGCGCAACTTTGTTGTAGCTCATGTAAAGATCCGCATCCCCCGCACCTTCAATAGATACATTAAAGCGAACGGTGTTGGCTGGTACGTCAACGTAGAACAGTTTTTCACTGTATGCTTCGCCACTGAGTTGAATGCTTTGGTTCGCCGTCAATTCAGTCACTTGTGCTTCAGGTTCTGTTGGTTCTATTGGCTCTTCTGGGTCAGTACCTGGTTGCTCTGGCTCCACTTCTAACGTATCCAACCAACGCTCAAACTCTGCGTCATATTGTTGACCTAATGTCGTCACCTGTTGCGCCCACTGTTCAAACTGACCAGTGCGCGACAACGCCAACAAGCTTTCTACGTCTTGCGGATGATTTTCTAGCATGAATCGAACGGCCAAGTAACCCCAACGATAGATACGATTAGTATCGTGAGAATATGTGGTATCAAACACAGTTGAAAGGCTCAGTTTACCGCCTGCAATCAGTTCGATCGCCGCTTGGTAGCCTTGTTTGTAATGCATGTATTCAGCAAAACCTTCCAGCCACCACACGATATGACCGTGGGCTAAGTTATCACTGAACGAGCCGTACTGGTTAAATCGCGCGTCCAAATAGTGCGTGTACTCATGCTCTAGATTCAAGATCGATAAATCTTCGCCATTCGCATAGCGATAAGCCACGAAACGGGCGGTATTGTCCGCTTTTGATGGATTCCCTTCAAGGTACTGACCACCGTTGTCCGTTGTATTACCAAACAGGAACGAAGAATAATCAACGTAGCTGTCGTTACTAGCAAACACCGCCACCTCAACACGATCATTCAAGTCATCAGCGACAGGTTGATTGCCCGTATTCACCACTTGATGGAAGTCGGCTTCTTTCGCAGCCAGTACTTCACACGCTTTCGCAGCTTGAGCATCGGTTAGATCTTCAGAGCGAATGATGGCAGGTCCCTGACACTCAAAACGATTTGGCATCACGCGCGCTGCTAGATCTTGCTTCGCTTGGTCTAGGTCCAGACCGTTTAAGCCTTCAGGAGCGTAGTAGCTCATCATCTCTACGGCAGCAAGCCACAGTTTGTCATGCTCACTGCCCAATGGATAACGCTGCATCACTTGTTGCATCACAACCAAGGCTTTGCGTTTGGTCTCCTGGTCTGGGCTCGCAAGCAAACGACCAGTTTCACGTAATGCATTGAAAACAATAAAGCTCGCATCCGTATCCAATGCCCAAGCGTTATCAGATGCGAATCTCGCTAATGTATCAATATGGTGAGTATTGTTTGCCATGTAGCGGTAGAACTCATCGTTTGCTACATGACCTGCCATAGAACGGAACAGGTTGTTTAAACCATCGACCCATTGCGTGTCCTGCGCGGTTTCACGATTAAAGTGCATCAACGCGGCCATCATGCTATCCATGGTCAGCGGCAACTGCTTCACGTTATCAACCATCAAAGTCAAGCTCTTCATTGCGCCAACTTGTTCACGGCCTTGATCCAAAGCATGAGGGTTGTTAAGGAATAGGTTCGTCGACTGAGCAAAACGCTGACTCAACGCTTCTGAAAACTCAGGTGTACCTGTGCCAGCATTGTAACGAACGTAGTATGCAGCACGAATAAACTCGCCCAGATTTTCTAGAACACGAGCTTGCTCTGCTTCTCCACGATAGCGGGCAATTTCTTGATCCAACGCGACTTGGATACGGCTTAAGCTCGCTTCGCTGTAAATATCGTTCAGCGTTGCGGAAGGAGCTGAAAACCAAGCGTGGTAGCAATCATACTCAGCACCAGAAACGGCAGCAGCCAAGTCTCTCGATTGTTGTAAATCAGCAACAGCGCACTGGTTTTGTGCAAAAGAGAAGCTAGACACACTCGCTAGCATACAAGCAAGCGCCAAACGATGGCGCGGGAAAAAACGAATATGAGACATAACAACACTCATTGATTATTAACATACATTGAGTGGGGGTTTATATTCTTTACAGCTCAAACAGTGAAATCAGTGTCATAAAATTTATGAAATCGCTCCCAAAAATAGGCTTTTTACTCTAAATTTATGGGATCAATCCCAACCCAAGATTTCTCACAATTATCAATAAAAACATTAATTTACCTTTTTCTAAATAACAACTTTATGAGGAAAATTGCCCTTAAACGCCCCCCTTAACTCTTCCAGATAGAGTTCACGACAATCAAAGGTTCTAAATTAAATTTTGATGCTTGATACCATCTATTTTTATTTGTGACTCATTCCCAATAAGTCATCGAGTGCATATCAAAAGGTTGGCATTAATGGTAAATTCTCCGCCAAATCAAACACATTTACTCCTCGAGTCATTGATGAGTGAATAAAGCAGATATTTGGCTAGGGATAATACATGTCACTTTGGGTTTTTTTGGGAGCGGGGATTGCCTACTTCATGACAACGTTTGCCTTTGTTTTTGGCGGCATTTTTTGGTTATGTGCTGAAGGTAATACATTAAGAGAAACAAAGCGCCAATCATCAATAATGTCCGGGGTTATTGCTTGTACTATTGGAACTTGGGTGCTTGCTTTTGGTGTTTACGTTTACGGTTACTTTTGGGATAACTCTTCTCACTATTATTTTTATTTGCTCGCTCCATGGGGACTTGCCATTTTTGGGGTAAAACTTCGTAACCGCTGGGTTAAGCAATACGCGCGTGTAAAACACGCAAAAGAAGAACAGTGGCAAAAGCGCTGGCGAGAATTATTAGGGGAAGATACTGAAGATCTTCCACCATATCCACATGATTACGAGCTCTACTCGGGCATTTGGCAAGCCAATGAAGCGCTCCGAGAACAGTGTTTTTCAGCCCTTCCTCACGGGAAAGCAGTCTACGAGAGAGTGAAAGCCTTCCAAACGATGGCCTCCCCCGCTGGTGACATAAACAATCAAGTTTTGCTGAGTAAACTCGATCAACTAGAGGATGAAATCATTCAAGTTCTTGAGCAACACTCGCAAAAGAAAGTAAGCATTGAAACTGGCGCAGGTACTTTACGCAAAGAGTCAAAACGCAATGTTTATCACCATGAGAATAGCCCAACAGAAGAGCAACTGTACGACTCAATCAACCTCCAACATGATTTGGATCGAGAGCTACGCAACATTATCTATGATCGGCTCGGTTACGATGGCGAAGATGAGTACTTTTTCCTCCAAGCGCCACTCGAAGAGCTTACCGAGAATGAAACCGCAATCAACTGGATGCTCTGGGGTTTAGTAAGCGACCATTTTGCTGTTGACCCATACCAAACGGCGTTGGATCTCAGCCTAATGAATGCGGAACCAAGATGGGGCCAAAATGAACGGTTTGTAATGATTACGGCTCAATAAACGCAAGTACTAAGTCTAACTTTAATACAACCTATTCTGAGACCACCCTCGCGTTGGTTAACTTAGCCAATAAGCCGCCAACGCGATCACGCATTTCACGTCTGTCCACAATCATATCTAATGCGCCATGTGCCAATAAAAACTCACTTCTTTGAAACTCGTCTGGTAGCTTTTCACGTACCGTTTGTTCAATAACACGCCTTCCCGCAAAGCCGATGCTTGCTTTAGGCTCACCAATATTGATGTCTCCCAACATGGCTAAACTCGCCGAGACGCCACCATAAGTTTGGTCCGTCAATACTGAGATATAGGGTAATCTGTGCTCAGATAAATGGTTTAACGCGGCGCTGGTTTTTGACATTTGCATTAGTGCTACCAAAGACTCTTGCATGCGCGCCCCTCCGCAAGCAGAAAAACACACTAGCCCAGATTTTGTATTAATCGCAGTTTCAACGGCGCGGACAAATTTCTCGCCAACCACCGCCCCCATCGAGCCAGCCATGAAAGAGAATTCAAACGCACAAGCTACAACAGGCAAGCCTAGCAACTTCCCCTGCATCACAACCAAGGCATCTTTTTCTCCAGTCGTTTTCTGCGCGATGGCAATTCGCTCTTTATATCGCTTTAAGTCTTTAAAACCCAAAATATCCTGCGGTTCCAACTCACTTGCCAACTCTTGCTGTGTTCCATGATCCAGAAAAGTGTTCAACCTTTGACGTGCAGCCATTCTCATGTGATGAGAGCACCTAGGACATACTTCCAAATTCTCTTTTAATGCCGCGCGATAAAGTATTTGTTCACATTCAGGGCATTTTGTCCAAACGCCCTCAGGAATAGACGCTTTGCGCGAACCTATTATATTCTTATTCTCAAATAACCTTTCTAGCCAACTCATGAGTACCTCATTATTGATCACCTCGTAGCAGGACATCTGCATCGTTTGCCCGCTCTGACTGTTAAATAAAATTGTATGCAACTCAGTCTGAGGATAAAGTGCAATATGCTGGCTTGATAATCCAATAAAGTGGGACAATAGAATGTTTGATAACGTCGACCAAATCTGGTTAAAAAGTTTTCACTGTGTGTATGAAAACAACAGCTTTAAGCGAGCCGCTGAGTGTTTGAATATACCAACATCGAATGTCAGCCGACATATTGCCCTGCTTGAAGAAAAGTTAAACATCAGGTTGTTCAATAGAACGACAAGGCGAATGACGCCTACCGAGGCTGGAGAAGAGCTCTATAGCAGCACTCGTCCACTACTAGAACAACTCAACAACGCGCTAGAAACCGTGACTCGCCACTCGCACACCGTAACGGGAGAGCTACGTATTCTTATGCCAGACACACCTGTACTGGCCAAAGCGGTTGTCACCTTTTGCACGCAATACCCGTCAATCTCTTTGTCTTGCGATACAACGCTAAACCCTAAAGATGATGTTATTGATAGCTTTGATGTCATTTTGAGTTTTCATAGAGGGACTTTGTCTGACAGCAATTGGGTAGCAAGGGAAATCAAACGCTGGCCCAGTGCTATTTTGGCTGCGCCTCAACTGCTTAATAAGTACGCCAGCCCTTACAAAATTACGGATTTAAATCATGTTCCCTGTATCACGACACTTACCGCAGTAAATGGTGCTCCCTGGGTGTTTAAAAACCCCGACGGAGGTCATATTACACAAACAGTACAATCCTCGTTCAAAGTAAACAGTGGCCATCTCGCTAAATCTGGCGCGTTATCAGGGCTTGGATACGCAATACTTCCAATAGAATCATGCAAAGATGAGATCGAGAGCGGCAAGCTTGAAGTCATCCCTCTAGAATACGAACCTGAAGATTTAGTGCTTTATGCGTTTTACTCTTCTAGAAAGCACTTAGCCAAGAAAATCTCTATGTTTGTTGAGCACTTAAAACAACACGCGAAGCTTAACGCCTAGTTAAGCACTAATCATTTATCCCAATAACTATAAAAACTGGCATAGTAGAGCAAATCGACATTCGATTTTCTCAAATAAAAAAGCCAGCAATCGAGATTTACTGGCTTTTGCAAAAGGATTTCCGTTGGCGTTTAAATTCTAAACGCTCCTACGTGGCGATCGAGAGTTCTCGATAATTCCGCAAGTTGTTGACTTGATTCTTCCAATTGCTCACTCGCCGTTAGCGCGTTTTTAACGGAGTGACTGACGGTATCCATATTCATGTTAATTTCATTTGCTACCGTCGATTGCTGTTCTGTTGCCGTTGCCACTTGAGTATTGATATCCAAAATAGTAGTAACTTGATCAGCAATTGCCTCTAGTGCTTGTCGAGCCAGCTCCGTTTCTGCAGTGCCTTCTTCAATAAGGATTCTACTATTACTCATTGAATTAACCGCACTTTGGGCTTCGGTTTGCAACTGATGGATCATATTGTCAATTTCATCAGTGGACTGAGCCGTTTTAGTTGCAAGATTACGAACCTCGTCTGCCACTACGGCGAAACCTCGTCCGGCATCACCGGCGCGCGCTGCTTCAATAGCGGCATTTAACGCCAATAAGTTCGTTTGCTCAGAGATCCCTCTAATGACTTCGAGAATACTACCAATCGACTGAGTGTTGTCCGCAAGACTTACGATAATATTGGAAGTACTGTTCATCTCGTTTTCAAGATTCGTCATCGCCGTCTTGGTGCGTTCTAGCGTCTTGTAGCCATCTTGAGTCTCATTACTTGCCGTGCTCGCAGCACTCGCTGCACCAGCAGCATTTGACGCAATTTCGTTGACGGTCGCGATCATTTCGTTCATAGACGTGACAACCAACATGGTTTGCTCATTCTGCTCCTGCCCTCTTGCGAGCGCTTGTTGAGATTGTCCACGCAGCGCAACAGCAGAACCATTCAGATCCACACCAGTATTTACAACTTGTGTAATTATTTCATGTACCTTGCCAACAAACACGTTGAACGCCGAAGAAATTTGTGCGACTTCATCATTACCTTTTGCTGGTAAACGAACCGTTAAGTCTCCGTCACCTTTCGAGATGTCTTGCAACGCCTCCTTAAGCGCAGATAGCGGTCGCATCAGCTTGTTGAGTAGAAGCGATAGAGCCAAAACACACAGAACGAAGATCACCACCATGGAAATCAGTTGGGAAGTAATAATTCCATTCGTCGCTTGGCTTACTTCTGTAATAGGAATACCAATATCAAACGTACCGTACAACTGACCATTCACGTAGATCGGCGCCATGATATCAAACACCCACACTTTCTGGACATCGGCATACCACTTTGAATACTGTTGTACACCTTTGGTTGCACCTTCAACGGTGTAGTTATCATTGTAGGTTTTATTTAGCTTCTGCTTATCACTGTGAGCAACCGCCGTCACATTGCGATCAATTACGACTGCATAGCTTACGTCTGAACGTTGTTTCAAACCCTCAACAAGCGATTGTAAGTCTTGCATTGGGTTGGCTGAGTTCTCCAAAATATAACTTGCATTTCCTGCTAAAAACTCAGCTTGAACTTGGGATTTGTTTAAGATGATGTCATCGATTTTCTGACTCGAAATTAGGTACGTTGATGCCATACTTGCCACGACAGCAATACCAAACATGGCGCAAACGGCTAATAAGATGATTCTTTTCATTTTAATTGTCTCGGTACAATTCAATGTGATGCTCACGACAGAGCGTTAAGCCTTTCGCCTCTTATAACCAACACAAACTGTATTTTTAGCCTGTCTGGCAAAGCTAGACGTAACTTTGTAGCCACTGTATCTGCCTGATTACCGATAACTTTAGAATGAAGGAAGAAAAGTCTTCAAACGTCACATTTCTACGAGGTTTGACTGAAAAACAAGAGAGCAATCGCTAACTTCAAGTAAGCGGCCACACTAGCATCGAGAGTTAAAAAAAGAGTTCTAGTTAGAGCCTTGAAAATATAAATAAGCGAGCGCTTCGACCTATATTCTTACAATTCTCCTTTGCTCAATTAAGTTAATTCTATTCCAAACTCTTTAATAACGATGGTCACAATGAAGAAACAAACGATTGAAATAATGGCGCAAATTCCCAAAGAGAACCAAAACGAATATCGGCTCAGTAAGAAAGGAAAAACTAGAAACATCGGCAATGTAGGCAGTACATACCAAAAAGTATAAAACGCGTGGTTCGCGAGCTTTTCCTGACCTTGCCCTTCAATATACATCCAAATTAAAGCTAAAATAGTGACCGTCGGGAGCGCGGCAATCAGCGCTCCCGCTTTATCACTTCTCTTGGCAACTTCAGATATCAGCACCACTATTCCTGCGGTTAACGCGTACTTAGTAATCATCCACAACATGAAAGAGCTACCTTTAATAAACAAAAAGCGACGTAATAATTACAACAGAGCTTAGCTCATTAACGTCGTAAACCCGTGCATGCCCATATACATACCAACGGCACTAATCAAGATCCCCGATAGATAAGGTGCACGACGAGCCACATCGTTCAAACCACTCCACTTCGATGTTGCTTTTTGAACGCCCACTGCCGCGACAACACCAACCGCAACTAAAGTTAACGCTAGACCAATACTGAACGACACCACCAAGGTTGCACCAAGTGTCATGGCCTTAAGTTGCAAACAAATGAGTAAAACAGTGACCGCCGCCGGGCATGGTATTAACCCACCAGTCAAACCAAACAGAAGTATTTG
Source organism: Vibrio sp. T13N (assembly GCF_032970445.1). Lineage (NCBI taxonomy): Bacteria > Pseudomonadati > Pseudomonadota > Gammaproteobacteria > Vibrionales > Vibrionaceae > Vibrio > Vibrio sp. T13N. The sequence continues at coordinate 138,664 of NZ_JAWJYE010000001.1, forward strand.
TCCATTGGTAACATCTCGATCGCCAAAGCGCTTTTGAATATCTAGAGCGTGAGCACGCTCATGAGCATCTTGGTACTCTTTATTCTCACTTTCCGAATGGGAATCCGCATGAAAATGCACCTCGAAATCGTGGGTGTGATCATGGTGCCCGACCATCAATGTGACGAAAAAATCATCAGAGGCTTCAATACAGGAGGCAGATTCCAAATAGCCATCGCGCTCAATAAAGTGATAAATATCAGAAGGCTGTCTGATTGCGTTGGGTAGCACTAGTTTAACGTTTTCAGCCGTTAAAGGCTTACCGTTAAGTGTGCGTAACTGAAAACGGCAGTGATGCCCTTCTTCTACGATAGAAAGCGATAGATGCCCATGACCAGTATCGACAACTTGCGTTCTCCAGTCTCGAGCTTGCTTATGAGCTTTGTGCCAAGCTCGCTCATCACTCCACGTTCTCCAGAACATCCATAAACCCGTCGAAACGATAATCACCCCAGAGATAAGCTGCATCCATGGCTCCGCAGCTTCTGCAGTAAATCTTTGACTTATATACATCCCACCCGCAGCAATTATCCATACGATCGCCGTATGGGAAAGCGTTGCAGCCAACCCCAACATCACGGCCTGCTTCACTGTTCCTTTTACGGCCACAATAAACGCGGCCATCATCGTTTTTGAATGTCCTGGCTCTAATCCATGTAACGCTCCTAATAAAATGGCGCTGGGTATAAAAAACCATCCATTACCTTGTTGTAATAATGCGACAAAATCCATTGTTATTCTCAATATGCTCTTCTAAAGTTGCCCCAAACTATACTCCCCCCCAGTATTAAATACTACCCCCCAGTATAAGATAAGTGCTACATTATCAGTTAGAATCTCGCAGTCAGTAACTTAAAGAAGATAAGTCATGTCCCATACAACCAGAGATCAAAAGAAGCTCAATACCCGTGTCAGCAAAATACAGGGTCAGGTGAATGGTCTTAAAAAAATGCTGGAAGAAGAACATGAGTGCCAAGATGTGTTGCAACAAATCGCTGCAATTCGAGGGGCTGTAAATGGCTTAATGAAAGAAGTAATTAAAGGCCACTTACTTGAGCACGTTGTACTTGAGGAAGACAAAACTCAACGTGAAAAAGATATGGAAGTCGTATTGAAAGTACTGGACTCTTATATAAAGTAACCCTACTTCGCTAGAGTAAAGTCACTAGGGTTAAACTCGAATAGATCCTTTATATGTAATCGTTAACTAAACGGGAAATAGAGATTCCATTTCATATCGATTAGGTTGAAAGAAACTATATCAGTTCAAGTTAAATAGTTTAGTTATCAGAACTAAAACGGCCCAAACGTAGGGCCGTTCATATTATTAAAAATCCCTAAACTATCTGCTAAAAATACATATTGTGATAGGTTTTGACTTTATGGAAGAGTACAAGTAAACCTTTATACCTCTTGTAATTCGACGTGCTTAGCGCTGTAAGATTTTGTAAATGCAATACACCCCAAAAGTACAGCAAGTGGTAACACGGGATCAAAGATTGAACCATGAGATCCGAAGAATAAGTTAAGAATCATGACTAATGAACCACCAATAGCCCAAGCAATTGTTGTTGGAATAGTCCAAATAATGAGTTGTTTCTTAACCTCAGTCACCCCCATTAGTCGATTAACAATATGGAATAACGAGTCATTAAAGTAGCCAGCAAATAGAGATCCCATCGTAGCTGCCGTCGCTGCGAATAAAAGGTTAACATCAGGAATATTCACTAAAACTGGGGCAGATATAGAAGCAGCGGTTATCATGGAGACTGTACCAGAGCCTTGAATAATGCGAACTAACGTCGCAATAATAAATGGAATCATAACCGCAGAAATAGGAAGCCCTGCAACTTGGTTGGCAATCTCTGCGCCCGCCCCCGTTTCACGCAATACCGCACCTAACGCGCCACCAGCACCTGTTACTAACAAAATGATGCCACAAGTGGAGATTCCTTGTTCCATCTTTTCATTCGCTTCTTCTTTGGTAAGGTTATTACCCAATGTGTAAACCGCTAATAAGGTTGCTATTGATAGTGCAATTGTAGGGCTGCCGATAAAAGCGATAAATTGACCAAATGTTGTTGCTGTCAGCCCTTCGAAACCGAAAGTACCCTCTAATAAACCCATCACTGATTTCGCAAGTATAAGTAAAATAGGGATAATAATTGGAGCGATAGATTTACTTAAAGATGGTAGGTCTTTCGCTTCTTTACTTGCAATGTACTCTTTGTGATCATTAATCAGTTGCTCACTAGACTTCGAGAAATGTTCGGTTGGAATGAATTCAGGAAACTGCTTTTCTAACCATCTTGCATACCAAACAATACCCATGACACAAGGCGCTGCGATCATCAAACCAAAACCTAACATGCTGGCAAGATCGACACCAAAGATACCAGCAACTCCCAAAGGCCCTGGAGTCGGCGGAATAGCGTGATGCGCTACGACCAAGCCGCCCGCCAGAGCAACCGTAAGCGTTAAAATCGAGCGATTGGACGTTTTTGACAAAGACTTCGCTATTGGATAAAGAATGATAAGCGCGCTATCCACAAAGATTGGGATGCTAACAATATAGCCAGTTACAGCAAGAGCGGCCTCTTCTTTCTTTTTTCCTAACCACTTTATAAAATTATAGGCAATACTTTCTCCTGCTCCAGAAGCCTCTAAAATAGCCCCCATCATAACGCCGAGACCGATGACAATCCCTATACCGCCTAATGTTCCACCAAATCCTTTGCTAACGGTCGCAATAGTGTCGTCAACACTTAACCCACCAATAATACCTGCGATACATGCCGCAATTAACATCGCAATTAACACATGTACTTTTGTACGTAATACAAGAAAAACAAGGACTGATACGGCTACTATTAGTCCAATTACTGAGGTTGGTAACATTAGACAATCTCCATATTGTTAACAGAAATAAATTGTTGTAATACATCCTTGAAATTACTGTCTGCTTTAAATCCAAGCTCCAGTTCTTTAGTACAATCAATTTTTTGTGGCCAACTACTCACAATACGATCAATACCCGCATCATGCTCATAGGTAATATAATTAGAAAGTTGTTTACCCATTAGAGTGTCCATTGTTTGAATCATCTCAGCTGGTGTAGTTTGAATGCCAGGTAAATTAAGCGTTCTATAGGACAGATTATTTAACTGCTCATAAGGCATTAGCCCTGCATACTGAATATTGTCAACCACTCTAGACGGGCTCGATATCCAAAGTTTTAGCGTAGGGTCTACAGGACAATTTGATTCTTGAGCATTCAAAGGCTCACGAATAATTCCGCTTACGAAAGAGCTAGCGGCAAGGTTTGGTTTCCCAGGGCGAATACAAATAGTCGGTAAACGTACGGATACAGCTTTAACAAAGCCTTTACGGGCATAGTCGTTCACCAATAACTCACCTATAGCTTTTTGCGTCCCGTAGGATGACTGAGGATGAAGTGCTGTTATTGGTGTAATCGTTTCCGGAAGATCACCACCAAATACAGCTAAAGATGAAGCAAACGTAAAACGAATATTAGGGTTTACTTTACGGCAACGCTCAAGCAATAACTGTGTGGTCGTCAGATTTACAGCTACGCCTAAATCAAAATCTTGCTCAGCATGGCTCGATACAATTGCCGCTAAATGAAAAATGTGTGTCGTTTCGGCAGTAATAACTTGGTCTATATTTTCTCGCTTTGTCATATCCATGACTAAAGAAACGACTCGGTCATCAATGCCCTCTAAGCGCGACTTTTGAATGTCGATAATAGTAATACTTTCAGCTTTGTTTTCTTTTAGTAGTGATTTGGCAAGTAGGGTTCCGAGAAAACCCGCCCCTCCAGTTATGATAATATTCATAGTCACGACCCTTTGTTTTTGTAATTAGTTTCAAGTTATTTATGGATAGAAATTAAAATTGTTATAGGTATGGTTTAACCCAACTAAGGCCCAGCTGCGTGCTATGCCTTGGGTTGTATTCACAACCGATCCAGCCTTGGTAACCAGAGTCATCCAAAACATTGAATAGGTGTGGGTAATTCAGTTCGCCTTCCGATGGTTCGTGCCTTTCAGGCACAGAAGCAATTTGAATATGGCCTGTGTATGGCGCCACATCGCGAATCAACGTACTCAGATCACCGTCCATAATTTGTGCGTGATAGAGATCGAGCTGCAATTTCACGTTTGGACGAGCCACTTGTTTGATGAGTTCCACCGCTTCACGTTGATGTGCAACAAAGTAGTTCGGTACATCGCGATTGTTGAGTGGCTCAATCATCAGCTCAACACCATGTTCGGCAAACTTATCCGCTGCATAACGAATGTTTGAGATAAAGGTTTCAATATGCTGATCACGAGTGAAGCGTGAATCAACAATGCCAGACATAGCGTGAACCTTTTTACAGTTCAGTGCCTTGGCGTACATCAACGCAGTCTCGACGCTCGTTTTAAATTCATCCTCACGCCCCGGAATAGCTGCAAAACCTCGTTCACCTGCATCCCAATCACCTGGAGGCATGTTGAATAACGCTTGCTCAAAACCAAACTGCTGTATCTTGCTTGCTAGTTCTTGCGCTTCGAATGCGTATGGAAAAAGGTATTCCACCGCTTTGAAGCCCGCTTGGTGTGCTTTTTCGAAACGATCTATAAAAGGAACTTCTGTGAATAACATTGTCAGATTTGCCGCGAATTTAGCCATTACTTACCTCTCCCTTTTAGGTCTTGAATCTCAGTATCCGTTAAGTAGCGGATGTTGCTGTCTTTAAGAATGAACGCTAGCTTCGCTGTCTCTTCTAGCTCTTCTGCGTTATCCACTGCATCTTCAAAGTCCGTACCCGTGATCACTGGACCATGGTTCGCCAGGAGGAAAGCTCTGTAGTCACTAGCCCGCTGCGCAAGTTCTTCAGCAATCTGAGGGTCGCCCGGGCGCAGGTACGGAATCACTGGCAGTTCGCCAATGCGCATTACAAAGTAAGGTGTGAAAGCTTTGATGGCATTCTCGCGATCTAAACCTTCAAGACAAGAAAGCGCCGTCAAGTAAGTAGAATGCAGATGCACAATCGCATTACACTTTGAGTTATTTCGATAAATCGCCAGATGAAAAGCCACTTCTTTTGATGGCTTTTCACCAGAGATATGGTTGCCATCAATATCCACAACCGAAAGCTCTTCAGCAATCAAGCGGCCGAACGAAGAACCAGTTGGCGTTGCCAGAAAGTGTCCATTAGGCAGTTTTAGAGAAAGGTTGCCAGCGCCGCCAGTCGCATAGCCACGTTCAAACATAGAGCGCGCCATAGTGACCATTTGCTCTCGAAGTTGTTGTTCTGTCATCAATTCTTTATTCATCACAACCTCACCTATTCAAAAAACGACTGTGCTTTGGCAAAGAAGTGTTCATCGCCGAAGTTGCCCGATTTCAGAGCCAAAGAAAGCTCGCCTTCAAGTGACTTCACCCAAGGTACACCTGGTGCGATTTGAGGACCGATATGAAAACCTTTTACGGCTAGGCTTTGGGTTACAACCCCTGAGGTTTCCCCACCCGCAACGATGAAATTTTTCACACCGTGCTGCTGAAGTTTGATTGCAAGTTGGCTAAAGAATTGTTCAACCGCGTGACTTGAAGCATGCGCGCCAAACTCTTGTTGAATCGCTTTTAACGCCGCTGCATCTGCGGTTGCGTAAACCAGTGGTGCGAACTCGCTTTCGATGTTGGTCATGACCCAATCAAACACTTGATTTGAGTAATCTTCTTCCGTCAGACACGCCTTCACATCAATAGCAAAGTGTGGCGCTTTTTCTTTGTAAACAGCGACCTGTTGGTTGGTCATGACAGAACAAGATCCAGATAACACAACGGTTGGTGCCTTTTTAGGGTTCCCCTCTTGCTTCGCATCACTTTGATCTTCAAGGTTCTCTATCCAGTTCTTAGCAATACCCGCAGCCAAACCAGAACCACCAGTTACCAGTTTTAGAGACTTCGCCGCTTGACCAAGTGTGACAAGATGCTCTGCATTGAATGCATCAACCACTGCATAGCGGTTGCCTTGTACTTTTAGCTCTTCAAAGCGCTCAATTACCGCTTTTGGACCTTGTTCAATTATTTGGAAGTTCACCAGGCCAGATTTGCCTTGAGATTGAGCATCCATCATACGAACTAGGCTTGAATCAGTCATTGGTGTCACAGGGTGATTACGCATACCTGAGTCGCTTAGCAAGTCTTGGAATACAAATAGATGGCCGTTGTAAACTGTGCGACCATTCACTGGTAATGATGGGCATACAATGGTGAACGCTTCACCTAGCTCTGCAAGCAGTGCATCCGTTACAGGACCAATGTTACCTTCTGCTGTGCTGTCAAACGTTGAGCAGTACTTGAAGTAAAACTGCTGACAGCCATTTGCTTGCAGCCACTTAAGCGCAGCTACTGAATCCTCGATTGCCTCATCTACAGGACAGGAGCGAGATTTAAGACTGATCACGACCGCATCTGCGTTTACATCAATCTCTTCTTTTGGAATACCGTTAAGCTGAACTGTGCGCATGCCGTTTTCTACAAGAAAACCTGCGATGTCTGTTGCGCCAGTAAAGTCGTCTGCGATAACGCCTAATAACATCATTTTTTCTCCGTTTTACGTGCGCTTACTTCTGTTTGTTTTCTACACCTGGAAGCTCAATACCATCAAAAATCTTGATAACGGCACTGTCGTCTTCCTGGCCAAAACCAGCATTGCTTGCACTCAAAAACATGTTTAGTGCTGTGCTTGATAGAGGAAGTGGAAATTTGAGATCTTTTGCTGTGTCCGATACGAGGTTTAGATCTTTCACAAAGATGTCGACCATAGATTTAGGGGAGTAGTCACCATCAACTACATGCTTCATGCGGTTCTCAAACATCCAAGAGTTACCCGCTGCATTCGTCACCACGTCGTACATCAGGTCAAGAGGAATGTTTGCACGTGCCGCTAATGCCATTGCTTCAGCACCAGCTGCGATATGAACACCTGCTAGCAATTGGTGGATAATCTTCACAGTTGCGCCTAGGCCAATCGCTTCACCGATGTTGTAGACCTTAGCTGCCGTTGCGTTGAGTACTGGTTCAAGTGCATCAAATGTGCTTTGCGCTCCCGACGCCATAATAGTCATCTCACCTGATTCTGCTTTTGCAGCACCACCAGATACCGGTGCATCAAGCATCACAAGGTTGTGTTCTGCCAATTTCGCTTCAATTTGTTTTGCGTCTTCTGCTGAGATGGTTGCTGAAACCATTACTGGCGTATTCGGCTTAAGCGCTGTAGCAAGACCGGTTTTGAACAAGACCGTGTTAACTTGAGCTGCGTTCACAACAAGAACTAGAACCGAATCAAGCTTATCTGCAAACTCAACTGCATTTGTAGAAACAGCTTTTGCACCGAATGAACCTAGCTCTTCAAGCGCTTGAGAATTTAAATCGAAACCATATACATCTAGGCCTGCACGCACACATGACTTTGCGGCGCCCATTCCCATAGAGCCTAAACCGATAACACCTACAGATTGAACATCACTCATAAAAACAATGCCTTCTGGTCTATTAAACTTTGTTAATTCTTGTTTGGTTGATGTGATTATATGTGAAGATTAATACTAAGACTTCGCTTTGAATCACATTTTTTCACATAAATTAACAATGTCGTGATATATACCTCTTTATGGGAAGAGACATTCCGAGCAGTTAACACAAGCGAAGGCTGTTCTTACAACGTTGAGAACATAATTCACAGATATTCACAAAAAATAAAAAGATTGGTAGGATACTGAAAAACAAGAATATAGAAATGAAATTATGATCCCAGCAGAACGTCAAAGAACCATATTATCCCTGTTATCACATCAAGAAGTGTTAAGCATTTCAGATTTAACCGACCACCTTGGCGTATCACATATGACCATTCGTCGTGATATCGTGAAGCTTGAATCCTCAGGTAAAGTCGTTTCTGTTTCTGGTGGAGTGCAACTCGCTCAAGCTCTACATTCAGAACTTTCCCATGATGCGAAGGTCGAGCAACAAGCGGATGAAAAGATTCAAATTGGTAAGCTGGCGGCTACGTTAATTGGCCAAGACGCTACTATTTACTTGGATGCGGGAACAACCTCTCTAGAAATCGCCCATCAAATAGCAAATCGTAGTGATCTTTTAGTGATCACCAATGACTTCTCTATTGCTGCTTTCCTTATGACGCACAGTGAATGTGAGCTTTACCACACAGGAGGAAAAATTGACCGCGAAAACCAATCCACCATTGGTGGAAAAGTCGCAGAGTTCTTGAACGGGCTAAATATTGATATCGCCTTTATTTCGACTTCTTCTTGGAGCTTGAAGGGCTTATCAACACCTAATGAAAATAAAGTTCTCGTAAAAAAAGCGATCATCAAGGCGGCACAAACCAACTATCTGATCTCAGACTCAACTAAATACGGTCAGATAGCGAGCTTTCATGCATTAGACATCGAGCAATTGGACGGAATTATTACCGATCGAAACCTATCAGAAGTGGTCACACAAGAATTAACGGATAAAGGATTACGTGTTTATAAAGAGTAACACTACCTAAACACCTGAGTTCGCGTCACTTTTATACTCGTTAATCTATAGGTGCTTCCAATATACATAGACCTTACTGTGTACTTTCTGGCAGAAAACACATCCTTTTGTTTTCTAAATTACCAAATTACTGATTACATCTGGATATGGACGCTCACTTCGCTTTATCGCTGCTCGTCACTTGTCATCAACCGCAATTGCCATCAAAACTAAGCCTGAGATTGGCAGCAAGACACCTAATGGCGAGCGCTCTATGTAAGGCAGATTCTCTGCAATCAATAAACCCCACTCGGGTTCTGGCGGCTTAACGCCTAGTCCGATAAAACTCAGAGAAGTCAGGCTGATCGTAATGTACGGCAAACGCAGAAACGCGTGACGAATCAATGGCGGCAGCACATAAGGCAACAAGTAGTAACGGAGTACTCGCCACTGACTGGTTCCCCAAATGGGCGCAAGATGCGTATAAGGCTGCGCTTTGGCTTCCATTAACAAGCTCGCGCAGGGCGCCGCTAATGGTGCCCACGACACCATAACAATCGCAATCAAGGCACTGTTTGGGTTCATCCCCGTTAGACCAGCGGTCAGCAGACCCGCCACAATGTATGGCACACCTTTGGTGATCTCAATTAAGCCTCGGCTATAACGAGTCACGAAGCCGAGCAGCAAACTAATCACCAAACTTAGGAACGTTGCGATGATGCCCATTTTGATCGTCGACATCATACCGCCGCCTACACGAGCAAGCAGATCTCGACCAACGGCGTCGGCACCAAACGCAATTCAAGGCGAGTAAAGTGGATGGTGTAAGGATCGCGCATTAACGCCCACCCCGCACAACCAATCAGCAAGGCAAAGCGTAAGATTTGAAACTTACTGATGTTCGCCGATAGCCAAGTGATCACCCAAGGCTCATCTAATACACGCTGAGGCTGTCATTGAGCAAGCGCCCGAACATGAACCAGAGTTCTCCAGCAAGGAATAGCATGGATAACTGATACAACCAGCAAACGTATTCTCATACAAAGCTTCAAATAGGATAACGACTTATGAGAAAAGCCAAGTTAACTACATATAAATGAGTTTCTAGTTTGGAAAGATTAGCGTTTGGTTGAGCATGGCAGATCAGAATGTATCTGCCATGTCATAACGGTAGTGATTGGCGAAAAGAGGCCGTACAGATGATATTTAAGGCTTGTGGGTTTCATCTGACAATGTTTAGGTATATACCAAGCCTTATGTTCTGTAAAGCACCTTTACAACATGCCAACCGAACTTGGTTTTAACTAAATGTGGCGTCAGAACCTCGCCAGAAAAGCACACTTTGTCGAACTGAGGTACCATTTGACCACGGCGGAACTCACCAAGATCACCACCGCGCTTACCTGACGGGCAAGTGGAATACTTCTTCGCTAGTGTCTGAAACTTTGCGCCTTTTTTCAGTTGCTTGATAATGTCTTCTGCTTGCTCTTTGTGCTTCACAAGAATATGTAATGCGGCTGCTGTATTTGCCATTGATCTATCTCTCACTATTCTGGTCGCGCAAGTGTACCCAATCCCTTTTAACACGCCAAACATTTCTTGTTTATACCTAGGCGGCTTCAAGGCTCAAATACATGGGACTATAAAACTTTCGGCATAACAAGATTAAAATACAACCAAGTTTTGCTCAGTTAATCACTATTCTTTAAGAGATTGTCTAAAAAGCTCACATTTGTCTCTCCGATGGTTGAAGCCTTCGTCTGATAAGATTAGATTAGACACAATTCGGTGGTATTTATAAGGTTATTTCATGGCAAAAGTCGTTAGTAAAGCGAATCAATCTCAGGGCATGTTGATGTTCAAACTCACCCTGCAACAGAGTTTCGCGATAGGCACGCTAAAAGTCCGTGAAATCGTTCCGTATATGCCAACCACGAAGATCCCTTACTCGCATCATCACGTCATTGGCACCGTTACAATACGTAACTTAACAGTGCCTGTGATCGACATGTCAGCGGCTGTCGGCTTTCGTCCTATCAGTGAAGAAGAATACAAGAATTGCTACTTGATCGTGACAGACTGTTTGCGAACCGTGGTCGCCTTTATGGTTCGTAGTATTGAGAAGATCATTGAATGCGATTGGAAAGCCATTGAAACCCCACCAGCGAGCGCTGGGAAAAATATTTTCGTAACAGGTATTACTCGCTACGAAGACAAAACGGTTCAGATGCTGGATGTAGAACTGCTACTTTCCAAAATTTATCCGCAATACGAAAACTCAAAGATCCCGATGCTGACAGATGTTGAACGTGAGCGCCTAAAAGCATTAAGCATTCTTTTGGTGGATGACTCTTCCATCGCTCGTAAACAGCTGTGTGATGCTCTTGATAGTATCAATATCGGATACCAAATTTGTAAAAATGGTTTAGACGCATTAGAGCTGATGAAAAGCGAGGCTGAGGCTCATCGACCAATCGATATTTTGGTCAGTGATATTGAGATGCCAGGGCTTGACGGCTACGAGCTAGCATTCGAAGTACAAAATGACTCCGCTCTTAATCACTCATACCGCATTTTGCATACGTCGTTATCGAGCGAAATCTGTGTAGACAGAGCTCACCAAGTTGGCGCACACGAGGCGCTTGAGAAGTTCAATGCTGGTGAGCTGATTGAAGCCATGCTGCGCGGAGCAAAAGAACTAGAAGCCAAAGCTATGGCTTCTTAACTCTAAACTAAACAGCCAAGAAGCAAATTGTCGAATATGGTGTTTTTCGGCCATTTTTTCGCGCAGAAGCTTTGATGCTCGCAGCTGCTAGTTTCTCAGGTCACTTCTTTGGCATCGAGTAACTACGAGATACAAACTCTGTCTCTTCGACTTGATTGATGTGATTAATATAAGAAGCCAAGCTATAAAGTACATTCGCTAATAAGTTCGCGTAACGAAATAGAATGGGGGCAGGTTGCTTCTTACCTGCATGTTCGATCGCAACTAATGCTCGTACCGTTTTTTTAGCTTGACAGCGGCACAAATGCAATTGACTGGATGCAGGGTACCCTCCGGGTAGAACGAAACCTTTGAATCCACCATCAATGCGTTGCTTAAGCGAATCATAATCTGCCTTTAGCTCCTCAACTTCCGCTTCTGTAATCGCCAGCTTTCCGCGAACCGAACCATTTAGGTGATAAACATTAGGCTGCATTCTTGTCAGTATATCGCGGCTAAACTCGTCCAGATCCATCGCGAGAACTAAACCAATACGACTACAAAGTTCATCTGCCGTGATTTCAAAGTCACAAACTGGACTGTCCTCGTAAATAAAGGGATAGCAAATCTCGCTCAATTCCTTGCTCACAGGCTTCATGCTTTTGTTCCAATATAAAAAAGGGAGCCAGTATAACCTAACTCCCCTTATGCGTTCATTATTCCGAATGATCGATATTTACATGACCGATTTACAATCAAGCACTTTCGATTTTCTTGTGACCTTCTTGAAGGTGAACAAAATCTACTAAATCATCACCAGACACTTGATACGCCTGACCAAAGCCTTTAACAAATAGCCCCGATTCTGGCTTTAAGTTAAACAACACGAAATCCTCTAGTTGGCTGAGACCATCAATTATCTCCCCAAAACGTTCTTTCATTTGTCCAACAACTTGGTGCCACATCTCCGTGTCACGCTCAACCACATTTGCCACAGCATCAAAAGTTAAACGCTTACGAGCAAACAACTGCTTTGAAGATTCTTCATCTTCGATCATCATCAAAGAAACGTTTGGATTTTCTAGAAGGTTACGAGCATGACGAGCGATTTTAGAAATGAGTACGAAGTAGCCTTCCTGGTTTTGGACATAAGGCGCGTAGCTTACATTCGGGCGACCTTCTGCATCGACAGTTGCAAGCTGAAGTGTACGACGCTCCTGACGAAACTCTTTGATCTCTGGCCCTAAACGACCTTGCAAACGCTCTTGTTTAACTTGTTGATCCATATTGATACCTGACTTTACTAATTAGTATTCGAGTTGAGCCTCGATTATGTTTGTGATTACTTTTTCAATTCGGCTTGTAGGGCGCGGAATGCGGTGACTTGATCTTCAAGTAGCTCGCGCTTTTCGTTACGGCCTAAATAAACTTTGAAAATATTGCTTCCGCACTCAGAGAAAAAGCCAAAATAGTGACTCTCTCTACCCATAAACGGTTTGCTTACCAACGCAACATTTTTAACATTATCTAGTTTCAAGTGACCGTGTAGCTCACCTTCTCTGCCCATTAAATTGTAATAGCCACGCGCCACTTTTCCTTTTGGGAATGGTGCTTTGACTTCAAAAATAGAGCCAAAAGAGTGAACAATAGTCGTCACCGGGCCGAAACCAACCAAACCTTCTAGAATGCTTTGTGCTTGCGCTCCTGGAGCGATGGCCACCATTTCCTGCGGCAAAGCCGCAACAACCTCAAATTCAGAAAAACCGAGACGTTCTGCCATCGCTGCTGGCAATAATTGCGGTTCTTGCTCTAGTAATGCTTCAACTTGTTGTTTGATTGATTCCATATGTTTTCCGTCTTTGTTCAATTTTTTCATTAATTATTGGATACTTTCGGTACGGTTTCGTTCATCTCTGACGTAAGTACCTGAATACAACCTTGAGCCAATGAAACAGCCCAGAAACTACCAGCAAGAGTAAGAACTAGGCTGCGTTCATGCAGTTCTACTAAACCTTTTTGCTGCCACACTTTAAATAGAGGCATTAAAAATCCGAACGTGTCCTCCCCCATAAACGATGGCAGTTGGTTTGCCTGAACGATACCGCGATCAAACCCGGATTTGAGTGCAGAAAATAGTGGCTCTAGAGGGCTTTGCTTCATCATCATAGCGATGGTGCTTTGTCCTTCTTTGATGGCTTTAATATAGGTCGCCAATGTGCGATGTTGCATCATTCCGTAACCACCGATATTACCTCCAGCGCCACAGCCAATTGGCAGTACCTCTGCATATGTCTTGGCTAAACTGTTGTATAAACTACGTTCACGGTTATCGATTGCCCAATGGTTCACACTCAGTTGCTTCATATGGTGTTTGGCCATAAAGTTCACACCGAGCTCATACATGCCTGCTTTTTCTGGCGTGGTAGCTGGTGGGGGGATTTTTCCTTTTTCTACAAGGTTAAGCATGGGTGCTGAACCACCGACGACCAACTGATATAAGTCCAACCCGTGTGCGCCAGTCGAGAGAAAATCATTTAAATCTTGCTCTAACACTTCTTTGGTTTGATAAGGCAAGCCGTAGAGTAAATCGATAATGACAGGAATTTTGTCTTCGTTGGCAATCTCGCTAACTCGCTTGAGCACATCTTCTCTATCATCTAATCGTTTCGCGCTGCGACGCACTTGTGTATTAAAACTTTGTACACCAAAAGAGAAACGATTAAATCCACCATCGAGAGCGCCTTGGTATAGCTCATCAGAAAAACGGTTGATGCGACCTTCTAAGGTGATTTCACAATCCGAGGCCAAAGGAAAGTGCTCATGAATCGCCTGACCTAACACGCGAACCTGTGCTGGAGACAGATCCGTTGGCGTTCCACCACCGATATACACAGCATGGAAAATACCGTTTTGTGTCCAAGGCAATGCAGCTTTCTCCTTGAGCTCCTGCATCAGTGCGTCAAAGTACTCATCAACCAGTGCGCGGCTCGCAGCATTTTGAAAGAAGTTACAAAAGGTGCAACGTACGCGACAAAATGGAACGTGAATATAAAGACAACGTTTATTGGTCGCTTTAACCGAGTTAGCGGTAACGCTTGAAAAAATCGCCTGCTGCTGAGGTGGAGGTACAGGCACGCTCGCTCCGCCAGCGTGTGCCGAATGTTTCTTAACAAAGGCAAATCGCAATGGGTCAGGGCTATCGCTTCCCAACACTGATTCGTCAAATTTATCGATATCGACGCTCATATATACTCGCTTAGCTCCCACCATATAAGGGGTAGAGGCTGGTCTTTAAAAATCTGCAAGAATCATAATTTGAGCGTAATGATAATGCAATTGATAATTGATCTTATTTCGGTTGTGAGTAATAATCTGCTCAAGTTTTCATAGTTTCCCGAGATATTCCGTGAACGTACAAAGATATGTCATTGCAGGAGGTGCTTCCCTTGCCATCCATGCCGCACTTCTTTTTGTTTCTCAAGAAACGAAAGTGTTCGCGATGCCTGCTGGAAATCCAGCAAGTTCGGTAAGTTTAAACCTTGTATCGGCACCACCACCTACCGTCGAAAAATCCACGCCAGAAAATGTGGCGCCACCAAAAGAGCCTCAGGAGCAGCCTGAGCCAGAAAAGAAGATCGTAAAGAAACAGGTCGTCAAGAAAGACGCTGTTAAGAAAAAGGTAGTGGAGAAAAAAACAGAGCCAGTTAAACAATCTAAGCCTAAGACGGTTAAACCAACCAAAGCCGTAACAAAACAAGAGAATCAGCCCGAAGCCAAACCGAAGAAAAAAACGGAACCGGCGAAGAAAGAGATGGTCGCTCAGCAAACCGCGCCAGCGAGCCAATCCAAAGGGGCAACGTCTCAACCTATTTTGGTCGACAAACCAACGTTTGTGAATCAACCAACTCAGCCTCGCTACCCAAGATCTGCACAAAGACGCGGTATCGAAGGCGTAGCCTTATATGAAATATGGCTCGATGAAAATGGCAATCAAATTAAACAGGTTTTGATTGAGTCTTCCGGCACAGAATCGCTGGATGCCTCAGCGCTTCGTGCCATCAAACAGTGGCAATTTACACCACATATTTCGGGCGGGCTAAAAGTGGCTCACCGAGTACAAGTACCTGTTCGTTTTAAGTTGGATGGATAATGGAACAACTACAAGAATTACAAACTCAACTTGGCCTAATGACATGGCCTTTGATCATTTGCTCAGCCCTCACCGTCATGATCATTACCGAGCGGTTATTCCACGTTTTGATTAGCCTTGGCGTCGGGAAACGAGCCATTCGCCAAAAACTCATTGGGTTAGACCCAACGAATGGAAACGATCTTGAGACGCTTGCAGAAGAATTGTCGCATAAGCGACCGCTCCTTTATCGTGGCGTTGCCATGTTGCTTGCCCATCACTCTTTCTCAAAGTCTCTAAGAGAAGATGCCGCAGGCATTTGGCTACAAGAAAAACGTCATCAGCTGCATTCTGGCCTTCGCTTACTGACGTTGATTGGCGTCATTAGCCCTTTGATTGGTTTGCTTGGTACGGTACTTGGCTTAATTGAGATGTTCAAAGGCATCGCTGTCTCAACGGGGAATATCACCCCGAATGATTTGGCAGACGGTCTAGGCTTGGCCATGCGCACTACTGCAGCAGGTCTTATTATCGCCCTTCCTGCGATTTCAGGAGCACAAATCATTGGTTTGTGGGCGGATCGTGTGATCGCCAAACTCGAACACACATTAAACTATGTCAACTTATGGCTTGAAGGTATCTCTCTGCAACACGTGTCGCCAGACAATTCAACATTAGCAGTGCGCTCTTCTGCAAAGGTCGAGGCAGAAGCACAATGATTAAAACGCCACAAGACAACACTCGTAACGACTTAACTCCAGATTTAACACCGCTGTTGGACATCATTTTTATCGTAATGGTTTTCCTGATGTTAACTGCAGCGGTCAAGCTCGATTCATTAGATGTCAATTTACCGAGTACAGAATCTCAGGCCGTTGCAGATGTCGATAAGCAATCCATCACGGTAAATATTCTCAAAGACGAGCCTTACTGGGCCATTAACGGCAAGACATACATCGATTGGGACAACTTTACCCTCGCGCTGCTAGAAGAGAGTAAATCAAGCGATAAACCGATTGTGATTGGAGCAGAAAAAACCGCGAACATTCAGTCGCTAGTTCAACTTCTCGGCTTTTTACAAGAAAACGGAATTCAGGCAACTCAGTTACTCACTGAAGAGCCATCATAAAAATAAGTAAGATAGAGATCCTTTCAAAATGAAGAACACACGTGCCACCATTCATGCTGTTGTTACGGCTGCCATTTCCCTACTTGCGAGTAGCCAACTTTTTGCCAATGAAACACCATCATCAGAGCGTGTTGTTAGTGCAGGCAGTGCCGTCACTGAACTGTTGCTTGAACTCGACGCCAAAGATAGCTTGGTTGCTATCGACGTAACCAGTCAGTTACCAAAAGGCATGGAGCTGCCTAAAGTAGGCTACCATCGCCGCCTTTCAGCAGAAGGGTTGCTCGCCTTACGTCCGACAAAAGTCATTGGCTCTGATGAGATGGGACCGAAAACGGCATTGAACCAATTAAAAGCGGCGGGGGTAGATGTAGAAATCGTCAATACCGATGCCAACGTTGAGGGCCTTTACCAACGTATCGATCAAATTGCGAACCTTATGAATCGCCAGGCTAAAGCGGAAGATTTAAAGCAAGATGTGAAAGCACAAGTTCAAGCACTCAATGCAAATCAACCTGCTCAAGCTCAGAAAAAGAAAGTACTGTTTCTACTCATCCATGAAGGTCGACCTGCGAACGTTGCAGGATCAGAAACCACACCCGATGCAATTATCCAGCTAGCAGGAGGACAAAACCCAGCTGCTGACCAGCTGTCTTCTTACAAGCCTTTATCCACAGAAGCCATGGTAGAGATGCAGCCTGACGTTATTCTCGTTAGCGGTCGCAGCTATGAAACGCTGGGCGGTGCCGATGCGATTTTAAAAGCAATGCCACTTCTCGCCGCAACACCTGCGGGAATGAATAAAAATATCATCACGATTGACGGTCACGCCCTTGTTGGTGGTTTGGGTCTTAAAAGCCTTGCAGAAGCCGAGCGTTTGAATACGCTGCTTTACCCATAGAGACATGGCATGTTGTTAAGACGTATCTCCCTTTCAACGACGTTATCCGTACTTAGTGGCTTTTTAGCATTTGTTGCTATCGCCTCTATTACCGTTGGTCCAATGAGCATTAGTTTCACTGACAGTTTGCGTAGCCTAACAGGAAGCAGTTCTGATCTCGCTCCTCACATTCAGTTGGTGATTAATGAGATCCGATTACCTCGCACCATTTTATGTATGTTCATCGGGGCTATTTTGGCGATTTGTGGCGTGGTTATGCAGGGCTTATTCCGCAACCCGTTGGCCGAACCCGGCATCATTGGCGTGTCTGCTGGCGCTGCTCTTGGTGGTGCATTCGCTATTGTTGTATTTGCTGAGTTTAGCCAAAACTATCCGCATCTAATGAACTTAGCTGCACTGCCTCTTTTTGCTTTCCTAGGTGGTGCGTTGACGACCATTCTCGTTTATAAGCTCGGCACAAGTAAATTTGGTACCTCAGTGACGATTATGTTGTTAGCTGGTGTTGCCATCAGCGCGCTTTCAGGAGCGGCGATCGGTTACATGAACTTTATTGCTGATGATCAGATGCTACGAGATCTAACACTTTGGTCGATGGGCTCATTAGCTGGCGCAAATTGGTCGGGGATAGGCCTATCCGCTGTCACGCTGGTCGTCCTATTATTCTGGTTCCAGAAAAAATCGATGGCGCTGAATGCTCTTCTGCTAGGGGAATCAGAAGCAAGACACTTGGGAGTTCCGGTCCAAAAACTCAAACGACAGCTTATTTTGCTCTCTGCATTGGGGGTTGGTATCACGGTGAGTATTAGTGGTGCAATTGGTTTTATCGGGCTCGTGATTCCTCACTTAGGACGCATGCTAGCAGGCCCCGACCATCGAACGCTACTGCCAATCTCTGCACTCATGGGAGCGCTGCTTCTTACCGCTGCTGATATGTTTGCTCGTATTGCCGTGGCACCAGCAGAATTACCCGTCGGTATCGTGACCGCCTTGATCGGTGCACCCTTCTTCATCTACTTATTGTTCCAGCAGAAAGGGAAGATTTTGTAATGAACCAGATCGTTTTATCGGGTAAAAACATTTCGATGAAATTTGGCAAGCGAATTGTTCTCGATGACATCAATATTGATATCCGAGCTGGTGAAGTGACCGCCCTACTCGGCCCCAACGGTGCGGGCAAAAGTACTTTGCTCAAGCTTCTGTGTGGTGAAATCTCTTCAAATCATGACATCGCCTACTTCGGTAAACAAAAGCATGATTGGGAGCCTGAAAAAAGCGCAAAACACATTGCGATGCTTCCACAGCACAGTACCTTGACCTTCCCATTTCTAGCCAGAGAAGTGGTCGAATTAGGCGCGATTCCGCTATCGCTGTCCAATAAAGAAACAACTAAGTTAGCTTTACATTACATGGAACAAACCGATGTAATGCATTTGGCAGAAAGCCTCTACCCATCTTTATCTGGTGGCGAAAAGCAACGATTACATCTAGCACGCGTGATGACACAGCTACACCAATCTGGCGAGGAACGAATCTTGATGCTTGATGAGCCAACCTCTGCGTTAGATCTCGCCCACCAACACAACACGTTAAAGATTGCTCGTGAGGCCGCGAAAATACAGAACGCCGCAGTCGTTGTCGTGTTGCATGACTTGAATTTAGCCTCCCAGTACGCAGACCGACTTGTACTTTTACATAACGGAAAACTGGTTTGTGATGACACACCATGGAATGCACTGACGCCAGAACGCATTGAGCACGTTTATGGCTACCGCTCCATCGTGACAAAACATCCAACTTTAGACTTTCCTCAAGTTCACGCCGCCGCTTAGCGTGTATCTCTTCTGAGCCGTCTCTTCTGCTTTCCAAACGACAAAGGCCCGCAATAATCATATTGCGGGCCTTTGCTTTGATATTTAATCGAATCTTGGGCTCAAAAGAGCGGCGAGAAAATTACTGTGTTCTGCCTTGGCTTTACAACCAAAGCAGCAAACAAGTGTTCATCTAGCGCTCTCAATTGCTATTACTTACTCATTTGGATCAATGAACGACCAATCAACCACTCGAGCTCTTTGTCACCACCTGCGCCAAACTGGCTTTCAACCATTTTGTATAAACGGTCAATACCGTTAGCAGCAAATTCTTGCGCATTTTCGGCCGTGACAATGTGATGGAATAGCAGTCGTAAAATCGCGAGGAACTCAGCATCTTCCAGTGCTTTAATCCAACTTTGTGAAAATGCACTTAGCCCTTTATCAAACTCTAGGTGTTCAATAAACATTTTAAAGATACGGCCATCCAGTGCGGCGGTGAAGTCCGTTTTCTTAGGGAAGTGATGGCTAATACCGGTACGAGATATACCTGTCTGCTGACTTAGAGTCGTGTACGACATTTTGTCGTAACCTAGTCTTAGTAGCTGATCAACAACGGCATCCATGATCTTTTGGATAGTGATTTCGGTATCTTCTTTACTACGCTTTGGCATATTTTAAGCTCTTCTCTTTGTAAATCCATCTAACTCACTATTAAATG
Source organism: Vibrio sp. T13N (assembly GCF_032970445.1). NCBI lineage: Bacteria > Pseudomonadati > Pseudomonadota > Gammaproteobacteria > Vibrionales > Vibrionaceae > Vibrio > Vibrio sp. T13N. Next base: position 158,648 of record NZ_JAWJYE010000001.1, read on the forward strand.
AGGCCAGAATGAAATCATTCTTAGCATTATACCCAATTAGCCCAAGGCACTTCGTTAAGCGAAACCTAAAAATTGAACCGCTAACACCTGCGCATTAAGGCCGTTTGGATATATGTACTGCGACTACTTAATATAAAGTTAAGTTCCAAATCATAACGTCTTTACACTGCGTAATGTGCAATTTGCAGTTATGTTTTTGTCAATACATGCTACTCAAAATAAGGCGAAAAGTTAGTCTCATCAAAACCTTGCGCCAATTATTCATCGAAACTATTCAAAGACCAAGAATGATAATTATTAAAAATAATCAATCAAGAAATAGTCTTATAAATTGTCCATTAGTTCAACTGGGCTGAGCGAAATCTCGTCACTATGTTCGTTAATTGATTTTAAATGTTGATATATATCACATTAACGTTCTTGATGATTTAGTAATCCAATCTTTAACCCTTACTTAACAAGCGCCTATTCTGTTCTTTTTTTATTCAAAACTCGTCATTTTTGTAGATACAGATCAAATACCTGATAGAATACCCTTAGTATTTACAAGAGGATTCGTTATGAGTGTCGAATTAGAAAAAAACCAAGTATGTGAAGCTTGCGGCTGCGCAGGCGAGATTGGCTTCATCATCAAAGAAGGTGACGAAGTTGCCGACGTAACGGTTTTCGCACAGACAAAAACAGAGCTAGAGTCTGAACTACAAAAATACATTGAGCTCGCTAAATCAGTATGTGCTGATGTTGAATACAATGTTTCTGAAATAACAGAAGAGTCAAACCAAGCGACGGCTCGATTCAAATTTGAAGTAAGTGCTGAAAAGCTTATCTTTGAATTAAAAACTCGCTCACTCGCGCGTTAATGGAAAAAGCGAGCTCTGTGCTCGCTTTTTTATTTTTCCGTTATCCTAATATTAAACAGACCGTTTTTTGGTGTTTATTTATCTTTTTTGAATACCACCCACTTTAACGAACCATTCGTTTCAAAATCGTTCTCAGCTGTACACATCAGTAATACACCCTCAACATTAATCACGGCTCCGGTGGTGTAGGCTTTATCATCGTAGTAACAGATACGCTGACCTACCTTGCCGTCAGCGACCACCAGCGCTTTGCTTTCTGGCGTACTGTATGATTTAGCAAAAGCGGCCCCAGATAGTAGTACTGCTACAACACCAGCGACAAAAATAGACACTCTTTTTAACTTCATGAAAATCTCCCTCAGACGCTCATGATACTAACAAGGACGCTTGTTCAGTTCTTGGCAGAACCTCATATTCTTCATATCTCTACTGATATTTTTCTCACATTTACTTTTAAATAAACTATATAATCAATCACTTAATCATTCCCTAACTTGCACACTGAAGCAACTCGGCATCGTGAGAGCGTGTATGCTTTCAGATAAAGCCCTAATTTGAAGTTCTTGGGCTATAAATCAAAAACTGTTAACAAAGTATGCATAATGAGTCTATTTAAGTATAAGATGAGCACTTAAGATCTCTATGTTTAACTAAGTCTCTGGCTATGCGTATTGTTTCCCTTTTCCTTACTTTGATGCTGCTCTGCTTCTCATCTTACGCATATGAGCTAGATTACTACTCTAAGTTTGGTCACACCGATAATTACGGTAATCTTGATCTACGAAACAAACCTTACACCCAATTACCTTCTGGGTTAGTGGTCAAAGGCAACTTAAATATCTCGCAAACCCCGATCAAAAAGCTGCCTAAGGGGCTTGATGTTGGAGGCAGTTTGGAAGCAACCAACAGCGCGCTCAAAACCATTCGCTCAGGTACAAAGATAAAAGGTTATGCGAATCTACTGGGTAGTAAGATCGAAAGCTGGCCTAGGGGCATCAAACTCGGCGGTTATCTGAACTTGACGGATACACCATTAAAAACGCTCCCAGCTAAACTTCGAGTCAAAGGCGATTTAAGTGTTATTCGCACTCCTATCTCTGCTCTTCCTGAAGGATTGGTGGTTGATGGTAACCTTTATATAGGAGGATCCGCGCTACAAGTATTTCCAGACACGATGACGGTGAAAGGGAATATCTTTTTAGGTGGTAACAAGATCACCAAGTGGCCTAGCAATTTAACCCTTGGCGGGGCTGTTGCACCTTAAAAAGCAGACAAGAAAAAGCCCCGGGAAACCGAGGCTTTAAGGCGTTCATAATCCATCAAGTTCAGTGATGAATATTACTCTTGATTGTTCACTGGGTTGGCATAGCTCGCCACCAAATAAGGTCTTGCCCCTTCAGGTAACTGCTCCAATTTATCCGCGAGGTGACGCTTCACCGCCTCTGTGATGATGCTTGAATCTTCGCGTCCAGCAGCTAGCAAGTTGATTGGGTACAACTTGTAGTTGTTGTGAATTTGGCGGTCGATTTCGCCGGCAAGAGATTCTGGCGTTTCAAACTCTTGATCAATCACATCACCAAACGCGACATGCACACGGCCTTTATAACCAATGATGCCCTGAATGATGCTTTCGATATCTTCAAATTCACCTTTTTCATAACGGCCATTTTCTGCTTTTTCGTACAGCTCTTTTGCTTTGGCAATGTCACATGGATCATTTTCATAGGCAATCGAGACAGGAACGATTTTCAAAGAACGCGTGTATTCACCAAAGCTGATCTTCTGCTTGCGACCTTCAACATGGAACATTTTTAAAATCGCAGGATCAGTAAAGTCATTTCCATCTTTGGCACGACCTTCCTTTTGGGCAATCCAAATTGAATTACCGGTATCAAGCGAGTGTTTAATGTAGCTCGACAGTTGTCCTAATGCTTTCATCATTTCTCTAGGCGCCTTAGCAGAGCGCTTAACGATGAAGCTTTTATTGAGTCGCATCAATTCAGTCGCACATGGCTTCTTCAGCAGGTTGTCACCAATCGCAATACGAACTGTACGGTGCCCACTTTGGTACAAGCCATAGTTTACTAGCGCAGGGTCCATCGCAATATCACGGTGGTTAGAAACGAATAAGTACGACGTGTTTTTATCCAGCTTATCCAAACCAGAAAAAGTGACGCCATCCGTTGTCTTATTCAATGTATCTTTCAGATACTTCTTCACTTCAATCTGAATCGCTTCTACAGAATCAAGCTTGCTCCATTTAGCTTTCAGGTAGATGCGCAGGATCGGGCTCATTAGCGTTTTAAACCACGCTGCTTTATTAGCAAAGCGATGATCGAGAATAGCAGTGATAAATTCATCATCTTGGATTAGACGATCCAGCGCTGCTGGAATTTCTTCGTCATTGTAAGGACGAATTTCAATATAAGGATCGGTATTGGCAGTCATTGTTCATTACATATCAAAAAAAGCTGGCACATTTTACGCATAGTTTTGCTGACAAGCAGCATTTCAACCCATACTTTTAACATGGTCATACCAGTTAAGCTACAATTTCTCATGCTAAAAAATTCTCTCAGCTGGTTGGAATCGTATAGGTTTAACGTTACCCTTAGCGCCAAAAAACACTGGTACTCATAATGAACTACGCAATTGAATTTCACGACGCTAAATACCCCTTTCTTGAAGTAGCTGCGCGCAAAAAAGCACTGAAGCACAGTCTGCTGTCTGTCGTCGAAGGGTTAGCCGTCATTAAATTGGGTAAGCAGGAGTATGCCATTGAACCAGGCCAATATTTTTGGATTCCTCAAGGATGTTTGAGCTCCCTCACCTTTTTACCTAATTCTCGTGTATATCGTTGTGATTTTTCTGTGCGTTTAAATGATGACTTCTCACAACAAGCAGGGTTTGTGAAACCTTCACCGCTGCTAAAAGCCCTCGTCGAGAAACTAGCAACAACAGCCGAGCGCTCAGATCTGCAAACCGATCTACTGACGGTAGTAAGACATGAAGTATTGACTCTCTCTCCGAAACTAGCGCACTCAACGTTAACAAAAACCATCAATCAGTGGACGCCTGGTTGTGACATGGACATTTCTAAGGAGCTGTGCTTGGTACTGACACTCCGTGAAGCAAGAAAAATGAAGCTGTCGGGAAAGAAAGAAGAGCAGATTGTCGATACGCTTTTTGCGGGTAATACAGAAGAATATGAGCAACTTTGCTTTTTGGTCTTTGGAGAAGCGCTATAACTCGCATTCTAAAGAGCGATCTTTTCAGTATTACGCAGAGTGACGCGCGCAGAAAATAGAGACTCAGATAAAAATAAAAAGGGCGTACATGGATGATGTACGCCCTTTTTATGTTCGCTCAAGGTGACTAGAAGGGAACTTCAATCTGCATCATCCAGTCAGCGTCGTAATATTCGTGCCAACGATAATCAAATCGCATTCTTGGCTGTCCGTCGGATTTATCACCAAAACCCACGCTGAACATCAGGCCATGACTACGGAGCCACTCTTCTGTGTCCATTTTGCTCTCTTCGTCTCGGAGCTCTTCCGGCATCCAAAAACCAAGCCCAAAATAATTCTTTTCTAGATTTTGGGTTAGGAGTGGTGTGTCTTCCGGCTTAATCGCCCACTCTTCCCAATAGTTTTCTGTTGGCCCTTCGAATTTCGCTTCCGCAGCATACCAAATCAACGCATCCGTACTTAATACGCCAATGGAATCTAAAATTTCTTCACAGATAGGAAGGGTGTTATCTTCAAACACAACAGAACGATCAGAAAAATAGTTACACGCAGAATGAGCTTGTGTGACCACAAGCAGCGCACATGCACTAAATACGGCTAATCTGACCATGAAAATCTGACCTCTCAGTTCCCAGATAATGTTTCTTTGTATAAGCCTTTGTTAAGCAACAATTCACAGACGGACGGGGTTGTGTAGGCGTTTATGTCTTCACCCGTAACCAATGCGTTACGTATATCCGTGCTTCTGACTTTTACTTTTTCAGGGCACGCCATAACAGTCCAACGTTCCATAATCTCTTCTGCTCTACTAAATTTAGCAAATTTGAAGAAATTATCAGGACCTATGACAAAAGTTATATCGGCTGTTGGGTAGATTTCTTGAATTTTTTCTAACAACGCATAGGTTGTCACACTTTGTCCGGGTTGGTATAAAGCTTGCTCTGCATCAGAACGCTGAACATTAGAAAGCCCCATATCTTTGATGAATGCATCAACCATTTTGCACCGAGTTGGGTAATCGAGCATATTCTTGCCCCAAGCGTGTGCAATGCTAGGTTCAAGTAGCACAAGGTCAAAGTGGCTCAATGACTCAATAACACTTTTATGCCCTAAACTAGGTGGGTTAAATGCACTACCAAAAATGGCGATTTTTTTCATATCCGGTGATTACCTGGTTGAAGAGAGTTTTCTAATCTGATGATTTCGGTATGATACTACTAATCTTTACAGCTTTTGACCCTAAAGTCGTGTTTATCAGTCTCAATTGCATGGTTTATCAACATTTGAGCAAGCGGGCTTTGGTGTCTGAAATATTTGCAGGAAAAGGAACCCTAAATGGAACAATCCATCCGTGATGAAATGCGTGTACTCCCTTCAATTGATCCGCATTTTGAAATTGAACGCCGTATTGCTTTTATTAAGCGTAAGCTACAAGAAGCAGGTTGTAAGTCACTCGTGCTTGGCATTAGTGGCGGTGTTGACTCAACCACGTTAGGTCGCCTTGCCCAGCTTGCAGTAGAACAATTGAATGCGGAATCTGGTACTGACAAATATCAGTTTATCGCAGTACGTCTGCCTTACGGTGAGCAAAAAGATGAAGATGAAGCGCAACTGGCACTCTCTTTCATCAAGCCAACACACTCTGTGTCTGTGAACATTAAAGATGGTGTTGACGGTTTGCATGCGGCGACTGATACCGCGTTGCAAGGGACGGGCCTGCTTCCGACTGAAGCCGACAAAATTGATTTCGTAAAAGGTAACGTAAAAGCGCGAGCTCGTATGATTGCACAATATGAAATCGCTGGTTACGTTGGTGGCTTAGTATTGGGAACAGACCACTCAGCAGAGAACATCACTGGTTTTTACACTAAGTTTGGTGACGGCGCGTGCGACCTTGCCCCTCTATTTGGTTTAAGCAAGCGTCAAGTCCGCGAGTTGGCTGCAACATTAGGCGCACCAGAACTACTTGTTAAGAAAGTACCAACGGCAGATCTAGAAGAACTAGAGCCGCAAAAAGCAGATGAAGATGCTCTGAACTTAACTTATGAACAGATCGATGACTTCTTAGAAGGCAAACCCGTTCCACAGCAAGTGAGTGATCGTCTGGTAGCGATTTACAAAGCTACGCAGCACAAACGTCAGCCAATCCCGACGATTTACGACTAAGCGATATTTTTCGTTCACTTTTAAACTCAAAACGCTGCTAAAGTTAGCAGCGTTTTTATTGAGAACCCGGGAGCCTTCTCGCTTAGTTTGTTACCGTCACGTCCGTCTCTGGAACAGCACAACACGCCAATACGGTTCCCATCGCACGTTCCTCATCTGTCAACGCAGGCACGTCCGGATGATGTACTTGACCCGACGTAAGCTGAACCTTACACGCGCCGCATAAGCCAGCACGGCAGCTATTGCTAACAACCTTCCCTGCGTCTTCAAGCTGATCTAACAACGTTTTCTGATTATTCCCTACAACTTTCGTCCCATTAAAATCGATCGCTATGCTCTTCTCTGGTCTTGAAGTGACTGAAGATACGCCAAACGCTTCTTGATGGTAGTTTTCTTCTGGCAGCCCTTTTCTTAGTAGGAGATTTTTCGCTTTCTCCATAAAACCATCAGGACCACACACAAACACTTGGCGCTGTTCAATATCTTTGATTTGCTTAATGTGTGACAAACTTAAACGCCCTTTTAACCCAAACCAATCAACGGCAGGCTGCGTCAAGCAGATTTTCACTTCTAACCCCGGGTGCTTACGCTTTAACTGCTCCAACTCAGAGCGACAAGGAATATCATTTTCGGTACGACATTGATGGTAGAAAACCACGTTCTCCAACTGATTATGATCCGCTAAGTAACGTACCATCGATAGCATTGGTGTTACTCCACTGCCTGCAGAGAGTAACAATAAAGGCTGCGCTTCATGAGTTTTTAGGTGGAACTGGCCATCAGGTTGTTCTGCCTCTAAAACATCACCGACTTGTAAATTGTCTAAGAGCGAATTAGAGACTCTTCCACCTGCAATACGCTTAACAGAAATAGCATAGCGACCCGGACGAGACGGACTGGATGATAGCGTATAGCGTCGACCTACTTTCTTACCATCAATATTCACTTCTATTGGCAGGTGTTGTCCTGGCAAGTAATTAGGTAAAGAACCTTTGTTTGGTTCTAACCATAAGGTCACGAAGTCTTTGGCGATTTCTTCACGCTCAACACATGTTAACGTCATGCGCACTGGCGAGTTATCTGCGTAAAACTCCGGCTCTTTGTACTCCAATACTTCAACTTTATCGCCTTGACGAATAATGCCTTCATTTCGCGCGACAAGATTTTGCCCGAAGAACACACCACCGACATCATTTGCACGGAACTGTTGTAAGGTTTTAAGTGGCTCCTTGCTCTCTCGGAACGTGCCTCTTTGAGTATTCACCGTAGTCAGGATACAGCGCTCGCAAGGTTTGAGAGACTCAAACTCTACCTCACCGATTCGTATGCGCTTCCATGAATCTTCTTCAAACGGCTTGGTATCAGAGACCACTAAGTTAGTACGGAACTGATCCATAGAGTGTTGCTCAGAGCTTCTTCGGTTCAGTTCATCAAGGGAAGCCTGGCTAATCACTAACACCGGATAACCATCGGCAAAGCTAACGTTTTGTCCTAGCTTTTCGCGAACACGATTAGATTGCTCACCACTAAACAACAACTCAACACGTTGACCCAATACACGACTAAACCAATCATCTGCATCATCTGTGGTGGTATATGCAGTAAAGGTGTCTTTCCAAACTGTTGCTGGCGTTTCCTGCATTTTAAAGTCTTGATAACGGATTTTAAGCGGCTCCATCCCCAAACTGCTAAACACAACCCCATCGGATAATAAGGCAGACTTAATGGTTACCATTTGCGGATACTTTCGCGCAGTGATCATCGAGCCATCAGCTTTCGCAATCATAAAGCGACGATCGAAGCTCAATCCTTGCTTCTCAACCCATACGGACGACAGCGATAATCCGCCAACTGACTTAACCGGAAAAACATTAATTTGGGATAAAACGGGTTGCGACATGGCCTTCTTCCTACAGGGTGTTTTTTATTTGTTGCAGTATTGTATACCCAAATCACATTAAGTTGCAGAGTCTACTGCCGCTTCATCCAACTCAACTTTTCTGAATGTTATTCTTATAAATTTGGTTTGAGCGACAAGTATTTACTACACTCAACATTCGCGTTTTTTAACACCGTTCTGACCAAATACCGTTTGATAAAGTGTGATACGGCACACATAATTCATCTGAGTTATCACTGCCCCCATTTATTGATTTGGAGCTTAATTATGGATACAAGAAAACTGGTTCTGATTTTGTTATGTATCTTTCTTCCACCCGTCGCGGTGTTTATGGAGAAAGGTTTGAACAAAGACTTTTTGATCAACCTAATCTTGACGTGTTTCTTCTTTCTACCAGGTACGATCCACGCGCTTTGGTTAACAATGAAGTAACCACTTACACTCTCACTCTGTAGAAAAGTGAAAAATGGGATGAAATGTGAGGGCAATTCCTCTATCATCCTGTCGCCTAAGCGCAAGCGTTTGCTCAAAAGCAAATACGGCGCTTAGGCTCCAATCAGACAACTTTTCAATGGTGGGAGCAATTAATGACAACACTGACAATCACTCGTCCTGACGACTGGCACGTTCACTTACGCGATGGGGAAGTTCTTAAAGACACCGTTCGCGACATCAGCCGCTACAATGGCCGTGCGCTGATCATGCCAAATACCGTCCCACCAGTTACTACAACTGAGCTCGCCCTAGCCTACCGTGACCGAATTCTAAAAGAGCAACATGGCGAACAGTTTGAACCTTTGATGGCGCTTTACCTCACAGACAACACCACACCAGATGAAATACGTAAGGCTAAAGCCACCGGAAACATTGTTGCTGCCAAGCTTTATCCTGCAGGCGCTACCACAAACTCAGATTCCGGTGTGACCAATGCGAAGAACATTTACCACGTTCTCGAAGCAATGGAAGAAGTCGGAATGTTACTTCTGGTTCATGGCGAAGTAACACATCACGATGTTGATATCTTCGACCGAGAGAAAGAATTCCTTGATACTGTCCTCGCTCCTATCGTCAATGACTTCCCTAATCTTAAAATCGTTCTAGAACACATCACTACCGCCGACGCAGCAAACTTCGTTAATAACGCCTCAGATAACGTAGCTGCTACCATCACTGCTCACCATCTTCTTTTCAACCGTAACCATATGCTTGTGGGTGGTATTAAACCTCATTTCTACTGTTTGCCAATTCTTAAGCGCGGAACCCACCAGCAAGCGCTGATCGAAGCAGCAACTAGTGGTAGCAAGAAGTTTTTCCTAGGTACAGACTCGGCACCACATGCGAAAGGGGCAAAAGAGTCCGCTTGCGGTTGTGCTGGTTCTTACACTGCACACGCAGCGCTAGAGCTTTATGCAGAAGTATTCGAGAATGAAGGCAAGCTGGAAAACTTGGAAGCGTTTTCAAGCTTCAATGGTCCTGATTTTTACGGCATTGCGCGCAACACAGATACGGTAACGTTAGAAAAATCCGCTTGGGATGTGCCGGAAACGATGCCATTTGGCAATGATATCGTTGTGCCTATTCGAGCAAATGAACAGATCGAATGGAAAGTGAAGTAAGTACTTTATTGACGTTCCATCCATAAAAGAGGGTCATGCCTTTCTGTGAAAAGAAGTCATGACCCTTGTTGTTCTTTTCTTGTTTTGAGCTGTGATTACTAGTGGCCGCGAATTTTTTCTACAGCAGTCCACACAGCAACCACAATCAAACCCGCCACAAAGCCGATAATGCCGTTAAGCAAAATAGGCAGAATCGCTGTAGCAACCGAATGACCACTAAAGTTCATAATAATCGGCTCTACAAAGTGATGAATGGCAGGTACGTTGTGCACAACAATCCCCCCGCCGACTAAAAACATCGCGGCAGTTCCCACAATCGTTAACAACTTCATCAGCTTTGGTGCGAAAGCAACTAAAGCACTGCCGACTTTCGCCATCCAGCCCTTACCTTTTGAGCGAATTTCAAGGTAGAAGCCCAAGTCATCCAATTTCACGATGCCTGCTACTAAGCCATAAACACCAATGGTCATGATGACTGCAATTAAGCTCACCACTAAGATTTGCGTCACAAGGCTCGCCCCAGTCACGGTACCCAACGCAATCACAATGATTTCCGCTGAAAGAATAAAGTCCGTTCGAATCGCACCAGCAACTTTGCGTTTTTCATACTCTTCTATCGACTCGCCAGTATTAACTAACTCTTCTTTTTCTTCGTGCGGATGCGAGTGAGGGAACACTTTCTCAAGCACCTTTTCTGCCCCTTCAAAGCAGAGAAACAAGCCGCCAATTAGCAATAATGGCATGATAAGCCATGGAATAATCGCGCTAATTAGCAATGCTGAAGGAACTAAAATCAATTTGTTTTTGAACGAGCCTTTCGCAACCGCCCAAACCACTGGAATTTCTCGCTCAGATGCAACACCAGACACTTGTTGAGCGTTTAACGCTAGGTCATCACCCAACACACCTGCGGTTTTCTTTGCCGCCATTTTCGACATTAAGGCGACATCGTCGAGTACCGTGGCAATATCATCCAACAGTGTGAGTAAACTTGCTCCAGCCATTTTTTGTCTCTTATATGAAATTGAGTAAGTAACAAAATGTAACACCAATAAATCACTCATCAAAGTGATGATTTTGCAAAGAATACTATGCCAAATGGTGTTTTATATTGCCGTTAAGATAAGACAGGTCTAGTCTTGTGGTACCTTTCAGCAGTCAAAAGAAAAAGTATAGATGAAAAGTGGATACATTTACCCAATCGGTACCCCTGGCCAACCTTGGAGCGAAGAGGAACGTAAAGCTTGGTTAGCAACGCAAGAAGTAAAACGTAGCTACCAAGATGAAGTCGTCAGTAAAATCGATGCCCTACGCGAGCGTTTTGATGTTGAACAATATGGTGCGCTCTCATACAACGAGGCACGTTTCCCTCTGTTTTGTATCAAAACTCGCAATTGGGATTCAACGAAGCCTATTGTATTGGTCACAGGCGGCGTGCACGGTTACGAAACCAGCGGTATACATGGCGCTTTAAAGTTTGTAGAAACAGAAGCAGAGCGCTACGCAGAGCATTTCAATATTGTCGTTGCACCTTGCGTGAGCCCTTGGGGTTACGAGGTGATCAACCGCTGGAATCCAAACGCGATTGATCCAAACCGCTCTTTCTATAAGGATAGCCCCGCCGAAGAATCCGCCAACCTCATGAAGCTCGTTGCGACATTAGGCGATGTATTAATGCACATTGATTTGCACGAGACGACAGACTCCGATGAAACAGAGTTCCGTCCTGCGCTTGCCGCTCGTGATGGCATTGAGTACATCGAGGGCATGATCCCAGACGGTTTTTACACAGTTGGAGATAGTGAAAACCCTCAACCCGAGTTTCAAAAAGCGGTGATTGAATCGGTTGCGAAAGTGACTCACATTGCACCTGCAGATGAAAATGGCGAAATCATTGGTTCACCAGTCGTACAGTTTGGCGTTATCAACTACCCAATGGTGAAGCTGGGTCTGTGTGGCGGCGTAACAAATTGCGTTTACGGCACGACAACGGAAGTGTACCCAGACAGCCCAACGGTGACCGACGAAGAGTGCAACGATGCGCAAGTTGCAGCCGTGGTCGGTGGTCTAGATTACGTTCTGGCTCAGTTATAATAAGCGGTTCTTATATTGCTCCGGTGTCATGCCGGAGTATTTCTTGAACATCGCGATAAAAGGGCTGGCTTGGTTATAACCTAACGTTAGCGCGACTTCTTTCACGGTCTGCCCTTTACGCAACAACTCCATAGAATGCAAATAACGCACACGTAAACGCCACTCAGTAAAGCTCATGCCCAACTCACTCTGACAGTGTCTCGCCAACGTGCGTTCTGTGGTATGCACTTTTTCCGCCCACTCCGCCAAACTGATCTCATCCGTCGGCGATTCTTCTACTGCTTTTAAGATCGGTTCAAGATACTTGTTATCGGTCGTTGGTAAAAAGTGGTGTTCCACTTCTTGCTTTGCAAGCTGGTCCAATAACACCTGGACCAAGCGCTTGTCTTCATCACTTTGCGCCACGTTAATGTCTCGTTGGCGAAAGTCCTCAATAATGGACGACACGATTGGAGTCACTTTGATCAGACTCGTTTTGGTAGGAAAGTGCGCTGTCAATTCAGGGGCAATGTTCAAAGAACAATATTCGATAGGTTTACGGTTGTAACTAGTATGACGGATACCAGCAGGAACCCAAATTGCAAGATGCGGAGGCGCTAGAAATCTTGTATCTTCTGCATCCATCTCTAGGATCCCACCGCTGATCAGCTGCACTTGCCCCCAAGGATGGCTATGAATTCGCGTTTCTGTATTAGAGAGAAAGGCTTCAAAATTCATAAATACATCCGATGGTGCGCGGTCGATTGATAATGAGGGATGAAGATTTCTGGCGCTCTTTTTCAAAATTGTCTTCCTATCGCTTACGATGTCTTTTAAGAGATACTTTTTATTATAAAGACCTGCCAGACTAGCGCCATCAATAATTGTGCTATAGGGTTCTCATGATTTATTTACTTCCGTTTTTCACCGTTATGATTTGGGGTGGTAACTCAATTGTGAATAAGATGGCAGCAAGCGCCATTGAACCAAGTGCGATGAGTTTCTATCGTTGGTTTGTCGCAATGGTACTTCTAACTCCATTTTGTCTACCTGCGATCATCAAACAACGACAAATTATTCGACCTTACTTAACTAAGCTGGCATTTCTTGCGTTACTTGGCATGGTACTCAACCAATCACTTGGCTACTACGCTGGTTTAACGACAACGGCTTCCAACATGGCACTGATTACCTCTTTGGTTCCTTTGATCAGTGTATTTTTAAGTGTTCCTCTGTTAGGCAAGTCTGTATCAATGTTAAGTATCGTCGGTGGTGTGATTTCGCTCGGCGGCTTGGCGTTTATGCTTGGTCATGGTGATATCACCTACTTTTTACATCAAGACATGACCCAAGGTGATAGCCTTATGCTGATTGCAGCCATGGTATACGCGGCTTATTGCGTGCTGCTAAAACGCTGGAAGATGCCTTTCAGTAGTTTGACTCTGGTTTACATGCAAGGCTTCTTCTCGGTTGTGATGCTTACACCACTTTGGCTCTCTAGTGAGCAACTGTTACCAAGCCAAGGCGCGCTACCATTAATCGCCTATGCTGGCATTGCGGCTTCCATTTTTGCGCCGTTAATGTGGGTGAAAGCGATTGATTCAATTGGCGCTGATTCAAGTGCCATGTTCATGAACTTAATGCCCGTGGTTTCTGTCGTACTTGCTTCAACGTTGATTGGTGAGAAAATTTACGCTTACCACATTATTGGTGGGCTGTTAGTCATCTCTGGCGTTATCCTGTCGCAAATAAAAATACGACACAGAAAGCCATTGCCCAATTCTGAGATTGCCTCCACCGCCAATTAATCCCAGTTCCCCAAGCCACAGAACTACGCTGTGGCTTTTTGTTTTCAGCGTTCGAATAAAAGTTAATATTTTGTTTCATTCGCTATTCCCGAAAATTCATCTTGCTGCTAAATTGGGAAAACAATAACCCATCAAGGAAAGACAGATGAGCAGTGGTCAAAGAGACATTACCCTTCGCTTTTTAGCAGAACCCAGTGACGTCAATTTCGGCGGAAAAGTGCACGGCGGTGCCGTAATGAAATGGATCGACTTAGCAGCCTACGCCTGCTCTGCAGCGTGGAGTGGCAAATATTGCATTACTGCATACGCAGGTGGTATTCGTTTTGTTGCGCCGATTCATGTCGGCAACTTAGTCGAAGTTAGCGCGAAAGTCATTTATACCGGACGAAGCTCAATGCACATCGCGATTGACGTGCAAGCCAGTGACCCAAAACAAATGAAAAACAGACTCACCACCCACTGTATCGTTATTATGGTTGCTGTAGATGAGAACGGAAAACCAACCGACGTGCCGAAATGGGTTCCAGAGTCTGATGAAGATAAAGCCTTGGAACAATCCGCTATCCGCCTTATGAACATGCGCAAAGAAATCGGGGAAGAGATGGAAGCGCACGTAAAGTATCTCAAGTAACCTACATCCGTTAAGAACGCTATTGACTACCTCAACGTTACTTATAATCAGAGTGTGGAGCAACATCATGGTTTTGCCATTTGCTTCACACTCGGCCTCCTCTGTCATAAATCCTTCACCTAGCTTTGCTTAAATCCTTCCACTATTTTGGAGTTGGATAGAGTTTGGATCTTGAGACTAAAAGAAACGACCTTAAGTGAAGAGACGTTGACCAATTTAAAAGCGGTCGAGTACCAGTGGGTAAGAACCATGTACGTCGAGGGGTATAACGAAACAGAAATTAACCATTACATTCAAACCTGCTTTGGCGGTGATGTCACCTTTGCAAATTTATTTCGTCGCGTCGCACTACAGCAAGAAAGCTTATACACGCTGCTTCAATACGTTGGATGTGCCCCCTCCAGTCGAGAGTTTTAATCCTTACCTACCTCAATTTTACTGATACCTGAACTCAGGTTATTTATGTGAAGTGCTACGCAGGGCATTATTCAAGCCCTGTGTAATCCATTGCAAAGCCGCTAATCTTTATCTGCTTATTGAACAACTGTATTTAACAAGTATAAAAAAACCTGAGTCTAAACTCAGGTTATGGTTACAAAAACTGTTAGTGATTGAATCGTAAGGAACTAAGCTAACAGCCAGCTATGCGTAACGCCAATAAAAGCCAAGATATTACTGATCGGCGGCCAAACCAAAATTGTAATATCCGTGCTACGTATAAGGGCGACCATGTGGTCGCCCTTTTCTAGTTATTCTTATCAATCTCAGACCACAAGAGATTATCCTTTCACACCACCAGCGGTTAGACCACCAACCAACCAGCGTTGAGCAAGTAAGAATACGGCAGTGATTGGCACTGCTGAAAGTACAGCAGCTGCAGCAAAGTCACCCCACAAGTAGTTTTGTGGATATAGGTATTGCTGCATACCCACTGCAAGTGTGTACGAGTCTACATCAGAAAGTAGTAGTGATGCTACAGGAACTTCACCAATTACCATGATGAACGACAAGATGAATACTACCGCTAGGATTGGCACAGACAGTGGCAGCAATACCAAACGGAATGCTTGCCATGGTGTCGCACCATCCAGTGCCGCCGCTTCTTCTAACGAAGAGTCAATACTTTCGAAGTAGCCTTTAATCGTCCAAACGTGCAGTGCGATACCCCCTAAGTAAGCGAATATCAGACCGCCGTGCGTGTTGAGACCAAGGAATGGGATGTACTGACCCAATTTGTCGAACAACGCGTATAGAGCAACCAATGCCAATACCGCAGGGAACATTTGGAAGATCATCATCGCTTTTAGGATAGTGTTCTTACCTTTGAACTTCATACGAGCAAACGCATAAGCTGATGTGGTTGATAGCGCCACGATTAGGATTGCAGAAATACCACCCACTTTTACTGAGTTCCACAGCCATGTCATGACTGGGAATGGTGGCGGTGTAACTGTACCGTCTGGGTTCGTCACCGAGAAACCTAATGCCAATTTCCAATGATCAAGCGTTGGGTTGTCTGGGATCAGGCTACCCGTTGCAAAGTTACCTTCACGGAATGAAATCGCGATGATCATCAGTAAAGGGAAAATAATCAGTGCCAAGAATGCCCACATCGCAATATGAGTAGCCCAAACACGATACTTTAATGACTTACCTTGTACCATTGCCATTGTAATCTCTCCTTAGTCCTGAGCTACTTTAGTTACGCGTAGGTTGATAAGTGCCAATGCGCCAACCAATAGGAAGATAAGTGTTGCTACTGCACTTGCTAGACCGAAGTCTTGACCGCCTGCACCTTCGAATGCGATTCGGTAGGTGTAACTTACCAATAGGTCTGTGTAACCCGCAGGCTCTGACGTACCAATCATGTTTGGACCGCCGCCTGTCAACAACTGGATAAGCACGAAGTTGTTGAAGTTGAAGGCAAAGCTCGCAATCAACAGTGGTGTTAACGGCTTCAACATCATTGGTAGCGTGATACGAGTAAAGTTAGTAATAAAGTTCGCACCATCAATTGCTGACGCTTCATATAAATCATCAGGAATCGCTTTTAGTAGACCCATACATAGAATCATCATGTAAGGGAAACCAAGCCACGTGTTCACAATCAGAATCATGGTTTTCGCCATGAATGGGTCTGAGAACCAAGCTGGGCTAATACCGAACAAACCTTCCAGAAGCATGTTGATCTCACCAAAGCTTTGGTTAAACAAACCTTTAAAGATCAAGATAGAAATAAACGCCGGTACCGCATAAGGCAGAATCAGTAAGAGTCGGTAAACCGAGCGGCCTTTTAATGCTTCCCACTGAACAACACTTGCTAGAACAAGACCAATTACAAGCGTAAATAGTACGGTGAGTGCCGAGAACACAATCGTCCAGATAAAGATACTGATAAACGGCTCTTTGATGCCATCATCTTTCCACACACGCTCAAAGTTGTGCGTGCCAATATTCACCACAAAGCCAGGAGACACTGTGCTACCAACAAACTGACCATTTTCATCGACAGGTTGGTAGTAACCTACTTCCATATTTGGACGTAACGTCTCTTCAGTACGATTGTTGTAAAGCGTTTCGCCGTCTTCTTGCAGCGTGTACAAAGGCACAACTGCCGCAAACTTACGTAACCCGCTCATGCGGATGTCTTCACCGCTCGGCAGATGCAAATCAACACTGCTCAACGTATTACGGCTCTTAACAATCGTCTTGATTGATTCTTTCTCGCCCGTTGCTTCTTCAATTGGCGATAGGTCAAGATCCGATGCTGAGAGGCTATCTAGTTGAAAAGTGGGCGTAGCAAGTAGCTCACCATCTTTTTCAACCACAAGCTGATGTCCTTGATCCGTTTTATATAAAGTGAACGGGTAGCTATCACCACTTTGATAAGTTCTGTCCAAAAGTACGCTCTGCGCACGATCAAAAGAGAGTTGGTTTTTCGCGCTGTAGTTGGTAAACGCCAAACCTATGGTGTACGCCAGAGGGAAAAGAATGAAAAGGATCATCCCTGCGATACCAGGGTAGATGTAACGGTGTGCGTACGTCTTTTTACTACCAAAGATGAACAACGCTAAAGCGGTAAGAATGATCGTAAGTAGTGCAAACGCAATCTCACCGCGTGAATACATAAGGATTGTTGCGTAGCCATTGATAATGCCGACTGTGCCTAAAAGTGACCATTTCATGAACACTTTTTTGCTGCTCGGAAGGCTGGCTTCTGGTGCTGTCATAGCATTTGTACCTTGAACTGACTGCATAGGGAACCTGCTAGCGAATATAGAATAAATATAGAAAAGTAAGGAGGAGTTGCCCCCTCCTTAAAAAGGTCTTACTTAATTATTTAGTCATTTGTTTTTCTGCGTCTGCCAATGCTGCATCGACAGTTTGACGACCATCAACTACGTTGATGATTGCGTTCTTAGCCGCGCCCCAGAATGCGTTCATTTGAGGAATGTTTGGCATAATTTCGCCGTTCATCGCGTTATCCATAGTCGCAGCGATACGAGTATCTGAATCTAGTTCACGTTGGAACGAGTTAAGCGCTACCGCACCTAGAGGCTTATCGTTGTTAACCATACGTAGGCCGTCGTTTGTTAGTAGGTAGTTCTCAATGAACTCAACCGCTAGGTCTTTGTTTGGAGACGCAGTACTGATACCAGCCGTTAGAACACCAACGAATGGCTTAGAAGATTGACCTTGGAACTTAGGTAGCGTAGTCACGCCGTAGTTAACGCCAGACTTCTCGATGTTGCCCCAAGACCATGGACCGTTGATCGTCATCGCTGTTTTGCCTTGGTTGAATGCAGACTCAGATACTGAGTAGTCCATATCTGCAGAGATTACGCCTTTGTCGACCAAGCCTTTTACGAAGCTCATTGCGTCTTTAACGCCTTCTTTCGCGATACCTGCGTCTTTAACATCGTAACCTTCAGAAGTGTATTTGAACGCGTAGCCGCCATCAGCAGCCATTAGTGGCCAAGTGAAGTACGGTTCTTTTAGGTTCCACATGATTGCAGACTTGCCGTCTTTTTTAAGTTTTGCATCTAGCGCTGCAACTTCTTCCCAAGACTTCGGTGGGTTTGGAACTAGGTCTTTGTTGTAGATTAGAGATAGAGACTCAACCGCAACTGGGTAGCCGATCAATTTACCGTCGTAACGTACAGCATCCCAAGCGAAATCAACAATACCTTCTTGAATGTTCTTAGAAGGTTTAATTTCTGCTAGCAGGCCAGCTTCTGCGTAACCACCGAAACGGTCGTGAGCCCAGAATACGATGTCAGGACCGTCACCAGTCGCTGCAGTTTGAGGGAATTTGTCTTGAAGGCCATCTGGGTGAGCCACTGTCACTTTAATGCCAGTGTCTTCTTCGAATTTTTTACCAACTTCAGCAAGGCCGTTGTAACCTTTGTCGCCGTTGATCCAGATAGTAAGTTGTCCTTCTTCGATGGCAGCATTAGCACCAAAAGAACCCAAAGCAACAAGAGTACCTAGTGCTACAGCGCTTAACTTTTTCATGTTCGTATCCTTTTTATATTTTTGATGTAGGGCTAGTCCATTGAGGTTCAGCCGTATTTCGACATATATCATCTGAAATAATCCAATATGTCTCATCCTCCTAATCCCTACGCCCTTACAATTATGACGTATTTTCGTGATCTAAATCGCCAAGGGTAAGAGACTCAAATCACAAAACGGATACTTCCTGTGATCGGTTTCAACTTTAGGTGGTGCAATAATGTGATTTCCGACCAACTGCTTTATTCCTCCTCCTTTTTTACTCCTCCCTACCTACTCCCCCTACAATTATTTCTATTAGGAGGATGTCGCACCTCGCACAATCTTACAAACTTCAGTCATCCAAGAGTGGATGGTAAGAACCCTTTCCCAGCAGTGCCTACGTATTAGGAAAAAGATTTGCTGGTTTTGCATTGCCAGACGAGTGGAATGTCATTATTGGTGTTGTTTGTGGTAATTATTTCACGGGGGAGACAACACGAATAATGTGGGGGAGAGAAACTCGTACTTGGCTATGATGGGTAGCACTTCTATTCAGGACATTTTATTGAAGTGCTACCCTACTTTTCTTACCAACCGCAATAACTTACCGATTCCTACTGTTACTGCTCGCTAGATAATTCATATAATGATGAGCGGTGAATAATAAAAAATTGATCGAGGACGAGCTACATGGCGAGTGTCACGTTAAAAAATGTTTGTAAAGCGTATGGCGACGTACTGATTTCTAAGAACGTAGACCTAACAATCAACGAAGGTGAATTTGTTGTTTTCGTAGGTCCATCAGGTTGTGGTAAATCTACCCTTTTACGTTGTATTGCCGGTCTTGAAGACATTACTTCAGGTGATTTGTATATTGGTGACCAGCGCATGAATGACGTCGAACCATCCAAACGTGGTGTTGGTATGGTATTCCAGTCTTACGCTCTTTACCCACACCTTAACTTATATGACAACATGTCATTTGGCTTAAAATTAGCAAAAGCAGACAAAGCAGAAATCGACAAACGTGTTGAGCAAGCTGCAGAAATTCTACAATTGGGCCACTTACTTGAACGCCAACCAAAAGCGCTTTCAGGTGGTCAGCGTCAACGTGTGGCGATTGGCCGAACACTGGTATCGCAGCCAAATGTATTCCTTCTAGATGAGCCTCTATCAAACTTGGATGCGGCACTGCGTGTAAACATGCGTGCGCAAATCACTAAGCTACAACGTCAACTTGGTTGTACCATGATCTACGTAACGCACGATCAGGTAGAAGCAATGACAATGGCAGATAAAATCGTTGTACTAGACGGCGGTTATGTATCGCAAGTTGGTAAGCCGCTTGAGCTTTACCATTACCCACAAAACCGCTTTGTAGCAGGCTTTATCGGTTCTCCGAAAATGAACTTCATGAGCGTATTCATTGATGAAGTAGAAGCAGAGCGCGTCAAAGTTCAACTATCTAATGGCGTATCTTTCTGGATTCCAGTGGATGGCACGACGGTTAACCGTGGCGACCGAATGTCTTTAGGCATTCGCCCTGAGCACCTATTATCCGCTTCTGAAGCTGATGCAAGCATTCACGGTGAAGTGATGATTGTTGAGAAGCTAGGTAACGAAACTCAAGTATACCTAAACCTAGAAGGTGCGGACGCGGACGTTATTTTCCGTCAGCCTGACACGCTCGCAGTCGATACCGGCGATAAAATCGAGATTGGTATTCCAGCACACCGTTGTCACCTGTTCCACAGTGATGGTCGTGCATGCCGCCGCCTATACAAAGAAAACGGCGTAGAAGTCGAATAATTCATTCGTCCTTAATCACAAAAAATCCCTCTCACTTGAGAGGGATTTTTTTATCCTAATAAATATCAGTAATTCGATACTAAATCATTAATCGTTAACGAATAAGATCACCCGTTTCTTCTACCTTTACATAAACCATTGTCTTTGTACTGATACTTCATTTTTAATACTTTTCCTCATCCCTCATGAGTAAGTACCAGCTTTTTCCTAACCCGCCAAACTTAGCCAAAGGTCTAAATTTCATTCTTATTTCCACTTACCTCAACAACGCAAATTTTTACACTTATCAACGAAATTACACGTGATAAAAAACTCAGAAGCATTCAACAGAATGCTCTGTTCACTAACTACTAATAACGCTCACGACACGGCAATTGGGGGAGACACCCAAGGGCGGTAGCGTGTAAGAAGGGAAACTGAGTCATGAAACAAAAAGGACTTATCCGCTCTCACGAGATGGAGTTCGCTTTTTTATATCGCATCTCAGATCTTGCTGTCATCGTCTCTTTTATGCTGCTTTTAGTGTTCAAAGACATGAATACTGCGATGGGGAAAGATTACGTCATACTGGCTTTTGTTGGAGGCATCTCCTTTCTATTTATGGCAGAAAGCGGCAACCTATACCGCTCTTGGCGAACCAGTTCGTTTAAAGAGCAGATGATTATTGTCTGTGTGGCCTGGGCAGTAACTTCCGCGCTTATCTTTATTGTTCTGTATTTTTCGGAAGTCTATGACTTATTTGATAACACTATTCTGGCATGGTGGTTTGCGATTACGCCCGCTCTACTTTTGGCATGGCGAGTGACATTCCGTACCGGATTAGCCTATTTAAGAAAAAAAGGATTCAACACTCGTACTGCAATAATCATCGGCCAAACTCCTCACGGCATTACCCTTGCTAACGAAATTCAAAACCACACTGAACACGGTGTACTTTTTGATGGCTTTTACGATGAGCGTTCTTCCGACAGATTGCCAAATTCTGCTTACCCTATTAAAGGGGCAGTTGACCACGCTCTTGAGCGAGCCAAAAAAGGGGAAGTGGATTACGTCTATATCGCAATGCCAATGCACGCAAAAGAACGTATTGCATCGCTTCTTAACCAATTCTCAGACACCACCGCAAATACGTATCTGATTCCCGACTTCTTTACCTATAACCTTTTGCATTCTCGTTGGGCACAAATCGGCCAAGTTCAAACGCTCAGCGTGTTTGATACACCATTTGCTGGAGTTTCTTCCTGGGTAAAACGGTTTGAAGACATCTTGTTTTCGAGCATTATTTTAGCCTTGATCTCTCCAGTCCTGCTCACCATTGCGATTGGCATTAAGCTGACCTCTAAAGGTCCGGTCATTTTTAAACAGCATCGTTACGGCCTCGATGGACGCAAGATTGAAGTCTGGAAATTCCGTTCAATGACCACTATGGATCAAGGCCCTCACGTGAAACAGGCGACAAAGAACGACCCACGCATTACGCCTTTTGGTGGTTTTCTGCGTCGCACCTCTTTGGACGAACTGCCTCAATTTATCAATGTACTGCAAGGGACCATGTCTATTGTTGGTCCACGCCCTCATGCCGTGGCGCACAATGAAGAGTATCGCCAGATTGTTGACCGATACATGCTACGTCACAAAGTAAAACCAGGCATTACTGGCTGGGCGCAAATTAATGGCTATCGCGGCGAAACAGACACCTTAGAAAAAATGGAAAAGAGAGTCGAGTTTGATTTGGATTACATCCACCACTGGTCGGTTTGGATGGACATCAAAATCATCTTTATGACCGTTTTCAAAGGCTTCACTGGTGCTAACGCTTACTAAGGTTGAGATTATGAAGAAACTGACAATGGCAATAGCATTGAGTCTGTTTTCAACTGGCTTACTCGCAGAACCGATGGCTTACCAAACCGAGTCTGGCATTGAGTTTATTCCCCTCGTAAGAACTTTCTACGAGGGCGATGACAACATCAACAAAGCGGAGGAATCCGGCAATGTAGAATCGGTCAATATTTGGGGTATAGAGCCAAGCTTATTAGCACGTATAGAAAGGAATCACTATCGCGCAGATATTTTATACAAGTTGAAAGCAGGTTTTTCATCCGATGACCGCAACGACTTCGACGATCATACCTTTCAGTTTTCCAACTTTTTTGAGTTCAATCATCGTCATCGTTTAGTGGTTGATTATCGTTTTCGCGCCCAGCATGAAATTAGAGGGGAAGACATTACCGAAGGTAATGGTAGCGCAATAGACTCACCAATTGAGTTCAACCGTAACGATATCAAAACCAATTATGTCTTTGGCTCTAACGGTGCAAAAGGCAGACTCGAATTCGGTTTAGGCTACAGTGATAAAACCTATCAAAATTACCGTGACGGCTTACCTGGGCGCACAAACGCTAAAACAAAATACAACGATTTTCGAGCCCCTAATGCACACTTGGAATTCTATTTAAGGGCGACGCCAAGAACCTATTGGTTAGTTGGGACAAAACAAATAGTAACCGACTATCAGCACCGAAATTCTGCTCTTCCTTCCAAAGATAATAGCACCAGTTTCTATTACACCGGTGCCGAATGGGAAGTAACGGGAAAAACCAAAGGCATCGCTCGACTCGGTTATCAAATCAAAGATTTTGACAGCGCTCAACGAGAGACATTTAAAGGGTTCAGTTGGGATATCGGCTTTGAATGGCTGCCTCAAGAACAAACTCTAGTCAGCGTGAAAACCACTCAAGCGGCAGTTAACCCAGATCAAGATGGCGATTACAACCTACAAACTCGTTATCGACTGAACCTCAAGCACGATTGGAATAGTTACCTTGCAACTCGCTTAGGTGCTATTTATCAACAAGATGACTATACGGGAATCTCCAGAAACGACGATCGCTACACCCTATCTTTTGGTATCGATTATCAAATTAAACGCTGGATACAGCTGCAAGCCGACTGGCAATACCAAGATAAAACCTCTAACCGACCAGGTTATAGCTTCGAACAGAACATTTGGACTTTAAGCGCACAGTTTTCTCTGTAAAAAGGATTATTAATGAAGGCATTCATCACATTCATGAGTGTAGCGTTGTTGCTATTTAGCACTTTGGTCAACGCTGACTCAAACGAGGAAGATTACTTACTCGACACGGGCGATACCATTTCCGTGCAGGTCTACGGTGAAGAAGATCTTACGATTAAAAATATTCTAATAACGTCAGATGGCTATTTTGATTACCCCTACCTTGGCCGAATCAAAGCAATCAAAAAAACACCGAAACAACTCAAGTACGAAATAGAAACGGGCTTAAAAGGCGATTATCTCATCAACCCAAAAGTGATGGTCACCATCAATAACTTTCGTCTGTTTTATGTCAATGGCGAAGTCAGGAAACCAGGTGGATTTGAATATCGACCAGGATTAACTATCGAAAAGGCGATCGCTTTAGCTGGTGGCTTGACCGACCGAGCCTCACGCAAAGGCATTAACCTCACCAAACATAAAACGGGTCAAACGATAGAGGGTGTCAGTATGCACCGCAACGTTGAGCCTGGTGACATTGTATTTATCGACCAGAGCTTCTTTTAAGTGACAGGGAATCAAATGAACGGGACTCATCCAAATAATCTCCAGATGAACAAAGTAGAACTGATTCGTTTTGGTCATCACTTTAAAGCGATTAAAAAGAATTGGCTAAGCATCGCAGCTTTCACGCTTCTGTTTTCATTAACTTGTACTTGGTATATCTACTCCAAAGCCTCGATATACCAAGCTACAGCAACGCTACTCATCCAAGAAGAGCAAAAAAGCGCCCTTTCAATCGAGGAAGTATATGGCGTCGACACGACAAAAAAAGAGTACTTTCAAACGCAAATCGCTATTTTAAAATCGAATCATATCGCAGATAAGGTCATTAGAGAGCTGAACCTAACTCAACTACCGGAGTTCACACGCTCAGGTGGATTAAATCAAAAGATCGACCAAATAAAGTCGATCCCTTTTGTTCAAGACCTACTGAATGTGGCACCAAGCCCAAAAGAAACCGCCCAGTTTTCAGAGTCCTATTATCAAGCGCTTCAAGCTTTCAGAAGTAAACTCGATATTGAGCCGGTACGTAACACCCAATTAGTCAGAATTCGCTTTCGTTCTACCGATCCTAAGCTTGCGACAACAATCGCCAACGCGGTCGGCCAAGCCTACATTGACGCAAATTTTGAAGCCAAATTGGTCGTTACACAAAATGCGGCCACTTGGTTGACAAATAACTCACAAAAATTGGAGGAGCGATTACGTAACTCTGAGCAAGCGCTGCAAGAATTCTTGTTAAAAGAAGGATTGATCGATATAAACGGTATTGATGAAATTTACGCAAATGAGCTAGAAGAACTCACTCGCAAGCTAAATGTCGCTGTTAATAAGCGCATTGAAGCGCAGACGTTAATCCAACTGTTAAGACGTAAATCCTCACAAAGTTTAGACAGCTTGCTGTCAATTGATGAATTCGCTAATCAAGCGCAGATCCGCGACCTAAAATTATCGGAAGCTCAGGCAGCCAAAAATCTCTCTGAGCTGGCACAGCGCTACGGCCCCAAGCATGACCGAATGATTCAGGCGAAAGCGCAGCTTGCTGAAATTCAATCTAGAACCCAGCAACTCATTCGTGACATTTCCTTCAGTAAGCAACAAGACCTTCTTGCTGCAAAGGCTCAAGAGGACATGCTTCGAGCAGAACTCGATCACAAAAAGTCGGACTTCCAATCGTTAGGGTCACAAAAAGCGCGTTACGAACAGTTAAAACGCGAGGTTGAATCCAATAAGGCACTCTATGAAGCGTTCTTAAATCGTGAGAAAGAGACCAACGCCACCAGCGACTACAAAAATGTCACTGCACGTTTTACTGATAAAGCCATCATCCCTCTATTTCCGGTAGCACCGCAACGAATCAAACTGGTACTGATTGCCACATTTTTTGGCTTTGCCATTGCTTGTGCGCTGGTCATCATCTTAGAAACTCTGCGAGAAGTTATCCGAAGCACAGCCGATGTGCAGGAAAAACTTGGTGTTACGTGTTTAGGCGTGATTCCGATGGTCAAAAAACGCAATTTGCGTAAAAACGGCGTCAGTTATACCGCGTATTTAGATGATGAAGAAAAGCTATTTAGTGAAGCTTGTCGCTCCGTCAGAACCTCGCTTCTGCTCAGACTAACCAACACTAAGCAAAAGATATTGCCCTTTACTTCTGCCATTCCAGAAGAAGGAAAAACATCGACCAGTATCAATATGGCGGTGTCGTTTTCAAAAATGGAAAAGGTATTGATCATCGACTGCGATTTACGCCGACCTTCCATCGCAAAACGGTTTGGTATTGCTGAATCAAGCCCAGGCTTAACGCATATCCTGACTATGGATACGCCAATCAAAGATTGTGTTACGCATATAAAAGAAGCCAACTTAGATGTATTACCGGCAGGCCTAATTCCGCCAAACCCACAGGAACTGCTAGCTTCTGATCGCTTTAAAAAGTTGCTCGAACATTTTCAAAATAAGTATGACCGGATCATTATCGATACACCGCCCCTACTGTCAGTGAGTGATGCACTTATTCTTGGTCAGTATGCCAATGGTCTGATTACCGTCATTCGCTCTGAGTCGACAAAATCATCACTGGTTAACCTTGCGTTATCTAAACAAATACAACACTCAGTTCCATCTCTTGGCGTCTTAATCACACAAGCCAAGACTAAGGAAGGAGAAACGCTTTATGTCCAGAAATACGCCTACTAACTCAAACGCATCTTGGTACCAAACGTTGAAAAGCCAAGAACAACCGGTATTGATCTATCAAATGGGCAAAGTAGGTTCGAGTGCATTAGAACATTCCATTCCCAACTCGATTCACTTGCACGATCTTATGACTGTCGATGCGCAAAAACAGATATCCCCTGTAAGGGCGCAATTGCATAAACCTCAGATCAATGCGTTAAAGCGACGACTCAAGCGCATAGCGATGAGCCGTATGTTAAAGCGCAAGAAAAAAGTTCGAATTATCTCGCTGGTGCGTGAACCGATCGGACGAAATGTTTCAATGTTCTTTCAAGCACTTCCGTTTTGGATGGCGGACAAATATCTAAAAGATGACAGCGCAATACGTACCGAACGACCGCAATTACTCCAAGAGGCATTTGATAAGCACATGAATCATCAATATGCGCTGCAGTGGTTTGACAACGAGATCAAACAACTAACAGGGATTGATGTGTTTAACGAACCTTTTAATCACGAAGTAGGCTATCAAACATACCACAACAACAACTTCTCACTGTTGGTCATTCGAAGTGACAAGCTAGCGAAGGCTAACTCCGCAGTTGAAGACTTTTTAGGTTACCCCGTGGATGTTGTTTATGAAAATCAGTCAGACAACAAATGGTACTCGCCACTAATGAAAGAATTCAAAACGCAATTTCAACCTACACCCGAGTACGTTGAAGAAATGCTGAATTCTAAATTGACGAAGCACTTTTTCTCAAATGCAGAAATCATCGACCTTAAACAGCAATATCTGACCAATTAATCATGAAAACCAAGATTCTACATATTATTAATGATCTTTCTCAGAACGGCGGTGCTCAGAAGTTCTTAGTCGACCTTGTTTTAGAACATAAGCCTGAATACGAAATCAAAATTTTGGTCTTGTGTGATGAAAATGATTACTTACCAACGCTATCCGCCCAAGGGATAGAGTGTTTTAACTGGCGCACTTTGTCATTGAGTGAGAAATACTGTTTGCTGCGTTGGCCGCATGTCGTTCACGGGCACCTCTACCCTTCCATTTATCTAGCGCTATTGGCGGTAGGTAAAAAACGAATCCAGACTGAGCACTGCTCTTACAACCGTCGACGTGACTATCCGTTGTTTAAGTTCATGGAATATGTCTTGTATTGGGGCCACGACTTGACGGTCAGTATTAGTGAAAAAGTACAAGATGAACTGGTGAAGTTCATGCCTCGCTACCAACATAAATATCACGTGGTGCACAATGGCGTTGATTTAAAAAGGTTTCCTATGATGCCGAAGTGCGCCAGCCACCTGATCGACAAACCAGTCATCAAGATTGGCATGGTGGGCCGACTTCACCAACATAAAGATCATGAAACGCTTATCCAAGCACTTGTCCATTTACCAAGACGATACGAGCTCCATCTTGCTGGAGATGGCGAAAAAAAATCGCCACTGCAAGCATTGGCAACAAAGCTCAACGTCACGCAACGTGTTCACTTTCATGGGGTAGTTTCTGATGTTCCAGCGTTTTTGAACGACATGGACATTTACGTGCAATCATCGCATGTCGAAGGCTTTGGCTTGGCGGCGGTTGAGGCCATGGCAGCAGGCTTACCCGTATTATCATCGGACGTACCCGGTTTGGATGACGTCACCGGACGTGCCGAATATTTATTTCAGGTTGGTAACTCAAATGAGCTGAGCCAGAAAGTGCTCCAGCTGTGTGAAAGTGTTGAGCGGTATGACGCTGCAAGTCAATACTCAGTCAATAGGGCCTCTCTTTACACCATCGATAAATTTCGTGAAGGTTACTATGGAATCTACCAGCAGCTTTGCACCAACAAATAGCTCCGCGCCATCGAGCCATCGAGCCTCATGGTTTGCAGCATGCCTATTAGCATTGTTCTTTATTCCTATGAAGTTTCGTGCTGGAGGAATAGCACTAGCACCTTCAGACATCGTAAGTCTTTTGTCCATTGGTTTTACAGCGTTAGTGGTATTGGAAGGAAAAGCTGAAAAACTCATGCATCCCTGCATGGGGTTCCTTGTACTGTTCAGTGGGTATGTGTTCTTAAATGGCCTGCTAAATCGCGTCCCCTTAATGCCGCTAGTTATAGAAACCGTGCAATGGCTGGCGATTCTCTGCTTGCTTAGCCTAATGTACGCCTATGGCGTGTTTGATGATGAATGGGTAATGGTTTATTTCACTTATCTGCTGTTTTTGATCTGCACGCTCGTTGCCTTATGGCACTTTGCTCAAGGCTATCAAAGCGGCTTTAAGTTACTCGGGGTAAGTAAATACGGTTTCGGTGTACTTTGCTCACTACTATACCTTTATCGGGATAAAATTCGCGCTTTCCACCTTTTAATGCTCGTTGCTTTGGTACTACTGGTGTTGTCGCAAGAAAGAAAAGCACTACTTGGTTTTTGTCTGCTTTTCTTCTTTGACCAGCTGCTCGTAAAAAACCTGATGAGAAAATCGCTTAATGAAACGTACACGTGGACGATTTTATTAGCCTTAAGCTTCATTGTGTTTACTGCCGTCACAACCACACTCTACGTTGGGTTTGAAACGCTAGCGGACACATTGGAAATAACCCAAGAAGACGTCTTATTTGCCAACCAAAGTGAAGCCCGCTGGGTATCGAATCTTCATAGAAAACTCTTACTTGCCAATGGGTTAGACATTTTACTTCAGCACCCTGTTTTAGGTGTCGGCGCGAAAATGTTACCCAACTTTATGATCAGTTACTTTAACTATGATGAGCTGGCGATCTACACCCACAACTTTGTGTTAGATACCGCAATTGAATACGGGTTGCTCGGTATCGCCCTATTGTTTGGTGGTTATTTTCTGTTTATTCGCTTTTGCTTCCGTAGTCTCAATGACAACAGAAAAAGCCTCTTACTCGCGATATACGCCCTCATCATGGTGTTCTTCGTTGCGGTAAATACCACCATCATTTTAATACTCTTATTACCCGTCATGATAAGCATGAGCCGCGAGTCAAAGGTCAACACCATTGCTCATACTTTTCCGGTAAACCATCACCACGAATTTGAATAATCAAGGATAGGATAGATGAAGTATTCAATCTCTCGACAATTTGAAAAGAACCGAGAACTCCAAGCTGACAATTTTGTTTTAGTTTACCAAATGGGCAAAGTTGGCTCATCGTCAATTGAGCACACGCTGGGAGAAAGAAATATCCCAAGCTATCACATCCACACCTTTGATGATCACGAAGAATTTCACATGTATCACAATAAAAAAGACGTGAGTAAATTTTTCGATTTCAAAAACCGTGCGCTCTACCGCTTAGTGCTCAAGCAACGAAAACGTATCTTACAAAAACGCGAACAAATCAAAATCGTCACACTGGTCCGCGATCCAATCGCAACAGTCTTTTCTCGTTTCTTTCAAGACCTCCATTTGCAATTTATCGAAGGCAAAAAGAATGACGCAATTCACCGAGATATGGCAGTCACGTATCAGCACCTCGAACATTGTTTCGATAACTATATCAATCTCAACTATTTTGCGGACTGGTTCGACAACGAGTTAAAACGTAACTTCAATATCGATGTGATGCGTCAAGAACTGGACAACACTCAACCTTTCTTCACATTCAAGAACGAGCAAGCCAACGTCATGCTAATCAAATGCGAAAAGCTCAGTTCTCTCGATAAAGAAATTGGTGAGTTTCTCGGGCTGCAAGACTTCGTGCTGAAAAACAGCAATGAAGCGAAAAACAAGTGGTACTCCAATATCCACCAGCACTTTAAGCATCACTACGACTTTTCAAAACTGTTCTATATGTACGATCTTCCCTTATATCGCCACGTTTATTCAGAACAAGAACGTGATGCTTTCAAGCATAAATGGATACAGACACCAGGAACAAAATCATTATGAAAAAAGTGCTCCATATTACAGAAGCCTTCGGAGGTGGCGTTCAAACCGCCCTCTATAGTTATGCTCACTCCTCTCGAGATGAGCCCTATCAACATTTCTTGCTAGCCAGAGCTCGAGAAAGCGACTTAACCAATGAGAACAACCATCATATTTTCACACAGACCAAATGGGTGGAAGGCAGCTTACTTCAATTTGTTCGCGAAGCAAACCACATGATTGCATCACTTACGCCTGACGTTGTGCATTTGCACTCGAGTAAAGCGGGATTTCTCGGGCGATTTCTAAAACTTGGCAAGGCGCGCTTGGTTTACACTCCGCACTGTTATGCTTTCGAACGTGAAGATATCTCCGAACTCGCGCGCCAGCTCTATAAAGCGCTAGAGAAAGTAAAACTAAGCAAAATTGATGTGGTGGCAGGCTGTAGCCAACGAGAATGTGACCTGGCGATTAGCATTGGCGCGAAACGTGCTGAACTGCTCAACAACTACGTGTCTTATCAAAGTGAAGAGCGTTTAGTGCGAAACAGACAAGAAGCGCTGCGACTTGTTGTGCTTGGTCGTGTCGCGCCCCAAAAGGATCCGCAATTTCTCATCGACACATTGCAACACCTTAATCGATATGCGCTTAACCGCCCATTAGATATCACTTGGATAGGTGGCGGTGACCACACACTCGAACAAAAATTGCGTACAGAAAATGTGGATGTGACTGGCATGTTGCCTCGTGATGAAGTGGTTAAAAAGCTCAAGGGTTCAGACCTTTACTTACATACTGCAGCATGGGAAGGGATGCCGTTAACTATTCTAGAAGCAGCCAAATTACATCTTCCTATGGTGATTCGAACTATCGGCGCGACCCAAGATCTCAACTACCCATTTTTAGCGCTAACACCTGAAGAAATGGCCAAGCAGATCGCACACTGTGTCAATCATTATGATGAAATTGATTTTTGCCAATATACAACAGCGTTAAACGACGCCTTCAGTGAAGAAAAACAGCGCCTCGCACTCAATAATATTTACGGTTAAATACCTCTATGTTTCACACTATTCAACAAAAATTACTGTTGATGCCCAGCGGTAAAAAAAGCTTGCTATCTACTGGATTGAAAACCGCAATCACGCGTGTGTTGAGTGCGCTATTTGCTTTTTTACTGACACTGATTGTATCGAAGACCAGTGACCCTTCGACGTCCGGTCAATTTTTCTTTTTATTCAACCTAGTCTCACTACTCGCGATCGTTTCTCAGCTAGGTTTTGATGTCTCATTAGTTCGCTACAATGCGATCGCTTTTAATAACAAAGAGACACTTCAACAAAGCCATAACTATAAAACAGCACTTTATCGAAGTATGGCGTTTTGCTTGCTAGCCATTGCCGTTTTGTTGGTAGGATTTAATCTGTTTCCTGAACAGCTAAATCAGACCCAATCGCCAATGCATGCGATTACTTTAGGCTTGTTCTGCATACCGTTTTTGGTGCTTGCACAGACCAACAGTCGTGTGCTTCAAGCATGTAGAAAGGTCGTGTCATCACTGTTTGCTTTACAGCTTGGCGTGAGTATGTTGATGGTCTTTTTTGTCTTTGGCTTGGACTATATCGGTCAGCAAAATATCAACAATCTGATGACCGCACTGCTTCTGGCGAGTATGAGCGTCGCGGTAATATCCAGTGTTAATTGGCTAGGTTCAGGTCAGTATCAGACATCGGCTTTCGTACCAAACAAAAAAATGGTCGCTTCTGCCAAGCAAGTCTGGATTGGCAGTATCTTCACGAACGTTCTTCAATGGGGAAGCCTTGTCATTGCGGGCTTTTTTATCTCAACAGCGGAACTCGGTCTATTAGCTGCAGCTCAACGTACATCACTACTGATTGGCTTTGTGCTGATTACCATTAACTTTGTGGTCGCCCCTATGTTTGCCTCTCTCTACAAAGAACGCCAAATGATCAAACTGCAAAGCCTGAGCCGTTTAGCTTGCCGAGCCAACGTTGGTTTGGCCATTGTGCCCGTGATTATTTGCACTCTATTCCCAGAGTTTGTGATGCGGTTTTTTGGTGAAGAGTTTCTTGCTGCTGCGCCACTGTTAGTCGTCCTGTCTTTAGGGCAGTTAGTCAATGTTGCGACTGGCTCTGTAGGGTTTTTATTACTCATGAGCGGTCACGAAAGAACCATGAAATACATTACAATTTCCTCCGGCACAATCTCTATCTGCTTGCTCATTGCGCTTTGCCAAACGTTCGGTGTTATTGGTGCAGCATGGGCGATGGCAATTGGCATGGCAATTCAGAATCTAGCAGCGTTGTACTTTGTAAAACGTTACTTAGGCTTCTTTCCAATAGGTTAATTATGGTTTCAATACTGACACGGATAAGTTTTGTTTTCGTTCTGACGCTTACGGCTTCACTCTCTTTGTGGAAAAGCTCTGACTTACACCATGCCACTTACTTGCAAATGGAAACCTACTTAGGTGGATCGAGTACGCTTCACTTTACTTTCAGTTTATTGATCGGCTTTTTATCGGTCTTCACCTTTCCCTCTTTAGTAAGTTCCAGTAAAGCCGACGTCTTTGGCATCCGCCTTTTGCTACTGCTGTTGGCTATCGTTTCAATGGAAGAAATAAGCCAAATTTTTATTCCAAGTCGCTCATTTAGTTTTAATGATCTCAGTACCAACTGGATAGGCATTATCTCGGGTTACTTTAGTGCCAAGTTGATTCGCGTCCTGCGCACTCGCTCGTTCTCTTGAAATAAGCACCTCAAGGTTATTTGGGTATATAATTACGCCAAACAATCAGACTAACGAGTACATCATGTCATCCCACCCAACCAAGATTACCTTTTTTGAATTCTTAACCCCGTTGATCACATCAGGCAAAAAAACGATTACGATTCGAGATGAATCAGAAAGTCACTACGTTCCAAATACAGAGGTCGAAGTTTTTACCCTAGAGACGGATCGTAAAGTCTGCAACATCAAAATACGCTCTGTAGAACCACTCAACTTTGAAGATATCAATGAGTTTCATGCTGAACAAGAAGCCATCGAACTACCAAAACTCAAGCAGTTAATTCGAGAAATCTACCCAAACACCGATACGCTATTTGTGATTGAGTACGAGCTAATCAAATAACCTACAACAAACACTAGACGACTGGTCTAATTCATTCTATAGTACGCTTCATGAACGCAAAGACGAACGACACACGCCAACATATTCTCGACGTCGGATACGAGTTAATCGTAAACCGAGGGTTTACGAGTGTTGGCCTTTCAGAGCTTTTAAAAAAGGCCGCGGTGCCGAAAGGCTCGTTTTATCATTACTTCAAATCCAAAGAACAATTTGGTGAAGCGATGATTCAAGACTACTTTACTAAGTATTTTGAGCGTTTAAACGCACGCTTTACCAATACCGATCTGAATGGCTACCAACGCCTAATGAGCTACTTTGAAGAAATGGTCAAAGTAGAAGACGACGTATGTAATGCGAACAAATGTTTGTTGGTCAAGTTAAGTGCGGAAGTCTCCGATCTCTCAGAGTCCATGCGTCTAGCGTTACGCCAAGGTGCAGACAAAACCATTCAAGCAATGGCGGATTGCATTGACGTAGGCATTCAAGATGGCTCTATCCCAAATGGTGACAGTGCTTTATTGGCAAGGCAGATATACTACCTTTGGAACGGCGCAAGCTTGCTGAACAAACTGTATCAAGATCAGGCAGCATTAACGCAAAGTCTGACCTATACTCAACATCTACTGCAAAACACGCGAACTTGCCCATAGTAGGTAGCGTAAAAGTAAGATGAACACCCTACATGTGTTTCACATTTGGTAATAACTCCTGTGATTACACAATACACCTTCCCGCTCTATGAGCGGGATATTTTGAAATCAAAACTAGACGACCGGTCTAATCAATAAGTGAGATAAATATGACTAACGCAACAAATCGCAGAATCGTACTCGCGTCACGTCCCCACGGTGCACCAACAAAAGAAAACTTTCGTCTAGAAGAAGTGGCGAAACCGACTCCTCAAGATGGTGAGATGCTACTGAGAACCGTTTACTTATCTCTCGACCCATACATGCGCGGTCGCATGAGCGATGCCGAGTCATACGCCGATCCTGTTGCGGTTGATGACGTAATGATCGCTGGCACAGTTTGTCAGGTAGAAGCATCGAACCACCCAGATTATGAAGCGGGTGAATGGGTTCTTGCATACACTGTTGGCTGGCAAGACTACGCGCTCTCAACTGGTGAGATGGTGATTAAACTAGGCAAAGAACCACAAAACCCATCATACGCTCTAGGTGTTGCTGGCATGCCAGGCTTTACCGCGTATATGGGCTTGCTCGATATCGGTCAGCCAAAACCAGGTGAAACCATTGTGGTAGCGGCCGCGACGGGCCCTGTGGGCGCGACTGTTGGTCAAATTGGCAAAATCAAAGGTTGCCGAGTTGTTGGTATTGCAGGCGGAGAAGAAAAGTGCCGTTACGCCAAAGAAGTCCTTGGCTTCGATGAATGTATTGATCACAAAGCTGACGACTTTGCAGAGCAGTTGAAAAACGCCTGTGACCAAGGTATCGATGTTTACTTCGAAAACGTAGGTGGCAAAGTATTCGAAGCTGTAATGCCACTTCTGAATACCAGCGCACGTATCCCACTTTGTGGTTTGATTTCTCAGTACAACGCAACAGAACTGCCTGAAGGTACCGACCATCTTCCATTATTAATGGGTAAGCTGCTGACTAAACGAATCAAGGTGCAAGGCTTCATCATTTTTGATGACTACGGACATCGTTACGGTGAATTTGCGCAAGATATTAATCAATGGTTGGCAGAAGGAAAGATCCAATACCGTGAACATCTAGTACAAGGACTGGAGAATGCACCAGAAGCATTTATCGGTCTGTTGGAAGGTAAGAACTTCGGCAAGCTTGTAGTACAGATTAACGACCCATTATAAGGAAGGGATAAATAAATGATTAAACTTCACCATCTCAATCAGTCTCGCTCAAAGCGCATCATTTGGTTACTTGAAGAGCTAAATGTGGATTACGAAATCGTGCCTTATGTTCGTGACAAAGTGACCTTCATGGCACCGCCTGAGCTAAAGAGCGTTCATCCGCTCGGTAAATCGCCCCTGCTTGAAGATGATGGCGAGTTCATCATTGAGTCAGGCGCGATGACCGAATATTTGATTGAGAAGTACAGTGATGGTGCGTTGGCTCCTGAGCGTGGGACGAAGGCGCACACTGAGTACCTACAATGGATGCACTTTGCTGAAAGTTCAGCAATCTTACCAATGTTGTTAAAAATCTTTATCAGCAAAGAGCCAAACGAAACTCAATTTCTATCAGGCTATGCTGACAAAGAAGCGATGAACGTTCTGGGTTATTTCGAGCAATCGCTAGAAGGCAAAACTTACCTAGTAGAAGAACGTTTAACTGGCGCAGACATCATGATGTCATTTATTGTCGAGCTCGTGCATAAGTTCGGTTTGGCTGGTCACTTCCCGAATATTGAGCGTTATGGAAAACAACTCGCAACGCATCCAGCGTTTGAAAAAGCTGAGCAAATTGAAGTGAAGTACTCCTAATCATTCCGCCCCTTTGATGTTCAATAAAGCGATATCAAAGGGGCGATTTCCGACATTAGCCTTGTCAACAAAGCGCAATTCATGCAAATGCTTGCGTGCTCTTTTTACCCTTTTCGCCAATACGTTAATAAACCAATCATAAAAATCAGCTAAGAATTTGATTCTAAGTTACTTTTCATCATCGTTACCACCTATTGAATTGATAAGCAGTATCAGTTTTTGCTTCCAGCTTTTCCGTAATAATCTTCTCTTCAGTTGCTAAGGTATTGATCCCTGGAGGGGAAGAAAAATGACAAATAAGAAATTAACCACCGCCGCAGGCTGTCCTGTCGCCCATAATCAAAATGTGATGACTGCAGGTCCTCGTGGCCCCCAACTACTGCAAGACGTTTGGTTCCTTGAAAAACTGGCACACTTTGACCGCGAAGTGATTCCTGAGCGCCGTATGCACGCCAAAGGCTCAGGCGCTTACGGCACCTTTACTGTGACTCATGACATCACAAAATACACTCGCGCGAAGATCTTCTCGGAGATTGGTAAAAAGACCGAGCTATTTGCTCGCTTTACCACCGTTGCGGGGGAGCGCGGTGCCGCAGATGCAGAGCGCGACATCCGTGGTTTTGCTCTAAAGTTTTACACCGAAGAAGGCAACTGGGACTTGGTTGGTAACAACACGCCAGTGTTCTTCCTCCGTGATCCACTAAAATTTCCAGATCTAAACCACGCGGTGAAACGCGATCCACGCACCAACATGCGCAGCTCGACAAACAACTGGGATTTTTGGACATCACTACCAGAAGCATTCCACCAAGTTACGATCGTTATGAGTGATCGTGGTATTCCAGCGTCTTACCGTCATATGCACGGCTTCGGTAGCCACACATTCAGCTTTATCAACGCAGAAAACGAACGTTACTGGGTGAAATTCCACTTTAAAACTCAGCAAGGCATCAAAAACCTGACTGACCAAGAAGCAGAAGCGATCGTAGGTAAAGACCGCGAAAGCCATCACCGTGACCTTTACGAAGCGATTGAGCGTCAAGACTTCCCTAAATGGAAGATGTACGTACAGATCATGCCTGAGCTAGGAGCGGATGAAGTGAACTTTAACCCGTTCGATCTAACAAAAGTATGGTCACAAAAAGATTATCCATTGATCCCAGTAGGCGAGTTTGAACTGAACCGTAACCCAGAAAATTTCTATGCGGAAGTTGAGCAATCCGCATTTAACCCGGCAGCTATCGTTCCTGGAATTGGCTTCTCGCCAGACAAAATGCTGCAAGGCCGTCTGTTTGCATACGGAGATGCGCAGCGTTACCGCCTAGGTGTAAACCATCACCAAATTCCAGTTAACGCGCCTCGTTGTCCGGTACACAGCTACCACCGCGATGGCGCAATGCGCGTTGATGGCAACTTTGGTTCAACACTAGGTTACGAGCCAAACTACAAACAAGAATGGGCAGAGCAACCAGATTATTCTGAGCCACCTCTACGCATCAACGGCAATGCTGATCATTACGATCACCGTGTAGACGAAGACTACTTCAGCCAAGCGGGTGACCTATTCCGTCTTATGAGCGAAGAACAGCGTCAAACTCTGTTCGACAACACCGCTCGTGCAATGGATGGTGTGCCAGACTTCATCAAAGAACGTC
Organism: Vibrio sp. T13N; assembly: GCF_032970445.1. Classification (NCBI taxonomy): domain Bacteria; kingdom Pseudomonadati; phylum Pseudomonadota; class Gammaproteobacteria; order Vibrionales; family Vibrionaceae; genus Vibrio; species Vibrio sp. T13N. The sequence continues at coordinate 196,200 of NZ_JAWJYE010000001.1, forward strand.
ACGTTAACCACGCCTACCAAGCGGACGAAGCTTACGGCAAAGGCCTTGAGATTGCGCTAGGCTTAAACAAGTAAACGGACACTGCACCAGCAAATGCTGTGATAAGTAGACATAAAAAAGGAGGTGCCCCAAAGCACCTCCTCATTCAAGTTCGTTAGTCACACACTAATGTTCAAGGGGAACGATTGTGATCAACTTAAATTTCTTCAAGCTCTTTGATACCAAAGAACTGTTTATCTACTACTGATTCTTAGCGACGGCTCTAATCAGAACAGACGTATCCATGCGGCCTAAACCATCACGCTGAAGGTCAGCGTATTGCTCATCCACTTTCTTAGTCAGTGGGAGCTCTAGACCCACTCGCTCTGCTTCTTGCAGACAGAAGCCTAAGTCTTTGCGCATCCAATCAATCGCGAAGCCAAAATCAAACTTATCTTGCGCCATCGTCTTGGCGCGGTTTTCCATTTGCCATGACCCTGCAGCACCGTGCTTGAGTGTTTCAACTACTTGTTCAATATCCAAACCGGATTTCTGCGCGAGTAACAACGCTTCGCTCAAGCCTTGAAGCACACCACCAATACAGATTTGGTTTACCATTTTACAACGTTGACCTTGGCCATTTTCACCCAGAAGCGTCATTTGCTTTGCATATACGTCCATCGCTGGAGACACACGATCAAAAATGTTCTGCTCGCCACCACACATGATGGTTAGTACGCCATTTTCTGCGCCGGCTTGACCACCAGATACCGGAGCATCAATAAAGTGGTTACCATATTTGGTACAAGCGTCGGCCAACTCAACGGCTAAATCAGCGGAAGTCGTGGTGTGATCAACCAGTACCGCGCCTGCTTTTAGACCGACTAGAATGCCTTCTTCACCGTATACAACGCTGCGCACGTCATCGTCATTACCGACACAAGTAAATACGATATCGCAACCTTCTGCCGCTTCTCGCGGTGTCTCACACGCAATGCCGTTGTATTCTTCAGCCCATTTATCAGCTTTGGCTTTAGTGCGGTTGTATACTTTGGTTTCATACCCCGCTTTGCTCAAATAGCCCGCCATTGGGTAACCCATAACACCCAAACCAATAAATGCTACTCGTTGTTTTTCCATTGCACGCTTCCCTTAGTTCACCTGACTGAAATGTTTTGTAACATGCTACTAAAGAATTGAAAACATTACTCGTAATTTATCCTTCACTCGCGGCACAAATAAAAGCGAACCGCGATGTTGGAGTAAATACCAAAAGCATTCATCAGGGTCATCGAGGAGACATTTCTCAGAAGTTAAATGTTAAGACACTCTACGAGCTTGCAACAAAGCCGTGGCGTTCAACATGGCATCCTTGGTACTGACATCCAAGACTTGGATTTTTCGAAAACGTTCCGGTTCTTTAATCGCCACATCGTGAGCAAAAATCACAAACTTCGCTTTCTCGATGTCTTTCTCGGTAATTCGGTTGATGACTCCATTCGCGCCTTGGGTTTCGACTTTAATCTTAATGCCGAGTGCACAAGCCGCTTTTTCCAATGACTTAGCCGCTAAGAACGTATGTGCCACACCTGATGGACAAGATGTGACCGCCAAAACATCCGCCTCACCTTCGCCTTGAACAGAGCCATATACTTGAGAATGACCAGTGTAACTCTCATCTTCGGTGACGGTTTTCTTTAGTGCAATCACGATCAACGCCGTGGTAACAGAGCCCGCAATCGTGCCGATGATGTACCCAATTTTTCCATCCACAACAGGGAGAACAATCCAACCGCCCCACGGTGCATGGTTCATTACGTGGAACATAAAGCCAATCACGTTACCAACGATGCCACCCGCCACAATAGCGGGTAATACTCGCGCAGGGTCACCAGCGGCAAAAGGAATCGCACCTTCGCTAATACCGATCATCCCCATAATACCTGCGGCTTTCCCCGCTTCGCGTTCATCTCGCTTGAATTTACTCGGCGCCAAAAATGTGGCTAGTGCCATACCCAATGGCGGCGTACAAATTGCAATACCGACCCCGCCCATCAACCATGGTTGCGTGTTCACTTGGGTTTGAGCAAACAACGTCGCCACTTTGTTAATTGGGCCGCCCATATCAAACGCGGTCATTGCCCCAAGCACAGTTCCGAGCATCACTTTGCCTGACCCCGCCATGCCCGTCAGCACCTCGTTCATGGTGGTCATTGCGCTGGCTATCGGAGCACCTATCACCCACATCACCGCGCCGCAAGTAACAAACGTCCCCACTAGCGGATAAATAAAAATCGAGCCAAGCGAACTCATGCTGTCTGGTAGCTGAATTTTCTTTAATAGCCAAACGACAAAGCCAGCAAAAAAGCCGACCACAATCGCACCTAAAAAACCCGTATTGTAATGACTGACAGCAATCCAAGATCCAATCATACCCGGCGCAAGGCCCGGCTTGTCGGCAATAGAATAAGCAATGTAACCACCAAGAACGGCAGTAAACAATGTCAGGCCAGCAATCCCCATTTGAGCAATATCGGCCAAAATGCCCTCTTGTGGTACACCACCGTGACCAGAGATCATCACCGACAACGACAACAACACACCGCCCGCAACGATAAACGGGATCATGTGAGATGTGCCAAACAGCAGGTGCTCTTTAATGCGACCAAGTTTTTGCGCCCAAGGGCTTAGGGGTTCTGATGTAAATTCTAAAGAAGTTGGGAGAAATTCATTGGATTGGGTTTGAATATCAGTCAACATCTCAAGCGCTTCTTCTCGCGATTGAGCCTGTTTGAGCTTTTCAACAAAGCCGTCTTCGATAATTTTGGTGGAAATTTGTGCCAATACTTCAATGTGATGATGATCATCACCATCTGGGGACGCCAGCATGAAAAACACATCGGACAGCTCGCCATCTTCGGCGCCATAATCAATCCCATTACGGCTGATCCCGACCGCGACAGCCGGTTTCGCTACAGCATCACTTTTGGCATGAGGGATCGCAATACCATCATCAAATCCTGTGTTACCGATCTCTTCTCGTTTCCAGATATCTGCCAAGAACTGGCTTTGACTATTGAGCTTGCCGGCTGCCTCTAGCATCTCGACCAGCTCTTTGAGCGCTTCATCTTTGGTTTGAGCTTTTAGATCTAAACATATCGTTTCCAGCTCAATTAGGTTTGTGATGTCCATTGTTTTACCTTCCAATATTCACGCTCGAATATATACCCAAGTGAGTTTGAGATACAGGATCCCCCTGGCTCGTATGCGTTCCTACTCATTTTATTTGGGCATAGATTAACCAGTGCCTCCCCTTTGATATATAGGACTAAAAGTGCATTAACTGGATTAATGTAACATGAGATTCAAACTGTGATAGAGCTCTTGCGTTAATCCAGCTCAAATCAATTCAATCTGCGGTGGCTGTGCTAATATCCACAAAAAATAAAATGGATAGAACATGAAAATCGTAGCGGTGACAGCATGCCCTACAGGCATCGCTCATACTTATATGGCAGCAGATGCACTAATGAAAGCTGCGCCAAAACATAACGTGCAAATTAAAGTAGAAACGCAAGGTGCGATGGGGATAGAAAATCAGCTCACTCCTCACGATATCGCTCAAGCGGATCGGGTTTTGATCGTGTCGGATATTGAGATAGAACAACCAGGCCGATTCGAAGGGACGCGCCAAATTCAAATCCCCATTGAAGAGGTTTTGCTTAACGTCGACAAAGTATTCCTCGTCCACTGCCGCGACTAAATTTGTAGATGAACGAATACCAAATCACCTTTTTCGTCGATAATGCAAATGCCAGTGCGCACGTTGCTCAGCCACTCAATCGAGTGGCAAAGAAGTTCAAAAGCACCTTACATATCATTAATTTAACGCAAAATCGTGTTGCGGAACTCACCAAGTCCGTGGCGATTTTGCAAGCAGGTCTACAACAAGGTGATTTGTGTCAAATCACAGCGATTGGCATTGACGCAGAGCTGGCCTGCTTCGTCATCAAAGACATGATTGCTGAACACTTTACTGTGGTGGGATCTCATATCAACTATGAGTTTTCTAGCCAACTGGCCGAGCGTTTACCGCAAATTTGCCCACCTTGTGAAATCAAATGGCAGTACGCTAAAGCGCATACCGAGCTCACCAAGTTTGAATGCCTTAAAGGACTGGCTCAGCTCATCCACCCCATTCATCCCGACGAACTGATTCTTGCTTTTATTAAACGTGAAGAACGTTCATCAACTTGCGTGACTCCGGGGATCGCTCTACCGCATGTGATGTTTTCAGGTGTTGACCATATTTCTATTGCTGTTATTGCGAATGAAAAGTCGATGGATTGGGCTTCGAAGATGGGTGATGTTCATCTGGCTATTGCACTGGTGATGCCAGAAAAGCCGACCCGAGAACAGATCATTGCGGCCACTAACCTCACACGAAATATGCTTACCGATCAAATGGCGGAACGCCTACTACTAACAAAAAGCAGCGTCGACTTACAAGCGCTGCTGATGTACGCCATGTCGAGGCTGCTCGCCTAAACTTCTCTATGATTTACGCATTCTGACTGAAGGCTTAAATCGAACCACGATATTCCGTCGGCGTTCTGCCTGTACGGTTCTTAAATACTCGGCAGAAATAGTTCACGTCTTTAAATCCACAGCGCACTGACACGTCATTGAGTTTGAAGTTGTATTTCTTGAGCATAAACTTCGCGCGATCCACGCGTACCCAAGTAATGTAGTCTGCCAAGGTCATGTGCCCCTGCTGACGGAACAAGCGCGACAAATGGTTCGAGGAAATACTGAATCTCGACGCAATGCTGTCACGCGTGATTGGGCGATGGAAGTTCTCTTGAATGTAGATGCAGATCCCTTGATAGAGATCTTGCACACGGCTATGTGACTGCTGCTCGACTGGCGCATCCAACATCGTCTTCGCGTATTGCAGTAATGCTTGTAGTAAAAGCTCATCCATTGGTTTTTTAGTATTCTCACGAGCCAGTGAGCTCAACGCTTCTAAGATGTTATCTATCGCAAATCCTGAGCGCGTTTGGATGCTATGCTTTTGAATATCGTAAAAGTTTGCCTCACCTTTGCGTTTGCTCACCAAACTCAACCCAAGTTGTCGACGCCCAAACAAAATACTTAACACTGAGCAATCGGTATCCCAGTCTGGTTTATTCCAACAGTTAGGTGGAATAAATATCGCGTCGCCTTTTTTAGCAACGATGTGCGTTACTTTTCGATCATGACTTTCCATTTCATTAATATATTCCCCATCCAGAACTAACTCTAGGCGAGGGAAATTAACTTGATAGCTAAATTCAGGCGGCGTATGAAAATCTCCTGCAAACCAAATATTATGAAATGGCTCTCTTTCATTTAATACAGCTGAAATTAAATCATGAAAAATCATTGTCTCACACTCTATATATGCATCAATGATGCTATTTACTATAGATATACACCGGACTGGACTTTTGTGCTATTGAGCAAAATCACACTTCCATTTTAATGTTACAAAAATCCAGTTAACGCATCAAATCTCCAGTAACAAAAACTCTATCAACAACACTCAATCCCTTTTCAAGTGGGAGCGAGGCCACATTTCACTTATCGTTTAGCTTCTTATCCATCATGTCACAGATATGCAGCTAGATTTGTCCAGTGAACGATCTAAATCACACTATAGTTAGTCGGTTACAATCCTCCAGTAAATGCATTTTTTCTTCACTACAGTCTTTTTCTCACTAATTTAAAAATATCCCTGAAATAAAAATTATATTTATAGGGGTTCTACAATGATCACCAAACTAATAAATGAAGACTTAATTAAGCTTGATCTTAAAGCGTCTTCAAAAGAAGACGTATTTAAAGAACTGGTTGCCGTTCTTCATGCCCAAGGTCGTATTTCTGACCAAACACAATTTCTTGCAGATATAAAAGCACGTGAAGAATTAGGAAATACTGGATTTGAAGATGGCGTGGCAATTCCACACGCGAAAAGCGCCGCTGTGATTGAACCAGCGGTTGTGATCGGCGTAAGCAAATCAGGTATCGAATACGGCGCGGAAGACGGCTTGCCTTCAAAACTGTTCTTCATGATAGCTTCTCCAGACGGTGGCGATAACCACCATATCGAAGTACTTGCAGAACTGTCTTCAAAATTGATTGAAGATGGTTTCATCGATGCGTTCTTAGGCGCAACAAACATCCACGACGCACTGGCACTCCTTCTTGCTAAAGAAGAACCGCAACCAGTGACAGATGCTCCAGCAAACCAAGGTTTCATCATTGGTGTTACTGGTTGTCCTGCTGGCGTTGCCCACACGTACCTAGCGGCGGAAGCGCTAGAGAAAGGTGCAGCGGCGATGGGTTACGAAATCAAGGTTGAAACGAACGGTTCAATCGGTGTGAAGAACAGCCCAACCGCAGAAGAAATCGAGCGTGCAGATGCCATCATCGTCGCCTGTGACAAACAAGTCGACATGAACCGCTTCGCGGGCAAACGCGTGGTTACAACCAACGTAAAAGCCCCAATCCGCGATGCTCAAGGACTGATTAGTGAAGCGTTAAACGCACCGACGTACCAAGCTGAGTCCAATGGCAATACGCAAGCGTCAGTTGCAAACAAAGCTTCTCAAGCCCGTTCTGACTTATATCGCTACTTGATGAACGGCGTATCACACATGATCCCCTTCGTCGTAACGGGGGGTCTGTTGATTGCACTTGCTCTTGCAATCGGCGGTCAGCCAAGTGAAGCCGGCATGGCCATCCCTGAAGGCAGCATGTGGAACCAAATCCTCAACGTCGGTGTGGTTGCCTTTACGCTGATGATCCCAATCCTAGCGGGTTACATTGCTTACGCGATTGCTGACCGCCCTGCTCTAACTCCTGGCTTGATCGGTGGTTGGATTGCAAACAACGGTTCTTTCTACGGCGCAGACGCAGGTACAGGCTTTATCGGTGCCATCATCGCAGGCCTGCTTGTGGGTTACTTCGTGAAGTGGATTACGTCGATTAACTACCACAAGTTTATTCAACCTTTGGTGCCAATCATGATTGCGCCAATCACAGGTTCGTTGTTCATCGCAGGTCTTTTCATCTTCGTTATCGGCGCGCCAATCGCAAGCCTAATGGACGGTCTGACTGCGCTACTAACGAGCATGAGTACAGGTAACGTCGTTCTACTGGGTATCGTACTTGGAGGTATGGCTGGCTTCGATATGGGTGGTCCATTCAACAAGGTCGCATTCCTATTCTCTGTGGGCATGATTGCGAGCGGTCAAACTCAATTTATGGGTGCGATGGCGTGTGCAATCCCTGTTGCACCTTTAGGCATGGCACTGGCAACGGCGCTTGGTCGTAAGTTCGACCTGTTCGAAGAATCAGAAACCGAAGCGGGTAAAGCCGCAGGCGCAATGGGTCTGGTGGGTATCTCTGAAGGTGCGATTCCGTTCGCAGCGCAAGATCCAATGTCAGTGATTCCTGCAAACGTACTTGGCTCAATGGTGGCGGCAGTAATGGCGTTCTCATTCGGCATCACCAACAGCGTTGCTCACGGTGGTCCCGTGGTCGCTCTGCTTGGCGCGATGAACCACCCAGTCCTTGCTCTGATTTGTATGGCAGCTGGCGCAACGGTTACCGCAGTAACGTGTGTAACGTTGAAGAAAGTGCGTAAAGCAAAAATGATGCAAGCAGCCGCTTAATCCCCCCTCCCCCAAATGGCTCCTATGGCTTGGGCAATGTCGCCCAAGCCATGATTTTCTCTCATGGTGACACTCTATGTCTGATTTAACGATGTCCGATACACAAACGATTCAAACTCAAGCTAAGCATCCGACGTTTTTCCTGATGAACAACGTGATTCAAAACTACGCTTGGGGCAGTACTACTTCTGTTAACCAACTGTTTGGCATTGAAAACCCAACGGGCGAACCACAAGCAGAAGTATGGATGGGCGCGCATCCAAACGGTTGCTCAGTGGTGATGGTAAACGACGAGGAGACCAAACTCTCTTCACTGATTGCTCTAGACATGAATGCTTTTCTGAGTGAAGAAGTCGCAAACCGTTTTGGTGAACTTCCATACCTGTTTAAAGTGCTTGCCGCCGAGAAAGCGCTGTCGATTCAGGTGCACCCAAACAAGCAACAAGCAGAACTGGGTTTTGCACTGGAAGAAAAACAAGGCATTCCCCTAACCGCTGCAAACCGTAACTACAAAGATCCAAACCACAAACCAGAATTGGTTTACGCGCTAACCGAATACCAAGCGATGAATGGCTTCCGCCCAACAAGTGAAATCATCAGCTTCTTCTCTGAGCTGGCGATTCCTGAGCTGCAAGGCTTGGTGGATGACCTTATCGCAAACCAAACGCCAACGGGCTTAGCGACCTTCTTCTCCGGTCTACTGTCACTAGAAGGCGAACAGAAAGAGATGGCGTTGACGGTGCTATTGGCACAAGCTCGCATCACCGACTTACCTCTGTTCAACCTGATCTTGGAGTTAGAAACGCAATACCCGGGTGACATTGGTTTGTTTGCGCCCTTGCTACTCAACGTCATCACGCTGAAACCAGGCGAAGCGATGTTCTTGAATGCAGAAACGCCACACGCGTACTTGAAAGGTACGGGGCTTGAGATCATGGCGAACTCAGACAACGTGCTACGTGCCGGTTTAACGCCGAAGTATATGGACGTAAAAGAACTCGTTGCATGCACATGCTTCGAAGAAAAGCCATTCGACACTCTACTGCTTGCGCCAATCGAAAACGACGACATGTTGGAATACCCAATTCCCGTCGACGATTTCAAATTCGCGATTGTAAAACAAGCCAACCACCGAACGCTTGATGTAAGAACCGCAGAAATCCTGTTGCCGCTAGATTCCCCGCTCGTGATTACACACGCAAATGGTGAAACGTGTGTAGTAGATAAAGGCCAATCTGTTTTCATCCCAGCTTACGCCAAACAATACAGTTTGAATTGCGAAGGTCGTGTGGCGCGGGCTTACAGTTAATATCGCTGATTAAGTTTGCATGTCGTTACTGCCAATAAGCAAAAAAGAGCAGAGAAACGTCTCTGCTCTTTTACTTAATATGCGCTTTTCCCGATAAATTCACGCAATAATCAAATTGTCTAGAAAGGTTTACTGCTTAGCGTGGAACATCGCTTGTCCACTTTTATCTTTATTCGACCAAAAGTTAATATTGAACTGTGCATCATCGCTCATTTCAATACGATGCCAATACTGTGGCGGGCTTGTCGCGAACTGACCTGCGTTGATCACGACGACCATTTCAGGCTCTGTCGTGAATTCATCAGCAAAACCATAGTAGGTGACTTGCCCCTCCATTACGCATAACTGCCCAAACACGCCTTCGGCTGTGTTGTGATGAGTTAGAAGAGCTGGAGGCACACTGCCTTTGGTAAAAAATGGCGTCGAACGTTGAACCGTCCAGTCTTTCTGAATACGAAGATGTGACATGGTTATACCCTCTTTGAATATAAAATAGTGCTGCTTGAAGCGAGTTACGATTGCGCGACTTGAGACAGTTCACGCAGTAACGGAAAAGCCTGAGCCACTTGCTCGCCCGTAACAACAAACCCTGTCAATATGCTTTGTTCATTTTCAGCTTTTGCTACGATGCCAGATTGAGAAATCTGCACATTCCAATTCGCGACAGCACTGAAGTCCCCGGCAAGCTGAATTGGGTAACTCGGCGTTTTGACTTTTACCATCATTGGCGGCAACTTCAATTGCGCTTCCTGCCCAAGCAACTGCTTACCTAAAACATTAGCGCTCAACACGATTGGCTGAAGGTATGGAAGCATGCGCCCTTGTATCTCGGCGCAATCGCCCAGAGCGAATACATTGTTCGCAGAAGTCTGCAGCTTAGCGTCGACAGCAATGCCTTTCCCAACCTCTAATCCACAAGCATTCGCTAATTGAGTGTTTGAACGTAAGCCAGCGGCAGAAATCACTACATCAGTATCGATCACTTCACCGCTGTTCAAAGTCGCCACCAACGAATCGGCGGTACGATTCACCTCAACAACCCCATTTCCCAACGCCAGTTGAATGCCTTGCTGCTTAAGTTGGCTTTCCAGAGGCAACGCCACAAACTCAGGAATAAGATTGGCAAGCAAGCGTTGGTTTGATTCAACCACCGTAACGGCTTTGCCGCTGCTCGCAATATCCATTGCAATCTCAACGCCAATCAAACCACCACCGATAACCATTACGCGCTTTGCTTGACTGATTCGCTCTTCTGCGAGCTGATACTCTTGTAACGAATTGAGCGTTAGGACATCGCCAGAAGCATCACCTCGCATTGGAGGAACAAAGGCTTTCGCGCCCGTTGCAAAAATCAGTTTGGAGTACGCATAAACTTGTCCATCTGCTACCACTTGTTGGGCTTGCGTATCCACACTCTCAATTTTAGTGTGGGTTAATAACTCGATATGGTGCTCTTGGGCAAACGCTTCTCCCGTTTTTACCACCAGATCCCTCGCGGTCTGTTTTCTACTGAACACATGGCTCAAATCAGGCTTGTTATACTCCGCACCGTCATCAGCGGTGAATACTTGAATTGACACCTGTGCATCCATTCGACGCACAGTTTTAACCAGTTGATAGGCAGCAAAGCCACTGCCTATGATTACTATTGGTGCTTGCATCACAGCTCCTCACCCCTTGAACTCAACAAATACATCTTTACCCAAGTGACATTCAGGGCAGAGGAAGTAGTCCGGAACGTCTGACCACGTGGTACCCGCTTCAATTCCTTGATTAGGCTCACCCTGAGCAGGGTCATACACCCAGTTACAAACGGTGCAAATCATGCACTGGCAATCTGATGGATGTGCTTCTGAGCTTGGATTAATAAGCTCCCTTTCGACCACGGCTTGCGTTTCTACTTGTACAACGGGCTGTGATTGAACTTGCGGTTCAGACGCAGCCATCATCGGAGACGCAGCAGGACTTGTTAGTGGATGTTTCGCCCACAATTTCGCGATGCTCTTGCCATGTTCACGACACTCACGCATCGCTTTACCATCTGGTCGCCATTTGGTTTTCAGGCTGACTGCCGTTTCAAAACCCGCATCGGTCAACCGTGCGTGGATACGGTCTACCGCACCACCATTCCAACCGTAGCTACCGAATGCAGCGGCTTTTTTCGCTTTAAAGCGCAGACCGGTAATTTCTTCTAGCATGCCTGCGATCTTCGGCATCATGACGTTATTCATGGTAGATGAACCAACCAATATGCCTTTTGAGCGGAACACATTGGCGAGGATTTCATTTTTGTCATGTTTAGAGACATTGAAGACTTTGACCGCCACGCTAGGGTCAACATCGTGGATGCCCTGTGCAATCGCGTCCGCCATCATTCGGGTATTGTTCGACATAGAATCGTAGAAGATGGTAATACGATCTTCTTGGTAGTTATCCGCCCATTCCAAATATTGCTCGATGATTTGAACTGGGTTATCGCGCCATACAATACCGTGTGAAGTTGCAATCATGTCGACAGGCAAATTAAAGCTCAACACTTCTTTAATTTTGGATGTTACCAAGCTGCTGAATGGCGTTAGGATGTTTGAGTAGTAACGCAAACACTGTTCCATCAACTCATTTTGATCCACCTCATCGTTGAACAAACGCTCATCGCAGTAGTGCTGACCAAATGCGTCATTACTGAATAGCACCGCATCGCCCGTTAGGTATGTCATCATACTGTCTGGCCAATGCAGCATCGGCGCTTCCACGAACACCAATTGCTTACCGTTGCCAATATCAATGCTGTCACCCGTTTTTACCGTTTTAAAGTTCCATTCGGGATGATGGTGATGGCCAACAATCGAATCAATCGCCGCTTCCGTACAGTAAATTGGCGTGTTCGGAATCTTCTCCATCAATGCAGACAATGCGCCCGAGTGATCTTCCTCTGCATGGTTCACGACGATAAAATCGATCGTCTTAAGATCGATTTCCATTTCTAGGTTCTGGATAAATTGCTGGCTGAATCGATGATCGACCGTATCGATCAGTATGGTTTTCTCTTCACGAATTAGATAACTGTTGTAACTGGTGCCTTTTGTCATTTTGTATTCTGTACCATGGAAATCTTGAACTTCCCAATCGCGTTGACCTACCCAGTGGATATTGTTTTTTACGTGAATTGTCATAATTACTACCTTGAATGACGGGATAAACAAAAATAATTTCTTCTTGTATTGCACTGGGCATGCCAACTTTTAATTACCATATATTTCAATAACTTAATTAAAACACAACTTTAACAACTGTCATTAAGACACAGTTGATAATTGTCATTAAGACACTAAAATAGTCATATTGACACAATTGGTATTGGCTATGACTTCTTTAATCGCGCAATGGCTACACATCACGCAAGACCTAAATTCAGCGCTCACTCGGCAAGCTCGATTTGATACCTTATTAACAACGATTCGCGAGATATTAAAATGTGATGCTTCTGCTCTTCTTTTGTATGAAGATCAGCACTTTAAGCCGCTGGCTATCAATGGCTTAGCAAAGGAAGTATTGGGACGCCGTTTTTCTATAAACCAACACCCGAGATTGGAAGCCATTGCACGCGCTGGCGATATCGTACGGTTTCCATCGAATAGCGACTTACCCGATCCCTATGACGGGTTAATTCCGAACCACGACGACAAGCTGCACGTCCATTCATGTATTGGCCTCCCTTTGTTGATCGACGATCAATTGATTGGCGCGATCACTATTGATGCCTTCGACCCGAACCAGTTCGATGGTTTACTCAATCAAGAACTACGCTTTGTAAGTGCGTTAGCCGCGGGTGGCTTGCACACTGCTCTACTACTGGAGCAGTTAGAAACACAAGCTAGCTTGCCACGTGGGTCTTACACTGAGAAACGTACGCTAAGCAACGAAATCATTGGCAAATCTGCTGGGATGAAAGCACTTCAAGAGCAAATCGATGCGGTGGCAGATACCGAGCTATCAGTGTTGATAATGGGTGAAACAGGGGTTGGTAAAGAGCTCGTCGCAAACGCAATTCATCATCGCTCTCACCGAGCCAATAATACCTTGGTGTACTTAAACTGTGCCGCGTTACCTGAATCTGTCGCAGAGAGTGAACTTTTTGGTCATATCAAAGGTGCTTTTACTGGTGCTATCAGTAATCGGAAAGGTAAGTTCGAGCAAGCCGACGGCGGCACACTATTCTTGGATGAAGTTGGCGAACTTTCTCTGGAGTTGCAAGCCAAGCTACTTCGCGCATTGCAATATGGCGATATCCAGCGTGTTGGGGATGACCGACATATTCGAGTCAACACACGCATTGTGGCGGCAACGAACCGTGTTCTGCATGAAGAAGTAAAAGCTGGCCGTTTCAGAGCAGATTTGTACCACCGTTTGAGTGTATTCCCTCTTCATGTTCCCCCACTTCGTGAACGTGAAGACGATGTCGTGCTACTGGCTGGTTTCTTTGCAGAGCAACTACGCAGCAAGTTGGGGCTGAACAGTGTTCGACTCTCTCCCACTCTAGTTCAAGCACTTAAAGATTACTCTTGGCCGGGCAACGTGCGTGAACTGGAACACGTCATCAAACGAGCGGGCGTGCTTGCCAAAGCTAGAACTCAATCGCTGGATATCGAATTGGTGGAACAAGATTTCGATATCAAAGCGTCGAACAATCAGCCCACCACTGAAGAGTCAGGTATACCTAGCTCTTCATTTGAACTGTCAGACGCTGGTTTAAAGCAAGCCACTGACACCTTCCAAAAAGCCATGATTATAAAAGCACTAGAGCAGAATCAAGGAAACTGGGCTGCAACAGCACGTCAGTTAGAACTCGATAATGGTAATTTACACCGCTTAGCCAAACGGTTAGGTATAAAGTAAAAAAGGATACGGACGGTTTGAATTCCGCAAGAAAATCTATCTCGCTTATGTCAAAATGCACCATCACAATCGAAAAGTCTGTAATGTAATGAACTACCAAGCTGCTATTTTTGATATGGATGGTTTGCTCCTTGATACTGAGCGCGTCTGTATGCGTATTTTCCAAGAAGCATGTGAAGTCCAAAACCTTCCGTTTTATGAAGATGTTTACCTGTCGATCATTGGTCGCAATGCGGCAGGCATTGAAGCAATTTTCCGCAAAGCCTACGGTGAGAACCTAGACCGCCTGCATCATGAATGGCGTACTCGTTACAATGCTGTCGTCAAACACCAAGCCATCCCAGTGAAAAATGGTGTTGTTGAGCTGCTAGAATGGCTGAAAGCACAAGGCTTACCAATCGCAGTAGCGACTTCTACGGCAAAAGAGGTGGCGAAAATCAAACTGGAATTAGCGGGTTTGAGTAAGTACTTCGACAACCTCACCACAGGCTGCGAGGTAAACCACGGTAAGCCCGATCCAGAAATCTATTTACTGGCAGCAAACCGTCTGGATGTAGAACCAAGCCAATGTCTTGCCTTTGAAGATTCCAATAACGGTGTTCGCGCAGCCGTGGCAGCGAATATGGTTACTTATCAGATTCCGGATTTAGTTGAACCTTGCGAAGAGGTAAAACAATTTGGTCATTCCATCGTGCCGTCATTACATGAAGCATTAGATGCGTTGAAGCAAAATCGCTAAACGTAAACTGCCGCTCTAACTGTTAAAGCTCAGCAATTTGGCTGAGCTTTTTTATGCTTGAGCCTCTCCCCTCACCTTCTCTAATCTACTTCTAATAAATGCCAAGATACTGCTCCAAAGGCTTAATAAGATAGACCTTATCTCTGTACGGGGCGTATTCCTTTCTTTTTTGATTTACCTCACGCCATCGCATGAAATAGGGCCTATGAGTGATCAAATAGTGGAACTAACCAGTACAACTTTGCAACAAAACGTCAATATACCGCTTGAAGCACGTTTTTCGAGTGAAAATTGGCTGATAATGAGAACTATTGGATGAGGTTAATCCAAGTCAGCCCAAAATATAAAATGGAGAGTGTTATATGTCTTTACGTTTATTAGCAGCAACCTTCGCATTAGTAGGAATGAGCTTTGGTGCCCAAGCCAGTGCCGAGTGTGAAGTGTCCCTAGATGCTAACGATATGATGCAGTTTTCTACTAAAACACTGAGCGTTCCAGCCACTTGTAAAGAAGTAAAACTGACGCTAAACCACACAGGTAAAATGCCTGCACAATCAATGGGTCACAACGTCGTTATCGCAGATACCGCTAATCTACAAGCAGTAGGTACGGACGGCATGGCAGCAGGTGCAGAAAACAATTACGTGAAGCCAAATGACGACCGTGTATACGCTCACACAAAAGTGATTGGCGGCGGTGAAAGCACCAGCATTACTTTCAGCACTGAAAAAATGAAAGCTGGTGGCGACTACTCATTCTTCTGCTCGTTCCCTGGTCACTGGGCTATCATGCAGGGTAAATTTGAGTTCAAATAAGAGCTAACAAAGTCAAAACAAGACTCACTATAGGGAAGCCATCGCTTCCCTTTTTATTGCACCTTAGTTAAGCACGTCGATGGATAATCTCATCCAAAGGTACAGGCCTTGCTAAGTAAAACCCTTGAACTTTATCAACCCCACTTGACCGCACAAAGTCATAGTCAGACTGCGTTTCCACCCCTTCCGCTACGACCTCGCAATTTGCAATATGTCCTAACTTAGCAACCAATCGATACAGTTGCCGTCCACGATGATCGTTAGCGTCCAATAGCAGCGATCTGTCTAGCTTAATCTTGTTAAATGGATACTTGAACAAATGAGGAAACGATGCGTAGCCCGTACCAAAATCATCCATTGTGATACGAACTCCCATACTCTGTAGAGCTTTCATGGTGTTAGTTAAAGAAACTTCATTGTCTAATACGGCTTCTTCAGTAATTTCAATTTCAAGCCATTCTGCCGGGATTCCAAAATAGACCAACCTGTCTTGTAAATGCTGAACAAAATCCACTTGTTGAATGGTAGCAACAGAAACATTAATGGCCACTCTTCGCTGCTCAGATAATCCCATTTCCTTCATATCCGACAACACCTTTTCGAGTACTAATTTATCGAGCAGTGGCATGGCATCTAACCGGTGAAAATCTTCAATAAACGTTGGTGAAAGTAAGTTTCCATCTTCATCTTTATATCGAATAAGCGCTTCGTAAGAATACTGTTCCGCATCCTTTGTTGAGTGCTGCTTTTGATAAAACATCACCAACTCGCCTTCACGAAGAATGGAAGTTAAACGCTTCTGCGCGGATGACTTGCTGATACTCGATGTGTTCGCATCTTTCACACTACTGAGTAGTGATTTAAATAGGGATTGTTCTAAACCATTGTAAGTATTACTTACACCAAGCTGCCCCACATATTTGCCTGCATAGGCTAGATAAAAAGGTCGATAAATTAGTACACCAATCGCAATCACCACCAGTTGAAGTATCGCCCCCTGTACCTGATGCCCCATTGCAACATAACCACTCAACAGAGGCGGTGTCATCCAGTTCACAATATTTTCAACAGGCGCAATTAAGCCGGAAGCAATCGCACAGTAGGTGATGATAAAACTTACCAGCGGTACTAATACAAATGGGACGACCAGAATAGGGTTAAAGATGATAGGCAAGCCAAATAGCAGCACTTCATTGATGTTGAACATCACCAATGGTGCTGCCGCTAACGCCAGTAAAATATGATTGCGCTCTTTAGCGAACAATAACAGACACAGGAGTAAACTGATGCTATTCCCTGACCCGCCCATGGATAAAAATGCGTCGTAAAAACCTTGGCTAATGACGTTAAGCGACGCTTCGCCTGTTTGCCAAGCAGCCATGTTGGCTTCGGTCGCAGCGTATATTTGCTGCTTGATGGCAAACAACATGTTGTGACCATTAATGCCCGCCGCTCCTAATAAGCTCAAGATGGATTGATAAAATAATCCTCCTGTGAACGTCAGCGGATCAAAGTTAAGTCCAGCCACTGTTGTAGTAAAAGCATCCATCACCGCTGCGGTGACATGAGATAAGCTAACCGCAAATAAAACGAATACGAAAAAATGTAAGACATCTTTAAAAAGACGAGAAGAGAAGTCCATTGCTTGAGGATCAAGCAGCTCAATTCGGAAACTTTTACAATAAACGTATGACACCGTTGCACTGAAGAGTGCTAATAAAGGGTTATTCGGCAACATGTAATTACTAGAAAGGCTGTCATTCTCTATTGAAATTAAATAGAACATGACCAACGAATAAATGATGATAATCGCACTCGACACATTCACTTTATGCGATAAATAGTAACCAGCCACAATGCAAAACGCTGTGGGATATAAGTTGATTAAAATATCAGAAAGATGGAACAATAACTGAGAAACCTCTGACACCCCTAGGATTCTAGAAGCGTGACCAAGAAAGATAGCAAGTGCGTTAGATAGCGTCAGCGGTAACAGCAATAAGGCAATAGATGCGAGATCAGTAAGATAAGATTTAGATCCAAGTCGCCATTTATCTGTAAATACCGTTAGACGATGAAAGGGATCAAATACGCGTTCACGACGAGTGTGCATGGTGAGTTCTTATATTAAGTAATAATCATCGGCTGCGAAATAGGCAGCCGTAAATGCAACGGCCAGACTCAGTAACGTATTATTTGGTGGATAATTTTTAGTGTTTCTATTGGCTAAAACAATAGTTTGAATTGCCAGTCACAGCGCAAAGATGTCGCAAGTGCAATTTAACGATTATATACCCCTTGATCCAATGAGATTATTATCCTTAACGATAAAAGCCATACCAAGCATCTCGATATGGCTATCGTTAAAACTGATGTATATACCCTAATGACTTCAAGAAGTAGGCTTCGGTGACATGCCCTTGACGGGCGAGTTGATTTGGCTCACATACACTGTGAACGATTTTTGATTTAACACGAGTAGAACTTCAAGTCGTTGTCTCGTCTGTAAAACAAGTCATTCAATCCCGTGTAGCTCTTTCCAGTTTCCTGGATGAACCACGTAGCCGAATAGAGCATGCCCACCATAAACTAGCTCGGTTCCTTCCGGGATCCACAGCATTTGACCTGGGTGCACAAAATGTGTCTCACCATTTGCGGTCAGCTCGAAACAGCCTTCAATCACAAAAATAACCTCATCATAAAGCACCGTCCAAGCCACTTGAGCGCCTTCCCATTTAGCAAAGCCTACGCCAATGTTTGGTGAGATTTCTGGGCTTAACGCTCGGGCTACGTACGCCATTCCCGGCGTATCACCACGAACATTAAAATCTAGGTTTTTACTATCAACGAGTTTGACTTGCTTCATAACTCACTCCGGCTTTGCCATTTTGCTAATTGGATACGCGTTTTTACTCCCATGCCTAAAAAAGGCTCTGGCGGATTCAAACAAGGCATTCCTGTCACTTGCTGTATGTCATCCAATGATTTAGATGTCGCACCAACGACATAGTCAGCTAACAGCGTTCCAGAAATGGTTCCCCACGCAGCGCCAACACCATTGTCACAAGCGCTGGCATAAACACCTTCATCTAATTGACCAAAAAAGTTAGTAAAGTTACGAGAGATGGCATATACCCCACCCCATGTGTGAGTAAATGGTACGTCGGCCAGCTCGGGGTAACGCGCCAAAAAGACTTGACGATGATCGTCTCGGATTTGCTCTCTGACTTTATCGTTCATGCTTGAGCCATATTTCGGCACGTGTTTGTAAGTATTTCGGATCAAAATACGTCGATCGGCGGTCATACGTAACGTCGTTCCCGCATGATCTGCTGGAGTTAAACCCCAATTCAGCTCACCTCCGTATCGTTGCATTTCTGCGTCGGTCAATGGACGCGTCCAGCTTGCAAACGTCATCACTGGCAGTAATCTGTTTTTAAGGTAACCAAACTCACGAGTAAAAATGCTGGTGCCAAGTAACAGTTCAGTGGTTTCAACAGAACCACTATCTCCATGTAATACCCAGTAACCGTTTTCTTTACTGAGTTTGCGGATTGGCGAGTTTTCTAACACCTCGACATTCTCTGGAAGGCTTTCCCCTAGCCCACGCACCAGAGCAGCAGGTTGCATTAAATAACCACCTGGCGTGTAAATTGCGCGGCTGTAGTAATTTGTCCCTAAGACTTTCGCCAGCTCACTGCCATTAACATGGAAGTATGGTTCGCCAAGGTCTTTCATTAGGTGCTCAAAGTGATCGAGATACGCTTCACCGCGCGCCCCTACGGCTGCTTGATATTTGCCCTTTGCTGACCACTGACAAGAAATACTGTGCTTCGACACTAAAGTGTCTAGCTGAGCAATCGCAGAACGGTTGAGCGATAATAACTTTTGTTTGTGCTCAGGATCGGGATGCTCAAGTGAAAACTTATGAGGCAAATCGATCACAAAGCCCGAATTTCTCCCTGACGCCCCTTGGCCGATACGTTGCGCATCAATCAGTATAATTCGTGCGTTAGGCTGAAGCTCAGCTAAACGTCTTGCCATAGCTAGTCCAGCGAAACCGGCACCTAGCACGGCATAGTCAGCAGTTTGTTTACCTTTTAACGCTGGTTTTTCTGCAATACTTGGCAACGCATGGTACCAACCACATGTTGCATCATCATTGGGTAAATGAATCATCTTCTTTCTCCGTTACGCTGCTGACAGTTTCAATGACAATTGATCTAGCCAAGGACCTCGTAATGACTGTACTTTTCTTCCTAGCAACGCAAAGCCAAGCATCGTTCCCTCAGGAGAATAAAACGCAGCGGTCAATTCATCTGCCTGACTCTCGATGTACCATTGTCCCAGTTCGTTCGGGGCAACCGGGAAAATAGTGAGTGGAAGAATCGGCGTTTTTACAATCACAGGAGTTGGCGTTAACGAGATTGACGCGACATCGCCTAGCAAGCTTTTCGCTACGGAAGGAATCATTTGATTAATCGGCGCAATATACGGCTGCCAACCTTGCTCGGTTTCAACACAGTCGCCTAGCGAGTAAATACTCTCATCACTCGTCTGGCCGAATTGATTCACTTTAATGCCGCGGCCCACTTCGAGCCCTGCTTGCTCAGCCAGCGATACATTTGGCTTGAGCCCAACCGCGCTTAGCACTAGGTCTGCTTCAATCTGCTTGCCACTGTTTAGATGCAAAACCGCGCTTGATTCGGACCTTGGCTCGATTCTGGCGATACTGTCTTGTAGAGCCCATTGCACGCCTCGATCTGCAAGTGCGCTTTGTAATGATTCACCCAACTGTTGCGGGATCAAACGCTCCATTGGCCATTGACCTAACCCGATAACTGTCACTTCATAGCCGCCTTCGATCAGGTCATTCGCGAACTCACAGCCAATTAAGCCATCGCCGAGGATTGCGATGCGCTTTTTGTTCTGAAGCTGAGCTCTGAAACGGCGGTAATCAACTAAGTCGTTCACACTCATAACACAAGAGCGATCGCCCTCAATTGGGATTTCAATCGGTGATGCACCTGTTGCCAGTACCAAACGGCTGTAGGCGTATTTACCGATAGAGGTGTGTAGCGTTGAATTGGCACGCTCGATCTTTTCAACGCGGGTATGCGGGTAAACGCGGACATTGAGACGGCTTTCCCACTCCAACGCGCTCTCACTTTGTAGCGCGTCGCCATCTTTCTTCATGGCCAGTGCATTAGACAAGGCAGGCTTGCTGTACAGTGCGCCATCATCAGCGGTAAAGACAGTGATCGGAACCGTTTCAGATTGCGCTCTAAGTGCCGCTGCCAACTGGTAACCACTGTGGCCACTACCGATGATAACGATAGGGTCAGCTGAAAATATAGGTTGAGTGACTTCAGATGGAAGTGGCTGAGCCGAATTTGGCTGAACAGACGATCCTACCGATACCGAAGACACTGCCGCGACCTCTTCTACTGGCTCATCGTCGGTGATTTCGATCATTTCAAAATCGGCCTTACCCACTAAACAGTCGGGGCATAACCAATCATCCGGCACATCTTCCCATGCTGTTCCTGGTGCAATGCCATCGGATGGCCAACCTTGTGCTTCATCATAGATTAAGCCGCAAATAATACAGAGCCACTTTCTCATCACTTTTACTCCAACTACCTTGTTCAGAATTTCCGTGTTTACAAACCACTGTCAGATTTGTAGCGATTCCATCAACCTCGCCCTAGCTTGTGGTCTGAAATCCAAGCCGGTGCGAGGTGATGAAAATCAAGTTACACGGTAGCTATACGTTGCTGTCTTGCTGCAAACGAATGGCAATATTGCGTGTCTGGACATAGCTATAAATCGCTTCTTGTCCTTTTTCTCGCCCAAAACCGGACAAGCCCACGCCACCAAATGGTGTTTCGATACCACCAGCAAACCATTCATTGATGAACACTTGTCCACCACGCAGTTGCTGTGCCACACGCAATGTTTGGTTTAGGCTTTCACCAAAGACACCAGCAACCAGGCCAAAATCGGTGCCATTCGCGATCTCGATTGCTTCTTGCTCAGTTTCAAACGGTGTAATCACCAATACAGGACCAAACACTTCTTCTTGTGCAATGCGCACATCTGGTGAGGCTTCAATCACCGTCGGTGCCACAAAGTAACCCGATAAATCAGGGGCGTACCCACCTGTTAGGATGTTCGCGCCGTCGGCTTTTGCTTGTTCAATCATTTCAAGCACGCGTGCTTGTTGATCAGCCGATACCAACGGTGTGATGTCCGGCTGGCTTTCGCCTTGGCCAATGGTTAGGCTTTTTGCCATTTCCACTACTGCCGCTTTTACTTCTTCATAACGCTCTTTTTGAATCAGCAAACGAGACATTGCCGAACACACTTGACCAGCGTTAAAGAAAATACCGACTTGAACGCTTTTCAAAAGTGTTTCGAGGTTCGCATCTTTCAGCGCGATAGCAGCAGATTTACCACCCAGCTCCATCACCGATGGTGTGGCGCGTTGTGCAGAATCTTTCAGGATGCGTTGACCTGTCGGTACCGAACCCGTAAAGACGATTTGATCGACCTCTTGATGCTGCACCAAATGACTGCCAACCACAGAGCCTTTGCCACATAGCAGGTTAATCGTGCCTTTCGGGAAGCCCGCTTTTTCAATCGCTTTAATCAACAACGTCATGGCAAGTGGGGAAATCTCCGGCGATTTGATCACCACTGCATTACCAGCAGCTAATGCAGGTGCCAATGAGCGTGCACAAATAGAGACGGGGAAGTTCCACGGCACAATCTGCACTGACACGCCAAACGGCACATATTGAGTGAAGTCGACATAGTCTTTGCCCAACGGAATTGACGTGCCTTCCAGCTTGTCGGCCATGCCAGCGTAGTATTCGAAGTAACGTGCCGATTCTAAAAACTCATCTTTGGCATCTTGCAAAGATTTCCCATTTTCACGACAGGCAACTAACCCACCTTCATCAACCATTTCACGAATAGCTGCGGCTGCTTTTAACATCCACTCGGTTCTGACGGCTGGACGAACGTCCGAAAGAAGACCTTGATTGACTACTCGACGTGCCGCTTCCATTGCGCGATCGGCATCGGTGATAGTGGCTTCTGCAATCGTCGCATACGGTTCGGCTGTGCCAGGGTTCATGACGGTCAGCGCTTGCTCTGAATCGCACCACTCACCATCAATATAATTAAGGTAATGCATCATATTACTGCTCCAGTGCCGCTTTCACTTGCTTTGCCAACCAGGTTTGGAAGAAATGCGTCGGAACATCCATTTCTGGTGAGAACACACCACCACCAAAGCCAGGTGAGTAACGACCTTCCTGCATACCTTCGACCGCTCCAATATCTTCGCCGAACACGACTCGCCACGACTCAACGGTAGCAGTACGACACGCAGCAAACTCATCTTTCGTTGCTTCATCACCCACATAGAAAACACGTAGGTGCTCAACACTCTTATTCGCAGTGATTGGTTCAATCATCATTGCAAAGGCATGATCGGCTTGAATACCAAGCAACACGTTTGGAAAGAGTGCAACGTATTCTGCATGACGCAGTTTATCTTCTGGCCAGCTTGGAAATTTAGGTAAGTGTGTTCCTGCTGTATCTGAAAGGTTGTACGCGAGACTACCTTGACCAGCAAAGCGCTCTGCAAACATGATGTTGTAGTGATCCTCTAGGCGAGAATAACTGTTCAAACTCGGATGCACCCAAGGTAAGTGGTAAGCCTCACAGTAGTTTTCTACGGCAAGCTTCCAGTTACTTTTCACTTCTATCTCTAAGTTGCCACCCATGTTCACGCGGCGAAGAAGCCCTAACCCTTCTTCACCTAAGAATTGCTGCCAACGTTGCTCTAGCGGCGCGATATGCTCTTCAAAGCTTTCTGCATTGCCCGATAAGTTGACGAATACCATGTCCATCCAAACGGCTGAACGAAGTGGCTTAAGGCCGTGCTTTTCACACTTAAATCGATCATCTTTGTGTTTTGCGATACCACCAATGTGTGGTGTGCCTTTTAGATTGCCGTCAAGATCGTACGTCCATGAATGGTAAGGACAGCGAATCATGCCTTGAACTTCGCCTGCCTCATGAACCAGCTTCATACCTCGGTGGCTACACACGTTGTGGAAAACTTGGACTTCACCTTGGCGATTTCTCATCATGAGTAGTGGAAGATTCATGAAATCAAGTGGCATCACATAACCATTTTTAAGCAGGTCTGATGCAAAACCAATGCATACCCAAGTGTTACCAAACACCTGATCACGCTCAAAAGTAAAATACTCTTCGCTGGTGTAGGCCTGATTCGGCATTCCTGTTGCTTCACTGATTGGGTTCAGTACATTATCAACAAGTTCAACAGGAATAATGGTTTGGTTGACATTGCTCATATTCTTATCTCCGAGAGTCGAGTTGCATCCAGTGCGTACAACATCGTGTTGTGTTAGTGGAGATGATTTTGATTAACAACCCGGCAACAAACAAACGACTTTTTCGCCGGGCTTGGATGAGTTTTTGTCATTCATGCATTGATCTCGAACAAAAAAATAACCTTTTAATAAACAATGATCTTCTTGTCATGATTAATACTCATTAACCGATGAGTATTAATCAGTTGAAACACAAAAGCCCTCTCTCTACTCTCTTTCAAAAATTAACAATAACGCAACAAACAATAACGCTAAAACAAACGCACTGTGAGGGATGCCTATGAGAGCAACATCTGGGATATTGAAAGGACTCAATCCGACTGTGACAATCGCATCAAAGATCGTCGTTATCGGTTTTGTACTTTTCTGCGCCATTCTCGCCAATCAAGCGGGCCAATACTTCGAAACGATTTCCGGCATTTTGCTACAGAATATGAAGTGGTTTTACATCGGACTTGTTTCACTCGTTGTCGGTTTTCTTCTTTACCTTATGGTTAGTCGATATGGGCATATTCGTTTGAGTAAAGATGACGAAAAACCAGAGTTTAGTTATTTGTCTTGGGTATCCATGCTTTTTTCCGGAGGCATGGGGATAGGCTTAATTTTCTGGTCGGTCGCCGAACCGATGTGGCATTACGCTGACAACCCATTTACTCAAGGCCTGACCAATGAAGCCGCAACAACATCAATGAAGCTGACATTCTTTCATTGGGGTCTACATCCTTGGTCTGTCTTTATCATTGTTGCACTCGCATTAGCTTACTTTTCCTACCGTAAAGATCTGCCTTTTACCCTACGCTCTATCTTGTACCCTTTGATTGGCGATCGTATTTATGGGCCTATCGGGCACACGGTTGATATCCTAACAGTCGCGGTGACTGCTTTCGGTATCTCTCAAACCTTAGGGATGGGAGTTATCCAAATAAACTCTGGTTTGAATCAAGCCTTTGGTCTAGACATTAGTTTGGGGATTCAACTCTTTATTATCGTTTCCCTTTGTACTTGTGCGGTTGCATCGGTGCTATCTGGTGTAGGGAAAGGTATTCGCCGTTTATCAGAATGGAACATGCTGCTCTCACTCGCACTCGTGCTGGTCGTACTTTACATTGGCCCAACTCGCTATATCTTAAATACGCTACTCGAAAGTACGGGGCTTTATGCACAAAACATTGTCGGTATGAGCTTATGGAGCGATGCACAGAATGACTCTGGCTGGCAAAACTGGTGGACGGCTTATTACTGGCCTTGGTGGATGACTTGGGCACCTTTCGTTGGCATGTTTGTAGCTCGTATCTCTAAAGGGCGCACAATACGTGAGCTTATCGGTGGTGCTCTCATAGTTCCTACGCTGATCACGTTTTTATGGATTTCAGTATTTGGTGGCGCAGCGTTAAAGGTAGAGCAAGACGCTCGTGTTGCTCATCAAGAGCAAGTCACTGCGGCACAAGAAGCCAAACAAACACCACCTGCGGATTTTTCTGGCGGCCCGATTCTTGAAGCGACTAAAGCCGATACGACACGCGCTTTGTTTACGCTATTCGACAATCTAGATACAGGTATGTTTGGTAAACTACTTAGCGTACTTGCGTGTTTATTACTCGGTACTTATTTCATTACCTCCGCTGACTCAGGTACCTTAGTTCTATGTACCCTCGATGCCGCTGGACACAGTGAGCCTCCTACCTCTATACGCGTATTGTGGGGGATCATGATCGCCGCCATTGCGGGAGTGCTTCTATATGCAGGAGGGTTAAAAGCAATGCAAACGGCCTCAATTATTGCCGGTTTCCCTATCGCGATTTTTATCGCGGTGATGAGCTTAACGCTGTTCCATAGTATTCGACGCGAACCTAAGCCATGGGCAATGCTTCCTGAGCATGTTCACCCAGAGCAAGAGAAACTTGATGGTCCTGTTGAACCGCTTGTTGAAAGCAAAACTGTGGCTTCCGAGCCTATCGCTTCAACATCCTCGCTGAAAGATGATTCCACACTTAATCAGGGACCAGTACTAAGTTAGTGCGTCGTTTCATCAATCAATTAAAAAAGCGGGAACTGATATTCCCGCTTTTTTAACATTACCAAACTCTGTTATTTTCTCTGCTTATTGATTTAAGCTAAGCCTCGATCACCTACCTCATCTGGCAACTGATGCAAAAGCCATTCTCTAAAACGTTTGACGCTGGCTGGGATTAAACCTCTATTTTTAGGTTCAAGCATAGAGAAATTGGAAGGTGTTGAAAGCACGTGTTCGACTGGCCTAACTAAAGCACCGCTTTGTAAGTAGTCGTCCACTAATGATCCCCAGGCTAACGCGATTCCCTGACCATTAATTGCCGCTTGTAACAGCATTGGATAGTTATTGATGTTCATGCGATTACGAGGCGAAATATTTGGCAATCCAACACTCGCAAACCACTGCTCCCAATTCACCCAATCTCTTTGAGACTCTTCCAGATAGAGTAACGTTTTATTGAAGATTTCTTCTGGCTCACTAGGCTGGCCTATTTTCTCTAAATAAAGCGGGCTACACACAGGGAATACTTCTTCTGAAAATAGCGTTGTCACATCCATTTCCGCAGGTGGAGTGCGACAATAAAACAAGGCGATATCGCAATCTAATCGGCGTAAGTCCAACACATTATCTGAGGCCAATATCCTTATATCGATGTCATCATGTTCATTTTGAAATTGAGCGACCTTAGGCAACAACCACAAAGCGGCCATTGCGTTTGTCGTCGCAACCGTGATCTTTTGTTCGCCCTGCCATTTCTTCACTTCACCCGTGATTTGAGCAATATCGAGCAAAGATTGGCTGACAGCTTGATAATATTGAAGACCTGTAGGCGTTAAGTTAATGCTTCGATTGGCTCGCGTGAACATAGCCTTGCCTAAGTATTCTTCTAATTGTCTAATTTGGCGACTGATAGCACCTTGGGTCACGTTTAGCTCGTCAGCGGCTAACGTAAAACTCAAGTGCCGCGCCGACGCTTCAAACGCAACGAGGCTATTTAAAGGTGGGAGGGGTTTGATTTTCATGTATCTTCCAGTAAGGCAGTATTGTAATTATTTTTATTCCCGGCAATCTTATGTTGCACGTGGATAATGCCATTCTGGACAACACCTCAAAAACGACAATTTATAAATGATAAAAAATAGAGATGAATCATAAATTGTTGTGAGAGAGACTGCCGTATACAGTTTCGTGGCTACAACGAGCACAAAAAAGAGGAGCAGTTACTCCTCTTATGCTTAGCCTTTTGGTCATTTTCTCCGAGTTAGCCCATTTACCCTATTGCCAGTTTAGTACTCACGTAACGCGCTTTTTTCTTTCTTGGGCTGGCTAAGAAGTACGCCAAAGTAAGTGGGCCTAATCGTCCCATAAACATCATGAAGATGATCACTAACTCACCCGGTTCGGACAAACTGCCCGTTAAGCCTCGCGATAACCCAACCGTACCCAGCGCTGAGACCGCTTCAAACATAATGTCTAACATAGACGCTTTCTCTGTCAGTAACAGCATGAAGATGGCAAACCAAGTCACGCCCACCGAGATCAGAGTCAGCGCCAATGCCTTGCTGATGGTCTCTTTGGGAATCTCGCGTTGAAAGGCATAGGTTGCTTCATCGCGACGCAAATAGCTGTAAGTTGCCAAGACTAACACCATAAATGTCACAACTTTAATGCCACTTGCCGTGCTCAATGATCCACCGCCGATAAACATCAACACCAGAATGATCGCCGTTGTGGCATCTTCCAACTGATCGATAGCTAAAGTATTGAACCCTGCCGTTCTTGGCGTCACCGCTTGAAACCACGATGCCCACCATTTCCCCGCTTCGCTCAACGGAGCAAGCGTGTTGGGGTTGTCATATTCAATCAGGTAAATCGCAATAAGTGCCACCACGTTAATGATCACCGTGCCTAAGATCATCATTCGACTGTAAACGGTGAGTCGGTGCCAACGGCGATTGCGTTTTAAGTCAATCCAAACCGAGAAGCCTAAACCACCAATAATAAACAAACTGGTAATGGTGAAGTTAACGACCGGGTCGTCCACGTAAGGCATTAAGCTATCGGCACTCAACGCAAAACCTGCATTGTTAAACGCACTGATGGTGTAGAAGAAACCATGGAACAGACTGGTTTTCCAGCCCAGCTCTTCACTCCAATAAACGCTCAAAATAGTGAAACCAATAAGTTCAACGAGCAGAGCGAACATCAATACAGATTTAGCAGTGGCAATGAGTGTCGACGAGTCAGTTTGGTTGAACGCCTCTCTCGCGACGGCTCGCTCCAAAAAGCCAATTTTTCCGCCCAGAGCCAGCAAGGTCACGATGGCAAACGTCATTAAACCTAGGCCACCACATTGAATCAGGAAAGCAATAACCACTTGCCCAAAAGGCGTAAACGCCGTGCCCGTGTCCACCACAACTAATCCCGTCACCGTAATGGCCGATGTTGCTGTAAACAGGCTTTGAATCCAAGTGATGGGCTCTGTGGTGGCAATCGGCAGTTTGAGTAAGACCGTGCCGAGCATGATCAAACACGCAAAGCTGAGGCTAAGTATTAATGGCGGTGCGCCCAACAATTTTTTGCCCGCTTTGGGTTTTCGCTCGATTGGGATAATAGAGGGATGCCACAAAACCATGTTACACCAACCTTGGAGCGACGTATTTCAGCTCAGCGCGACTACCACAAAGCAACAGCGTGTCGAACTCATTAAGCACAAACTCATCATTGATATTGGTGTAGACGGCTTCTTCGCGCTTCACCAAGATAGGCTGAATGTTGTAACTGCCTCGGCTGATCAACTTAGAAAGCGGCGTATCGTGCAGATTGGATTTAACGTGGATTTCCACCACATACAAACCATGCCCCATTTCCAAATAGTTGTTCACCATCGGATAGTTGAGTGCCTGCGCGACTCTTACGCCCATCTCCTCTTCCGGATGAATAATGCGTTGTACACCAAGCTTAGACACGATGGTGTGGTGTGCTTTGGTGCTCGCTTTGACCCAAATGGATTTCACGCCTAAATTTTTCAGCGCCAGCGTACACAACAAACTGGCTTGCATGTCTTCGCCAATCGCCACCAACACCACATCACTATTCGCTAACGCTAACTCTCTGAGTGCACCTTCGTCTGTTGCGTCACATATGACCGCTTGCGTTAACTCTTCGACGTATTTTTCGACGATTTTCGGGTCGCTATCCACCCCCGTTACGGTGTGTCCAAGATGAATAAGTTCTAAGCTGGCGGCAACGCCAAATCGCCCTAAACCAATTACTGTAAAGTGAGCCATATCAATACCTAACTGTGTTTTATGTATAGAAAATGCTAATGCGTTAAGGGCTAGACTGATTTTCCGTCGCGGAAAATAGGCAACACGAATCCTGTTCGAGTGCCGATAACCAGCACTAAACCTTGGCATTAACGTTGATTAAATTTGGAATTTAGTGGTGCTTGGACGTCTCAAGCACTAAACGATAACCCAGCCCCGGCTCGGTTTTTAATAGCCGCTGTTCGTCAGCACTATCGTTCAGTTTTTTGCGTAGTTGACTCACTAACACGCGTAAGTAGTGAGTATCTTCGATATGACTTTTTCCCCAAATTACCGATAGCAAATGAGTTTGCTCAATGAGTTTTCCCGGCTTGAGAATCAACTGTTCAATGAAGGAAAACTCTTTCTTGGTGAGTGGAATTTCCCTCTGATCCAACCAAAATTGGTGAGTACTTTTGATGATTTTGACTCGGCCAGCCACCAGCTCATCAGCGACGGCTTGCTCATCCACCAAATCTCGAACCAGCACTTTGATGCGCGCGATGAGCTCTTTTACGCCAAAAGGCTTGCTCAAGTAATCATTCGCGCCCGCTTCTAAAAGGCGGATTTTTTCCTCTTCTTGATCGCGAGCTGTCAGCACTAGCACTGGCGTTTTATAGGTCTGACGAAGCGCAGTGAGGAACTCCGTCCCATCGCCGTCGGGCAAGCCTAAATCTAGCAGAATGACGTGCGGCGAATGCGCTTCGAAACACGCTTTGGCTTCTGCAATGGTACTCGCGCCAATGTAATCAAACCCTTCAGCAGACAGCGAAATTCGAATAAAGGTATGAATGCGAGGCTCATCGTCCACGACTAAAACTTTGTAACTCACGCCTGCTCTGCTCCTTGATTGAGTGGAAGTCGAATGCGGATCAGCGTCCCTTCTGATACTGGCATAGATTGAATCTCTCCTTGGTGTGCGGTGATGATGCCTTTGGCAACCGCGAGTCCCATTCCGGTTCCTGAATCGGCCGATTTGTTGTTCACGCCGGAATAGAAAAGGTTGAATATTTTTTCCGCATCTTCAGCTTTGATGCCAATCCCCATGTCCCGAACATCAATCACGCACGACGAACCCTGCTTAGAAAGTGAAACCTCAACAGATTCATTCTCTGGTGAAAATCGCATGGCATTATCCAACACATTAAAAATCGCTTGTTCGATGAGCGAACGACTTACTGACAAATGACCAACGGAATCATCTATATTCATGGACACTTTCTCGGTGTAATTCGGCAAACGAGAAACCGCATCCCGAACAATATCTGCAATCGACTCGTCTTTTTTGGTAATTTTTAATGTACCGTGCTGGAGCTTAGTCGCCTGTAAGAGGTTCTCGATATATTGATGCAAGCGGTGGCTTTCTGAAGTCGCACTGTCGAGCAATTCTTTACGCTCTAAGTCATTGAGCTTGGGCATGTACTCGTTGAGTGTGGTCAATGTTCCAATAATGGTTGCCAGCGGCGTGCGTAGGTCATGGGACACCGATAGCAGGATGCTGTTTTGCAGCTTGGTTTGTTTTAACTCGCCCTGCTGACGACGATAAAGATCTGCAAAAGTGCTGGTGATAAATGCCACCACCATAAACACGACTAGATTAAAAATGTCTTCCGGACGAAGCATCTGCAAAGAGTAACGAGGCGTCGTGAAAAAGAAGTTGAAGCTCAACGCTTCGATCACCGCCGCCGCATAAGCGAATCGCGAGTTGCATTGAAACGCCACCACCACAACTGCTAACTGCAAAATCAGCAGGACCGCAGCTGTAGAGCCAAACAATTGGTCCAACAGCCATGAGGCCACAACCGCGCCAACAATCACGATGGCAGAAAAGAGAAATGTGTTATCTCGCCAATGAGCAAACATAAAGTACATCAACCAAAATTCGATGCAGAAACTTTAGCAAAAGCCCATTCGGAGTTCGCGTAAAAAAAGCGTAAAAAATGCAAGAACGACAGTGAGTTATAGACATAACCATCATTAAGTTGGCCTAACTTAATGAATAATCACAAGTAAACGTCACCCATTGACGCCTACTCACTCGGTATAAACGGCAGACATAAAAAAGAGGAGCATTTGCTCCTCTTTCGTGTAGCGTCATATTAGATGACTTGCAGTTGAGCATCACCTTGCTCAGACAAAAAGCCGCCGGTTTGATGCTTCCACAACTGAGCGTAAACACCACCCAATTGCAGCAGCTCGTAATGCGAGCCTTGCTCAATGATTTTGCCGTCATCCATCACAATCAAACGATCCATCGCGGCAATCGTTGATAAACGGTGAGCAATCGCAATCACAGTTTTTCCTTCCATCAGAACTTCAAGGTTTTCTTGAATTGCCGATTCTACTTCTGAATCAAGTGCAGACGTTGCTTCATCCATGATCAAAATTGGCGCGTTTTTCAGCAGCACGCGAGCAATCGCCACACGTTGACGCTGACCACCAGACAGCTTCACACCGCGTTCACCCACTTCAACGTCATAGCCAACGTTACCTTGCTCGTCTCGTAGAGATTGAATGAAATCATGAGCATGTGCTTTCTCAGCAGCTGCGATAACGGCATCCATTGAAGCATCTGGATCACCGTAAAGAATGTTCTCTTTAATTGAACGATGCAGCAAAGAGGTGTCTTGCGTGATCATACCGATATGTTGGCGCAGCGACTCTTGTTCGACTTGAGAAATGTCCTGTCCATCAATACAAATCTTACCCGTATTTACGTCGTAAAAACGCAGCAACAAGTTAACCAACGTAGATTTACCCGCCCCTGAACGACCGACAATGCCGACTTTTTCGCCCGGTTTGATGGTCAGATTCAAGTTCTCAAATACCGCCTTTTCATCACTGTAGTTAAAACCTACGTGATCAAAGCAGATCTCACCTTGAGAGATTTGCAGAGGCTTGGCATTTGGTATGTCTTTTACTTCAACGTCGTTTGAAATCGTATTAATACCGTCCACTACCGTACCGATGTTTTCAAACAGTGCACTAACTTCCCACATGATCCACTTCGACATTCCTTGTACGCGCAACGCAATACTAATGGCAATCGCAATAGCACCAATAGTTACAGCGTGATCTAGCCATAGATAAACCGAAATGGCACTGATAGACATCAGCAGTAAATAGTTGATGGCATCGACACTAAACAGCAAACAAGTCACCATGCGCATTTGGCGGTAAACCGTCACCAAAAATTGCTTCATGCTGCTTTCTGCGTATTCCAACTCTCGCTGTGAATGAGCGAATAGTTTTACGGTAGAAATGTTGGTGTAAGAATCGACAATGCGCCCAGTCATTACAGAGCGAGCATCCGCTTGCTCTGTCGCTACTTGTTTCATTTTAGGGATAAAGTAGAACTGGATAACCGCGTACATTCCTATCCAAATCACAATAGGCAACATTAGCAAACCATCGGCTTCGCCCATCATCCAAAGCATCGAAAGAAAATAAACGCTGATATAAACCAGTACATCCACCAGCTTCATGACCGTTTCTCGTACCGCTAACGCACTTTGCATCACTTTGGTCGCAACTCGGCCTGCAAAGTCACGTTGAAAAAATCCAACCGCTTGTTTTAGCAAGTAACGGTGAATCAACCAACGGATAGACATCGGGTAGTTACCCAATAACGTTTGGTGCATCACCATTGAGTGGACAAAACCCAGAGCTGGCATCACAACCGCAACTAAGAACAGCATCATTAGCATGCGATCACCCTGATCTTGCCAGAATGTTGCGCGATCTTGATTAGAGAGAATATCGACGAGCTCACCCATATAACGCAACAGCGTCACCTCAGTAATGGCAATAAGCGCACTGAACACAGCCATGACAAGTAAAGGGGCTTCAAAGCCACGAGTGTAAAAGCGACAGAAGCCAAAAAGTGTCTTCGGTGGCTTTTCGGTTTCCATCTGGGGAAAGGGTTGGGTCAGTTTTTCAAACCAATTGAACATAACAACGACTTTAAGTACCGCGAATGAATTTGCGAACGTTTTACTATCTTTTGATACAAAAGTCAGTAAAATACCGAAACAAAAGTTCAAATGATAATAATTACAATTAAGCTTAGCGTTAATCATAATTGTCGGGAATATATTTATGACAAAGAATAACTTACTGACCATCGCGATCCGTAACGCATTGGTCTGTGCTTTGGCACCAACAGCAGCAGTGGTTGCATTCACAGCACAAGCTCAAGAAGACGTTGTACAAGATGACATTATTGCAATGGAGACCATTACGGTCACCGCACAAGCACTTAAAGTAGAAACCCCTGCGGCAGAAACGCCGCGCAGCGTATCTATCATTTCTGAAGATGAACTTCGTGTTCGTGCACCGCAAAAATTGGACGAAGCATTACGCTACACGTCTGGTGTAACCGCTCAACCTTATGGCGCAGACAACGACACTGATTGGTTCAAAGTTCGTGGATTTGATGCAGCGACTTACCTAAACGGCAACCGCCTATTCCGCGATGGTTACTACACATGGTTGGTCGAACCTTACGGCCTAGAAAGTGTGGAAGTGGTTAAAGGCCCATCAGCTATTCTGTTTGGTGAATCGGCACCAGGCGGCATCGTGAATGCGGTGCAGAAAAAACCAACGTTTACGCCTCAAGGCGAAGTAAAAGTCGAAGTGGGCAACAACCAACACCAGTCTGTGGGTTTTGACATTGCTGATGAAGCAAACGACGATGGCACAATCCGCTACCGTTTGGTTGGCCTGATGACAAGCCAAGATGGCGAACTGGACGGCACCAATAACGAGCGTTTTTATCTAGCGCCAAGCGTCGAGTTCGACATTTCTGACCGCACAATGCTGACCGTTTTGGCCACTTACCTTCGTGATGACGGTGTGCCAACCAACCCATTTTTCCCAGCGGCAGGCACTCTGATTGGTTCTAACTTTGGCAAAATCGATCCTTCGACTAACCTTGGTCAGCCAAACTACGATAAATACGAACGCACGCAGTTCTCTCTAGCTTATTTGCTAGAGCACGACATCAATGACACGTGGTCATTCTCTCAAAACCTCAACTACGGCTCCAATGAGTTGTACTTGCGCAGCTCTTACGCATTCTCAAACAACGATCCTGCGAAAGAAGAATTAGCGCAAGGCATCGTATTCCGTGACGGCAAAAACCAGAGCATCACATTCGACAATAACGCTGTCGGCAACTGGATGACTGACAACGCAGAGCACACGGTGCTTGTCGGTATGGATCTGCAATTCCACAAAACCGATGGCGACGAGCAGGACAACTACGCGTTTGGCACCATCAACCCGTGGAACCCAGTTTACGGCAACTTCACCCCGCTTGATCCTGCCAACAACGTGAAACGTGAGATTGAGAAATCTCAAGCAAGTCTCTATTCGCAATACCAATTGAAACTGCATGAACAGTGGATTGGTAACGTGGGTGCTCGTTACGACTGGGTGAAAACAGAAAACTCTGGCAAAGGCGCAGGCGTTGATCAAAACGAATCTCGTGATGATGGTCAGTTGTCTCTCAGCGCGGGTGTAATGTTCCTTGCAAACAATGGTTTGTCACCTTACGCAAACTACTCTCAGTCGTTTGAAGTGATCAGCACCATTGATGCTGCAACCAATGAGCTTTACAAACCGCTGGAAGGCGAGCAAGTAGAAGTGGGTGTGAAGTATGAGCCAAGCTTTATGGATGGCTTTATCAACCTTGCATGGTTCGACATTACGCAAAAGAACGCGTTGGTGACTAACCCTTCAACATGGATCGCGACACAAACGGGGGAAGTGACTTCTCAAGGTATTGAGCTTGAAAGCACGGCGCAGCTAACCGACGATCTAAAACTGATGGCAAGCTACACCTACACTAAAGCGAAAACAGATGAGAGTTTTGGCCAAGGTAAAAAACAAGCCGCACTTATTCCTGAACACCAAGCTTCAGCATGGGTAGACTACAGCGCCTACAGCCTGATTCCAGGCCTCAATATCGGTACTGGTGTGCGCTACGTAGGTGAGTCAAAAGATAACCCTAAGAGCTCGAACCTAACTGTTCCTTCAGTCACTCTTTGGGATGCGTCAGTCACTTACGACATCACTTCACAGTGGCAAGCACAGCTAAACGTTAACAACATTCTGGATAAAGAGTTTGTTTCAGGTTGCGATTACTGGTGTTACTACGGCCAGTCTCGCTCTGTCATGCTAAACGCAAACTACCGCTGGTAATTGAACTTTCTACTCCCCTCTCTTGAGGGGAGTTTTCTCCTGAGAGCCATCCATGTTTCAACTGTCTAATATTGAGATCGTTCGAGGTGGACGTCAGATCCTCGGCATCGACCAACTTAACATCCCAACGAATGAACTGACTGTCGTTTTGGGCCATAACGGTTCGGGCAAATCGACACTGGTGAACCTTCTTTCTGGTCAAATGTCACCAGATAAAGGCACGGTAGCATTAAACGACACTTCCCTTTCATCACTCAAAACCAAAGAGCTGGCAAAGCAGATCGCCTATTTGCCACAAAAGCTGCCCTCCTCGGCTGGTTTAACAGTAGAAGAGCTAGTGCGCTTAGGTCGCTTTCCGTGGCGTGGCGCACTTGGTCGTTGGAAACCTGAAGACAAACAGATTATCGCTGAAGCCATGGCTCGCACTGGCGTAGCTCCGTTTGCTCAAGCATTAGCGGACGATTTATCGGGTGGTGAGCGCCAACGCGCTTGGGTGTCTATGCTGTTGGCTCAACAATCACCGATTTTGATTCTCGATGAACCGACCTCCGCACTCGATGTTCACCATCAGTTTCAACTAATGGCGCTGCTGGCAGAGCTGAATAGAACCGAGAACGTAGGCATTATCGTGATCCTGCACGATCTGAACTTAGCACTGCGCTACGCAACGCACATTGTCGCGCTCAAAAAAGGTCAGATTGCCTTTGAAGGCACCGCCGACATGTTGTTAGATGAAGCGCGTTTGTCTGCACTTTACGAATCACCGATTAAGCTCATTGATCATCCAACTCCAGCCAACACATTGGCGAGCCAAAAGGTGGCTGTTGTATGCGCATAATAGCTCGTTTACTTACTGTGGTTACACAATCTGCTTTTCTGTTAGCATTTTTTATGACTAATGCAAATGCAGTCATCACCGTTACCGATGAATATGGTGAGCATAGTTTTGAGCAAGCGCCGCAGCGCGTTATCGCCTTAAATTGGGACATCCTAGAACAAGTTTTGGCGCTAGACGTGGAACCGATTGCCGCCCCCAATTTACCAGGCTACCGCCAATGGGTGGTTAATCCGTATGCGCCAGAGTCAATCGAAGATATTGGAACCCGAGCCGAGCCCAACTTAGAAAAAATCGCCAACTTGAAGCCTGATGTCATCCTTGCTGCGTCTCCACAGCAAGACTTGATTCCGTTACTCAAACAAATTGCTCCGGTTATCTATTTACCTAATTTTTCTGAAAATGAGGCTGCGGCCGAGACTGCTATTCGCCACTTTCGTACGCTTGGCAAGCTATTCAA
Source organism: Vibrio sp. T13N (assembly GCF_032970445.1). Classification (NCBI taxonomy): domain Bacteria; kingdom Pseudomonadati; phylum Pseudomonadota; class Gammaproteobacteria; order Vibrionales; family Vibrionaceae; genus Vibrio; species Vibrio sp. T13N. The sequence continues at coordinate 232,909 of NZ_JAWJYE010000001.1, forward strand.
TAAAGAGGCACTTGCTGAACAGAAACTGGCAGAATTAGATGCTTCATTTGCGCAGATGCGCCAGCGAATTCGCCACTATTACTCTGAGTCACTAAGTGTTCTGGTGATGCGTTTTTCAACCCCGAATACGGTGTTTCTTGCAACCGAAAATTCCACCACAGACTACGTGGTCAGAAAGCTGGGATTACAGACTCCAATTAAAGAGGCTCCACGCGCGTGGGGCGTAAAGCAAGATCGGATTAATCGACTTCAAAACCTTCAAAGCAGCTACGTTCTCTACGTACAACCTTTCCCAGAAGAACGCAAACTGAAAGATTCGCCACTTTGGCAAGCGATGCCGTTTGTAAAGAAGCAGCGGGTAAATTCAGTCAGAGCAGTGTGGGCGTATGGCGGTGCTATGTCTTTGCAATACACCGCTGAAGCGATTACCGACAGTCTAATAGAGTTGGCACCAAAGCAATGAGAACGAAACATTATATTGGTTATCTGGCGCTGATTACGTTACTTAGCGTCTTTAGTCTACAAATTGACACTAATTTATCACTCTTCGAACAGTGGCAATTATTAACAAAACCAGAGGTAGCGAGCGAATTTCGTGACGTATTTTTTACGCAAGCTCAGCTTCCTAGGTTAAGTATTACTCTGCTTGTTGGTGCCATGCTTGGTCTCACTGGCAGCTTAATGCAGCAATTAACGCAGAATAACCTCACCTCTCCTTTGACTCTTGGCACCTCTTCTGGGGCTTGGCTTGCATTAGTCGTGGTAAACATTTGGTTTGTTGATTGGGTAGCCGACTACTCTGCATTAGCCGCAATGGTAGGCGCCTTAGTGGCGTTTGGCCTGATCGTATCTATTGCCGGTGTGCGTAATATGACAGGTTTGCCGTTGGTCGTTTCGGGGATGGTGATCAATATCTTGCTCGGTTCTATCGCCACAGCCATTATTATTTTAAACGCCCAGTTTGCACAGAATATTTTTATGTGGGGAGCGGGCGACCTTTCACAATACAGCTGGGATTGGTTTGAGTGGTTATTGCCTCGCTGCGCTATCGCAATCGTCATTTTGATCGTCGCACCACGTATTCTGACTCTAATAAAACTAGGGCAAGAAGGCGCTGCAGCCCGAGGCTTAGCGGTATTACCTGCTTTTAGCACGTTAATGGTGATGGGTATTTGGCTGGTATCAGCCTCAATCACTGCGGTTGGTATCATCAGTTTTATCGGCTTGTTAACACCAAACATCGCCCGTGCAATGGGAGCGAGAACGCCACGCGACGAATTGATCAGCAGCATGCTAATGGGCGCAATGCTATTAATCATCACCGACTCTGCCGCCATCTCGCTAAGCTTATGGTTAGAGGAAACCATTCCTAGCGGCGTAGCGGCTGCAGCTATTGGCGCTCCCGCTTTAATTTGGTTTACTCGTAAAAAGCTGACGGCAACCGATCAACTTAACCTTTCAATGAGCCAAGGAAAAACGGCGCTTTCTAAACGCGCGGTATGCAGCATTGCGCTATTCAGTCTGGTTGGGATTCTAGCTTACTCATTCGTTACCCATGGTATAAACGGGATCCAATGGTCCGTGCCAGGGGAGTTTCAATGGCAATTGCGCTGGCCGCGAATGTTAACCGCACTTTCTGTCGGTATTGCTCTATCCGTTGCCGGAATCATTTTGCAACGCATTGTTTACAACTCTCTGGCAAGTCCCGATATTCTCGGTGTGTCTTCCGGAGCCACGTTTGCCATTATTACGACTGGAGTTATCGCTGGGTCACTTCTCTCCGCATTTAACTGGGGTATCGCTTTTTTCGGAAGTATGTCCGTATTGATGTTATTGCTGATTATCGGTAAACGAAGCCATTTTAATCCATCTAACTTCGTGTTGTCCGGCATCGCACTAACGGCACTATTGGAAGCCCTCGTTCAATTTTCGCTAGCTCAAGGTTCTGGTGACAGTTACAAAATTTTATTGTGGCTAACTGGTTCAATTTATCGAGTCACAGCCGACACCGCACTGATGCTATGTTTGGCAATAATGGTTCTGCTTACCGCTGTATTCGCGATTTCTCGCTGGCTAACATTAATTTCCATCGGACGACAATTCTCAAATGCACGAGGACTTAACCCCACCGTAGCCAATACGCTAATGCTCACCATCGTTGCTTTATTATGCGCCTTTTCTACCGCTACAGTTGGTCCGATATCTTTTGTTGGCTTGGTCGCTCCCCATATGGCGATGATGTTAGGAGCAAGAAAAGTGAAAGAGCAACTAAGTGTCGGAGCCTTAATTGGTGCAACCCTAATGTTGTGGGCAGATTGGCTGGGACAAATCGCTATTTATCCAAGTCAGGTCGCAGCTGGCACATTGGTCGCTATTTTAGGCAGTACTTACTTTCTGTTTTTAATGCTGAAAAGTAAATTCAGCTAAGTATTCAGGGAATATAGTTAGAGCTGGAAATACCGTTAGAAAAACAAACCCCGCTATGTTTGATAGCGGGGTTTGTTCTAACTGGCGTACGACACTTCTCTATTTTTCACTCACCACAGGAAAGCGCTGCTCATAAAGTTCCATAAAGTCTTTACGAATCAAATGCTCCAAGTGGTTAGCTTTATCGGTCGGACAGAAAATCATAACATGCAAAATCTGCTCACCATTGATATTGCTAGAAATATGCATATGTGGCTCTGCACCGGGAAGATCGACCCCAGCGTGTTTTTCAATCATCGCATTGTAGCGATGTGCAACATCACTGAAGTAGCTACAATGCTCTTCAATCTTGTCGGTCAAGATTGGTAACAGAGGATACAAATTAACGAAGTCTTTCACCACGATAGAGAAATTGTGGTAGACGTAGCGCTTCATAAAATTGAGGTTCTTTACTGGGTAAGTAAAAAACATACTATTGGGTAAGGTCGCGGTTTTTCCGGTGTAGTGATATTGCCCATGGTGCAGGTCGATCTCTTGAATCACCGTCGCCATCATATTGTGCTCGATCACTTCGCCGCACAGTTTACCGACCTCAATCCAGTCACCGACACGAAAAGAACGTGAGCTTGCTCTTTGAATCGAGCCTGTAAAACACAAAATTATCTCTTTGGATGCCACAACAATGGCAACCGCTATCGCCGTGACGCTTAGAGCAAACTCGTTTATTTCTGATTGCCATAAAATAAATAAAATCAGTAATGTAACGGCAAAGGTGCCGTTCTTAGTTCTGGACATCCAGCTGCGCTGATCTTCAGAAAGAAAGGCATGATCACCACGAATCATCGATAAAATGGTACGACGAATTAACCACATAATCACAAAGATCAGTGCGGTAAAAATCAGTTTATGAGTGAGAAGAAAATCGACGACTAACTGCACTTTCTCCATTCCACGGCTCCCTTAGAATTAAAATACGGCCTAGTAACGGGTAACCATAACAAATTATTTTGTCAGTTGTCCGTGTTCACTCAAGTACTTTTGAGATTACTCCTCTCTAAAGGCGCGATTCATGCTTTCAGTGATTGGCTTTATTAAATAACTTAAAGGCGTTCGCGGTTCAGATAAAATAAGCACTTCCGCGTTCATTCCTGAAGTTAAGCGGTGTTTGGCTACATCTTCTTGCGAAATTGCAATTCTAGCGAGGTAAAAATCCTCTTGGTTTTCTTGTGAAAGCTTATCCGCAGAAATCGTTAACACCGTGCCGTCTAATGGTGCCAACGTTCTAGCATTCAGAGCGGTCAGACGAACATGCGCCTGCTGACCTGGGTTAACTAGATCGATATCCTGAGGATTCACGCGAGCCTCGACTAACAACTTATCGTCTTGAGGAACCAACTCCAATAGCGTTTCACCCGAACCAATCACACCTTTTTCAGTAAACACCTGCATGTTGACCACACGGCCTGCAATAGGTGCATTGATGGTTGTTCTCGCTACAATATCTTGTGCTGAGCGATACTCTTCACGAATGGCGACGATTTCCTTTTTGGTGTTTCGTAGCTCCTCGACAATCTCATTCAGTCTTTCAAGCTTCAACTCTTCAATTTGCGCTTGGTTTTCATCCAACCTTTTGCTGACTGTGAGTGATTGTCTGTCTAACTGACTTAAGGTACTCCGCACTTCCGCCGCAAGACGTTTGAGTTGAAGTAAGGTGGATTTACCCGAAAAGCCTTTTTGAACTAGAGCTTGGTTACTGTCTATTTCTTCGGCGATAAAATTGAGTCTTTCTCTCTCAATTACCTTGGTTTGCTGGAGGTTTTCCAGCTCCAAATTTGCCCCAGAAATACTCTGCTCAATGATGCTCAGCTTACTATCAAAGAATCGCTTTCTCGCTTCAAAGATCTTGTTTTGAACCAGTTGAGCTTCTTGGACGATATCGACGCGAGGAATACTTTCAAGATCATCAGACCATACGATCGTTGGCAATTCATCTAGCTCAGCACTTAGACGGTTTTCCTTCGCTAGAGTATGAATAAACTGACCACTTAATGAATCCAACTTCGCCATAGCTTGTCGCTTAGAGAGTTGAATTAATAATTGACCTTTTTCAACCAAGTCTCCCTCCTGCACGTACAGCTTTTCAATAATGCCGCCTTCTAGATGTTGAATTTCTTGTCGCTTAGTGAGAACAGACAAATCGCCATAAGCAATCGCAGCACTCTCTAATTTCGCTGTCGCAGCCCAGTAGCCTAGACCGCCAAGAAAAACACTTAGCGTCACCACACCAAGTAAAATTGGCTTTCGAAAGCTTAGTTTCGCTTGCGGACTAAAACGATAAACGGTTTCAGACGGATGCTGATTAACGGCTGGCAGTTGATTGCTCATTTCTTACCCTTGGAATATCTGTTCTTTCTTCGCCCATCAAGCGTTTTAATACTTCATCTTTATCACCGTATAATTTGACTCGACCTTCAGCTAAATACAGCAATCTATCCATTTGTCGTAATGTACTCGGATTATGGGCAATGACGATAATCGTTGATCCTTGCGCCTTTAAATGGGCAATCAAACGTTGATATGCAGCCTCTCCTTCACCATCAAGGTTGGCATTAGCTTCATCGAAAATCACAATAGATGGATCGCCATAAACGGCTCTTGCAAGTGCGATTCTCTGCCTTTCTCCTCCAGATAAACCACGGCCATTTTCGCCAATAACGAAATCATAGCCTTTGTTTTTCTTGAGTATTAATTCATGACATCCTGCTAGTTGCGCCGCCTTGATGACTTTAGCGGGGTCTTCCTCTTTGAAGCGCGCGATGTTCTCCCGAATTGTGCCAGGAAACAACTCTACTTCTTGAGCGAGATAACCAAAATGGGCGCCGCGGTCTTCCGATGCCCAAGTAGACACTTCCATACCATCAAGCGTAACCTTACCCGCTAGTGGCTTGATCGTACCTAATAACAACCGAGCAAACGTCGATTTACCAGTACCAGAAGGGCCAATAACTCCGACAGCGACTCCGGGAGGAATAGATAAGTTGATCGATGAGAGTACAGGGTCTGCTGTGCCAGGATGGCGATAAGCAAGTCCAGTAAGTTCATAGTGTCCTTTTGGCTTTGGCAGTGGCATATTCGATTCATCTTGGCGCACGATTGCGTCGATTTCTTTAAGTCGTTTATACGCGCCTTTAGCAGACATAGCACTTCGCCATGTACCAATCGCCTGCTCCATCGGCGAGAGTGCCCGACTCATTAAAATGGAACTCGCGATCATCGCTCCCGCAGTAATCTCATGTTGGATCACTAACCATGCTCCGCCCCCCAGCAAAAAGATCTGTAGTGAACCACGTACAAACTTAGAAAAGTTAGCCATGTAAATGGACTTACCTGCCACTCGCTCTTCGAGCACATTGACTTCATTCACGCGCGACTGCCATTTCTCTAAAAACGCGTTCATCATCCCCATCGCAAGAATTGAATTGGCATTTTGCGTGGCTAGCTCGGCGTTGTTGATATGAGAGATCGCCCTAACTTCACTTTCTTGCATGGTTTTACGCGTCATTAGCTCATTGAGTAGCCCGAGACTAAACAATACGATAGACCCGAGTAACGCGATGTGACCCAATACTGGGTGCAATAAATATACGAACAAAATAAACAGCGGTGTCCAAGGCGCATCCAATAGTGGATAGGGTGCTTGGCTGCTCAAAAAGCTTTTGATGTTCTGAATGTCTCGCAGCGTTTGCGAGGTGTAACTCTTCCCGGTGTGCGATTGGTATTGAATGCTGCGCTTAAGCATAAAAGTGGACAGTTTGGTGTCCATCCAATAACCAAATGATTTACTCATTTGCGCGCGAGCGATATCAATAATTGACATGGTTAATAACGCGACAATCACGATAATAGTGAGCAAAAGTAGAGTATCGGTTGAATAGGAGGATATCACTCGGTTGTACACTTGAAGCATGTACAAGGGTATCGAGAGGACTAGTAAGTTGATAAAAAGGCTAAAAGCGATTAGCAAGCCCGCAAGCGTGCATAGTTTTTGTCTCACTTCTTTGAAAACCGTTTTTTGCACGACTATTTCCGTTTAAATTGAAAATGTAGGCGCCAGCAAAAGCTAGCACCTAACTTAAGACAGCCTCAAATACACTCTAGAATGACCGAGTTAGTTCACCTCAGCGTGACAGAGCCACACAAACTAATCCCATTCTGAGTGATTTAGGTCATTTAAATTGCAAATAAATCCGCACCGTAAGTATTGATGTCAGTTTCGGTAACGCCAATGAGTTTCACGGTTAGATCAGCACCATCGGTAAACACGGCATTACCTACAGCATCATAGCTAAAGCTTAAATCACCGAAGTCTGTGACCGAGTCGCTAATAATGTGCAAAGAATCTTCACCAATGGTGAAATCCACAACTTTTGCTTCGCCATGGCCACCAAACTTATCCGTGAACACAAACTTATCGCCATTGCTGCCGCCAACTAGAACATTATCACCAGAACCAGCTACAAGAATATCTTCACCGACGCCGCCATTTAGTTTGTTGTCACCCAACAAACCCAAAAGCAAATCATTACCTGTACCACCGCCGAGGTAATCGTTTCCTGTACCAGCCCTTAGGATGTCATCACCAGCACCACCAGTTAGGCGATCATCACCGTCGCCGCCGATCACATAATCGTTACCGCCACCGCCAACAAACGAATCATTACCACCAAAACCAATAAACAAGTCATCGCCGCCATCGAAATCAGCAAATTGGTTATTTACACCTGCATCGCCTAGATACGTGTCATTGTCACTTGTGCTCATTTTTATTCCCTCTTGTCTTAATAATTGAATAGACCTTTTATTCTATGTCTGAGTAGATTTGTAACAGACATGAGAAGTCTAATAGTCAACCGAATAGGAATAAGTTTGAATATGGGATGATATTTCAGACTGACATTTTAATAATAAATATAAAACTTAGTACTTTATAGAGCATTTTCTTTTTATTACAGTAAGTTAATACTAGTACTACAGATTTCGCCTAGCCCAACTTGTTGCTTGCGTACGGTTCTTTACTTCTAACTTTCTAAAAATATTGTATAGATGTGATTTAATAGTATGCTCACTGATAAATAAAGAATCAGCAATTTCCATATTTGAGCCTCCTTCTTTCAACATTTTTAAAACTTGAATTTCACGCCGAGTAAGCTCTACCTCGATAGCGGGCTCAATAATGCTATTCGCTTCTTTTCCTCGATAATAATTAACCAGCTGATCCAGTAATCTTCGAGACAGCCAATTATCTCCTTTTATTATTGCTTTTAACCCCTGACACACCTTGTCCATGGAGTCTCCCGGACCGAATATACCCTTTACATGCGGCCATGAGGCGAGTTCTTCTGTGTCTAAGTCATAACCTAAATTAAGCATTATGGTTCCTAGTACTTTATTACTATCTTTTAAATAAACTAAAGTTTCGGATGGAATCTCAACTGAAAAATCAACAAGCAAAAAGTAGCGTTCCGGAATGAGTTCGTGATAACTAGGGTTTTTAGTATCTATGATCGTTATTTTAGTTTCTATATTTTTAGAAAGCATTTCCTTAAAGTTTTCACTCTGTAAACTTTGTTGAGTGAGCATTAGGACTTCAGGCTTTTCCATATACTGTTCCATAATGTTTCTCATACTTTCAGTGACTTAACATTCTTAAATTAGTCGTTAATCGTCCGCACTTAATGTGATATGTAAGTGCTAGTCCACAGAGTAAAGTTATTTGCTACTTTTTTAAATTCCAAAGTTATTAAAAAGAGAATCAAAAAAAGTGTTTCTCATAAAAGAAACACTTTTAACACATTTAGGTCACAGTAATGATTAAGAATTCACTAAATTAAATAACGCAATATTTCAAGGACATTACACTGTTAACGAGTTATCCGAAATATTTTCTTTCGCCCAAATAAGTGCTTGGACTCTATTTTTTACTTCAATCTTCTTGAAAATATTGTGTAAATGAGTCTTTACCGTATTCTCGCTCACAAATAGTTGTTCGGCAATTTGTTGATTGGAAGCCCCCATAGAGAGAAAGGTAATTATTTGTTGTTCTCGTTTGGTCAAAATAGCGGGAACATTCTTATTTATCGGTTTGCAGTGGCGACGAAGGTGAGTAATGTATTGCTGAGAAAACTTACGGCTGAACCACATATCTCCCTGAAGTACCTTACCAATTCCAACTTGCAGCGTTTTTATATCATCAGAGGTATAGAAAATACCTGCAAGAGTACGCCAAGCAAAAAGATCTTCAGTAGAAATGGATTGATCACAATTAATTAAGATTTCGAGCGTATCTTTCTGTTGCGACTCTTTAAATTCCGAATAACGCCGAAAGATTTCATCAGTGATCACGCTGCAATCAACAATAATGGCCGACGCTAAAGGCGAATCTAACGCTCCGTGAATAAGAGAGTCTGGTGTGATTAGAGCAACACTAATACCGAGTTTGGTCTCCAATACATCTTTCAGCAGAGATGACTGCAGACTGCCCTCCGTGATTAAAATGACATTTCTTGTTTTTTGTTGCTCCATCCTGATCGCATTCCCTTGGTCGCTTTTATTGAAATACGCAATAGATTTAGATAGAGCAGTAGTATTGTCAAGTATGAAAATAACTAGTACTAATTAATAACTCATTGAAGTGTCAATAATTTTTAAGTGGCAAGTCTGTAAGAGGTATTAGCATTTTTCAGGCATTAAAAAAGGGAGCATACACTCCCTTTTTTGTATTTTAGTTGGTGATTTTGTCGCGCCCGTTAGAGCCGAAACCTCACCCTAGCTTAGTGAACTGGAACAGAGTTTTTTTGGTTAAATTTACCAAAGTGTTGCTCTAACACTTCTGCCGTCAACTTACCTTCTGCTTCCAGCTTTTTTAGCTCAGCGACGATCGCTTTTTGCTCTTCTAGCGACGGCAGTTTTACTTCTGGCTCCTGAGCGGCTTCCTGAGAAATCTGCTCTAGTTCTTTTTCGAAGTCATTCATAGTACTTACCTAAATTTAGTTAGTGAACTTTTAAACTTCGGCTATTCTATCCAACTCTATAGCTTGAAGCTACCAACCATCTTGTCCAAACGTGAAGAGAGCGCTTGAAGATCACGACTTGCATCCGCCAGTTCTTCTGCCGTTGCCGTTGTCATTTCATTGATCGCGTTGATTTCTTCAATGTTTTGGTTAATGGTATGCACCACCGTGGATTGCTCTTCCGTCGCCGTTGCAACTTGTGTATTACGATCAGAGATGTCTGTAATTCGCTCAGAAATATTGACTAACACTTCCACTGCTTCATCGGTTGAAGCGACCCCTTCAATAGTGACCGCTTTACCCGCTTCCATCGCACTTACTGCGTCTTGTGCGTCACTTTGAAGTTGGTTGATCATCCGTTGGATCTCTTCTGTTGAATCAGCCGTGCGTGACGCTAGGTTTCTTACCTCGTCAGCAACCACCGCAAAACCACGACCTTGCTCTCCAGCACGTGCAGCCTCAATCGCGGCGTTCAACGCAAGCAAGTTGGTTTGTTCTGATATGTCACGAATTACGCCCAGAATCGAGCCAATATCTTTAGTTGTCGATGCCAGCTGCGTGACGACAATATTGGTCGTTTCTACGTCATCAGCTAGGCGGCTAATCACCTCTTTGGCTTTCATAACCACTTCACGACCCGTTTGAGTATTACCAGAAGCCTGATTTGCCGTATCGGCAGCAGTAGCCGCGTTCGATGCAATTTCGCTGATGGTCGCACCCATCTGGTTAATCGCCGCAACAACTTGAATGGTTTGATCACGTTGCTCTTGGCTGTTGTCATGTGTGGATGTTGCTTTCGTCGATACACTTTCTGCCGCTTGACTTAATGAGCCGCTAGTTAATGCAACTTCTTTCATTGTGGCGTGGATCTTCTCAATAAATCCGTTGAAGCCTTTTGAAAGCTGAGCAATTTCATCATTACCCTGAATTTCAATGCGCTGCGCCAAGTCGCCTTCACCTTGCCCAAGGTCAGTAAAACGATCGGCAATCAGTCGAATTGGTTTAGTAATACTATTTGCCAACCATACGCCCATCAGAATGAATACAACGGCGACAATGATGGTCGTAAACAGCATTTTTTGCGCAGTAGCATTTAGGTCCGCGAAGACTTCATCGACAGGAACTACACCAATGACAAACCAATTCATTGAAGGAACATACAAACTGGAAACAAACGTGTCCTGCCCTTCAAAGTCCACATTAATCAAATTGAAGCTGTTTTTATTCAGCAGTGCACTCGCATCACTACCAAATAGCTTGGTGATAGAAGTTTGGTTTTTACCTTGTTGACGATGTATTTGAATCTCACCCTGTTCGTTAGTGAGGAACACATAACCCGTATCTTCAATTTTAAACCCATTGAGCAGCGCAACCATGTCGTCCATCGACTTTGAAAGACCTGACATTGATGTACCATTTAAGTCTTGGTAGTTGGCAAACATTTTTACTTCGCCGTTTGCCTCTTGGAAAACGCTCACTGACGTTTCTTGACCAGAAGACGTAAAGCCAAAGAACCAAGCATCTTGAGTTCGATTAAGCTGACGCAAGAACCCGTTTTGATTCCAGTAATATGCCGTTTGACGATTGGCTACCGACGCATCATTAAGTCCGTACTGGGATTTAACGTTATTGAGCTGCTGAACTAACTGAACTTCTACCGACGGGTCGCGGTCTGTATTAGATAGGGCTTCGACAATAAACTCGTTTGTTGCGAGCTGTTTTGCGGCTTGTTGCATTTCTACAACTTCGCGGTCAATTTCTGTATTGATTTGCTGCAGCATCGCAGGTAGTTCGATATCAATAAGACGGTGGCTCAACACATCTCTTGCATGACGCTGAGCCATAACACCAACGATAATTGTTGATGCTAAAACAGCAAACGTAATACCAAGTACAACCTTCTGTTTGATGCTCAAGGAATGAAGTTTCAACATATTCGGACCTTTTAAAAGAATCACTTGTTATTGGCCCCATAAGGGGAATCTGGTGCATATCTCATGACACGCACATCACAGAAACTTTATCGGCTCACATATACAAAACTAGAGGCATTTCTCACTATATTATGAAAAATAAATGTAACGCTCTGTCAGATAAGAACTTTCAGTGATAGCAAGTACTTGCAATTCTCTGCAGAGTCCCAATATTGAAAAGATAAATTGCGAAAGCGCATTGGAACTTTTTCCATCTGGAAAATGACCAATACTCAACACAAAAATCAAATGGATATCGAGAGTCCAAAGCATGCATAAATCTAACTTCGAAACTCTTCAGCAATACCTAGAGTCGCAGATCATTGGTCAGCAAGATCTAGTCAAACAACTGCTTGTTGCCCTTTTGGCAGATGGACATATTTTGGTTGAGGGCCCTCCTGGGCTGGCAAAAACCCGTGCAGTAAAATCACTCTCAGATTGTGTTGAAGGCGACTTCCACCGAATTCAGTTTACCCCTGACTTGCTGCCAGCCGATTTAACCGGCACCGATATCTTCCGCCCCGAAACCGGAGAGTTCACTTTCCAATCTGGTCCTATCTTCAATTCTCTTATCCTTGCGGATGAGATAAACCGTGCACCGGCCAAAGTACAAGCGGCGATGCTTGAAGCAATGGCAGAGAAACAAGTCACAGCAGGTCGCCATACTTACCCGTTGCCAGAGTTGTTTTTGGTCATGGCGACTCAAAACCCGATTGAACAAGAAGGGACTTATCCACTACCTGAAGCACAGCTAGATCGCTTTTTATTACATTTAGAAGTGGAATACCCAGATGCGGAGCATGAGCTATCTATCTTGCGTATTAACCGCGGTGAAGCAAAAGGCGAAACTACCGTCGAGCGCCCAATGTTAAGCCAACAAGATATATTCACTGCGCGTAAAGAAGTGTTGGATATTCATATGGCCGAAACGATAGAGCAGTACATCGTCCGTTTAGTTATGGCAACACGTCGAGCCAGCGAATATGACACTGAGCTGGATAAGTGGTTGTCAATGGGCGTTAGTCCACGTGCCACCATCGCTCTGGATCGTTGTGCCCGTGCGCACGCTTGGCTTGCAGGTCGTGATTTTGTGTCCCCAGAAGATGTTCAAACCATGGCTTATCCGGTTTTGCGCCACCGTTTATTACTGAGTTACCACGCTCAAGCGGAAGGCATTACGGCAAACCAAGTCATTGATAAGCTGCTAAACCTCGTTGGCAGTGCATAAGACGAGGGAGTGATATGTCCACAACGCATCCATTGCCACCTCATGCGAATGGGGTGACATTAACCCTTGAAGAGCTGCTGCAATACCGCACTCAATCTGTACGTTGGTTGCCACCAGCACAAAGTATCTGGTCGCAAATGAGCGGTAACCATACCAGCCGCCAAAAAGGGCGAGGCATGGATTTTATGGAAGTACGCCAATACCAACCTGGCGATGATATCCGCAGTATTGATTGGCGGGTAACTGCTCGTACAGGGAAAGCGCACACAAAGTTATTTGCAGAAGACAAAGAGCAAGCTGTGATTCTTTACCTTGACCTGAGTTCTAGCCTGCATTTTGGGTCTAAGTATATGCTTAAGTCGGTTCAATTGGCTCACTTTGCCAGCGTGTTGATTTGGCTCACTTTGGCTAAAAAGGATCGCATCGGTGCGGTGATTGACGATGGACATCAATGTTTTGAGTTTCGCCCTTCCTCTCTACAAAAACAGGGGCTGCGGATTCTTAATGCTATCGTCGATACACATAACGCGCAGGTGGCTCGTACTGCCAACAACGAGGCTCGTACACTGCAGTATACTCAGGTGTTAGAAACACTTCATACACTGACACCTAAGGGCAGCGAACTGATTATGCTCAGCGACTTTGCCCACATAAGCGCAGCAGAGTTGACGCAGTTACGTCGACTAAAACAGCACAACAGTGTGAGGGCTATTCAGTTTTATGATCCTTTAGAAAGAGGTGAAACAAACTTTAGAGGTCAAGTAAAAGCCTCGGATGGACAACGTAGTCAATGGTTCAACTTTGGCTCCAAGGGCCAAAGAAAGGAACTCGAAACACACTTTACTCAACACCAAGAAACCATTAAACAGCAATGCCATTCGATGGCGATTCCATTTAACACGCTATCAAGTGGTTGGCCCTTGATTTCACAATTAAGCTAACAAACTGTACAAGCAGCATTTATTAAGCAGTAATAATAATGACAACAAACAACCAAAGCCTAGACCTTGAACCTCTGATTTTACCAAACGCTCCGGATTGGTTTCCGCTCGCTTGGGGATGGTGGGCAGTGCTTGCGGCCACCGTACTTTTCGTTTTCAGCATTTATCTTTATACGAAGTGGCGTAAAAAACGCCTACGCGCGCAAAAGGCAGCCTTAAAACTTTTAACTCAATCTGTCACACCTCATACCCCTTCCTCTGCTCTAGAAATATTGCGTCAGGCGGCATTGAGTTACTTTCCGCGTGAAGAAATCGCGCCATTAACTGGAATCGCTTGGTATGAATTTCTCGATAGCCATACCAAAGAAACTCGATTCGTAGACAAACAACATCAGTGGCAAGAAGCGCTGTATCAGAAATCCTCTCAAGAAAATCATCAAAGCTTGGTCGATGATTGTGTCTTTTGGATAACTCACGCTTTGCCACCAAAGAAAAAGGCAAATAACCGTGACTGAGCAAACACTCATAACCGATCTTGCCCAATGGCTAAACATTGAATTTGTCTGGTGGTGGGCACTATTTTTGCTGCCTGTCCCCTGGCTGGTATACAAGCTCCTGCCACAAGAATCTCAACAAGCCGAGATCAAATTGGCGTACTTACCAACTAATGAGAATGGCAGCAAGCCTAGGCAAGCCCTGCAAAAATCACTATCAATGGCGATCTGGGTTCTTCTTATCATTGCTTGTGCGCGTCCAGTTTGGTTTGGTGATCCAGTTGAGTTCCAACCCAAATATCGGGACTTGATGTTAGTCGTCGACCTATCTGGCTCGATGCAGCAAGAAGACATGGAGCTCAACGGCGAATACATCGACCGCCTCACCGCTGTCAAAAAAGTTCTGTCTGATTTCGTGGCAAAGCGAAAAGGCGACCGTCTCGGGGTTGTTTTGTTTGGCGATCACGCGTATTTGCAAACGCCACTCACTGCAGACCGTAAAACCGTCATGCAGCAGATCAATCAAACCGTCATCGGCCTGGTTGGTCAACGAACCGCCATTGGTGATGGCATTGGTCTAGGCACGAAAACCTTTGTAGACAGTGATGCTCCGCAACGAGTCATGATTTTGCTTAGTGATGGCAGCAACACTGCCGGTGTGCTCGAACCGCTCGAAGCAGCGGAAATCGCAAAAAAATACAAAGCGACCATTTACACCGTAGGCGTAGGTGCTGGTGAAATGATGGTGAAAGAGTTTTTCATGACTCGTAAGGTTAACACCGCAGCCGACTTGGATGAGCAAACACTAACTAAAGTGGCAGAGATGACTGGTGGACAATATTTTCGGGCGCGAGATACTGATCAGCTCGAAAAGATCTACGACACGATCAACCAGCTCGAGCCCGTGTCAAGCGACACGCAAACTTGGCGTCCGCAGTCAGAATGGTTCCCATACCCATTAAGCGCTGCATTCGTACTGTCGGTATTGTTATTCCTACTGAGGAGAAAACATGGCTGAGTTTATTTTCCTTAACCCTTCTTGGCTTTTGGGGCTTATCGCAATCCCTATTGCGCTCTTGCTCAATCACAAATTTAGAGCAAAAAAATCGACACTGATTGCCCCTCACCTAGCTAAAGTGCTCGGACAAAACACGCAGTCCAAACACTATTTTATTCTCTGGGGCGTAGCTTGGGCGCTTGCCTGCATTGCGCTAGCGGGACCAAGCTGGCAATCCAACGCTCGCCCAAGCTTTGAGTTAAACCAAAACCGCATTTTAGTGCTTGATATGTCTCGCTCGATGTTCGCTACGGACATCAAGCCTAATCGACTCGCGCAAACACGTTATAAGGCGCTGGACTTACTTCCTAAATGGAAAGAAGGGGCTACAGGTCTTATTGCTTACGCTGGCGATGCCTATAACTTAAGTCCACTGACGACTGATTCCAGTACGCTTGCCGGCATTATCGAGAATTTGTCACCAGAGCTAATGCCTTTTCAAGGGGCAAACCTGCCTTCCGCAATTGAATTAGCGCTCAACCAGTTCTCTCAAGCAGGTGTGCAACAAGGCGACATCATCGTGTTAGCTGATGACCTTGATGAGTCAGAACTGTCTCGGACGTTGAATTTGGTCGAAGGTAAAAACATTCGCATCTCAGTTCTCGCAGTAGGAACCGCTAATGGCGCTCCCATCGCCCTACCCGATGGTTCTCTTTTAAAAACTGCACAAGGCACAACAGTCGTAGCGAAAACAAATCTGAAGAATTTACAAATACTAGCAAAGAAAACAGGTGGAATTTTTGTTCCTATTCAGCACACCAATCGCGATGTTGAGAACATTTCAGCCTTTACGAACAACGTTGGCAGTCAACTTTCGGCCAAGCAGAGTGAAGAAGTGAGCACTGACTCTCGCTTAAACGGTGGCTTTTGGTTGCTGCCGCTGTTACTTCTGCCTGCAGCTTTACTGTTCCGACGCGGCCTGATTTGGATGTTTGTGGCAACAATAATACCTATGACTTGGACACAACACGCCGAAGCAAATCCGTTCTTAAATGCCGACCAACGAGGAGCGGAACTCTACAAGCAAGGTGAGTATGAACAGGCGCAAAATCTATTTACAAACCCAAGCTGGAAAGGGGCAGCCAGTTACCAAAAAGGTGACTACGAAGCCGCTATCGAAGCATTTTCTCATGACGCCTCTCCTAACGGCCGCTATAACCTTGCCAACTCTCTGGCGCAAAATGGTCAATTAGAAGAAGCGGCAGAGCTTTATAAAAAACTGCTTGAAGAAAAGCCCAACTTTGAAGCTGCAAAGAAAAACTTGTCGGTTGTGGACCAAAAGCTGAAACAGCAACAGCAACAGCAACAGCAACAGCAACAGCAACAGCAACAGCAACAGCAACAAAAGTCTCAAAACGGTGAGAAGGAAGAGCAAGGACAACAGTCACAAAATCAGCAAGAATCTGAAAATAAAACAGAAAAGCAAAAAACAGAGCAACATCGACCGAAACGAGGTGAAAAGCAGGCTCAGGAACAAGGTGAACCAATGCAGGCTCAAGTGCAGCCAAAAAACACGCATCGGGATGATCCTGAATTCCGTCGTCTAGAAGCAGTCGAAAGCGCTCGCGATCCAAGCTTTTTGATTCGTGCACAAATGCAGCTTCAAGCTCAACAAAAACAACCTCCACAACAATCTCAAAAGGAGTGGTAAGCCCGTGATGAACAAAGGCGTACAACTGATCTTTATTCTTGTGGCCAGCCTATTATCCAGCTTCTCGGTGATGGCACAGACGCTTCAAGCAAGCGTCAATAAAACACAAGTTGCTAAGAATGAAGTGATCAACCTCAGAATCATGGCAGATACTGAGCTCAGCTCAGATGCAATTGACTTTAATGTACTTGAGAACGACTTTTTCTTGGGTCAACCTCGTTATGGGCGCTCCAGCAATAACATTAACGGAAGAAAATCTGTACGTACTGAGTGGAGTATCTCGATTGCGCCGATGAAAGAAGGTGTTCTGACTATTCCGAGTTTTTCCGCAGATGGTATGAGAACGGAGCCAATAAAGCTTCGCGTCACCGCAAGCCAAGCTGAACCCAATCTCGATGACCTATTTAGCTTTAATATCAGTGTCGATAACAGCACGCTGTACCCTCAGCAATCTGCGACATTACGTATGCAGCTTTTGATCAAAGCAGATACCCGCCGTCTTGATAACCCACAAATTGTGCCTCCACAGATTGAAGGCATGAAGCTTGAAGCTATTGGTGGCTTACAGCAGGGACAAAAGATCTTAAATGGATTAGAAGTAGCGGTCATTGAACAGTCGTTTCGCTTAACGGCGAATCAGCCGGGTACTTACACCTTGATTGGTCCTAGACTGACAGGCTCTTACATTTATGGCGACAGCTTGACGGGCTCTACCAAGATCATGCCAATCAACACCAAAGCTGAGCGAATGCCTATCGAGGTAAAACCAATCCCAAGCGAATTTGAAGGGGAATGGCTTCCAGCTTCAGCGTTAGAAATGACGCAGAGCTGGCAAGACGATCAAGGTAATCCACTGTCGGTTAATACGCTCAACACTGTCAAACAGGGCTCTTCTCTCACTCGAACCATTCAAATTAAAGCTCGCGGAACACAAGCCGAATACCTTCCACGAGTAAGTATTGATTATCCAAGTTCGCTGCGGGTCTACCCAGAACAGCCTCAATTCGACAGCGCAAGAGATGGCACCGTTATCATGACCGTGAAGCAAGTCATTATCCCCACTGAGGCTGGGTCATATACCTTGCCGGGATACCATTTGAACTGGTGGGACAGCCAAAATGATGAAGCGAAAAAAGCGACGTTACCAGAGCTACAATTAGAAATAGAGCAAAGTGACACCGGGCTTATCACATTGCCGGAATCGCCTCTGCCAACACCACCTGAGTCAGCCATCAGTCCCGAACCAAACGGTGGAGTGAGCAGCCTCTGGCAAACCCTGACCTTTGTTTTCGCTGGGCTTTGGGTGGCGACGTTAGGAATCGCGATTTGGGCATGGAAGAAGCGTCCTATGACGGCGAGTAAAACGGTTTCGAATACCGAGCAACCTCTTTGCGTTGATGCGTTGAAAAAAGTCATCAATGAAGGGGACGCTGCTAAAATTGAACGCTCAGTAAACGAGTATCTAAACACTCACCGAGACAGGTTAAGCTCTGGTGATGTGCAGGCAGTAAAACAAGAGCTTGACGCCATGAACCAAGCGCGTTTTAGTGCCAATCAACAACCTTGGCATCCAGACTCGCTACTGGCAAAAATTCAAAACCTTGGCAAAGCAAACGTAACGAAAACCGACCACCAGCTAGAAAAACTATAAAGCAAAATGGCAGCTCAAGAGAGCTGCCATTTTTCTTGTGCGACCAAACTCACTTTAGCAGTTTTATCTAAAAATCAACCAAACTGTCTCAGTAACTTTGATGTTATGAGCATCACTTATTCAACAAAAGCTTGATGCTCGAACTCATATCGCCTTACGCAATTTCGACCATGACTCTTCGCTTGATAGAGAGCCTTATCCGACAACTGGTAAAGATGGTCGAAATTAAAGTCTTTGCCTTTCGTTTTGTAGCAAGAATAACCGACTGACACAGTGAGCAACTCCCCTTCTGGGTTGTGTTGGTGTTTGATGCCTTCATCTTCAATGCATTGACGAATACGTTCCGCTCTCTGCTTTACCGCCTCTTGATCAGAGCCGATCATTAGTAACACAAACTCTTCTCCACCAATGCGACAGAAAACCTCGTCTTCACCTTTGGTATGATGATCCAAGATATGACCCACGCGCATTAGTGCGATATCCCCTTCGAGATGGCCATAGTGATTGTTAAACAAGCCAAAGTGATCAATATCAATCAGGATAAGACCAAAGGACATCGCTTCCTCACACTCTAGCGCGCAATATTTCTGCATCACATGTTCTAACATACGGCGATTGCCAAGACGTGTCAGAGGGTCAAGTTTAGAAAGCACCTCAAGCTGTCGGTTGGCTTCTTCCAACTCTTTGGTTCGGTTCTGTACTTCTAACTCCAGGTTTTCGTTTAATCCGCGAATCGCCTCTTGCGCTTGAGTACGCTGCAAAACCTCCGCTAGACTGGAAGCGAACATACGAATCACTTCACGTAGCTGAGAAGTCAGCGGCGCGCGCGTCAATAAGTTATCAACAGCAATAAAGGCGATGGGCCCGCTGCTGTTCGAAGTCAAAACCGTCATCGCAGCCCAGCCAAAGCCGACAATATTACAGTCATGATAAATAGGAACGGATTCCTCAAATGCCACTTCACTAGGTACGGCGCGAGCTAAATTGATCAACGAAAAGTCTTGTGTCTCACCAAAGAAATAAGACTCATCCACCACATTGCCTTGAATATCAGTCCCCCAAGTGCCTTGCATGTATGAGCAATTTTCATCAGTCAAAAACACCGCCATCCGATCAATACCAAGATTTTTGATGGCAAAAGTGACGGCCGATTTACATACATCACTGACGGTTGTACAGCGTGATAGCTCAACCATGCTTGAATGCAACATACGCACGTTCTGCTCCTGGCGCTTTCGAATGTAAATTTGTGAGAAAAGGGAGCCAAACGAGTCCAACATCTGTTTTTGATACGCTGTTATCGGCTTGCGATGAATAAAGTTATCAAGCGCGAACCAACCAAATGGCTCATTGCCATCACGTAGGATCAACATCGCGTTCCACCCCTGCCCAACCACTTTACCAGCTGTGTATATCGGCGCATCTTCCACGATCACTAGGTTGCTCTCAAGGCTTGACAGCGCAGCGATGTATTCTTCGCTCAGTTGGTGTAAATCGTATTGCGTGTGGAACTCATCAATTGTGATGCCTGATTCATCCGTGCCGTATGTTCCACTGAAACTGCGCTTTTTCATATCTAGAAGCATCAGTGTGGAGCGATCAAACCCCAACCGTTGACGTAGCGCTTCGACGGCTTTGTAATACAAATCTTTTAAGGAATCAGGGTTGGAGATCTCGAGAGCAACTTGCTGAACTAACTTCATGTTCTCGATAAAGCGCTCGCGTTGGTTAATTTCATCGACATATTGCGCTTCACGAATATCTCTGTGTCTCATCTCTTGCGACGCATTTTTCTCAGCGCGAATGCACTGCCAACGCGCCGCTGCAAGCTGCATTGCATCATAGCTTTCTTCATAGATATTGTGTGCCGTGCGAGCATGAACAGATTGAATCAGTAGGTAGGTGCGTTTGATAGGCGTGTTATCGAGCATCATTATGTAACTATCTCCACCTAAATCTTGGGTGTGATTCCAGTTACAAGTATTGATCGCCAGAGGAATGATGCTTTCAGAAGTGTCAAACTGACTTGCCCACTCCCAGAAGCTGTCAGGATAGCTTTGGATTGGGTAAAGCTCCCCGCGAGAGAAACTCACAGAATAACGGGGATTGATTGAAGGATCTTCAAAAATGGCTAAGGCTTGAGGGGAGAACAAACTCTCTAAATGATCAAATATCGCCTCCGCTAATAAGCGATGATCCCTCGTTGAAGACACTTTTCTTGTAAAACTTCTTAAACTCACCCTACCAACCTAATCTACTTTTTTATTCTCGATAAAAAACTACTTAGGCCATCATATGCAATCAATACAATCAAATTTGAGCTGTTAAGTCATTCGCAAAATTATCAGACTTAGTTTCACATTCGAGAGCTCTTCAGCACTTTTATAACCGTATTTCACATAAGTTACATGTTCTATAAAAAGGGGGGTATTTGTGCTTCCTTGCAAGAATTATTGGTATAGGTTGGTGTTATAAATCTGCAGCTTGAAAAGAAAAAGGCCCCTCAAAAAGAGGGGCAAAGTTACCATCGCTTATAGTTATTTAGTTATGCTTGTAAATATGGCGAATTAACCGAAATCACCATTTACGTAGCCTTGAGTACGGTCGTCTTGAGGGTTGCTGAAGATCACTTGAGTATCGTTATGCTCAACCAGTTCGCCCATCAGGAAGAACGCAGTACGGTCAGAGATACGACGCGCCTGTTGCATTGAGTGAGTCACGATAACGATGGTGTAGTTCTTCTTCAGCTCTTCCATCAATTCTTCGATTTTATGTGTCGCAATTGGGTCAAGTGCCGAAGTTGGTTCATCCATCAGAATCACATCCGGCTCCATAGCGATCGTACGAGCGATACAAAGACGCTGTTGCTGACCACCCGACAGACCAAATGCGTGTGACTTCAGACGATCTTTCACTTCGTCCCAAAGTGCTGCACCGCGTAGTGAACGCTCTACCACTTCGTCAATGTGTTTCTTGTCTTTGATACCTTGAGCACGTAGGCCGTAAGCCACGTTTTCGTAGATGCTCATCGGGAATGGGTTTGGCTTCTGGAACACCATGCCAACCTTGATGCGAAGATCCGCGACATCAATGTTGCCGTAAATATCTTCGCCGTCCATCGCCAATTTACCCGTGATTTTCACGCCTTCGATTAGATCGTTCATGCGGTTCAAACAACGTAGAAGCGTTGATTTACCACAACCTGACGGGCCGATAAGCGCCGTTACTTGGCGAACTGGAATTGGTAGGTTGATCGATTTCAGTGCTTGGTTTTCACCGTAGAATAAGTCTAGGTTTTCAATATCAAATTTGTTCATTTTCTTAATCTCTTAAATCTTGAATTCGTGTCTTTTAACGTGCGTTCTTAATTAGTGTTGTTAGTAAGTTGCGGTGTTAAAACGTCTAGCAATCAGTTTCGTTACCATGTTGATCAGAAGAACAACCACGATAAGCACTGTTGCGGTACCGTAAGCCTGATTCCATTCTTCAACGGTAAACAGTTCGGTAGTCAGTTTGTATAGGTGAACGGTTAATGTACGACCGGAGTCCAACAGAGAATCTGGAATACGAGCAACCATGCCTGCTGTCAGAAATACAGGAGCAGACTCACCAATGACACGACCAATACTTAGAATGACCGAGGTTAAGATACCTGGCATTGCGCTCGGAAGAATCAAACGCCAGATAGTGTAAATTTTCGAAGCGCCAAGGCCGTATGAGCCTTCACGATACGTTTGAGGCACTGCCATTAGTGCTTCTTCCGTAGTACGGATGATCACTGGCAGAATAAGAATACTTAGAGTCAGTGCACCCGACAGAATCGAGAAGCCCAGGCCAAGAATTGCCACGAAGAACGTCATACCGAATAGACCGAAGATGATCGATGGGATACCCGCCAACGACTCAGTACAGAATCGGATAATCTTTACCAATCGGCTACCGACTTTCGCGTATTCGGTTAAGTAGATTGCCGTCATGATACCCAGTGGCGCCGCTACCGCGATGGATGCGATAACCATGTAGATGGTCGAGACGATCATCGGGAAGATACCGTGCTCTTCACCAGTACGTGTGTAGTTATCAGTAATGAAGTTCCAATCTACGTGTTGTAGACCATTTGATAGGATGTACCAGATAATCCAGAACAAAAAACCTACCGTTAGTGCTGCCGAAATCCAAACCAAAGCGTTAAAGACGTTATCTTTGAACTGGCGAGCTTGTTTTAGTTTTGCGCGATCCATAATAGTCACCTTTAACGAGCGATTACTTCGCTTTTTCTCGGTTTAGGTAAAGAAGTACAGCGTTCAACGACATGATGAAGACCAGAAGTACAACACCAGTGGCGTAAAGAGCGTTGGCGTGAATACCACTTGCGTAAGACATTTCAATCGCGATGTTTGCGGTTAGCGTACGTGCCGAATCTAGGATGCCTTCTGGCATAGCAGGTGCATTACCCATCACCATGATGATCGCCATTGTCTCACCTAGAGCACGGCCAATACCCAAAATTACACCCGTCATGATCCCTGAACGAGCCGCTGGAACGAGCAATTTGAAGATTGTGTAGATTTTCGAAGCGCCAAGTGCCAAAGAGCCTTCTTTGTATGCACGAGGCACAGCTCGAATAGACGTTTCAGATACCGTGATTACGGTCGGTAGAATCATCACACCAAGCACGATGATACCTGCCAAAATCGTGTTACCCGCAGGGACATTAAAGATGTTTTGAATCAGCGGTACGATGATGACCAAACCAAAGAAACCATAAACCACAGACGGGATACCTGCCAAAAGCTCAACTGCAGGACGAATAATATCCGCAAGACGCTTTGGTGCAATTTCGGCAATAAAGATAGCCGTCAGCACACCAATTGGCACACCGACGATTACCGCACCTGCCGTCGATACAATAGATGCAACAATCATTGTCGCAACACCGTAAAGTGCAGGCGGCAGCCAGTTTTGTCCAAGAACGATGCCCGATACACCAGCTTCTTGGAATGCCGGGATACTTTCTCGAACAATAAAGTAAGCAATAACGGCTAATGAGACGATGCCGATAACGGCACTGGTTAGGAACAAGCCGTGGAAGATACGCTCTTTCCAGTCTACGCGACGTTTCTCGCGCAGGCCGGGCTTGCTGATAGCTTTAGCGTCAGTATTCATAAGCTTTTCACTATTTGTTGCGATGGTCATTTAAAAAATCTCACGGTTCTGGGCGTTTTGCCGGTGAACACTATGGATAGAAAAGGCTCAGCCCTAAATGGTGGGCTGAGCAAACTTAAGAGTCCCGATAGAATTAGTTAACTGAGATGTAACCGTTTTGGTCAACTAGCTTTTGCGCATCTTCAGTTAGCATCCAGTCTAGGAATTTTTGCGTTTCAGCTGATGGCTTGCCTTCTTTGTAAAGCACAAGGAATGGACGAGCTACTTTGTAAGAACCGTTTTTCACGTTAGCTACCGTTGCATCAACGCCGTCGATTGCTAGAGCATTAACAGTGTTGTCTACAGTACCAAGAGAAATGTAGCCGATTGCGTATGGGTTAGATGCAACCATTGTTTTTAGTGCGCCGTTACCGTTTGCAACTTGAGCACGTTGAGAGATAGCTGATACCTTCTTACCAGAAATCTTCATTTTAAGAGACATGATGTCTTCAAATGCGCCACGAGTACCTGAAGCCGTGTCACGAGTAATTGCTACGATTGGCTTGTCTGCACCACCGACTTCTTTCCAGTTTGATACTTCGCCTTTGTAGATTGCAGTCACTTGCTCTGCTGTTAGGCCAGGCAGTTTGTTTTGTGGGTTAACAACCACTGCGATACCATCACGAGCAACCACTTCTTCGATTAGTGTTGATTCTTTTTCAGAGTCTTTTAGATTACGAGAAGACATACCAAGGTCTGCTGAACCATTTTTTGCTGCTTTAACACCAGCTGAAGAACCAGGGCCTTGAACTTCGATAAATACGTTAGGGTTCTTCTTCATGTACGTTTCAGAGAAAACTTCCATCAGTGGAGTTACGCTGCTAGAACCCACTGCAGAGATAGTTTCTTTAGCAGAAACAGGAGTCACTGCCATTGCGCCTAGAAGTGCGATTGCACCGATTACTGTCTTTTTCATCACAATTTCCTTAAGTGGCTTTATTGCCGTTGTGTTTCACTTGAACGGTGCTCACTTTAGAATTTGAATATGACAGTTGTGTTTCACTTAGTTGAACCCTCTATGACACGTTGTCATTTCTGTATATTAATTCCGCGACTGATCCCTCTACCGCTTTTAGCTTAGCGCTTTTATAAATTGCCGCGCGTTAAAAATGATAACTCCATCGATTTTGGTACATTTCATAACAATTGGATATGAGTAAGTCATTGATTTGACGAATGTGGCAATTAAAATCGAGATGCTTATTTATAAAAAAGATAATAATCAAACCGATAGAGGGTCAATCATGCGTCAATTTCTTAGTACGCTTTCTATTAAACTTCAGGTCTTTTTGCCTGTTCTATTCACCGTTGTATTACTCGTCATTGGATTGAGCGTCGGAATCGGCAAGCTCGACCAAGCATTCAATAAGGTTTCCACTTCCACCAACAAGCTGATCATTCATAAAGAGGAACTCAGCGCCATCGTAGACAACACCTACGCCATGCGCATCAAAGCCATTTACAGTCTATTTAGAGCCGAAGATGTCCAATCTCTCAACCAAGAACTGTCTGAACGACAAAACAAAAACCGCGATTTTCTGAATTCCATCGATAGCCTCCCAGGCGTTCAAACCGAAGTGAATACTATGCGCAAAGCCATGGATCACTATGTTGATTTCACGCGCGTCACCATGACACCTCTGCTCACCACCAAACACTCTTCTGGCTACACCACATCCGATTTCAATCAAAAGTACGAATCTGCGATGGCAGAATATCGATTGGCAGGCGAAGCAATGATCAACGCCATCGACAACCTGTCTAAACAATTGAATCAAATCGTCACCGATGAAGTGAAAGCGAATGGCGAACAGCATTCAACCACGCTCACTTACAGTGCGGTTTCACTTGCGGTGATCTTGAGTGCTGCTTCGCTTATTAGTTGGATACTAGCCAGCTATATCGTTGCACCGATTCGTAACCTTCAAGGAACCATGCAAGAAGTCGCGAAGGGAAATCTATTGGTTAAAGCCGAAGCCATCGGAAAAAACGAAGTGTCGCAACTGGCTCAGGATGTAAACCAAACCATCGACAAACTGCGTGAAACCGTGAGTGCATTAGTTCGAATTAGTGAAGATGTGGCATCAGCATCGACCGAGTTAGCGACTGTTATGACTCAAAGCAGCGTTAACTCAGATCAAGAAAAGCAAGAAGTTGAGCAAGTGGCTTCGGCAATCAACCAACTAGAATCGACTGCAGCTGAAGTGTCGACCAATGCACAAGAAGCCGATAGCGCATCAAATCAAGCAAGCATGCTTACCTCACAAAGTCTGAGCATGTTTGAGGAAAGCACTCGCGCAAGTGAAAAGATGGCGGAACAACTTAACGAAGCCGCTGCCGTCGTGACTTCGCTAAAAGATCAATCAGAACACATTGGTCGCGTGATCGAAGTGATTGAAGGTATTTCGGAGCAAACGAATCTACTTGCACTGAATGCAGCGATTGAAGCTGCGCGAGCGGGCGAAAGTGGCCGAGGCTTTGCGGTAGTGGCCGATGAAGTACGTATGCTGGCAGCGCGAACTCAGGAGTCCACCAAAGAGATCCAAACCATTATAGAAGAGCTACAGCAACAATCTGGTCACGCAAATGAAAGTATGCATTCCAGCTTAGCCATGTTGTCAGACAACCAAGCTCTGACACAAGAAGTTAGCCAATCACTTGCTAATATCAGTAATGCTATCGCCGATCTGAACTCAATCAACACTCAAGTTGCGACCGCATCAGAAGAGCAGAAGCAGGTCACAGCTGATATCAACAACAACTTAACGAACATCTATGAACTAGTGAGCCAGAACGTCACTGGTATCACTCAATCAGCCGCGGCAGCGCAAGAACTGTCTGGTTTAGCAGAAAACCAAAAACATCAGCTTAAGCAGTTCCAAGTTTAAATCTCTGAACAACACGATAAGTTCCAAAGGTTAGAAAAGAAAAAAGCTCCGCACTGGCGGAGCTTTTTATAAAGGCAAAGCTATCAATCTTTATTAACGTAATAAGTATTATTCATCTGTCACTAACAAGAGAGAGCTTTTGAAACTTGAGTCTAATGGATCTCTATTGAAAACCTCACCATTAGTCGTATCAAGAGTAGCAACATGCTTACCGTCACCATTAGGTGTGTTACTCCAGATATTACGTCCTAAAATATCGTCCTTGTCTGTCAGTGTATAACCGCTCGCAAAGCCTGTACCATTCATCGCTGGGCTATAGCAAGCTTGCTCCGTTAACGATACCAACTCTTTAATATTTGCTAGTCGCCAATTCTTTTTGCCAGCAAAGTTGTGTAGAGGGTGGTTACCGGACGGATTACGAATTTGTTGGGCCGTAGACAGCGCGAATTGCCATGACATCGTAGCTCGCGTTCCGGTGCATTCTTCGTTTGCTGCATTCCATGTCATACCGACTGGACAGCGCATCCATGTAAGACCTGTTTTTAAGTCAGTTACAGTTCCCTTATCTGAATAAGTGTAACGTGTATTAGGTGCTGTTTTAGCAAACTCAGTCGAACACTCTTGTGCTGCCATTGCTACTTGAGAAGCCAACACAAGAGATAGCGCGGTCATTAGTTTCTTCATCTTATTGTCCCTTAACTGCTACTAGACGGATTGGGAATTGGTAGGAATCATAGGCATCTTCACTTGTACTGCTTGAGCGAATCTCAACGAATGAAGTGGCCCCTCTATCTGCGCCCCGAGAGACAATTGCGGGGAAATAAATCTCACCATCCATGAGCTGTGATGATGTTTCCGTAAACCTAAAACCATCATGCCAAAACGCACCTTTTTCTAAATAAGGGCTGCCTAAAGTTTGCTGTGGGAAGTATTTGACATTAAAACCATACACATTGTTCGGTTCATATTCTGTGCTCGGCGCAAATAGTGTCTTTTCACCGAAATCTAGTAAGTCATAAGTTTCACGGTAAGTAGGCAGGCGCCAACCAGTGATTCCACATAACGATTGTTTGTTTATGTACTCAACGTATTGGCTCGTAGTACAAATTTCATCGCCCACCTCTTTACAGCCCGCAAGATCTACATCTTTGCTAAATGGCTTAAATGTTTCAGACTCAAACGCAAATAGGCGGTCTTTAAATTGAATAGAGCTCGCATCCGCACTTTTGTTTTCCCAAACAAGACCAGTACGTTCGTCCATAGTACAAGACCATTCAGTGGCATCTGAAGCTAAAGCAGCGCCTTGTGAATCTAGCTTAACGAACTTAAAGCCTGCGCCTGTCGACGTTTGCTTGTCCTGTTTGTCGAAGCCGTATTCCGCATCTTGACCAGGGTAAGAAGCTTGAACCTCTGCAACATCTGCAGCGCCATCAGCAAAGTGAAGAATGGCACCCGTGTCGTTACTACCAACCGTTTGTTCAGCAACCGCTGCAATTTCTTCAGCAAATGCACTCACTTCCGCTTCAGACAGAAGATCAGAGGCTAGCGATTTACCTTGGAAGCTAAGACTTTGAGCAAGCAGCGCTACGCCTTTGGTCATTTGTTGTGGTTGCATCGCAGCTAATAGCGCAACCGTGTTTTGCTCTAGCTTGTCTAGCTCGCTGGCTTCTGCATTAGACATCACCGAACCATTCAGCGAAACGCCTACACTAGCCAGTTGCGCTTTAACAATCTCTTCAGCTTGAGCAACGGTTTTACCGTCAACCACAAGACCTGCGAGCAATGTTGTTACACCATTTACTGTGTTACCCGTGGCTAAGTTTTGGCCTGGAGCCGCAAGACGCAACGTTTGGTTTGAGCCTTGATCAACTTGAGCAAGAATCGTGCTGGTTAGTATGTTTTTGTCGCTTGAAGTCAGGCTAAATTTACCGGCATTATCCGTTTTAGCACTCGGTTCAGTAGTATCACAAATGTAGTTCTGGTTTAAATCGATACATACTGGCGTATCAAGAAGTGTACCTGCAGAAACGATGGTGCCAGCTACATTATAGGTCGGTGTTGACGTGTCACCACCAGAACCACCGCCACAACCAGCTAGGGCTAGTGACATAGCAACGAAAGAATATTGAAACTTCATAAATTTTGTCTTCTTTAGATTTTAATTAACGAGAACGAATCACTCTCACCATTGAAAGCAGGAAAAGTCCTAACAAGGTCCAAGGCGAACCACTGCCACCTGAACCACCACCACTGCTTTCTTTAGTGGTATCAGCACTACACTGATACTGAGCAAAGTGACTCACACCCCACTCTTTCAACACCCCAGAGTTCCCTGACACGCGGTCAGATACTTCGAGACGCCAAGTACCCCAACTCGGCTGACCGACAAGTGCTTGTAACTCCTCGTCATACTGAGCGGTGAAGTAACCTTTAAATCCATTGGTATTGCTTGATTGATGGCTAAGTAGCACAACCGATTTACCTTGCGGAGACACAAGCGTCACTTGCAGATCCTGCAGTGAGTCATGTTCGATGTTCAGGTAAACCGCAAACGAATCATCAATCGTGCGTGACTTGTCCGATAGCGTCTGAGAGAACAATCTGTCGCCCTGCTCCGGCAAAGCAGAATTCACTGATTGAGGCTGGATATCGAGATCTGGCGTACCATTAACCAGCATCACCTTTTCACTCCACTGGTGAGTCTTTAAGCCTTCAGCAAATTGGTAATCCAATGAAATAGAGGAATCGAATTGCGTGCCACATGTCAGACCGCTTGGTAACGCCACCTTCATTGAGGTCGAGTCAGAAAGCGATTCATTAAAGTCGAAAACGGATGCGTTATTTAGCTGCCATTGCCCTTTGATGCTCGCTTCGCGGCCAGTTTGGCTCAGGCTCACTCCCACGCCTTGACCTTGTGCGATGTATCGAGCGTCATAGCGAACGCGAAGAGGCGCTTTAAGTAAGTTGTGTTTGTTGAAGCTGTCCGTCAGAAATTGGGCATAGTCTTTATTTGGGAACAAGGTGTTTGCTGCAAACACGGTCGATTCCGCAAGATCATGCATTTTCACGCCACGACCAATACCGTACATGCCTTCAAGTACAATGGCGTCAAACTCGCGGAACACGTTATCGGTATCATCACCGTATCGTTCAACCGATGCTTTTAGCGCTTGGAACAGTGGCGTTGACCATAACTCGTCGCCTAGTTCACCGCCTACGCTAACGTGCGCTGGATACTCCGAGCTCTCGAAGTAACGCGCTCTTTGGTTCCATAAGCTACGAGTTGTTTTGCGTGTTCCGAACATACCGTCCCAGTTGAACACCGTATCTAACTCGAATTCTTGGCCACGGCGAGCTGCGTCTAAATACTGTGTTCGGTAGCTCGCGCTGCCCGCCCAGTAATCACCAACACCTTCTCCAATCGCGCCAGTATGGCCATACGCCCAATCAGGAACGATTTGATAGTGAATCCCGTGTCCTAGCTCGTGCAAAATCACATCTGCATCTGCAGCATCTGGAGATACTCCGCCAACGCCTAACATCAGCGCACGCGAACCTGTGTAGTAAGAAGAGTTGTCGAGCGCTAAACCACGCCCATCAAAACGAAGCGGTTCGTCAAATAAGTCATAGCTCAAGCTCGATAAGTACTGCAGTGAGCTGTCAAGATGGTAAAACGCCATCAACTGCAAAAAGGCATTCTCGCCAAGTTGAGCGCTTTGCATCGCTTTTACATCCGCAAAAGATTGAACCCCCTCAGGCGGCAAAATACTGCTTGTATCACGCACAGGCTCCGCACCTACCGCAGGTGAAGACAGTAATGCAAGTGCATCCACCTGTTTAACGCGCTCGTTAGCTAGGTAGAACTTGCCACCAGACTGCAAAACTTGAATCTGCTTCTCAACATATTGAAGTGGCTGTGGATAATCCTCTAACGAATTCCACGCAGAGTCAGGCGCAGCTTGTTGTTGCATTGTACGTAAATCAGGATCAAAGAGTGAGACGGGAACGGTCACTAACTCACCAGAGCTCAATGCTGGCGGCTCGGTCACTTCCAAGCGAACAGGCAGTTCCAGTTCTCCAGCTGGCATCGCCTCACCATTACGAATCACCGTATCTTCAAGGCTTTTGAAAATACGCTCAACTTGACTGTCTTGGTTAGTCGACAGCACAATGGTGCGTTGCGGTTGATACTGCCCATCGACCCACACATCAAAGTTGTAATGATCTCCGAGCTGAGAACGAGTTTGATAGCGAAACTTAAGTTCGCCAGCGCTAGCGTAATTGGCTTGTAAGTAGCGCAGCGCTTCGGCTTGGTTCGTGACCGTAATAGCCGCGCTAGGGTAATCCCACTCGGCAGCGTTCGTCACTTGAACGCCTGCCAACGCAAGAGAAAGCGCTAAAAGTTTGAGTTTCATGCAGGGCTCCTACTAAAAGATGTACTTCGCGTTAACCGTAAAGTAACGACCTGGTTCCGTTGAGTAGCGTTTGCTCTCATCTGCTATGCCAGCAACGTCTTGGTAACGAATGTATTCTTTGTCGAACAGGTTGATGATGGTCGCACTCAAACGAAAATCTTTGGTGATTTGGTAACTTGCCCCCAAATCAAGCGTGTTCCATGAATCTGTTTGTGCGCACTCGGTCTTTTGTCCAAGTGACGTTTGGCAGCTCGGCACACGATCCATCGAACCAGCCCAGTTCCACGTCGCGAACGCATTAAAGTCTTGCTGCTGATAGTTCAGCCCAACATTGCCCTCGAAAGGTGTGATGCTACGAACGTACTCGCCTTCGGCGTCCTTTCCGTCAACATAACCAAGCTTGGTACTTAGCTTCCAAGACGAAGTGAAAGCGTACGCGGCAGAAAGCTCGGCGCCGTAGGTTTCAACGCCGTGTAAGTTTTGGTATTGCTTGATGTAGTTACCGAAGTTATCTTGCCCTGTGGTAACAACATCGATGAAGTTTTGGAACTTGTTGTAAAACGCAGAAACGTAAAGTTGCGCGCGGCCATTATCGAATTTGTTACCGATTTCAAAGGAGTCCGAAGTTTCAGCCTCTAGGTCCATGTTCGGTGCAATGACAAACGGCGTTAGCGGCACAAAGTCATGGTTTACGAAGCCATACGCTTTGTCGTATTCCGGAGCACGATAACCGTGGTTATAAGATACATAAACGATGTTATTGGCAAACACTTCATGAGAAATCGATAGGCTTGGAGATACCTCTGAGCTATCCATGTCTTTTAATGGGAAGCCGCCCACTTCACCCTCACCGTCCGGTGTTAGACGATGCGCATCAAAGCGCAAGCCGCCTGTAATGGTCCATTTATCCAGCTCCACCATGTCTCGAACGTACAGACCAATGTTATAAGCACGAGCAGGAGCGAAAGGTTGTTTGGTCGAAGGCGTTACCCCGTTCCAATCAATCTTGGAATCGCTATCTGTGCGTTCATAATAGTCAGTAGAAAGCTCGATACCGTAAGCCAATTGGTGCTCAGCATTTGCAGCATAAATCGTATTGGTGAAATCACCACGGAAGCCAATTGTTTCGTCAATGAAGGTTTTGTGTTCTAGCTCGCGACGTCTAACAGTCAAACCATTGTGGTCAACTTGTCTCATTAAACGATTCGTGTCTTCCACCACTTCGGTGTGGCGCCAGTAGACCTTTGTATCTAACTCTTCGAACCAAGTTGGATTAATCGGTGTAACCTCTGCACCAATGTAAGCGCTGTACTCTTTTGTCGATTCATCTTCTGCGAAGTCTTCGATATGCCATTTGCCATCCTTCTGTATAGATGGCGAACCTTCCAGGCGTTGTTGGTCTTGCCGATAAAGTTCGGCACGCGCTTTGACCATCACTTCATCATTGAGGAAATGATTGATGGCGTATGACGCGCTGTAACCATCCAAATCGCGGTTGTACAAATCTTGGCTGAAGTTACGCGTCTCTTCACCTTGCCAATACGCCGCGTTGACTAAGCTTTCCGTGTCGCCAGAACGAAATGCCAGATTGCTCGCGCCTTTGTATTTATTGCTGATCCCCGTGTACGTGCCCGTGGCATCAACATAAAAGTCACGATCTTTTAAAAACTCGCCCGGCTGTTTGGATTTTAGAATCACAGCGCCACCGATAGCACCAGAACCCAAGACTGAGGAGCTCGCCCCTTTCACTACTTCTAATGATTCAAGATTAGAAAGATCAAACGTATCGCGGCCCACTTTGTCATTGCTATCATTCGCACCAAAACCGTCTGCTGAGCGAATGCCGTCACGAATGATCATAATGCGGTTACCCGTCATGCCTCGAATCGTGATGTTTTGTGGACGCCCAGCTCCGCCAGAAACACTTACCCCAGGTTCATGACGCAGCGCATCATAAAGCTCTGTTTCGCCCTTTTGTTCAATCTCTTCGCTAGTGACAACTGCGACGCTGCCTGCTAGTTTAGACATTGGTTGTTCAATCCGATTCGCCGTCACCACGACCTCTTCCATAGAGAAAACGTCAGATTTGGCGTGCACTTGGCTGGCAGCTAGTACCGAAAGTACTGCCGCTGACACTGGGGTAAGCTTCATTTACTGCTCCGCTTTAGATGTTTTAATTAGTGATAAAAGAAAGGCGTATTCTTTTGCTTGTTGTTCTTGCGCTTGTCGTGGGTCCATTTGGTGGCCCGAATTAAAATCGGTCTGCAACAAATACGGCCCGTCGCGCTCACTTAGCGCAGAAACCTTGGCGAGATACTTGGCACCTTCCCAATAAGGCACGCGCTGGTCGATCAAACCGACTTGAACCAGCATGGGTGGGTAAGCGTCTTTATGAATGTTGAGAATTGGATCGTACGCTTTCATTAGCGCCAGTTGCTCAGATTTGGTTGGGTTACCCCATTCGCCATACTGCTGTGTGGTCAGCGGAAGTGAGGTGTCCGACATGCTTGCTACCACATCAACAAAAGGTACTTTAAGCACGACACCTGAAAACAATTTAGGGTCTTGATTAACCGCTCCCGCGACCAACGTGCCACCCGCACTTGAGCCGATGGCAAAAACCTCTCTATTGCCACGTTCGAATGTTTGCAGCGCCTTAGCCGCCGCGACAAAATCACCAATAGAATTGGCTTTTCGCACACCACGACCCTGCTCGTGCCACTCATCGCCAAAGTACCCACCGCCGCGAACATGGGCGATAGCGTAAATCATGCCTTGGTCGAGCAAGCTTATGACTTGAGGCATAAAGTACGGTTTCATCGTAAAACCATATGCGCCATAGCCGTAAATCATCACGGGTGATTTCGCGTGTAATTTGTCTTTGCGATACGCCAAAGAGACCGGGACAGAAACACCATCGTGCTTGATAAAAATGCGTTGGGAGACATAACGTTGGCTATCAAAATCTTGGTAAGCATCTTGAGAATACAAGGTTTTAGTCAGCGTTTTTACATCGAACTCTTCCCACTGAGGAGGCGTAGTCATCGACATGCTTCGTATACGAATCTTGTTTGATTCAAAATCGCCCAACGTGCTCAACCAAGCGACATTGCCATCCTGTTCCAATGGCAGTATCACTTTTTCCTGACCTTGGTATGAATACACCGTCAATGTCGCCACGTTGTTCGGCTTACTGAGTGCCACAACTCCTGCATCATAAAGGAAGAACTGGTCAAGCGGTTCACGAGGGGTCGTAAAGCGTTGCCATGTTGCGCTAAGAGGTGCTAGATCGGTTTGATAAAGTGCAAATGTACCTTCAAGATTGCTGTTGACGTAAACGCGCCCTTTCGCCACATCCGCGTAATATTCCACGCCCGCTTCCGGCACTCTCAGTGAATCGCTTACGGTGCCCGTTTCTAGATCAACAAGCTTCTGCTCTGTGGTTGACTCGTTGTTGCTTTGCAGTACCACGTAACGGCTATCTGCCGCACGGTAGAAAGAAAGTAACCAATCTGATTTGTATTCGTGCCATACAACGGTTTTAGCCAAAGATTCAGTGGAGATGCGTAGGATCTGATGAGGTCGCTGTGTACGCATTTCCTTCGAAACGAGGTAAGCCATCTTACCATCAGGTGA
Organism: Vibrio sp. T13N; assembly: GCF_032970445.1. Lineage (NCBI taxonomy): Bacteria > Pseudomonadati > Pseudomonadota > Gammaproteobacteria > Vibrionales > Vibrionaceae > Vibrio > Vibrio sp. T13N. Next base: position 267,545 of record NZ_JAWJYE010000001.1, read on the forward strand.
AAGCAATACACCGCTATCGACGTGCGTTGCCAGCTCCGTAGATTGGCCAGAGAGTAAATCAACAACCACGGCGCGATATTGCTCACTGCCATCAATATCTTCAGTAAAAAGCAACGTGTCTCCGCTTACTTGCCACTGCCCTACTTGATAATACGGATATGCAGATTGACGTTCAGAGAAATCAAATACTGTGTTCTCTTGTGCATACTGGTTCGAACGTGATAGCAACACATAACCACCGTCACGACGCGTTAACGTCCATTCGCGTCCATTTACGATCGACCATGGTTTATCACCTTTATCTGCCACCATGGCTTCCCACTGCGCGAGCAGATCTTGCGTCAACGTCTGATATTTTTTTTGATGCTGTTCAGTCTTACGGTTCTGCTCTGTTAGGTAGGTAAGAACTCGCTCATCTTTACGAGCGTCATCTCGCAACCAATTAAAGTCATTAACGGCAAAGCAAGAACTAGAGGTAATTATGAGCCCTAAAAAAACATGAGTAAATTTCATATAGAGAGCGAATTCATTTATAGGATTAATACAATGGCGCGTATTTTGCCCTTAAATAAAAATGAGATCAATTATCATTTTCATAATCATGTGAAATTTTTATCTAGTATGTGAGGAAAAACGTTTGCTTGGACCGAGGTGATAAAACTTAATATCTCTCTAAATTAGCGATCTATGCTGTTTATATAAAACCAGATAAATATAAAAGCCTAGCAAACACGTTAGTATAGAAAGACATCATTTCGCCTGGAGATAAGCATAAAAAAACCCGAGTGCGAACACTCGGGTTTTGAAAAACTAAAATCAGTTGAAAACTGGAGCGACTTTTACTCTTCAGAGTTTGGTGCCGCTGGCTTTTTCTTCGGGATGAACACATCATCACCCACTGATACGTTTTTGTAGAAACTCTTGTCACGTTTAACAGGTTTCTTAGCCGACTTCTTCGCTTGAGGGCGTGATTTCTTCGCTGTCGCTTTCTTGTTACGGAAATCTGGCTTAGGTGGCTTCAGGCCTTTGAACTTACCTTTCAGATCTTCGAATACTGAAAACTCAAGATCTTGTTGTAGGTAAGCTTCTACACGTTTAAAGCTATCCCAGTCTTTTGGACCAACAAGAGAAATCGCATCACCCTTGTTACCAGCACGGCCCGTACGGCCAACACGGTGTACATATTCTTCAGTATGCTTTGGCATATCGAAGTTAATGACGTGTGTCACTGTCGCAATATCCAAACCACGAGAAGCAACATCTGTTGTCACTAGGATCTTGAATACCGCTCGCTCAAACTGGCTCATGATCGTATTGCGTTGAGTCTGGTTCAAGTTACCACTCAATGCAACGGCCTTCAGTTTCTTCTCGTTTAGCTTCGCTGTTAGGCGCTCAGTATCATCGCGCGTCGCCGTAAAGATGATAACTTGGCGATATTCTGCTTCTGAAAGTACGCGATCTAGAATCGCCTCTTTATGATCAAGATGATCACACAGGTAGAATTTTTGCGTGATATCTTTGTGTTCTTCGTTAGAAACACCGATAGCAATACGTTTCGGAGCATTAAGCATTTCAGCCGCAATGTCATTTACGTCGGCGTGATCCAACGTTGCAGAGAACATTAATGTTTGACGGCGACGATGCTTAGCTGCTTTATGGATACGACGAAGCTCTGGTGCAAAGCCCAAATCCAGCATACGGTCTGCTTCATCAAGGATCAGCGTTTCCAAACCTTCAAGGTAAAGCGAGCGGTGCTCTAAGTGGTCAGCCAGACGTCCTGGTGTCGCCACGATGAATTTCGGGTAACGGCGCAGTGCTTTCACTTGATCATTAAAGTTCTCACCACCCAAAATCAATGCAGCTTCATAAGATAGGCCAGCAAGCATAGAGCGAAGCTCACCATACACTTGTTTCGCTAGCTCACGAGTGGGAGCAAGAATAACTGCGCGAGGGTCTTTGGCAGAAAACGATTTTGTCTTTAAAGACTTGTGAAGCATTGGTAATACAAACGCCAAAGTCTTGCCCGAACCCGTTTTCGAAGATGCCAATAAATCCTTGCCTGCAATCGCAACAGGAATAGCCTGCTTTTGAATGTCAGTTGGTTTTTTAAAATCGTAGTGTTTTAGGTTCTTCAACAATCGGTTGTCTAGGCCTAGATCTTTAAATTGCAAAGTATTCTCCAATAAATCAGTCAGCGTCTGAGCGCTCTGTAATGTCGTTTCCGCTCTAACGCAGCAAAAAAATAAAGCTCGGTATAATACCGCAAATCATAGGAGTATAGATAGAGATCACACAAACTAATTCCCACGGATGAAAACAAAACATCATTTGCGGCTCAATTAAGAACACCCCCTCGCTTTATTGGTCAGCTGCTTGGCTTAAGATTTAGAGAAAAGCGAGCTCAAGGTGCGCCTCTCGTTCTCCAATAAAACTGCGTAAATAGCAGTTATTTGCGCCGAGAAACTTTCATTTGTGTCAATATCGTCTAAATTATTGATATCAGGAACGTGGCAAAAACACCTGCTATGAGAACTGTTGTGGGAATAAGGGAGATGATAATTCACTCACCTTTGTTAAGCTCAGGTAAAAGTTGACGTCAGGTACTCCATGAAATTCTTGGGTTTTTTTGACTTTTGCTACATCATGTACTGATAAAATGTATCCACATTTAACCTCGCTACTGTATAAAATAATAGTTGGTAGTGAGACTTTCACTATAAGCAAGGAGTTCTTATATGAACAAAACGTTGATCGCAGCTGCAGCAACTTCAGTACTTCTACTAGCAGGTTGTGCTTCTTCTGATGACGCAGCAACAGCAAATGCAGCAAAACTAGACGAACTAAGCAACCAAGTTAGCCAACTAAGCCAAGACGTACAAGCTCTTCAATCTGACGTTCAAAAATCAGGTGCAGCAGCAATGGCTGCTCAAGAAGAAGCTGAGCGTGCTAACGAGCGTATCGATAACATCGCTCAGTCTTACACTAAGTAAGATTTGATACCGCGTCTTAACGCCTGTTAAGGCGCGGTTATTTCGACAGGAACCCCATTCTGTGCGGCAATCGCTGCTTTAGCCTTCACATTTTTCAGTCCGAACTCATCCAGCCACCACTTTAACTCTTTTGGTACCTGTAGGTGATCTTTCTCACCATTGCTGCGAGTCAATGGCTCATGTGCCTCTAAAAATACACTTCTGTCCGGCTCTAGTGATACTTTCACTGGTTGATTAATGATATTCACTTCTTCACCGTTACGAACTTTTTCAAACAACCATTCAATGTCGCTTGGATCCATACGAATGCAACCTGCACTCACGCGCATGCCGATGCCGAAATCTTTGTTGGTACCGTGAATAAGATACTCGCCATTTCCGTAGGCTAAACGCAATGCAAACATGCCCAGCGGGTTGTCTGGACCGGCAGGTACAACGGTTGGCAAGTCAATGCCCTTCGCTTTGTACTCGGCACGAATCGAGGCTGGCGGCGTCCACGTAGGGTTTGGACGCTTTTGACTAATACGCGTTGTCATCACCGGGGTGTCTCGCCCAATTCGCCCGATTCCCACGGGGAATACATGCACAATATCTTCCCCTTTCGGGAAGTAGTATAAGCGCAATTCCGCTAAATTGATGACAATGCCTTTGTGGGGTACATCTGGGAGGATCAGTTGTGTTGGAATAGTAAGAACGTGTCCCTCTTCTGGCAAGAAGGGATCCACGCCTTTATTTGCCGCCATTAAACCTAGCATCCCGACATCGTAGTGCTTGGCAATATTTGCCATGGTTTCGCCTTCTTGCACGACGTGGTTTTCAAGGCGACCAATTAAACGACTGCCATCCTCTGGTAGCTCGTACATTTTAGCGAATGACAAACCACTCGCTAAAGATAACGATACAGATAACAGCGTACGTTTTGCGAAACTCATTGATCGCTTTTTGCTAAGCATTTCACTTTATTCCTTGGCACTTTTAAAGAGCCGTAAGGTTATCTCTCTTTCTGTCTTGTGATCAACCATCGGCTTGTGATATTCCAGTAAAGAAAATCCCTCCCAAGTCCAAGGTTTATGGATGTATTTGTTTGGCACACTTTTGATTTCAGGCACCCAGTGGCGCACGAATTGGCCATCAGAATCAAACTTCTCACCTTGGCTTATCGGGTTGAAAATACGGAAGTACGGCTGGCCATCACAACCCGTCGATGCAGACCACTGCCAACCACCATTGTTTGCTGCGAAATCGCCATCCACCAGCTTACTCATGAAGTACGCTTCGCCCCAACGCCAGTCAATGTGTAAATCCTTGGTGAGAAAGCTCGCGACAACCATACGAAGCCTGTTATGCATCCAGCCTGTTTGGTTGAGCTGACGCATTGCTGCATCGACGATCGGGTACCCTGTCGCTCCAGCCTTCCATCGCTCAAAAGCCTGCTCATCATAAGACCACTGAATTTTATCCTCCCAGTCGATAAAGCCTTTGCCTTTAACGAGCTTTGGTTCGAAAACCAACAGATGCTGATAAAACTCACGCCAAATGATCTCACTCAACCAAGTTGCTTTTCCTTCTGTTAGGTCATTTTGTTGGTTTTCAGCATACAAGCGAGCAATACATTGCCTTGGTGACAACGCACCAATCGCAAGATAGGGAGACAGTTGACTGGTGCCATCAATAGCCGGAAAATCTCGATCTTCCTTGTAAGCATCACTGCGCTCACGAGCAAATTCCCTAAGCTGCTTTAAAACATCATTGGTCGAAGCAAACCAATCCTCGCTGGACTCTCGAGGATAGCTAAACGTGAAGTCTGAACTAAATCGAATCGGCTCTAATTGTTCCAATAGTTTGCTGCTTAGCGGCGCTTGTTCTTGAGGCTTTGTTACCGCTGGCATTTGAAACTGCGTCAACCAAGCACGTTTGAATGGTGTAAATACCTTAAAATACTCACCTTGCTTATTGAGAACCGTCGTTGGTGGGTGCACACATTTGTCGTGGAACAGTTCAAAGTCGATATCATGGGAAGCTAGCGCCTCACTCACTTGTGCATCGAGCTCTCGTTCATTCACTTCATAGTGAATATTCGCCATAACAGACGTTGCTTCAAGTGTTTTCGCCCATTCACTAATCACTTCGGTACAATCAGAAAACGACGGCACCTCTTTATATAAAAAAGGAACATTCAGGCTTTCCAACTCGTCGTTGAGATACTCTAAACGACGAGCAATGAGATCCGCCTGCATCGGTGCCATGTGGTGTTCTCGCCACTGCTCTGGCGTCGCGATAAAACAAGCGACAACAGGCTGACCTGAATCTAACGCCGCCTTAAGTGCGGTGTGGTCTAACGTTCGTAAATCACGTCGAAACCATACTAAGATCATGGTGTCTCCTTCGTTTCGTCTACTCTGTTAGGTGCAGTTTCTCAATCACTTCAGAACATCCAATACGTTCTCCAAAACGTGTTTGAAGCATTTTGATGGACTCCACTTGCTTAGCTGCCAGCGCTTTATTGGAAAACAGGTAAATGAGCGAGTAGCTATCAACAACTTCGTGCTCCAGTAAACCAGAGACATCATCAACTTTGTCGATCAACGTCGTGTGATACCCTTGCTCACACAACTTCGCTGCTTGAATCCAGCTCTCTGCTTCTCTATGTTGTTCAAAGCTGATAAGCAAGCACTTCCCTTTGGAAGCGGCTTTGTTTTCAGAGTCGATAACAAGGGCAAGACGAGTAATCAAACAAGTTTGAAATAACCCCATCTGCAACGATCTCAGCGATCCTTTGACCATCTCCAGCGCGTCAAATACAGGGTCAATAAACTGTTCAATAACCAAGTTCAATGGATACTCTTTGAGAACAGAAGCAAGTAAGCTCTCCGCTTTGCCTCGATTCAGTTTCGAAAGTGCTGATAACATGGTTTCTACTTCTTCGAGAGTACGAACTTCATTGTTGACTTCTACGTCAGCACTTTTTCCCAAAAGTCCCTTTACTTTACCGATTGCAATCCCCTTCGCGAGCCAACTCTGGACTTCACGAATGGTATCGAGATCTTGCTGTCGATAAAGTCTGTGCCCTTTTTCTGTTCGCTGGGGCTGGATCAAATTGTATCTTCTCTGCCAAGCTCTCAGCGTAACTGGCTTCACACCCGTGATTTCTGCGACGTCTCGGATCGCGTATAGTTTTTCTTCTGAACTACAAACCATAGCGTAATCTCATCTCCTGCGGATACGGTTCTAAAAACTTCTGTTTTGCTAAATACTCATCTGGGTAAGTGTTTAAGTAGTGCTTAATCAATGTCAACGGTGCTAATAATGGCAATGTACCAGTGCGGTAGTCATGAATTACTGTTGCTAATTCTTCTTTTTCGTCTTTAGTTAAAGCGCGCTTAAAATACCCTTGTAAATGCATTAGTACGTTAGTGTTATTTTTTCGGCTAGCACGATTCGCAAGTGCCTTCATAAGACCTAAGCGATACTCTTGATAGAATTCTTCGATTTCATAGCTAGCGACATCGGCAACTAAACGACCAAGAGAGCGGTATGACTCAGGGTGATGCGCCATCAAGGTCAACTTATAGCGCGAATGAAAATCGATAATTTTGCCTCGAGTTGGCTCTCCGTCCATCGAGTCATAAAAGTCGTTCAGGCAAAATACTCGGGTAATAAAGTTTTCTTTTAATACAGGATCGTTGAGTCGGCCATCCTCTTCGACGGGCAACCAAGGCATTTTTTTCATCAGCGTTTGCGTGTACAAGCCGACGCCCTCTTTCGCTGCGTTATTTTTGCTATAAACCTTGACGCGTTCCATACCGCAAGTTGGAGACTTGGCACAGACGATGTAACCGCAAAGTTGCTCGCTTTGTAACTCCTCCACTTTGTTAGCAGAGTAAGCAAGCATATTATCGGTATGGTCATTTTCTGGATTTTTAGTTTCTACCAGCGCCACACGCTCTTCTTCGGAAATCAAACGAATTGTTGGTCGCGGCACTGGCATTCCGACGCCCACTTCGGGGCATACCGAAACAAAGTCAAAATATGGGCTGAGCTCTTTAGTCACAAAGTTACTTACTTTATGACCAGAGTCAAAACGAACCCGTTCACCCAAAACACAAGAACTGATACCTACTTTGATTGAAGATTCCATGATGACGCATCCCTATACAAAATGTTTTGTTGTATAACTTATAGCAAGGCTTTTTAGATTGTACAAGAAAATAAACTGTACAATTTAATCGTTTTACTTTTCTCAAGAGCATTTCGATCAGCGCTTTCTCAAAAGTTTTTTATGTTCTCAATGTCCATTTTGTGCGCGCAATCGACAAATCGCTCAAAAGCGAATCGATTGCTCTTTTGCTTTCAACAGATTTAGTTATCAATGATGTTCATGGTTTCTAAAAGCGTGGTTTTTGTGACTAAGCTCTCAAGGGGCCACTGTACGTCCCGATATTATTGCTTCAACGAAAACGAACAAGTTCAACAGAATTGGTAATAGCGTTCTATACTAGAGGCGTTTTATCAAAACAAAACTTTGGAGAGCACTTATGGCAACCCCACACATCAATGCACAACCAGGTGATTTCGCTGAAACGGTTCTAATGCCAGGCGACCCTTTACGTGCTAAATACATCGCAGAAACGTTTCTTGAAGATGTGAAGCAAGTTTGTGACGTTCGTAACATGTTCGGCTTTACTGGCACTTACAAAGGCAAAAAAGTGTCTGTTATGGGTCACGGCATGGGTATCCCTTCTTGCTGTATCTACGTACACGAGCTAATCGCAGAATACGGCGTGAAAAACGTAATCCGTGTAGGTAGCTGTGGTGCGGTACGTGACGACGTTAACCTAATGGACGTTGTTATCGGTATGGGTGCTTCTACAGACTCTAAAGTAAACCGTATCCGTTTCAACAACCACGACTTCGCTGCAATCGCTGACTACGGCCTTCTAGAAGAAGCGGTAAATCAAGCGCGTGCTCAACAAGTACCAGTGAAAGTTGGTAACGTATTCTCTGCAGACTTGTTCTACACACCAGAAGCTGACATCTTCGAGAAGATGGAAAAACTAGGCATCCTAGGTGTAGACATGGAAGCAGCTGGTATCTACGGTGTTGCTGCAGACCTAGGTGCGAAGGCGTTAACTATCCTAACGGTTTCTGACCACATCATCCGTGGCGAAAAACTAAGCTCAGAAGAGCGTCAAAAGTCGTTCAACGACATGATGAAAGTTGCGCTAGAAACCGCAATCAACATCTAAGATCTAGTAGTAAGTAATAATTTGCAGCCAGAGTTATTGCTGGCTGCCCGAATTATCCCGAGGGGGCGATTGTGTCTAACGGCGAACTGCCAAAAGACGCAGATGGGTTACAACTCAACTTTTGTAAAACATTGGCGTGTGACAACTTTGGATTGAGTGATGCAAAGCGTTACGTTCTGCAACATGCTAACCCTAAACGTCCGGCGATGGTATGCCGTGAATGTGGAGCTTTCCCCCCCTTACTTAACAATCGCGATGTCGTGAACGAACTTCATCGCCTGCGACACGTCCACAGTGACGGGTTGCCTGCGTGCCGCAATGATGATTGCGAGAACTTTGGACTATCCGTCCACACACATAAACACCTCTACCACGCTTTCGGTTACAGCGGCGATCGTCAACGTTACCGTTGTAAAGCGTGTCAAAGTACCTTTGTTGATAAATGGTCAGGCGCGAACAAGAAGCTACAATTCCAAGAGAATTTAATGGGCTTATTGTTTACTGGTTACTCTGTGCGCGAGATCTGCCGAAAACTCAGTATCAACCCGAAAACCTTTTACGATCATGTTGATCATATTGCGAGTCGCTGTCGCCGTAAATTAGCCACTATTGATGCTCGTTGGGTAAACCACGCAACGCACTATGAATTGGCCTCAAATTATGTTGCATTGCAGCCAAACAGCAATAATGGTGTCTACTGGATTGTTTCTGGTGAAGCGCACTCAGGCTATATTCTTTGTCAACATGTGAACTATTCTGCTGATGAAGAGCCAATCGCCACGCTAGACCATAACCCGTACGACGAGGTCTCTCGTTTTGTTTCCCAAGAGTACACAGCGGAAGCAAGTGAACCGCCAGCGGAACCTTCGAACCTCCTGCGTGAGCGTATTGACCAAAAATACCAAACCATTTTGGCTCGCGGTAACGTGGAAGATCCTCTTGGTAATCTTTCCGTATTCCATTACCCATCTAAAGGTGCATTAGTTCGTCCGCCTTACACATCATACGCTCATTACTTGCATGTACTTGATATGTGTTGCCCCAACAAACGTGTATCTCTATATATGCCTCAAGATCCCCTGCTACGTTCGGCAGCACTGAGCGTTTGTTTGTCTCGAATTAAAGAGAAAAATGTCGACTTGATGTACGTAGAAGAAGATGCAAATTGGGACATGAGCACACCTTTTGGCAAGGTCGATATCGCCTATATGAGCTGGTGGCGAGATCGCTGGGCGATCTCCACTCAAGACGAAAGCCACAAAGGCATTTGCTACCTTGCTGGTGATAGAAATGAGCCCGAGAAATGGTTTAACGTTGCAACAACTCGCCATGTGCAGTTCTATCAAAATCGCTTCCAGATCCTTTTCGAAAGCTTCATTAACGAGCCACGTCGCAAATTACGACCTGCTGGAATTTTACCTCTTTTAGATATATTCAGAGCTTGGCATAATTTGTGCTATCAGGATAAGCAGGGTCTTACCGCCGCACAAAGGCTAGAAGTCACTGATGCTCCTTTGACCATCAAACAGCTCCTATCGTAACTATTGGCATTTAGATGTAGTAATTAGGGGCTGTGACAGTATACATTACGGCACCTAATCGTTTACCAAAGCGTTATCCGCATCGTTTTGGTAATAAAACATGCATCTAACCACTTAATATTAGGTGTGAATTCCAGTTCGATAGTCATGGATGTGAACGTTGGATAAAAACCAAATTCAGCTAGAAGATGAGCTCAAAAAGCTTAAAGGCCAAATAAAAACGGCCCCTGAACACACCTTCAGTATTGCGCAGCAATACCGTATCCGCGCGGAGCAAATTTTATTTGTGGATGGTGAAATCAGAGCATTGCTGATAATGGCGCAGTGCTGTTGGTGCCTAATGGATTACCGACAAGGCTTAAAGCTAGTCAAAGACGCCTACAGCAAGCAAACCCAACTTGAAACCGACGACCACCTGCCCGAAATTCTTCATTTATTTGCTCTCCAATATTGGGGACAAGCAAAGTATTACTCAGCCCAACAATATTGGATTAATGCACTCGAACAATCTGCCCTCGTTGATGATATTGAAATTCAAATCGAATCTCTAATTGGGCTTGGCAACGTATGGCGTATCACAAATGAGCATCAACTTGCCGCTTCCACTCATGAGTTGGCGGTTAAAGTGGCAAACAACGTCCGTATTGCTTGGTTGGAAGGCAAAGCTCGTATCCTGTTGGCTTGGGACTATTACTTACTGAATAAGTTTGTCGAAATGCTCACTGTGCTGGATGGTGCAACCGAAGTACTAAAAGATCATGATGACAGCACATGGCAAGCCGAAATCTGGGACTTTAAAGGCCTAGCGCTACTTGGGCTAGAACGCCTTGATGCCGCAGAAGAAGCCACACAAAAGGCCCATAAACTCGCTATTGAACATGATCTCATTTGGATGAAGGCACACTCGTTTATTAGCCGCGCAAGGCTCGAACTCTTGCGCAAAAATACGGATAGTGCAGCAAAGTTACTACTCGCAGCAGAAGAGTCCGCGCTTAGTTTTGACAACGGCGAGCTACTAAGTCAGATCTGCTTTCAGCAATCCCGAGTCGCTGAAGAGCAAGGTGATTTTGAATCAGCGTTTAACGCGTTTAAAAAATACCGTAAACATGCACTTAAAATGCTCAAAGAACAGACTCATCGAGTCAGTATGGATAAAGCACGCGGCTCCAAACGCCAGCTAGAGCAACGAGCGCGTAAGCTGATTAATCGTATCCGTTCCCAACATGAATATGACCCTGAAAAACAGTTTTCTAATGTTGTGTCCGAGACCTACTGGTGGGAACAGTTAGTTCTGTTTAAAACAGAGCTCAAACGCTCCAACCACGCGATCATTATGATTCAGCATGCAAACCCCGAATTTCTCGATGTTTGTACTGAGCTAGTTCATGCATTGACGACCTCAAGTGATCTCATCTCACGAATTTCCAGTGACAGACTAGCTATGTTAATTGCAGAGAAAGGTCAAGCAGCAGAAGATGTCTATCGCACGGTTCAGGCAATGTTAGACATCTATCCATGGAAACGTCGCGGGCTAAAAGGTCCCAAACCGATACTGTATTTGCAAGATATCCTGACCTTCCCATTCACTTTGGAGCAACTCGAAGAAAGCTATATTGAGGTAATGAAGCATGGAACAACTGCTTAGCAAGGTGACTGACGCAGGCATCGATCCTTCTTCCGTCTCTGGTGAAGAAGCGATTACGCTGTGGGAGCACATCGGGTTACATATTGCATCCACGAACCGAGAAAAAGCACATTGCTATATCATTAGTGCCGAGTATCGACGAGAAATTAAACAGCTCAACGACAGTATCGAAGAACTACGACAAGCCCTTGAGTTGCTCGTTTTACCCGACGACGTAGAAGATATTCTGTCTGTAAAAGCAAGCTTGAGTGATCGTTTAGTAGAAGTAGGTGACTACAACGCAGCATTAACCGAGTATGTTGCTGCAACGAATATCGCCGTCGAATATGGCTATATTGATGAGTACGTACTGGCTATTATTGGAATGGGAAATTTGTGCGATGCCTATTGGGATCACCATCGTGCTTTGCGTTATTACCAAAAAATCGATGCGATCGATCACGCCATTAGCAGTCGCTCCCTACGTCTGCGCTACAAGCTTTACATGCTTGCTTGTTACATCAGTTTGAACCGTACCGCAGATGCACAAGAATTATTGAGTGAGTGTGAAGAGCTAAGTATCCTCGTCAGTGATAAAAACCTTGCTGCGCAAATTCATCTCTACCGAGCCAAACTGCATCGTTTGCAAGAGGATTACCCTAACGCATTGCTTGCTATCTCGAATGTTCAGTATACGACGGGCAGTGCTACCACGTACTGGTTGTCCACAATGGTCAAAATCGAGACCGCATATTGTCTAAACGGTGTCGGACACATCTCTTTAGCCAACTTAGTGTTGGACTCTATCGGTAAACGAATTCAGAAGCACTCTTCTCCTCTTGTCGCTCAGCATTTTTACAACGCAATGAGTCAAGTTTACGCTTCTCAAGGGTTATTTCAGAAAGCATTAAACTGTGAAAAAAAAGCGTTTCGCATTGAATCTGACCTTGTCAAACACATTCCAATTGGTGAATTGGGTTCTACTCAATTACGTCGACTTTCTCGTTTTGAGCTACAGCTCAAACTCATTTTGTCAGAACTTGAAAACAAAGAACTCAAGGAAACCACCAAACAACATAAGAATACGGTCGCTCAACTACAGCAAGATGTCTTTACTGACCCGCTAACCTCTTTGCACAACCGACGTTGGTTAGAAGTCAAACTCAAAGACCTGCTTTTGCACGATACTGAATTTGCGTTGATGGTCATCGATATTGACCACTTTAAGTCCATCAATGACGAGCTCAGTCACCTTGTTGGAGACAAAGCGATTAAACGTGTGTCTCAAGAATTAGCAGGATACTTCAAATTTAAAGGCGCTTCTTGCGTTCGCTTTGGCGGTGAAGAGTTTCTTGTCATTCTAGAGAATAGCAATCTAGAGCGGGCAGAAATGCATGCCGAGAATTACCGCGAACGCATTTATCAATATGGTTGGGACGATATTCTTGGCGAGCGGGGGTTGACCGTATCGATCGGGATTACCTTACATCGAGAAGGAGAGAATACCCAACGTACCTTCTATCGCGCCGACAAAGCCTTGTACCGCGCCAAAGCCAATGGCCGAAACCAAGTCTGTACCGAACTTTAAACCATGCCCCAATCTTCACTTGGGGCATAACCGTGGCTTTTATTCTCCATTCCTTCCTTTATTACTACTTAGTTTGAATATAGTCGCCTTCACTTCTTATTGTCCTCGAATCGCAATCGATACGGATATCGCATAAACATAATTCAAGTACAAAATAACTTGATTGAACGATAGTTAAGACAAATACTTAAACTGTTCATTTACGTAAGATTTTCCATTAGGTAACAAGCACAGGCAGGTAAGATGTTTCTAGACTATTTTGCACTTGGGTTACTCATCTTCGTTGCTTTGGTGATCTTCTACGGGATTATCGTTATTCATGATATTCCGTATGAAATTGCTAAAGAACGCGAACACCCTCATCAAGACGCAATTCATTACGCAGGCTGGGTTAGCCTTTTCACTTTACATGCACTGTGGCCATTTTTATGGATATGGGCAACATTGTGGCGCAAGGAGCGAGGCTGGGGCTTCAAACAACTTGAGCAAGAAACTCACGACATTCATCACCGTCTTGAAGAGCTCATCGACGAAGTCAACGAACTCAAAAACGAAGTATCGATGTTGAAACAACAAAAGATTCAGCAAAGGCCTTTGACTGAACAAAGTAAAGAGGACGAATAATGGATTTATTGCTGATTCTGACTTATACAGCCCTTTGTATCGCCATTTTTAAAGTCTTTAATATTCCTTTGAACAAATGGACTGTACCTACAGCCGTACTTGGCGGCGTAGTGTTAGTGGGCACACTCGTCCTTCTTATGAACTACAACCACCCATTTACTCAGTTAGGTAACCAAGTGTTCCCAACTACGCCTATCGTCTCTGGTGTACGTGGCCGCGTTGTGGAAGTGCCCGTTCAAGCGAACCAACCGCTCAAAACCGGCGATATTCTTTTCAAAATCGACCCTGTGCCTTTTGAAGCGGAAGTCGCACGCCTTGAAGCGAAAGTGAAAGAAGCAAGCCAAGGTGCGTTGGGTTTAGAGTCTGACTTGAGAGAAGCAGAAGCGGCGGTTTTGAAAGCGCAAGCCGATAGAGATAAAGCACAAAGAGAATTTAGCCGATATCAAAGGGGCTTTGATCGCGGCGCGTTTACGGAACAAGATTTAGATACTCGACGCCAAGCGTACAAAGCGGCAGAAGCCATGCTAGACGTTGCCATTTTGCAGCAAGAGCAAGCACAGATCGCATTAGAGTCGGAAATCGGCGGTGAGAATACCCAAGTCGCGCAACTACTCGCTGAGCTACGTAAAGCAGAGTTCAACCTTGAGCAAACCGTCGTTCGTGCGCCAACCGATGGTTACGTTACGCAATTGGCTTTGCGCCCTGGTGTGATGGCTGTGCCATTGCCGCTTGCCCCAGCAATGACCTTCGTGCATACCGAAGACATTACGTACACCGCGGCGTTCAGACAAAACTCGCTACAACGTTTGAAGGCAGGCTTTGAAGCGGAGTTTATGTTCCGTGCGATACCGGGCAAGGTATTCCGTGGCGAAGTCATCGACGTGATTCCAGCCATTGGTGAAAGCCAAATTCAAGCCAGAGGTGCTCTGCTTGGTACCGATGCCCTGCGCACAAGCGGACGTGTATTTGCGAAGCTGAAAATCACGGACGATTTGAGCGAATACCACCTACCAATGGGTACCGCGGTTGAAGTCGCCGTTTACTCAGACAGCTTTACTCACGTGTCAGTGATGCGCAAAGTGCTGATTCGCATGAAGAGCTGGCAGAACTATTTGTACCTAGACCATTAATGAACAGCTAGCTCATTCATTTATCGATGAAAATAGTATCAGAAAGTGTAATCGGGGGCTGACAATCAGCCTCCGATTTCATTCTAGCCATCCAGACAGATAGCATTCCCACTTTTATCAATATTCTGTATAATGCGCGCCTTATTTTTAATGCTTGCTAAAAAACAAAGCCAGTCAAAGGGATACGTGAATCAAATCACACATTTCCTGAAGAAAAATAGAGCAAACAATAAGCAGCTTGGTTGTTTTGGATATATGTTACACAATCAAATAACCAATGCTTTCCAACAATATAAATGAACGTTCTTTAAAATCGACCATTGAACTGAGGTTATCTATGAATCTTTCTGCTAAAACCGTTGTGGTTATTGCAATTGGTGCTGCTCTTTACGGCATCGGTGGCTTACCTATGTTTGGCATCCCTGTGTTTGCAAACACAACGCTAAAACCAGCCATGGCAGTATTAGCATTGTTCTCAGTACTATTTGGCCCACTTGTTGGCTTTTTGGTTGGTTTTATTGGCCACTGGGTCACTGACCTATTCGCAGGTTGGGGCGTATGGCTCACTTGGGTACTTGGTTCAGGTATTGTTGGTTTGATTATCGGTCTATTCCCTTCTCTAACGCGCTACCGTTTAGAGAAAGGCGATTTCAATATGAAAGACTTCGCGTTATTCGTAGTACTTGCGCTATTAGGCAACGTATTTGGTTACGGTTGCTCTGCATTCCTCGACACGATTTTATACGCAGAACCGTTCACTAAAGTGTTTACCCAGCTTTCAATTATCGCGATCGGTAACACCATTCTTATTGCTATTGTTGGCTTCTTCATTCTTAAGTCTGTCGCTAAACGTAACAAGCAAAGCCGTAACTTAACAGAGGCTTAATGTCGAATGACAATCGAATTTTCTAACTTCTCTTTTAGATATGAGTCGCTGGACAAACCGACGCTAAAAAATATCAATCTAAGGATAGAGAAAGGAGAGAAAATCGTCATTATCGGTCCAAGTGGTAGTGGTAAATCTACCCTTGGGCAATGTCTTAACGGACTGATCCCACACGCAATCAAAGGGGAAACCAGTGGAACATTGACCATCAATGGTCAAGACACCGCCCCTTTCGACATGCACCAATACACTGAGCAAGTTGGCACCGTACTGCAAGATACGGACAGCCAATTCGTCGGTTTGAGCATTGGCGAAGACATCGCATTTGCGCTGGAAAACCAGCTAACTTCTAACATCGACATGTACCCATTGGTCAAAGCCACGGCCAAAATGGTCGACTTGGAACAGATGTTAGATCGCTCTCCCCACGATTTATCTGGCGGCCAAAAACAACGTGTTTCTTTGGCGGGCATTCTCGTCGATGACGTCGATATCCTTTTGTTTGATGAACCACTAGCTGCGCTTGACCCTAAAACGGGTAAAAAAACCATCGAGATCATCGATGATCTACACCGCGAAACAGGCAAAACCATCGTAATCATTGAGCATCGTCTTGAGGACGTTCTGCATCGCTCAGTTGACCGTATTATCTTGATGGAAAGCGGCGAAATCATTGCCGATACAACGCCAGATGAAATTTTAGCATCGCCTCTGCTAGAAGATTACGGCATCCGCGAACCGCTTTATATTTCGGCTCTGAAAGAAGCAGGCTGTGCGATTGAGGGCGATGCAAAACCTTCTAGCTTAACTACCTTACCGTTGGAGCAATATAAACCAGCAGTACAAGCATGGTTTGATGGTTCAACAGCACAACCACCTAAAACGCCAGCCGAGACTTTGCTTGAAGTCCGTGGCCTCACCTATTCTTACGACGGTGAGAAAAACGCGTTAGAAGACGTGAGTTTTGACATCAAGCGTGGCGAGTTTGTCTCTGTACTTGGCAAAAATGGCTCGGGTAAATCGACCATCACCAAACTGATTATGGGCGTTATTGAAGCGGATAGCGGCTCAATGAGCATGAATGGTCAAGATCTTAACGAACTGACCATCTTCGAGCGCAGCCAGAAAGTGGGCGTGGTGATGCAAAACCCGAATCACATGATTTCCCATCACATGATTTTTGACGAAGTGGCCTTCGGCCTCCGTAATCGTGGCATTGAAGAGAAACAGATCGAAGCTAAAGTACTTGAAGTCCTTGAGCTGTGCGGTTTGAGCAAATACCGTCACTGGCCAATCGAAGCATTGAGCTACGGCCAGAAAAAGCGCGTGACCATTGCGTCAATTTTGGTCTTGGAACCAGAGCTTCTGATCCTTGATGAACCGACGGCAGGTCAGGACTACCGGAACTACACATCAATGCTGAGTTTCATCGAAAAGCTCAATCGCGAGTTGGGCGTAACCGTGATGATCATCTCCCACGACATGCATTTAGTGCTGGAATACACCACACGCTCTATCGTGATTGCAGACAGTAAATTAGTCGCGGATGCACCAATGACGCAGGTATTCAGCAGTCCAGAGCTAATAGACCAAGCAAACCTCACCACAACAAGTCTGTTTGAGTTGGCTACGAAAGTTGGCATCGAAGACACCAATGGCTTTATGCAGCATTTTATCAATGTAGAAAAAGCGCACCGCCAACAAAAAAGCAGCGAAGTAAACCAACCAGAGAAAGCAGTGGCATGAAAGACAATAAGATGAAGTTTGGTATCAACTATATCGATACCCAATCGCCACTTCATAAGTTGAATGGCATTACTAAGTTCTTGCTTTTCATTGCTTGGGTAACGGTGGTGTTGACCACGTTTGACTTGCGAATCATTGCACTGTTGATCGTGCTTGGTTTGGGCTTATTGAAAATGACCAAAGTGCCATTTCATGTCTACAAACCGCTATTATTCGGTACTGGCACGGTATTACTGATCAATGCCCTGTTTATGTTCGCGTTAGCACCGCAACAAGGTACTGAGTTCATTGGCTCATCAACGGTTTTACTCTCATTAGCCGGTAATTACTCGCTCACTCAAGAGACGTTGTTTTATCTAGTAACAGTGACGTTGAAATACTTCAGCATGTTCCCAATCGCGTTAGTGTTTGTATTTACCACTCACCCGACGGAGTTTTCAGCCAGCTTGAACCGCTTGGGTGTGCCTTACAAAATCGCCTATGCCGTGAGCTTAACGCTGCGCTACTTGCCGGAAGTGAAAAAGGACTTTGTTAACATCATGCACGCGCAACAATCACGCGGAGTAGAACTGAGTAAGAAGGCTCCGTTGTTCACTCGTATGAAGAACGTGGCGAAGATTCTTGGCCCTCTGATTTTCTCTAGTTTGGACAGAGCCGACCAAATCTCAAACGCGATGACGCTACGTGGTTTTGGCCGTCACTCATCTCGCACTTGGTACAGCCTAAAACCACTTACCAAAGCCGATATGATCTGCATGGCGGGGATTGCGGTTATAGTGATTGCTGCGATCAGCAAGCGTGTTATGGACACACAACTGTTCTGGTATCCGTTTTAAATTCTAAAGCTTCAAACTGAACATAACGTGGTTAGTGTTGTGACCACGTTATGTTTCCCTCTTTCCCCTCGATAACCCGCTCATTAGCCTCTTGCTTGCAGGTGCTCAAAATAGGCGTGTAATCTCAGCGGCTCGTTGATGTGCCAGAAAGTTGCTTATTTAAGCGACCAACATGAACTAAACTCATCAGTTTTATCAGGGGCTTAATGATCAACTGCGCGCTGCCTACGATGAACAGCCAAGTACCACTTTCAATCAACGAATCATTCAAAAAGAAAAAGCTACCAATTAAAAACCAAATAGCAATGAGTAGGTCGTTTGTAGCACCTAACGCCTCATAGCGGCGCTGAATAACGATGTGACGGCTTCCTAGATCTAAATCCAACTCTCTGCCATGTATCTGCACTGTATAGCTCCCCTCTTATTGTTTCGCGTCAGTTATGCCCAAGTTATTTCGAAATACTTAGTTCTAAACCCTAACGGACGTGGCATGCATTGACAACCATTGGAGGGATTATCTATTTGCAATAAAAAGAAAAGGGCGCATAAGCACCCTTTTTAGCGAGTCTAATTACAGGTATTCGCTTTAATGATTAGATAGTGAGTGCCAACTTAACTCCACTTCAACAAGCGAGTTTCGTTGCCTTCTTCCGGCTTCGCTGGAATATTGAGTGACAACAGCAAGCTCACTGCTGCCATACCAGCGCCGATGTAAAATACGCTCGCAGGTGAAACAAGCCAAATGACACCAAACGTAACAGGTATTACAACCGCCGCAATATGGTTAATCGTAAACGCAACGCCCGCGGTCGACGCCATATCGGCAGGATCGGCAATTTTCTGGAAGTAGGTTTTAATCGCAAGCGCTAACGCGAAAAATAAATGATCGACAACATACAATGCTGCCGCCCACTCTGCCGTTTGCACCAAACCGTACCCGACGAACACGAAGATCAAACCGACGTATTCAAACATCAACGCTTTGCGCTCACCAACAACGCCGATAAAACGGCCTATTCGCTTCGCAAACAAGAAGTTAAAGACATAGTTGATCAAAAACAACAACGTAATGTCTGCGGCAGAGTAGCCAAACTTCTCTACCATCAAGAAGCCAGCGAAAACCGTGAAAATCTGACGGCGAGCACCACTCATAAACGTGAGCGCATAGTACAACCAGTAACGTTTACGCAGAATGAGTTTCTTGTTTTGAGGCACTTTTGTTTTAAATTGAGGGAAAGCAAATGCCATCACCAAAATAAGCACAAAACCTAAACCACCTGCCATTAGATAGACCGTTTTAAAATCAAGTTTGAGCTGTTCGAGCGAAACCCAAATGGCGCCGTAGGTAAACAGAGAAGCCAAAGCTCCAACAGAAATAAATTTACCCAACATTTCCGGTGCTTCTTCTTTCGATAGCCATTGTAAAGACAAAGACTGCTTCAGCGTTTCGAAGTAATGAAAGCCGGTAGACATCAATAAGGTTGTAAAAAGTAGACCGTACAAAGTGGGAAAATAACCTGTTAATGCCGTACCAAGCGTAAGCATCGCCAAAGAGACGAGCATAAAGCGTTGTTCACGGATAAAAAGTAAAACGAATACCGCAGTGAAAGCTAGAAAGCCAGGTACTTCCCTAACACTTTGAAGTAAACCGATATCAGCGCCATCAAAGTTCGCTTTCTCGATAACAAAGTTGTTCAACAACGCCATCCAAGTAGAAAAAGCAATGGGCACGATAATGGAAATTAACAGGAGGAAATTTTGCGGCGTTCTCCAGCCTTGCGATGAGGTAGTCATGATGTTTCCTTTAAATATGAAGGCATCATCATAGCTTCAAATGTAACAAATTCGCAATATCATTATTATTTTCAACCCAAACCAAGCAGATATTGCATAGGGATATTGTTATGAAGATAAACATCGCACTCAATTCCTTGGCTAAGCGCGATGTTGAAATATCGAGAGAAATAGGTAAAACGCCAGTGATGAGGCTCAGTAACTTAATCGATATTCTTTACTGTTAGACGATTCTTAAATTCAAACACATGTTCTGGACACACATCCAAACAGCGGCCACAGCTAATGCAGTTTTGATCCATAACTCGACGATCTCCCTCTTTCAATGGTTGTCGAAGCACCTCAGGTTCTGGGCAGACGTAAAAGCAATCCATGCATTTGGTGCAATCTTCGCGGCGAACAGCAGTAACGCGCAACAGGCTTTTTCGGCCTATCACACCATAGGTAGCACCCAGTGGACATAAGTGCCCACACCACCCATGCTCAACTAAGAGTAAATCCAGTACGAACACCAGTGCGATCAACACCCAACCTGCGCCCATACCAAACACCAATCCGCGATGCAATGCCGCCACTGGATCTAACCATGTCCAAAGAATCGCGCCAGACAGAGCACTACCCAACATCAAAACAGGGATCAGCCAATAACGAATAGTAGGAGACCAACGATAGCTCGCTTTAATGTTGAGCTTTCTGCGCAGCCAAGCCGCCAAATCTGTCACGACATTTAACGGGCACACCCACGCACAAAATGCGCGCGGTGCTAAAATCGCGTAGAACACCACGACAATCACTACGCCTAACAGCGCATTAAACTCCGGAACATGCCCTGTCGCCAAAGCTTGAAGCAAAATTAACGGGTCACTTAACGGCACTGCATCGAGCAACATACTCGATGAGAGGTTACCAGTTAGAGCCCCTAATGTCGGCCCAGCCATAAACAGCGCAATGATGGTGAGCTGGCATAGTCTGCGTAAAATCAAAAACCGATGCGCGCGCCACCAGCCAAGCTTTTCAACCGCTTCTTTGCCAGCATTTTGAGCTAAGTTCTTTGCCATTACTTACCTCCTTTTAGCGATTCAAGCGCACCTTCCGGCACAGGCGTCTCACTAGGGAGGATATTTTCGAGTGGTTTGTCGATCTCTTTCCAACCAAAATTGTAGTGACTGCCCACTTTGCCTTTCGCCAAATCCGTCGGGACGACTTTAATAGCAGCGACATCCAACACGCACGCTTGTTCGCACTTACCGCATCCGGTACACACTTCGGAATTCACTGTTGGGATAAGTTTGGCGTGATAACCGGTTCGGTCGTTGTGAACCATCTCTAACGTGATGGCTTCATCAATCAGCGGACAAACGCGATAACAAACGTCGCATCGTAATCCTTGCCAGTTAAGGCAAGTTTCATGGTCAATAAGAACCGCTGTACCCATTCGAGCATCATCAATATCGGTTAGTTTCGGATCCAGCGCCCCACTCGGACAAGCGACAACACAAGGAATGTCTTCGCACATTTCGCAGGGAATATCGCGCGCAGTAAAGTAAGGAGAACCAGTGGCTACAGGAGAAAGTAATGTCGCGAGTTTCAATGTGTCGTAAGGGCATGCTTGAACACACAAGCCACATCGAATACAGGCTGATTCGAAATCGCCTTCTGGCAAAGCACCGGGTGGGCGAATAGGCACACCTTTCGTTTCTCGAGCTTGGCTTTGCAGCGATTGTAAGCCCAACACACACGCCGCTGCGCCAACACCTGCCGCAGTTCGGACAGTATCACGCAAAAATCGACGCCGACTTTGCGATGTTTTAGACTGAGAGGATTTCATGCTATTTCCTCAACGAAACTCCTTTATCAAGTTAAGCATAAATAGCGCTAAACGTACCTCTTCCCCATACCTCATAAGAGGTAACTCCACCCTCAATTGATTCAAGTCAACTGATATACAGTGCCGTCGTCACAGTTTGAATAATTCCATTTATTTCCTCCAACATGAAATTCACCACGATACTCTGCCGTGCACGCCATTTTCAGTACAATAATTCAACGCCTTTGCAATCTATTCGCTAAATTCAAAGATAAATGACTACTAAAATTTAGAAAAACATCGCTATAACAACCTAATTTAAAAGGTGTTTATCTCTCAAACTTAAAAAAATACTATCCAAAATAAGGAACTGTGGTTAGATTGAAAATTAATACTAAAAAGCGAAGGAGAGAAGCATGGAAATTATCGTACGTCCAACAACCGTTGAAGACGCAGCGGCACTCGTAGAAATCTATTCACAACCAAAAGCACAACGTGAAACCCTGCAACTCCCAAAACCTTCGCTCGCAATGTGGGTAGAACGATTGTCAAATATGCCCGCTGGCGTTTACAGCTACGTCGCTGAAATCGATGGTAAAGTAGTGGGTAACATTGGCTTTCATCACTCGCAGCGTCCAAGAACGGCGCACACGGCCGCGTTTGGTATTGGCGTTCACGACCAGTTTCACGGCCTAGGCGTGGGAAGTAAGTTAATTGAAACCATCATCGAGTTGGCGGATAACTGGTTGAATGTAAGACGCATCCAGTTAGAAGTTAATGCCGACAACGAGACCGCCATTGGCCTGTACAAAAAGCATGGATTTCAAATTGAGGGCGAAGCGATTGATGGCTCCTTCCGAGATGGCGAGTTCATCAATACCTATTACATGGCACGTATCAGGCCAAGTAAAAAGTAAATCAAAGCCTCCTAATTGGAGGCTTTTCTTTTTAAACTTCTACTCACTTTCGTAAGTGAGCCAGCGCTCTGCGAGTCAATGCTTCTGTGTAAGGATTGATCTTCCAGTGATCGGGGCTCCAACCTTTCACAAATCGTTGAAAGTCAGCCCACGCAACCGCAAACAAAGGACGCCATTCGCGCTCGACTTCATTGGGGTCGAGATTCGGCTGATAAACCATTAACGCCTGTTGCAACTGAGCAAAATACGTGTCCAAAACCCAAACTTCCATCTCTGCACAACGTTCTGGCTTGACGGCGCTGCTCATGAACAGTGCTACGTCTTTCATCGCACAACCATGTCCAACGTATTGAAAGTCGACCGCAGCAACGCTTGATTCTTCTCGATCAAAACAGAAGTTAGCCAATTTGGCATCACCGTGTACAAGCGTCTTGAACTTGGCTTGCGAAAGCGTTTGATCAATTAATTGAGCGGCATTTTTTAGCTCGGTGTCTTGCAGCACCTCAAGCTCATCAGGTCTGGTTGCCAAGTGCCAATACGTGCCGATATGCCACAGCTTATCCGAGCGAACACCGATGTAACGCGCATGAAAGTTCGCCAACCAAGCAAGGCAGGCTCGTAGATGCTCTAGCTTTGCATCGGTGATGACTTTTGGAAAGCCCGCCTCGGCGAGGTCTTCCATCACAATTAGCCATTCATTCTCCGATTGGAATGTTTTTAGACCTTGTGGTACTCGGCAGCGAGTGCTCACCTCTCTGGAAAAATGCGTATACCAATTCACTTCCACCTGATAAGAGTGCAGCTTTCTTTGGTGAGATCGGTCAGTATTCCAACCTCTTGGATGCTCTGAAGGCTTAGGGAGTTTTACATGCTTAATGATCACCGAACAAGTTGAATAAGTAACTCGGACTAACTCACCATAGCCTCCCCATAGCGATTGTATGACTTCTACCGATTGATAATTCCCGAGCTTTAGCTCCTGGCCAATGCTTTGGTAACGTTGGTGGTTGTCGTTCATCATCATGCAAGCAGATGTGACCACGCTTGGTTTTTCTCCATATAATGAATGACATATGGACAGACTGGTTTGATTTGATAACCGAGTGCCTCAATTTCTGGCAATACCGCTTCCATCATCACTTTTCCGTACCCTTTACCTCGTAATGCTTCAGGAACTACGGTTGATGTGATGTGCATGACATTATTCTCAAGCTGATAAACCACCTTGGCTTTATAACCTTGTTCTAAATCAACCCAAAATGTGTTGTTTTCAACTTCATGAGTTACTTTATGCATATCTTGCTCTCTAATTTTTGTTACGGATTGATTGAATCAAACTATATCACTGAATAGAATCAACACCATGCGGAAGTGCTGTGTCACTTCACGCCCTTACCTTCTCAAATCAGGTACGACAATAATAATGAGAAATATGAGCCCTATTGCCAGAGACGGCAAACTACCTCTGCAAAGCAAGAAGGCACCCGAACGTCAGGCAAGTACACTAAATAGCACCGATGCAATGGCAATGGTCGAACATGGCAGTGAAGTAAGTTTAAACGTCACGACACCTGTTGGTACCAAGTTTATTACAACCAGCACATTTGTCGGCTGTCACTCAAATAATACCGCATTGATAGAGGTTCCGAACATCTCCGATGAGGACTTGAAATTCTATTTTCAAGAAGGCTTTTGGATCAATGTAAAAGCGTACTCTCATCGAGGGGAAGGTGCTGTCATTCCATTTCGGGCGCAATTGCAGCACCGACTCGGCGACCCGTATCCAATTTTAGTGCTAAGTCTACCTAACACCATGCAGGTCTTTCAGCTTCGTAAAGAAGTACGTTACGAAGTGAATTTGAGGGCGCGCGTTTGTTTAGAGGCCTATCGAACTGAATGCGAGATAAGAGATTTGTCTCGTAGTGGGTGCCGCTTTGTGACATCACCAATGAGCCGACCACTTCAGGTTGGTGATCGCGTTTCATTGGACCTAACCATGCCCGGTGAAAGCCACATGCTCGCGCCATTGAGAGGTCGTATTTGTAACTTACAAAAATCGACACACCATGCTCGCTATGGAATGGAGTTTGATGAGGTTGGTAAAACCAACGCTAAAAGTCTCCTGAGTCACCTAAAATTTGATGGGACTAAACTCACACTAAAAAGGTAGCTTTGATAACGAGCACCAAGTAGCGACCAGTTTTGATACCCGGAAAACAAGAAACCCCTTACTGTAAAGTAAGGGGTTTTGTTTACTAAGAATAAGGCAGAATCTTAGATAACAGTTTCGACTTAGAAGTCGTAACGTAGACCTAGCGCTAGTTCATCTTTTTCATCAGCGCCTTCGTTATCCATTAGATCGAAGTTGTATGATGCGTAGCCACGGAAGTTAGGCTTGAAGTAGTAAGTAACATCAACAGCTAGGTTTTCTACAGTATCAGCATCTTCTAGCTCACCTTTGTTGAACGTAGAAGTAAATACAGTTTGACCCATAGTGTATGATGCAGCTAGTTCGTAGCCTTTGTAATCCGCAGACTCACCTGCAACATCCACGTCTGCGCCTGTGTAGTTACCAGCGAAGTAGAAATCACCTACAGAGTATGCAGCAGCAAGCATGAACTCATCACTATCGTTTTGGTCTGCATAACCAGCACCTAGTTCAATACCAGTATTAGCAAATGCGTAGATACCAGATAGAGAGAAGCCATCTTCCTCGTTGTCTGTAAAACCTTTTGCATCTGTTGTGCGATCAGCAAAGCGGTAGCTAGCACGTACAGCTAGTTGCTCGAATTGGCCTTTGTAAGAAAGCATGTTATCTGTACGGTCAGATACAGGCAGCTTAAGTGCTGCAGTGTTACCGTGGTAAGCCATAATATCGGTAAAGTCAGTAAGAACGAATAATGCACCGTCGTTTTTACCGTAAGTTACTTCACCGTATTTACCGCCTAGGCCTGCGTAAGCGTAACGAGTTTCAAGATCACTGTTGTTATCTACGGCACCTTCTTCTTTTGTTTCGAACTCACCTTCCCAAAAACCAACACCGTATAGGTTTTCATTGATTTCCTGTTTGCCTAGGAAGTTAAGACGGATGCGAGTACGGTCTTTTGCCTTACCATCCATCATAGAAAGACGCGCTTCAGCGCGGCCGCCCATCTCAAGAGAAGTGCCATCTTGGTTGTATAGTTCTGAAGCGACAACTTGAGATCCTGATGCCATTAGCGCCACTGCTACAGCTAAAGTTTTTAATTTCATTGTTATTTTCCATATCATTGTTTTATATGTGTTTTCTCACCAGAAAAACAGGACTTTTCTGTACCAACGAGAAAACTGGCGGCATAGTAGCAGCTGTTATTTTTCACGCAACGCGTTGAATAAACAGCACTTATAGAAGAAAACACCAAGTAAAATGACGATATGAATACCTCTCAACCATCAAGTTATCGGTTGAGGTAAAAAAATCGTTCGTGTCAAAAAAAAATTGACGCGAAAAACGTAAAAACAATCTCATTATATGTGATTTTGCTCGCAAAATATTTTCACTAAATGACTGTTTTAGATAGACTTCCTGATTTTAAATCAGTTTCTCACAAACAAAAAATCCCCAAGCAATAGCTCAGGGATTTATACATTTTGTTAGGCGAATAGCGAATTAAAGCTTAAAGAAGCTCAATTGCTCTTTTTGCTTCTCTGCAAGTAATGAAAGCTCAGTACTCGCGCTTGCGCTTTGACTAATACCCGCCACATTCTGGTTAACCAGTTCAGACATGTTAACCACGTTGCGGTTGATGTCTTGAGTGACTTGAGACTGCTCTTCGGCTGCGGTTGCCACTTGCGTGTTTGAATCGTTAATGTTGGCTACCGACTCGGTAATACCAACCAATGCCTCATTCGCTTGTTGCGTCAGTTCGTTGTTACGACTGAGCATGTCAAGGCTGACTTGCATGCTGTCATTCGCAAGCCCAGACTGCGCTTGAAGTTCTTCAATAATCGTTTGGATCTCTTGAGTCGAGTCTTGCGTGCGTGCCGCGAGCATACGTACTTCATCCGCAACAACCGCAAAACCACGACCAGACTCACCAGCACGCGCAGCTTCAATCGCAGCGTTCAATGCGAGTAAGTTGGTCTGCTCAGAGACACCGCGAATCACTTCAATAACGTCGTTGATCTGAACCGACTGCTCTTTTAAACGCAGTACGACTTGCGCTGCATCGTTCAATGCCTGAGACATCTGTGCGCTTGCTTCTGCGCTCTCTTGGAAGATAGCCAGACCTGATTGCGCAAGACCATCAGCTTCGCGAGCTGTCGAATCCGCAGACGTTGCGTTATCGCTCACGTTGTTTGCCGTGCTAGCAAGTTCATTAACAGCCGATGCGACTTGTTCGATCTCGGCTAGCTCTAGCTGAGCATTCGCTTCTGCTTGCGTCATTACTGCGGCAAGCTCAGTCGATGCCGATGCAACCTCTTCACTGATGCGAGTAAGCTGGTCGACCGTGTTATAAAGCTGTTCTGCTGTTTGGTTAACATCTTTGCTCAGCTTCGCAATTTCGTTATCACCATCTACATCTGCGCGAACTGATAAGTTGCCCATTGCCAACTGACGCATCACTTCTTGAAGTTTTTGAATAGGCGTAACAATCATGCCTGATAAGATCCACGCCCCGACCAATGAGAATGCAAATACCGCAAGAACTGTCAGCATAGCGTTGTTTTGTACACGCTCATTCTGTTGATGGCTTCTTATGGTTGACTGCTCTGCTTGGTCATTCACATGCTTCGACAGAGTATTGATTTGTTGAACCATTTCTCGGCCAACATTACGGTACTCTTTAATGAATGCACGGTACTCACTGTCCGACTTCAAGCCTTGATCGTACTGGTTAAAGAAAGCCACTGAGCGCTCTGAATATCGAACATAGGCTTCGATCGCTTGGCGAACTTTAATCGCATCTTCACGAAACAGATTACGAGCTTCAATCGCACTTAAATCAGCTTCAACCTGCTTTAAGCCTTCTTTCAATTCATTAAGAAAATTTTCACGACGGGAAGCGTCGTAGATAGCGTAAACCGCTGTAATACGAAGTGGATAAATTTCATCGTCAATACGCGCCAAAGTGTCTTTATGGAAAACCAAAGACTCTTGGTTGGAAGCAATAACATCTTGCTCAGCTTGAAGATTGTTTTTAGTAATCCACAAAGCAATAAACAAAACAATCGCGGTAAATAATACCGGAACCAAAATTTGCGTTCGTACTGACAAATTTTTCAGTGATAACTGCATGACTGGACCTCAGTTGTATGCGTGATGCCTATATCCAAACGAACTCAAGCAACTCTCAATACTGAAGCTGCATTTCGGTTATTTGAATATCTATGCTTCCTTGCGACGGGAAAGTTCCCAGACGAATAAACAAGTGGCGAATATTAGAGGTCGATCACACTTTTGTCTAGTACAAAAAGTCCCCATTTTCAATCTGTTATTGACAATATCCCGACAGTAGTGTCGGGATATTGTCGTTATGATAAATTGTGATCACTTATGATGAGATACATTCACATTTAGGGCGGTTTTAGGCTATTTTCTCAACGAATTGAGCTTAGCTTGAGCAAGGCCAAAAATCGTATCTATTGGATAAGAACCTTCATCGGTTGGCTCACCGGCGACTTTCCCCGTGAACAGCTCGATGGCTTCAGTAACATGATCAATCGCCCAAATATTAAACTCACCTTTTTCTACTGCTTTCACGATGTCGGAACGGAGCATCAAGTTATGAACATTAGATTGCGGGATAATGACCCCCTGCCCTTCATGACGACCTTTAATCACACACACATCGTAAAAGCCTTCAATTTTTTCGTTCACACCACCAATCGGCTGAGCTTCACCAAACTGATTCATCGAGCCTGTAATCGCAATGTCTTGTCGGTTTGGTTGCTTTGAAAAAGCAGACACTACAGCACATAGCTCAGCCATGCTGGCACTATCACCGTCGACACCACCATAAGATTGCTCAAACGTAATCGTTGTGGTTAATGGTACTCGCGCCGTTTTACCAAACACGGAAGACAAGTAGG
The DNA here is from genome assembly GCF_032970445.1 of Vibrio sp. T13N. Classification (NCBI taxonomy): domain Bacteria; kingdom Pseudomonadati; phylum Pseudomonadota; class Gammaproteobacteria; order Vibrionales; family Vibrionaceae; genus Vibrio; species Vibrio sp. T13N. The sequence goes on from NZ_JAWJYE010000001.1 coordinate 296,346, forward strand.
CCGATAGAATCATCACGCCTTTAGAGTGAATACTGCCGCCCAAATCCACACTGCGTTCGATATCGATAACATCCCCATCGCCGTAACACGTCGTCGCGGTGATGCGATTCGGCGCGCCAAACATGTAGTCGCTGGTACTTAATACCGAGAGGGCATTCACTTGACCGATAGCCTTCCCTTCAGTGCGAATCAAGGTTGTACCGTTAACAAACGTTTCCATCACGTTGTCGCGTAATCGGCTCACTCGCATTTCTTGGTTCTTGAGCGCCTCTTCCACATGACCGATACGGATCATGTTGGAGTTGGCTTGACGAGCAACGTAGTTTGACTCACGTAATAAATTCGCAATATTGGCAGAGTGGAGTGATAGCTTGGTTTGATCACCAGACAAGCGTGAACTGTATTCGATAATCCGTCCCATGGACTTTCTATCACAGTGCAGCATGTTGTTATCGTTCACGACGCTAGAAATAAAGCGCGCATAGTGCAGTTCCGACTCTGGCGTTCGCTTCATCTCATCTTCAAAATCCGCTGTCACTCGGAACAACTCACTGAACTCTGGATCGTAATGCTGCAGCAATTGATAAGTTCGGTAGTCACCAAACAGAATGATTTTAATATCGAGCGGGATAGGCTCGGGATCGAGTGATACCGCCCCTGTCAATGTCACTTCTTTTTCTAGGGAGGTAAAGCTCAATTGACGAGCACGCAGTGCGCGCTTCAAACCATCCCAAACGTAAGGCTGTTCAAGCACTTTCTGTGCATCCATTAACAGAACGCCGCCATTCGCCTTATGCAAACTCCCCGCACGAATCAGCGAAAAGTCGGTAAACACGGTTCCCTTGAAAGTGGCTGTCTCAATCGAACCGAAGAGCGAATGGTAATTGGGGTTTTCTTCAACAACGATAGGAAAGTCACTGCTGTTGCGGCTTACCAAGACGTTCACTTTATAACGACGTGGCAATTTTTTATCCAACGACGCCGTTGCAATTTCGCCTTGCTCACCACTTTGATCAAGGAAGATATCTGCGTTTTCAACAATATCTTTTTGCAGCTCAGTTAAGTACGTTTTGACTTCAGAATATTCCGCGTAATCCACTTTGAGCTTTTTAATGAAGTGAGTAATCACATCGAGCGTCACTTCATCATTAAGCTTTTTGATTTTGTCGCTGTAAGTTTCTTCCCACTCTGTGAGTTCACGAACCATCGAACGTAATCGTACTTCGAGTTCATCAATGGCATCGCTGAACTGCTCTTGCTCTTTCTTACTTAGTGCATCAAAAGACTCTTCCGTATGAAGCTCATCACCATTCATGGCGACAAACTGATAATCGCCTTGTGTGGTAAGCGTCAAGCTAATGCCTTTCTCTTTTGCCTCTCGGCTAATGCGGTCCAGCTCGTTTTGTTGCTTCGCCGCCAATTGGTTTTTTAATCGCTCAGCTCGGCTAAAGTACATTTCATTGTCGAACGCTAGGGGTAAAGCATTCAGTAGTTTGCCCATTAAGGCTTCAATATCAACACGTAACTTATTCCCGATACCACAAGGCAGCTTCAACACCATGGGTGTGCGGGTATCTTCAAAGTTCGCAACGTAACACCAATCAAACAAGGCTGCTGCATCGTGCTGGTGACGATTCAGATAGCGCAGGATCATGGTGCGTTTACCTAGCCCATTCTGACCAATGGCGTAGATGTTATACCCTTTCTCTTTGATGGACATCGCAAACTCGACCGCTTTTTGCGCGCGCTCTTGGCCCACAATCTCATCAATTGGAGGTAACTCCTTGGTCGACTTACATGGCATATTCTCTAGATCTGCTACAGAATATAGCTGCTTAGCTTCCAATCTTAGTATTGCCATATCCACTTCCTTTTTTCTTATTTTCGTCATTTGAGTGTAGAGATTATTTGCTTAATTTTAAGTGATTTACCTTCCACCCTAGTTTGATTGGACATTTTATGAGCACAAAAGTGATATTAATACGCACTTGCAATTGATAATCAATTTCATTTAATATCAAAACAAATCAACTCTTGTGGAGATGGACATGAATATTGAGCAATGCTGGATGCGCTACTTGAAAGCAGAGCAATTGATGGAACAAGGCCACTGGCCCGAGGCACATCGTTTATACGACGATGTACTCAGCAATCTACCCAACCACATTCATTCGGCGCTCGAAAATGCTCACACCAAACCTTGTCAGTTTGTCTGTCTTATCACCGGGCTGAGAGATGCGTGCGTTGCACAATCGGAGATTCTCAACAAACTCGGATTACAGCGCGATGCTTTTTCAACACTCAATCAAACGTACGCACTATTCCAATTCTTGCAATTAGAGAATCATGAACTTGTTGAGCGTGTGGGTCATTTACTTGGTCAACAAAGTGAGGACTTGTTAGCTCATATGGCGGCATTTTGCTCTGCTCAACGCAATGCTCAATGGATGATTGAGCTAGACCATGTGACGCGCGCACATGAGCAGTTTTTGCATTTGCAAGCGATGAGTTCGGCAAAGTCTTCGCCTTCTCACCTTTATAATTAATCTAAAGCCCAAGCATTGAGGTCTGCCAGACTTAGCGCAGCCCATTGCTTGTGTTTCATTTGCTTTATCAACCACAAGGATCTGTGATGTCTTCTAAAACCATTCTTTCGGTGAATAACCTATCGGTCAGCTTTACGACAAACGATGGGATCGTCGATGCAGTAAAGAATGTTAGCTTCGATTTAAAAGCAGGCGAGACGCTTTCCATCGTTGGCGAGTCTGGGTCTGGCAAGTCAGTATCAACCAATGCACTGATGAAACTATTGCCAGACAACGCTATTTTGCATACGGACTCATCCATCATGTTTGAGGGTAGCTCCATCTTGGATAAAACGGAGCGTGAAATGCAAAGTATTCGCGGTGATCGTATCGGTATGATTTTTCAGGAGCCGATGACCTCATTGAATCCATACATGCGGGTGGGGATCCAAGTCGCTGAGGCCATCATGTGCCACCGTCCAGTGGATAGACGGAAAGCCAAAGCGAGAGTGTTAGAGCTGTTTGAACTGGTTGACATGCCAGAGCCAGAGAAAGCGTACAGCAAATATCCGCACGAGTTTTCTGGCGGTCAGTTACAACGCATCATGATTGCAATGGCACTGATTAACGAACCCGATATTTTGATTGCCGACGAACCAACCACCGCGTTAGATGTCACGGTTCAAGCAGAAGTGCTGCACCTGATTAAAGAAATTCAGGCTCAGATGGGCATGGCGATACTTTTTATTACTCATGATTTAGGCGTTGTAAAACACTTTGCCGACCGTGTCATTGTGATGTGTAAAGGGGAAGTCGTCGAAGAAGGCGAAACGCAAACACTCTTCGAAGACCCAAAACACGAATACACACGTATGCTGATCAACTCTATTCCAAAAGGCAGTAAGGACCCTATTAGCGAGAGTGCTACACAACTATTAAAAGCTGACGATATACGAGTCAAATTCTTGATAAAGTCGCATTTTATTGCCAGTAAAAATGAGTACTTCGAAGCCGTAAAAGGCATTTCTCTTGAGCTCAAACAAGGGGAAACACTCGGGATTGTTGGGGAATCCGGTTCAGGCAAGTCTACCCTCGGCCGCGCACTGATAGGCCTCCTACCATCCACAGGTAAAATAGAATATAAAGGCCAAGATATGGCTTTGCTAACAAACAAAGAACGTTTTGAGCTGAAAAAAGACGTTCAGATGGTGTTCCAAGACCCTTATGGTTCGCTTTCTCCTCGTATGACTATCGGTGAGATCATCACAGAAGGATTAACTGTCCACCAGCCAATGTTGAGTAAAAAAGAACGTATGCAGAAAGCACGCGACGTGCTTCGAGAGGTTCGCTTAGATCCCGCGTCCATCAACCGTTATCCGCACGAGTTTTCGGGAGGCCAGCGTCAGCGTATTGCTATCGCGCGAGCACTGATCCTTGAACCTTCGTTTATTCTGCTTGATGAGCCAACCTCTGCATTAGACCGCTCGGTGCAACTGACAGTGATTGACCTTCTGAAAGATTTGCAGAAAAAGCATAATATTGGCTACTTGTTTATTAGCCACGATCTATCAGTAGTTAAAGCACTCTCTGATCGTGTTCTAGTCATGCAAAAGGGCGAGGTCATGGAACAAGGTACGGCCGAAAATATTTTCCAAAACCCTAAAAATGACTACACGAAAAAACTGATAGATGCCTCATTTGATCTTGAAAACAGTGAAAATCAGCACAATGCGGCTTAGGTTCATCACAGTTTCATATTCATAAACTAGGATTAAGAAAAGGTGATAAGTTCATCTTGTCTTAAGAATGGCGTAGCTGCCTTTCGGTTTGGCCGCCGAGACTGGTTGGTTCAAGAGTCAGACTTAGTCAACCTGGCTCACATACAAGCAAACAGTATGAATTGAGTTCCCCCAACCATGAAAAATGCCGCGACAGTGTCGCGGCATTTTTTATTCTCAGAAGCTTCGAGCAACTAAGGCATTAAATCGACTCAATACCCATATTATGTAACGTAAATGCATACACGTCTGTGGTGAGGTCAATTTGCTTACTCAGCGGCATCCCTGCACCATGACCAGCATTGACATCAATGCGTATCAATACTGGATTAGCACCTTGCTGCTTGTCTTGCAGTTCCGCAATAAACTTGTACGAATGTGCTGGAACCACACGATCGTCGTGATCGGCGGTTGTCACCAATGTCGCAGGATACTGCACGCCTTCTTTTACATTGTGAACAGGAGAGTAGCCAAGCAAGTATTGGAACATCGCTTCGCTTTGCTCAGACGTGCCATAGTCATACTTCCAGCCTTCTCCAGACGTAAACGTGTGGTAACGGAGCATATCAAGCACACCTACGGCTGGCAGCGCCACCTTAAATAACTCAGGACGTTGCGTCATACACGCACCAACCAACAAGCCGCCATTTGAACCACCACGAATCGCTAGACGCTCGGAGCTAGTGTAGTCGTTTTCAATCAGGTATTCCGCCGCCGCAATAAAGTCATCAAATACGTTTTGCTTTTGCTGCTGAGTGCCTGCGTTGTGCCAAGCTTTACCGTATTCACCGCCGCCTCGCATGTTGGCTACAGCGTAAATACCACCCAATTCCAGCCAGTTGGCCACATTGCCAGAAAACATCGGAGTGAGGCTGATGTTAAAACCGCCGTAACCATACAGCATGGTTGGCGCACTGCCATCAAGCGCGATGCCCTTCTTGTATGAGATGATCATCGGAACTTGCGTGCCATCTTTTGAGGTGTAGAACACCTGTTTTGATTCATACTCACTGCGATCGAATGGCGCTTTTGATTCTTGAAACAGCGTCGATTCACCAGACTCAACATCAAATGAGAAGATCGTCGGTGGCGTCACGTAGTTAGTAAAGGTGTAATACAGCGTGGTTTCTTCTTTTTTACCCGCTAGACCATAAGCCGTACCCTCTCCCGGCAGTTCAACATCTCGAATCCATTCACCTTGGTAGTTAAACTGCTGCACTTTAGAAAGTACATCCACCATATAAGTCGCAAACAGATAACCGCCACCTTTGCTGATTTCTAACGGCTGTTCTTGTTCAGCAATCACATCCATCCATTGCGCTGTTCGGGTGTTGTAGCTGACAACTTTGCCATTCGGCGCATCTAGGTTGGTGTAAAGCAGCAAGGTTTCGTCTTGGCTATCAATCAAGTAGGTGTCGCCTTGCGTTGTATCACGAAGGGTCACAATCGCTTGGGACTCAGACTGTAAATCGATATAAAACAGACGATTACCCGATGTGGATTCTGCGCCAGAAATAATGAGGAAGCGATCGTCCGTCGTCGTGGTACCAGACACATAACGGTGAACCTGCGTATCCAACTCACCGAAAATCACTTTATCTTCAGACTGAGGTGTACCAAGTTCATGATAATAAAGCTTGTGATGTTCAGTTCGCGCAGATAACTCACTGCCTTGCGGCTTATCATAGCTTGAGTAATAGAAGCCTTTGCTGCCCAGCCAAGAAATCGACGTAAACTTCGCATCCACAATCTCAGGCTCTAACTGTTCTTTGGTTTCCGCATCAATAACAAAGATCTTGCGCCAGTCACTGCCCCCTTCCGAGATGGAATACGCGACCAAACGATAATCTTTCGAGAAGCTGACTTCGCCAAGAGAGGTCGTGCCCTCCTCGGAGAAAGTATTTGGGTCAAGGAAGACTTCGGCTTCTCCCTCGCCTTTACGGCGATACAATACGCTTTGGTTTTGCAAACCGTCGTTTTTGTAGAAATAGGTGTAGTCACCACGTACAAATGGCTGGGAATATTTTTCGTAGTTTTGGCTGTTCACGACCAAGTCACGGATTTGTTGGCGGTACGGGACCTGACCCAGGAAATCGAAGGTCACTGAGTTTTGACCCGAAACCCATTGTGCGGTTTCTTCGCTGCGATCATTTTCTAACCAGCGATAAGGGTCGGCAATGTCGTGACCAAAGTAAGTGTCCACGACAGAATCTTTACGTGTTTTTGGGTAATGCATAACGTCCGTGTTACTCCGTTGTTTTTATTAAGTTGTTTATTTTCATATCGTTTTATTGCGGTGATTACCTTAGAGCACCCAATATTGATTTCAACGACATTGTTTTAAATCTATGAAGGAACTAGAAATAATGAGATATCGTTAAGTAACGATCACGAATGTGCTCAATAAGCAGTTTCACTTTATTCGGTGGTTGACGAGTAAACGGGTACACCGCGTAGATACCCAACTTTTTACCTACTAATTCAGGAAAAATATCCACCAGTTGACCATTACGAATATCGTGATACACCAAGCAGCGCGGGACGTAAGCTATACCATGGCCGCCCAGAGCGGCTTTACGTAATGCGGTCGCGTTATCAGTAGAAAAGCAGCCCGATACTTTGACGATGTAATTACCATCTTCGCCTTTAAACTCCCAGTCTGTTGCACCTGTGGTTTGGTAAGCGTATTGCAGACAATTGTGTGTGGTGAGATCAATAGGCTCGATCGGCTTCCCATTTTTAGCGATATATGAAGGGGACGCGCATACCACCCATTGGGAATCGAGAATATGTCGTGCGATCAAACTGGAATCGGCTAGGTAGCCAGTTCGAATGACTAAATCGTAACCATCAGCCACCAAATCGACAAAGCGGTTATCCAATGACATGTCCACGGTCAGGCCCGGATGAAGGTTACAAAATTCCGCAACGGCATCAGCAAGTATCAAATCTCCAGAGATACACGGCACGGACATTTTTATGTGACCGCTCACATTCTCTCCAAAGCCTGCAACAGCGTCCATAGCCTCCTGAGTGGCCTGCTTCACATTTTTAGCACTGTGGAGTAACACCTTACCTGCTTCGGTTAAGGTCAATTTACGCGTTGTTCGATATAATAGCTGCGCCCCAATCTCTTCCTCCAACCTTGCCATTCTTTTGCTAACTACCGAATTTGTAAGGTTATTTGCTTCTGCAACCTTACTAAAACTGCCCAGTTCGATTACTTGAGAAAATAGGATTAAGTCGTCTGCTCTCATACGATTATGTCACTTTTGGAATTAATTATTTTCATTATTTCCCTATATCAACAAAAAATAAAGGAGTAAATTCACGCCAAATTAACAAAACCATTACAACAAAAAGTCACCTCTACAGCGGATTGACACCGTTCGAGAAGTCAGCGTACGAAGGATGTACAAATGAGTGAAACCCTACTTGCCCTAGTGGCATTTTCGCCAATTGTTGTTGCCGCCATCTTATTGGTTGGTCTCAACTGGCCTGCTAAAAAAGCCATGCCTGTTGCGTTCGGTTTAACCGTCGCTATTGCCCTAATGTTTTGGGATATGTCAGCCAATCGCGTACTGGCTTCTGTATTCCAAGGGCTAGGCATTACTGTCTCTGTTCTATGGATCGTGTTTGGTGCCATCTTCTTGCTCAACACTTTAAAACACACTGGAGCGATCACCACTATCCGTAATGGATTTACCGATATTTCAGCTGACCGCCGTGTGCAAGCCATCATCATTGCTTGGTGTTTTGGCTCATTCATTGAAGGCGCATCAGGGTTCGGTACCCCGGCAGCAATTGCTGCACCACTACTGGTTGCAATCGGCTTCCCCGCGCTTGCCGCTGTCCTAATGGGTATGATGATCCAGTCAACGCCAGTTTCATTCGGTGCGGTGGGTACGCCAATCATCGTGGGTGTAAACAAAGGTTTAGACACCCATAACATCAGTGAGTCTTTGGCTGCACAAGGCGCAACATGGGAAATGTACCTGCAAGATATCACCGCGCACGTTGCTGTGATTCACGCTGTTGTAGGTACGATGATCCCTGTATTAATGGCGATGATGTTAACACGTTTCTTCGGCAAGAACAGAAGCTGGAGTGAAGGTCTGGATATTCTACCATTTGCGTTATTCGCAGGCGTCTCTTTCACTGTGCCATACGCGTTAACCGGTGTGTTCTTGGGCGCAGAATTTCCTTCACTAATCGGTGGTTTGGTTGGTCTTTCTATTGTTGTTACCGCAGCGAAAAAAGGCTTCTTAGTACCAAAGACTAAGTGGGATTTCGAAAGCGAAGACAAATGGCCTGCTGAATGGTTGGGCTCGCTAAAAGTCGATCTAAACGACAATCCAGGCAAGCCAATGAGCATCGTAAAAGCTTGGGTACCATATGTAATGCTGGCGGTAATTCTCGTCGCAAGCCGCGTAAGTCCGGAACTGAAAGGCTTTGTACAAAGCGTAAGTTTGTCGTTCAGCAATATTCTTGGTGAGACTGGTGTGAGTGCCGCTATTCAGCCATTGTACCTGCCAGGTGGCATCCTCGTGTTTGTCGCACTGCTTGCCGCAATGTTACAAAGCGGTAGCGCAAAGCCATTGCGTGAAGCGTTTGGCGAGTCAAGCAAAACACTGATTGGCGCGGGGTTTGTCTTGGTATTTACCATCCCGATGGTTCGTATCTTCATCAACTCTGGTATTAACGGCGCTGACCTAGCAAGCATGCCGGTCACAACAGCGAACTTTGCCTCTGACCTTGTCGGTTCTGCGTTCCCAGCACTAAGTGCCACCGTTGGTGCGCTGGGTGCGTTCATCGCTGGCTCAAATACGGTTTCAAACATGATGTTCAGCCAGTTCCAATTCGAAGTGGCACAAACACTGTCTATTTCGAGTGTGATTGTTGTGTCGCTTCAAGCCGTTGGTGCTGCCGCAGGTAACATGATTGCGATTCACAACGTTGTTGCCGCATCAGCCACCGTAGGCTTACTTGGCCGTGAAGGCGCAACATTACGTAAGACTATTATCCCTACGTTCTACTACATTGTAATGACGGGCATTATTGGTTTGGTGTTGATTTACGGCCTCCAAATGACGGATGTCTTGATGAAGTAACGCGAAACGCAGGGTTTGTAGCCCTGCCTAATTTGACACAGCTGTCAGCACTACTACCCCGACATGTTGATTTAGCTTGCTACATCAATCCCCCCGACAGCTGTGTCATCCTTTCCAATTTGTATAACTGATTGAGTGATTTAACAAAATTTTTCAATCAATTATGTAAATGAGTTACCAACATCACCAGTTCAAACGTAACTGAACCATAGGTAACTATACTCATTTTGATGCCTTCACTGCTTTGCGATGAAGGCTCAACGAAAGAGCAAATTGCTCCACAACTTTGCTTAGAATAACCGCTAGGACACCATTATGATTATCTCAGCTTCTACTGACTACCGCGCTGCCGCGAAAGCCAAACTTCCCCCGTTTCTATTCCATTATATTGATGGCGGCTCTTACGACGAACGCACGCTGAAGCGTAATACTGACGATTTAGGTGATGTCGCCCTTCGCCAACGCGTCCTACGCGATATGACAGATTTGAGCCTAGAAACCGAGATCTTCGGTGAGAAACTGGCAATGCCAATCGCGCTAGCTCCTGTTGGTCTAACTGGTATGTACGCGCGCCGAGGCGAAGTGCAAGCAGCAAAAGCGGCCGAGAAGAAAGGCATCCCGTTTACTATGTCGACCGTTTCGGTTTGTCCTATTGAAGAAGTCGCACCTGCAATTGAACGTCCAATGTGGTTCCAGCTTTACGTGCTTAAAGACCGTGGCTTTATGAAGAACGTGCTTGAGCGTGCAAAAGCAGCGGGCGTCACAACGCTGGTGTTTACCGTTGATATGCCAGTTCCTGGCGCGCGTTACCGTGACATGCACTCAGGTATGAGTGGCCCTAACGCAGCCATGCGTCGTGTATTCCAGGCGATGCGCCACCCAAGCTGGGCACTGGATGTGGGTCTACTTGGTAAGCCGCACGACTTAGGTAACATCTCAACGTATCGCGGCGAACCAACAAAACTAGAAGATTACATCGGCTGGTTAGGCGCAAACTTCGACCCGTCTATCTCCTGGAAAGATCTTGAGTGGATTCGTGACTTTTGGGATGGCCCTATGGTCATCAAAGGCATCCTCGACGAAGAAGACGCGAAAGATGCGGTACGTTTCGGCGCGGATGGCATTGTGGTATCTAACCATGGTGGTCGTCAGTTAGATGGCGTACTTTCAAGTGCTAAAGCACTACCAAGCATTGCAGATGCGGTAAAAGGCGATCTTAAAATCTTTGTTGACTCAGGTATCCGTACTGGTCTTGATGTGGTTCGTATGCTCGCACTTGGTGCAGACTGCACACTGCTTGGTCGTTCATTTGTGTACGCATTGGCTGCGCAAGGCGGCGCAGGCGTTGAAAACCTACTGGATCTGTACGACAAAGAAATGCGTGTAGCTATGACGCTTACTGGTGCGAAGTCTATCGCGGACCTTTCTCGCGATTCCTTGGTGAAAATCCCATAATCTTTGCAGGCGAGCAAAACAGAAACGAAAAAACGAGCCACAGTTGGCTCGTTTTTTATTGCTCTTCAACCCGATAATTTGACGAGCAAGCTAACTAACTTGGTGAACGTACTCGATCACGACTTGGTTGCCGTCGATAAACACGTTACTGATATCGCCATCCACCGTCACACGATTTTGTAAATAAACCGTACCAGATGCAGATAGATCACGCTCCGTCAAAGACGGAATCACCTGACCAGGACGTACATGTAGCTGCTCGCATAGCTGTTTTACAAAACCTAGCGTCAGTGGAGAATTACCACGTAACAAGCCAGAAAACTCGTGTAGACTCAAACCAAGGCGCTTCGCCATTTCCATTTGAGTGATGTGCATTTTGGCTTTTTGTGACATCCAGATGTCGTAGAGCGCGTTTCGATCCAGCTCTGTAAATTCCATATCTGCCTCCGCTAATTCAAGAGCCAATACACTCTCACACTTACTTAAGATAAATGTTAGCGATAAGTCAGAGAAGTTATAATTGATCGTTCAAATATCAACGCACATCGGAGATGACGAAGCTCCGCACACGAATGGAACGGCGGCTCATCACCCAGTTTCGACCACTCACTTTTCACCTCACGAAATAGCCTACCTCAGGCGATTTATACATAAGTAAATGATTTAAAGGAAATCACTGGGGTGAAGGAGTAATATCTGCTACCTTTCCATCCATGGTTCACTAGAAAGAAGTTACATATGTCACAGTGGTTTACCGATTTGCAAAGCTATATTGAAACATCTCATCAAGATTGGAGTGGGAGTGTCCTTTTCATTACACTCGCCAGCTTTATTGCTTGGATAGCTTGGCGACTGATCCGCTCTCGTCTCGCAGTACTAGTAGAGAAAACCCCTTTCCACTGGGATGACATGTTGCTTGACGCGCTAAAAGCGCCAGTCAGTACACTCATTTGGTGTTGGCCTGCAACCGTCTCTATCGGCATCATATTAGAGAGCGAGCTCAACGATAAAATAAACTGGTTAAGCACGCTGAAACTGATTTTGGTGATCAGTATCTTCGTCTGGACCGTTATGCGACTCATTACCAATGTTGAAGAGTACGTCCTAGAACAAAAAAACCGAGATGAAACAACAGTGCAAGCGATAGCTAAAGTCGCGCGCTTGTTCTTTATTACCGTCGGAATTCTCACTGTGATGCAGGCGTTTGGCTTGTCACTGTCAGGATTGCTCACCTTTGGTGGTGTCGGTGGTTTAATCGTTGGTTTAGCGGCGAAAGATCTACTATCGAACTTCTTTGGCGGCCTTATGATCTACTTCGATCGACCGTTTAAAGTTGGCGACTGGATCCGCTCTCCAGATCGCCAAATTGAAGGTACGGTAGAGCGAATTGGCTGGAGAATGACCATCATACGAACTTTCGACAAGCGTCCTCTTTATGTGCCAAACTCTGTGTTTAGCAACATAGTCGTAGAAAACCCATCTCGCATGCTAAACCGACGCATCTACGAAAAAATTGGACTTCGTTACGACGACGCCGAAAAAATGCCGCAAATCATTACAGCGGTGAAAGAGATGCTTAAGAATCACAAAGATATTGATGCACGCCAAACGCTTATCGTCAACTTCGATACGTTCGGTCCATCGTCACTGCATTTCTTCATTTATACCTTCACAAAAACCGTGAATTGGGTGAGATACCATGAGGTTAAACAGGATGTTCTTCTTCAAGTAATTAACATCATTAAAGAACACGAAGCAGATATCGCCTTCCCAACTCAAACACTCAAGCTCGATCCAGTTCAAATGATAAAAGCTGAAGAGCAAGAAGATCACGGCTTCTAATTTCCATCAATACCAATAACAAAGCCCGCTTTATTCAAGCCCGCTTTATTCAAGCGGGCTTTTTCATTTTTTATTTGCTTGGATTGGTTAGTGTTGCATTAACACCATACGAGCATTCAATGGTTGGATAGGACGATTGTTTTTCCCCATCACTGTCGTAAACGCTTTAATCTGCTCAGGGGAAATGGTTTGTGCTTCTTTCATCACTAACCAACGTACCCCTTCAGAGCATGGTGGTGTCGTTAGTGAGCCATTAAAGCGATAATACGCTTTGTCTTTTGGAAGCAACGCATCCGCTTCAAATGGCAATTTAATCTCTACACCTTGATCTTTACTTGGTATGTTTGCCAGTAACTTCGCTAAATCTGGGTTCGCTTTTCCGGATTGAAAAAACACGGCCACAACCGCCAAATGGCCAGTTGTATCAGCATGCACAAAGTGCGCTTCTAATGGGTATTCTTTGCCATCCACATGGTTTTCTGACGGAGTATGGAAGTGGAACTGCTTTAACGTGAATGCATTGCCATCAATCAACAGTGTGTTGTCACCCTCTAGGCTGGTTTGCAGGGTGTGGCCGTTATTGAGCAATGAGATTGCTTTGCCATGGTAGTCGAACTGCAATTTGTCTAACTTCGCTTCTGCTGCGGAGACAATATTAATTGGGCTTTGGTTTTGACCTTTGGAACATTCAGACGCAAACTCGCCCCAATGCTCAGGCCCGTGACTCCCCTCGTAACCCCAGCTTGCTGCGTTAGCTGTTCCTGTAAATACCAACGCCAAACCTAGTGCTGCCAGTGACTTCTTCATAGTTTTCCTTATTCCTTCAAGTTAAATGTTGTGAAAACAAAACCATACTAATCGCAAAGAATTAAGCGGGAATAGAGTGAAAACTATGATTACAAAAGTTTTTTGGAATAGATGCCTCTAGTTATGCAATTGATATGATGCTCAAAATTGAACATCAACGATTATCGAGTCGGTATAAGTGCCAGCTGGTGGGGTGGTTTGGCTTGTTATTATCTCTGCGCGATAATTGAAGTTCTGCGGAGTGATGCCATCGGGAATGGTGTCACCCGTATCCACATCGCTCTGTTCACGACGTTCAGAACCAGTCCCCCCCCACCGCTCCGTCGATGAGGATTTATAGATTTCATACTCCAAATAGTTACCGCCAGATGCCATGCGTCGTTGGCCTCCGGAGGCATTCACACCGTCGTTTAAACCAATGGTAAAAGCACTGTTCTTGGTACAGGTTAATGATATAACCTGACTGACAGGGTCAAAACCTGCCACCAATGGTGATGAACCAAAATTAATATCTGGTGCCGTGATCATACAATCGGGAGTGACTTCCAACTCTACCGTAATCAAGCTTTGTGCATTGCCTGTTTCTCGCCCAAGACATACGCCTCCAACTCCAATTCCTGAGCAATAATTCCAAATCCAAGACACCGTAATTTGGTCTCGATAAGTCCCTGCTGAGAGATTACTACCAGCTCCTGTCCGGGCATAAAGCGGAAATTCAGCTTGAGTGCCAAATAAACCTAGTAAATCGAGCAGCCCAATTTCAAAAAAATTGTAAGTTTGGCCAAAAATGTACTCTTGCGAAAGGCTTGGGTCTCCAAAAATCTGATAGCTAAGTTCCGAACTGATATCCGCCGCATTAAGCAACCGCCCATCGTTAGCGCTGTTAAACGTTGCAGACACATAATCGCCACTCAACAAAGAAACAAGTGTAGAAAAGTCACACGTTATCCCTGCGTGAGGCTGGGCTGAGCTCTGTTGCTGAATAGTTGAAACGGTAAACGAGGAAACGCTTCCAAATTGAATCAAAGGCGTCGGCGCAGTGAGCTCACAAGCCATGTTACCGGACGATATAAAAAGAAGAAAAAACCAAAGATAACGAGAATACCGACTCATAATTGTACCTCTGCTTTTTGCTCTTTCGTGCAGACTTGTTTACCTAATGTCTGTATCTTCTCGCTCCGTGTTTGATAGAGTCCCGTTATAAATACTTTACATGGTGGAAAGCCTTCGGGGTAAAAGATAATGTACTCACCTACATTACGCCCCTCAAAATACGTTACTCCATCCCAACCAATTTGCCCAACCACTCCAGTATCTGATTGACCATAAGTTCCTAACGGCAAGTAGGCGTCATTTTCATCAACAACCTCCATACTTAACGCAACTTGCAAAGCTATTGGGAACTCGAGCAAATAGCCATACCCAGAATGTATCGACGCGTATTGTTCTGTTGTTGGGAAAAAAGCATTGGCAGGTAATCTAAGCGGATCAATTTCATATTTTGCGGTGTAATATGCCATTGCCCACGGTACAAGTAAGTAACCGTCATCATCAGTCAATCCAACGACTTGATTCTCATATTTGACGGGCACACCTTCAAAACCGCTAGTACTGACAACAGCGAAACTATCATACACATTATTTGCAGGGAATATTTCACCATCGAGTGACGCAACCGAACCCGACATTTCGGCAAAATAATCGTAATTACCACTCGTCCCGTTTAAGCCCGCTCGGAACTCCGCCCAAGAGGCTCGGTAAGTAACATCGGCCTGCTTTCTATTGTCAGGCTTTTCATTAATATCATGCGCTAAGTTGATTCCCAAACCACCTCGAATCGGCGCAAGTCGACTAACACTAGCACGGCCACTAAGATGACCATCGCTTTCACGCTTCATGGTTAATCCCGCGCTACCAGAGAAAGCGCTCAAAGGTAATGAGAATTGTGCTAACGTAACTGCCTCCCCACCGATGTTTCGATTAAACGATAATGACATGTTGATATCGAACGGAAGCGAGCGGCTGTAAGTTACATTAAGTATTCTCGATCGAGAGTCGGTTTGCTGAACATCAAAGTATCCCCCTGATAACGAACCCCACTCATTCAGCCGGGCGCCAACATTTATCTGAGAGACATGCCGAGACAAATTCTCTCGCTCGTTAGTGTTGTCACTTCTCAAGCTCTCTGGTGCTTGGGAAAGCGTGTAAAATCCCTCGCTCTCAACTTGGGTACGAGCGGAAAAGCTAAACATTCGAGATTGATAACTATAACCAACTGAATAGGAACTCGCTCTCTGCTCATAATTGCTAAACCTTACCGCCCCATCAATCGTTCCCATATTGAATAGGTTGGTAACAAAACCGACTCCCGCAACAATTAAGTCATCTTTCGCTTCGGTTTGTGCCTCCAACGTTAGCCAGTTTGTCATTCCGTGCCTCGCAGCTGCGACAACAGCACCATCGCCATAGTCATTTGAAGCGTTGCCATAGTTTCGGCGTAAAGCACCAAAACTAGCGTTGTAAGAGGTATAGTTAGCCTTCAGCAAGTTAGCTGAAAGGAAAAATGGACTGGTCATTGCAGTCCGCCTTCCCTGAGCATCCGTTGCAATCACTGTCGCTTCACCAGCTCCCGATACCATTGGAATATCATTGATAACAAACGGTCCCGGCCCCACAAACATTGAATCGGTTTTTAATCCGTTTACAAATAAATCTAACGTCGTGGGAGCAGTTACTTCGCCATAAAATGCAGGTAAAGGTGCGGTAACCACATCTGGACGCATAGAGAAGTCATGTGAGAGTTGAATACCAGCCATTCGAACTGGTTGACTCCACGCAAGGGGCCTCACAATGTAATCCCCTACTTCAAAGCGCAATCGACGACTTTGATCAACATATTCGTACCTCGTGTCGAAGCGTGTATATTTATTACTTTGTTGCGCTTGAACGTCGCGATGAAGGTTAGATTTAAATATTCCCGTCGTAGAAAGTACGCCGAATTCAGAAAAGGCTCTCAATTCGTGGTTAATAGATACTTCTTTTTGACTACTCTCGTTATCATAAACACCAAACACACTGTAATTAAATAACCCACCAGTTCCGAATTTAGCAGGGGAAAAACGCCTCCTGTTCTGCGCAGAAAAGCGTTGCATCGGCAACCAATTCGGAGGCAATGTGATTGATAATTGCAGTGACGATTGCAAATAATCGACCTCTA
Source organism: Vibrio sp. T13N (assembly GCF_032970445.1). Taxonomy (NCBI): domain Bacteria; kingdom Pseudomonadati; phylum Pseudomonadota; class Gammaproteobacteria; order Vibrionales; family Vibrionaceae; genus Vibrio; species Vibrio sp. T13N. Next base: position 313,081 of record NZ_JAWJYE010000001.1, read on the forward strand.
CACCCGATATTGATGTTATGTCTAACTTCTCTTGCGTCCCAGGTAATACATCCGCGACCACGCCAGCAGACAGTAAATCGTCTCTATACACGAAGTAACGCTCGCCTTTACGTTCAACATCCGAGATTAAACCCGTCGGTCGTTGATTAATGACTAGTTCTAACGACAAATGAATATTTTCAAAGTTCTCATAAGAAAAGTTTTCAGGGCTAGGTAACTGCGATAAATGGGTCACTACGTTATCGCACCAACCCACGCCAGGCGTCATACTGGTAAATAAACAAGATAGATATAAAATCTTATTCATTTTGTTCGAGTGGAATAACGTAACGCTTACCTTCAATATCCGCCTTTACTTTTATATTTTTCATATTGGAGTAAGAAATAGGCCACGTTTTATATTGCTCAGGTAATATATACCCTGCTAACCCTTTCGAAACGATAAAAGGCGATTGGTTTGGTGCGGTCACTGCTAGGTTGACTAATCTGACATAGTGATTACTGGTGTTTTCTATATGAATAAGGTTCTTATCTTTACTCTTTATAATCTTTGCCTGTAGTCCGCTCCAAACTTCATTTGTTCCTTGGGATGGTCTTTTCATCCCTTTACCGTACATAAACAATGGTATGGAATATCTCATTCTCACTTTTACTTCCAGATCATTTTCTTTATTTTCATCTTGAGGCCCTTTAGCTGGCGGGAGTTCATCGATGATAATACGATATGCGTACTCTTTATTCGAAAGCGCCCCATCTTGATTTAATATACGAATAAGTTGCTTGGCACCAGGTGCAATTTTCACAAAAGGAGGCGTAGCTATCAGTTGTCGTTGCTGCGCATATGTATCCTGCCCATCCTTCTGTCCCCACCGAAAAATACGAACCTGCAAATAAAAATCTTCAGTGCCTTGATTAACCATCCAAATTGATGTTGCATTCGATTCAGAAGATATTTTAGGGTAAATAGGCCAAATAAGGAGAGAATTAGCATAGGCCTGTGAAGTTAACGTTGATAAGAAAATAGTGACGAAAACCAGTCTTTTTATTATTAAATCCATTTAATTTCTCCGAAGGTTATCATTTCTTCGAAACAGCGCTTACCACTCAAGCGTTAAGGTAAGAGTATCTGTATAAATACCAGCGATTTCATTTCCATTTAATATCGCCTTTGCCCAAATTGGCACCTGAATGTTGTCAGGGTCTTCATTAGTTCCAACAGAATAGGGGGTATCAATGTCTAACACTTGAGAGTGTTCTGCATCTTCAAATAATAAATAATCCACCGTACTCGACTTTTCTGTGTGCTTCAGCTTGCGCACCCCTACCGAAGCGTTCAAACCACCGTCAATCTTAATATTCATGGCTATGCCAGGGGTACAACTTAACGTAAGCCCACCGTTGTAGGTGATGCTGCCTTCTACTTCCGCAGCATAAATAGCAGAATGTTCACCAAAGTTTAACTCTCCTATTGTTCCAATTTGAGTGTTACTCTCTTCTGTCAGCGCACCATTGATCAGACATCCCGTATCAATGGTCGCTGACACTTGGAAAGTTTCACTCTGCGCTGCAAAAATAGGATAGGAAAAAGTGGCACAGGCGGTGAATAAAAATGCTTTGAGTAATATAGAGTTCACTTACCAACTCAGAGTTACGTTTAGTGTATCAACATAATTTCCTGCGACGCTGCTGGTACCGTATGCCGTGGCGTACAAATTAATGGTCTCTGAATCAACACCATTAAATGTAGAGAGTGCTATAGGGTTACTCGAGGTAAACTGGGTAGAACGATCTGAATCAGTGAAGAGAGTGTAATCCACAAACTCGGATCCGTTGGTCATTGCGTGATTACCTGTCGTCGAACTGGGATCGTTGGCACCACTGACTAAAGAGAAAGTAGGCGTGACTCCATTGCTGCAAAGTATTTCGATCCCCGTACCACCTTCCCCAGTCAAGACTGCTTCTTGCTCAGTAAAAATGGCCGGAACGTCACCAAAATTTAATGAGCCAAAACCAATATTACTGGAACCGTTCACCGCATTGTTGCCATTAATGACACAGCCTTCCACTAAATTGATCGAAACGTCTATCGTACCGCTAATTGTCTCTGCCCTCGTTTGTAAGCTCAACACTGTAAATAACAAGGGAATAATCAAACAAAAAATTTTCATATGAAGCTCCATTTCTATCTCTGTGAACTCTATACAGATGATTGTATTATTAGTTATAGCTCAACAAATAAAACAAAGTGCATATCAAGATTAAAAAGATAAAAAGAAGTCAGTTCATTGTAGTTGTCAAAAGAAAAGCAGTGCTTTAAACCGAGATATTCTTTTAGGTTGGAATATAAAACCACCAATTAACCATATTAAATAAAAGGTCTTTAGTGTGTTCTGCATACGTTGAAACACGAAGAAGGCAGTTTTTTCTGAATTGGACAGCTTTTAGAAACGAAAAGAGACAGGGTGTGAGCTAAATAATAAAAAATCTAAGCGTTTAAAAAACGAAAAAAAAACGCCCCTTTCGGAGCGCTTTCTTATTTGAGCAGATTATTCCCAATCAAGGATAACTTTGCCAGACATGCCTGAACGCATGACATCGAAGCCTTCTTGGAAGTCATCAATCTTGTAGTGGTGCGTGATAATTGGTGATAGATCCAAACCAGATTGAATCAGTGAAGCCATCTTGTACCATGTTTCGAACATTTCACGACCATAGATGCCTTTGATAACTAGGCCTTTGAAGATCACTTGGTTCCAATCAATGCCCATATCTGATGGTGGAATACCGAGTAATGCAATACGACCACCGTGGTTCATTGTGGTTAGCATTGAGTTGAATGCCGCTGGGTTACCAGACATTTCTAGGCCTACGTCAAAGCCTTCTGTCATGCCTAGTTCAGCCATTACATCTTCAAGCTTCTCTTCAGCAACATTTACTGCGCGTGTTACACCCATTTTACGAGCTAGCTCTAAACGGTACTCGTTTACGTCTGTGATAACCACATGACGAGCGCCGACGTGTTTCGCAACTGCGGCGGCCATGATGCCGATTGGGCCAGCACCAGTGATGAGCACGTCTTCACCGACTAGATCGAAAGAAAGCGCAGTGTGTACCGCGTTACCGAACGGGTCGAAGATCGATGCTAGATCGTCAGAAATCTCGTCAGGGATCTTAAACGCGTTAAATGCAGGAATCACTAGGTATTCTGCAAATGCGCCTTCACGGTTTACACCCACACCGATCGTGTTGCGACACAAGTGAGTACGACCGCCACGACAGTTACGGCAGTGACCACAAGTTATGTGACCTTCACCAGATACGCGGTCACCAATTTCAAAGCCACGAACTTCCTGACCAATCGCAACCACTTCACCCACGTATTCGTGACCGACAACCATAGGAACTGGAATTGTCTTTTGTGACCATTCGTCCCAGTTGTAGATGTGTACGTCTGTACCACAGATAGCGGTTTTCTTAATTTTGATCAGAATATCGTTATGGCCAACTTCAGGTTTATCAACCTCAGTCATCCAGATGCCTTCTTCAGGCTTTAGCTTTGATAATGCTTTAATTTTCATAATGTAACCTTAATTAAAGGCCCTATTATCTAGGACCTAGAGTCTTAAATAAGACCCATGTCCTTACCAACTTCGATGAACGCATCAATTGCACGATCTAGCTGCTCACGAGAATGCGCTGCTGACATTTGAGTACGGATACGCGCTTGGCCTTTTGGTACCACAGGGAATGAGAAGCCGATTACGTAGATGCCTTTCTCTAGTGCTCGTTCAGCAAATTCTGCTGCCACTTTCGCATCACCTAGCATGATTGGAATGATCGCATGGTCAGCGCCGCCCATTGTGAAACCAGCAGCTTCCATACGTGCGCGGAAGTGTGCTGCGTTTTCCCATAGACGGTCACGTAGGTCACCGCTCTCTTCTAGTAGATCTAGAACTCGGATAGAAGCGCTTACGATTGCTGGTGCAACAGAGTTAGAGAATAGGTATGGACGAGAACGCTGACGTAGCCAGTCAATCACTTCCGCTTTACCAGACGTGTAACCGCCTGAAGCGCCACCCATTGCTTTACCTAGCGTACCTGTAATGATGTCGATACGGTCAACCACGTTGTGGTATTCGTGCGTACCTGCACCCGTTTTACCCATGAAGCCAACCGCGTGAGAGTCATCAACCATGGTCAGTGCGCCGTATTTTTCAGCTAGGTCACAAATAGCCGGAAGGTTCGCCACTACGCCATCCATTGAGAACACACCGTCAGTAACGATAAGAATGTGGCGTGCGCCTGCTTCTTTCGCAGCAATCAGTTGTTGCTCTAGCTCTTCCATGTTGTTGTTTGAGTAACGGAAGCGCATTGCTTTACATAGACGAACACCGTCGATGATTGACGCGTGGTTTAGTGCGTCTGAAATAATTGCGTCTTCTTTACCGAGAATGGTTTCAAACAGACCTGCGTTTGCATCGAAGCAAGAGGTGTAAAGAATCGTATCTTCTTTACCTAGGAACTTAGACAACTTCTGCTCAAGCTCTTTGTGGATGTCTTGAGTACCACAGATGAAACGTACTGAAGCCATACCAAAGCCGTGTTCGTCCATACCCGCTTTACCCGCTTCAATTAGCGCAGGATGGTTAGCAAGACCAAGGTAGTTGTTTGCACAGAAGTTTAATACTTCTTCACCGGTAGAGATTTTAACAGCCGCTTGCTGCTGAGACGTGATTACGCGCTCTGATTTGTAAAGACCTTCAGCCTTCACTTCTTCAATTTGCTGCTGAATCTGTTGGTAGAATGCAGAAGACATTTGAAATTCCTTCCTGGTTATTTTGGCGAGTATTTACTCGTTTAGAATTAGGTTGAGCCTTTATGTGACGGGCATCACGGGCTATCACTCATCAATTAATTGTAGTGTAATTCAAGGAAGGAAGAAGGATTATCCCTTAAGGTGGAAAAGCATTAATGAATCCAAGACACAAATTCAATTAATGCTTTCCTATAATATTGTAATAAAAGGAGTTATAGCCCAGTTGGTTGTTTAAGTAGTGCTTCAAAGTCCTTAGCTGGTAACGGGCGGCTATAGTGGAAACCTTGCCCGAACTCACAGTTTAAGTCTTTTAGATAATCGACATGACGCTGTTCTTCAATGCCTTCAGCGACAATCTTAAGGTTCAGCGCTTTCGCCATTGCAATGATCACGTTGACGAGCTCACGATCGGAGTCGTTCTCGAACATATTTTGCATAAAGCTGCGATCAATCTTAAGGCGATCGAACGGGAATTTCTGTAAGTAACTCAACGCAGAATAGCCAGTACCAAAGTCATCGATGGTAAGCTTAGTGCCTAACGCTCTTAAGTTATTGAGCATGTCTAATAGCTCTGAGTCGTGGTTAAAGAGAAGGCTCTCTGTCACTTCAATATCGAACTTATCTGATGGAAGACCAGACTCCTCAAGGCTCTTCTTAATAAACGCAAGTAAGCGATCACAATACCTAAATTGAACACTGGAGAAATTCACAGAAACAAACAGCGGCGTCAGACTTTGCCATTGCGCCGCTTGGCGGCACGCTTGCTGGATAGCGAATTCACCAATTTGATGAATCAAGCCATTTTTCTCAGCAATAGAGATAAACTCTTCAGGATTTACGAATCCGTACTTCTCATCATTCCAACGCATTAACGCTTCTGCGCCAACAATTTTACCACTGCTCAGCTCAATAATAGGTTGATAATACAACTCTAGTAATTGACTAGAGATGGCATTTCTTAGTCGATTTTCCAAATCCAAATAGCGTTGCAAGTCTTGGTTCATATTGTGGTTATAAAAGCAGAAGGCATCGCGTCCATCTTGCTTCACGCGATACATCGCCATGTCAGCACAGGCGAGGAGCTGCTCGGCATTATCTCCATCATCCGGAAATACAGACATTCCGACGCTGCTACTCAAGAAGAATTCATGGTTGTTCCATACAAATGGATCGTTAAACGCCGAAAGCACGCTTGAAGCAACGCGCTTCGCGGTGTCATTATCAGGCAAGTCAGGAATCACTAATAAAAACTCATCCCCACCAATTCTCGCCAATAAGTCTGTTTTTCTCGCGACTTGATGCAGTCGTTGAGCACTAAGTTTAAGGATCTCGTCGCCAACAAAGTGACCCATTGAATCGTTAATCTGCTTAAAGTGGTCTAAATCAATAAACATGACCAATACTTTTGAACCACTACGTGACGCTCTAATCAACTCCAAAGCCAGTCTCTCAGAACCATAGCTGCGATTAGGCAAGTTAGTCAACGTATCGTATTTAGCTTGGAAGGCGAGTTCTTTTTCAGACGCTTTTCGGCGTTCAATTTCGTTAGTTAGTTTTTGGTTCTGTTGAGAAAGAATGTCTTTTCGCTTTTTCTCTTCTTCAAGTTTAATTTTCAATTCAATTCTATTATTGTTTGTAATGAACGCATAACACAGCGCAATAACAACCATAACAGCAAGAATACTCAAACCGAGAATGAAGATCCGTGATGTGAAAATATCTCGCTCACTCAAAGGCTCAAACCAAGCCATAAGTTTGAAGTGATGTTTTTCAACAGGCACTTCAAAATATATCTTTCCATCAACGGCTTCAGATATTAAATAATTCTCATCTTTATTATGAGAAGACGTTTTATTTATTGTATCCCATACGACCATCTCAACGTCTTTTATTTTGAGCACCATCCGGCTATAACTGTCTTCGTGCTCTTGATTAGTGAGCTGATCAATAACAATGTTTTTATTGAGATCTGCAATTAGAAAGGCAACTGGCTTTCCAGAAAACTTAACTTGCTTAATGACTTGAATACGCACGTCGTCGTTATATCGAGTTGCACAAACCTCTTCGGGATGCCCATGTTGAGTCATTAAGGTTTGGATATCCATCTTATGCTCTATGTTGTCTTCAGAGCCCGTCGTGACAATCGTTGTGCCATCACTTCCTACCAGTGTGAGCTTTTTATAGATTTGGCTGCTATTAATTAACTTACCATCTATCTTTTCATCGAAACGACGCTTCAAGTTAATTAAACTCGCTCCTAATCCGTACTCCATTGACATGCCAGAGGCTAAATTAGCAAAGAAGGTTTGTACTGTTTTATCTGTAGATAAATTATCAACATCCTCACTGGCAATGGTAAATAAATTATCGAGTGTGCTTGCGTAGCTTTTTACTTTTAAACCGAGTTCCCTATGTTGGGATTCTTTTAATTTATTTTGCCCCAAACTTGTCACAACAATAAGCATAGCTAAATAAATAGAGACTAATATTGCGCTTATTGCAATAAATTTTTTACTGGATATTTTTTTAACGGCCTTTTTCATCGGGTTTTCTTACTATCTTCTATGAAGTAATCGTTATAAAAGTAGTAAATAGATGGATAGTATTTTTTTACTAATTTTTCGTAGGTTCCATCTTTCTTTATTGAATCTAAATAACGATCAAATGCTTTGCGTAATTCCGGCGAGTTTTTCCGGAATGCAACAGCCATTTTCTGATTTTCGGATACTGGACCAATGACTTTTATTTCACCTGGCCATTTTTCTAATGCAATTAACGTATCGGCGACGTCTAGTAATGTGCTTTCCGCATCATTTTTCATTATCGCTGGCACCATCTCATTCAGAAGACGAGCCCCATCAGGCAGTATGACTTTTGCGCCTGTGTCATATAAGTCATAAAGGTTAGGGTCCAAGCAAGAGTGCTCCAACGCCAACACTTCGCGACCATGAATAAGCTGCTTGACGGTTTTTACATCTTCATCAACCGACCCACTGGGTTTAATCGGACTCAGCGTGGAATCTGTTCTGGAAACTAACCAAACGCCTGACGGGAAGTAATCTTGTGAAAAGTCTAAAACTTCAGAACGCCAGTCAAGAATGGTAACGCCATTTGCGATCAAGTCCCCCTCGATTGGAACACTTTCTCCCACGACGGCTTGCTTATTATGGTATTGAACATCTTGGCCCGTCAGCTTACCGACCATATCGCTCCACTGAGCTGGAACATATTGGTACTTAACGCCCAACGACTTGGCAAAGCCTTTTACTATCTCTACATCTAAGCCAGTCAAGGTTTCCACTTCACCTTGTTCAATATAAGAAACGAAGTTAGCGTACGGCACACCAATATGGCGCAACACTCCGCGATCACGGATCTGTTGTAAGTCGTCTGACCAAGCGGAAGAGGACATAACAGAGGCCGCCATAAGCGCCATCGCCGCTAAAGTTCTTTTGAATGTTTTGACTGACATAATAATATCCTTACCTTTCACAAAGCGCCCAATCATGGGCGCTTGAGTGATAAACAACGATGTTAGAACGACGAGTAATACAAATTCGTCATCGCCACCACGAGCCCTTCAACATCCTGCTCGTCATGGAACAAGTGCGTGGAGATACGGAGTGCGTAAGTATCAAAGTCATCATCTTTATGCAGCTTAAAGCTGGTTGTTCGAATGATGTAGCCATATTCTTCACGTAGACGATCTCTGAATTCAGTCAATATGTCTTCATTCGTCACATCAGAGAATGGGTTAACTGTGGTTAAGCCACTCGTTAAACCTTCCACGTTTGGTGAGTACATTTGGGCTTGTGGCAAGTACTCTTGAAGTAAGGTTTTACACAAACTACCAAGACTTAGAACACGTTCCTCAATGCGGTCACGGCCAATCTCATCCCACATTTTACAGCTATCAACTAACGCTTGTTTAGCAGGATAGTTGTCGTTCCCGATGTACTGCATCTGTAATTGTTTGCCTAAGTAATCCGCATGAGAAAGTGAAGAGTTGATCAACCACAACGGGTTTTCACGATCACTCCAATACTCATTCAAGCGATTGGCGTTATCACGTACGTACAAAATACCGGTTGCGCCAGGACCACACTGCCATTTGTGGCCAGAACCTGCATAGAAATCACAATCCATATCATGGAAATCGAGGTCAAACATACCGACAGTATGCGCTCCATCTACAAGCGTAGGCACACCATATTCTTTCGCTAAAGCACAAATGGCTTTGGCTGGTAACGCCGTTCCCGTTTTATAGGTGATATGAGAGAACATGATGAGGCGAACGTTTTGATGCGCATCAAGCGCGTCGCGGAAAGCTTGGATGTAATCTTGTTCAGAAACGTCTTCAGTACCAGTAAATACCGGTAGTTGAATTTCAACAACATCGACGCCAAAACGATGCTTTGCGACGTTCATCGGTGATGTTGCAGCCATATGCTCATGGTGCGTTGTTAGAATCACATCGCCTGGTTCAAAGTGTAAGCCGTTAATGATCGAACATAGACCATCAGTAGTATTGCGGCTGAGAATGATTTCTTCTGGGTTAGCACCAAAGCCAGGCGCTACTTCTTGAACCATCTCAGAGACATAAGGCCAAGAGCCAAACTTGCCCTTCATATCCCAAGGATACTTAGCCACCAACTTGTTGTTATGCTCGTAATCTTGAAGAACTTGTCTTGGCATAGAACCCGTTGTGCCAATGTTCATGTAAGTCGTACGTTTATCCAAAACGAACTGTCGTTGCACTTTACGCCAAAAGCGCTTATCGTGTTTTCTACCTAGCCCGCGGCTGCTCCAATCAATTTTCTGTTCTCGTGCTTGAACTGCGCCCGAGAAAGCGGAAGCACTCACACCAGCAACAACAGCTCCTGTTGCGCCTTTCAGAAAATTACGGCGGCTGCTATTAGTCTGAATAGATTCCTTGTCTTTCATCTTTTTCAATCCTTGTCGGAAATTAGCCATATTATTAATTTTAAGTGCGTAACTATCTGTTACTAAAACATTATTACCCATTAAAACCAGAGTTTAATTTTTTCCTCTGCCATTAAGTGACTTTAGTTCCAATTTTTTATCTTATTTGATGATATAAGCAACAGTTTGACCACAAACCTATAAACAACCATATTCACATTAAAATATTCATTAAATTGATTATTTTTTATAGAAGACAATTCCGACAACTTCTTTATAAAACAATTATGAGCTTTGTTATAAAGTCATTAAAAATTTAACTTTGCGTTAATTTAAAAATATTCAGGCTATTTTTTGATTGACGTCTATTCTTTTTATATCTGAACAATCTCAATATGTTAAGTCTTAATAAAGGAGAACTGGTTTCGCAGATAGATACCAGTTTAAGACAATAGAGTGAGACACATCACTCTCTGACATAAACCCACCGCTCAACAGACATAAGGAAGAGAAGTTTTCACTAATATGTGCTTGAGCGTACAACCAAAAAGAAGGAAGTCCCATGTTAAAAGGATTGCTATGCATTTCAGTTGCTGCCACTCTCGTAGCCGCTCCTAACGTACTTGCGCAGACTGTCGCGATGACCGATCTCAACAGCAAGAAGAGCGCTGGCACCATTGAGATTTCACAAAGTGACTATGGCGTGGTATTTATGCCTCAGTTATCAGGTTTGTCATCAGGGGTACACGGTTTCCATGTTCACACCAATCCATCGTGCGATAGCGCGGAGAAGAATGGCAAAACCGTCCTTGGCGGTGCAGCAGGTGGTCACTATGACCCCAGCAACACAGGGAAACATGGCTACCCTTGGACCGATGACAATCATTTAGGCGACCTGCCTCCACTCTACGTGGACATGGATGGCAATGCTAATCAGCCCGTTGTCGCGCCTCGCCTAAAATTATCAGATTTAAAAGGCCGAGCATTAATGATTCATGCTGGTGGTGACAATCATTCCGACCATCCTGCTAAATTAGGCGGCGGCGGTGCGCGCGTTGTATGTGGCGTTATTAAGTAGTCATTCGATAAGCCAAATTCGCGCTTCTCCTCAAGTAGCGAGAAGTGCGAATTTTTGTTGATACTCAGTGTCAGTCTCACACGTCTCTAAGTAGCTGTGGTGCAACATTAAAATTGACTGCACTATCTTTGTACCAATTCCTAATGCGCCCCCGACGGCATCTTTATCAATTCGATTGACAAAAGTGAACAGGATTCGCGACTTATCTTCACTCAAATGCGCTTGGCAATGCACTTCTGAGCCAATTGGGCTGTGGCGTAATGCATTTTCAAGCAGGTTAAATACCAACCGCTCCAATAGCCCCTTGTCACCCACGGTTTGGATTTCGCTATCGATATCCACTTTCAACACCACTTCTTTACGAGAAAACTGGCTCTGCATCGTTTCAGCACATTCTGCCATCAACGCGCCAAGCTCCACGGGGCGGTACTCGTAGTTTGGCATTGGGGCTTCTTTACGGGCAGCGTCTAATAAAGAATGCAATTGAGTTGAGAGCTTCTCACAATTTCGGAACGCGACCTCAATCAGCGGATCGGATTCCGGATGTTGCAAACGCCACGTTTCCAGATAGCCAAGCACGCTCGATAACGGCGTTTTTAAATCATGACTGAGCTGCAACAAGCTCTGACGACGATGAGAAGACTGATACTCCAACTGTAAAAACTGCTGCTGAATGTGCTTCGCCATCATCTGATAAGAGTGCGCAATCGGCACGAGTTCCGGCACTTGGTGAGTAAAGTCAGGTTGCAGGTGAAAATCATGTTCGGCTTGCTGTTGAAGTTGCTTGGTCACACGCTCAATCGGGTTCAATAGGCTACGTTTGACCAGCACATAAGCCCCGAGAGCAAAGCCTAAAATGGACACTAAGACCAATCCTGCCAGCGCGATGTAAGGGGTATCGACTTGCGCATTGGCAATGGCGTCATGTCGGGTACTGCCAATCACCACATAGAGATAACCGACCGTAGAGCCTAATTCCTCTATCGCCGCGACAGAAAAGACTTTGTGTTCACCGCGATTACGAGGGTCTTCGCCTAAGATGGGAAGCGGTTCGTTGTTTAAGAATTGCTGAATGGGGTTCAGATCCACCGAGTCCATAAGCTTTGCCCCATCTGGCGCAGCATGGGTGGTGATATTGCCTTGGCTATCGAGGAAATAGATTTCAAAATCAGGGCCGATCAGCATGAGGGTATGAAAGATCGACTTGAGCGCTTTAGGGTTGTAATCCGTACCAATCATCAGCGGATTATCATCGCGCATGTGGCTGGCTAGCTCTTTGTGCAGGCTTTGCTTAGTCCGTAACTCAATGGTTTCTTTTTGCCAATTGTAAGTCAGTGCAATCACCACCGCCGCAAGACAGAACCACAAGCTAGTAAATACTACCAAGCGAGATTTGAAGCTCATCCTATCGCCTCCTTAAACAGCGGTGTTTTTGAAACACCCGTGATGATTGAAAAATGACCTGCCGACTTACTGTCTGGCTTGATGTTTTGACTTGCTTTTTTGCATTAGTGTCTTGGCTGAAACTTATACCCAACGCCCCACACGGTTTGGATGAAGTGATGATCAGAGTCAGACAAAGACAATTTGCTGCGTAAACGGTTAATGGTGCTACACACCGTGTGGTGATAACCAGAATGACTGGTGTTCCATACGTGATCGAGCAATTCATCTTTACTGTAGACTCTGCCCGGACGAGTCGCGAGAAACTGCAGCAAAGTAAACTCTGTCGCGGTAAGAGTGACATCCTTGTCGTTTAGGGATACTTGGTGCAACTCCGGAATGATTCTTAGCGGACCAAAATCCATCGCTTCGTCGAGTACTTCATTTGCTACTTTGGCCTCTGCGGTTTGACTGACTCGGCGCAGCACGTTACGTACTCGCGCTTGGAACTCTAATACACTAAATGGCTTAGTGATGTAGTCATCAACGCCCGCTTCTAAACCGTCAACCTTGTCCATTTCGCCGTCTCTTGCTGTCAACATAAGCACTGGGCTCCAATCTTGTTGCTGCCGCAAATAATGGCAGATGTCTAGACCATCACCATCTGGTAAGCCTCGGTCAAGGATCAATAAATCAAAGGGGTGTTGCTGGTACTGCGTTTTAGCATCGGCGACATTTGTGGCTCGCGACACTTGGTGTCCTTGAAACTTGAGATGCATCTGAACCAGTTCTGCCAAATCATCGTCATCTTCCACCAACAAGATGTTCGCGACTAAATTGATTGCCTGTTGTTCCATGGTCCTTTCCTTGCCTTCGAGTATCCTCACTTTGCACATGACCGGAACAAATTAGAAATTCTTTCAAAAAAGGTTCCGATGACGCCATGAGGGATAAAGCGCTCGGCTACAAGCGCTTTGGAAAGGAGACGTCATCGGAGCCTGTGTTACTCGACTCGAGTGATGGTGACTTTCGCACCTGGGTTCAAGAAACGATGGTTCGCAGAGAGTGCTGAGTTTGCTAATCCATCACCTTGGCTAACTACCCCCGCATGGAAGGCAACGACATCATTGCTGTCATTACGCGCGGCATTGAAGCCCTCACCGCCACCTGCTGGGCCTGGAATGGTTGCGGCAAGCTCATCGTTCAGTTCTGTGCCAGAATCCCAAACGTTCATGCTCATTTCATAGCTTTCACCCACTGCGAGCGATTTGAGCGATAGCCCCGTTTCGCCAACAAAGGCATCGTTGGTATTCACGAACATAGACGCCACAGACAAGTAACCGTAACGACTTGGGTCAACCGTGATAGTGACTTCGTCCGATGCACCCGGCAACACCAATCCATTGCCCGAAATACCTTGGTAAACACTGTCATTGCTGTTCATCAACTCAATCAGCTCAGCGTTACTACCGCCTTCGGCAAGGTGCTCAAGTTCAACAGATGCGGCTTGTCCAATTTCAAACAATTGGTAGTCACCATTGTGAGTGAGTACAGCGAGCGGAGACATTGGTTGATTCGCAGTCAAGTTCGCCACGTTGACGGTGTAGCGGTACGATTTCACTACGTCGTTATCATCATCGCTTGGACAACCGGCGAGCAAGCCGACTGAAGCTGCTACTAGTAAGATTCTGACTTTCATACATCCCCCTTACTTCACAACGATTGTGATGGTTGCGACTGGGTTTAACCAACGATGGCTGCTGCTATCTAGGTCACTGATGCCGCCGGTTGGATCGCTATCACCAAGGTTACCCGGATGCACGTGAACTTTGTCGTTAGTTACTGTTGCTTCAACGCCTGTGCCGCCAGTACCAAAGGTAATGAAAGGTGGGTTTGGCATGCTAGACGCAAGTTCATCGTTCGCTTCTGTACCGGCATCGTAACTTCTTAGCGTTGCTCGGTATGTACCCGCTTCCGTTGGAATCTTCCAGCTATCCAGACCGACGAAGCCATCATTGGTTGGCAGCAACATAGCGCTCAGAGAAAGATAACCGTGGTCACCACTGTCCAAAGTGAAGGTGGTTGCAACACCCGGATTCAAAATACCACCAGCAGGATTCTCAACCACCACACCACCAGCGTTACCAATCACACTAGCAAGACCAGAGATATCACCGCCTTCTGCCATTGCTTCTAGTTCTGGCGTTGCTGCTTGACCCGTTCTGAACATTTGAAGGTCGGAGCCATGTGCAGCAACAATAAGTGGCGTAAAGTAGATGCCTTTGGTTGCGTTTGTCACGGTGATTTCCAATTCCGCCGCATTCACTGATGCAGAGCCTAGTGCCATAGCGACTGAAGTCATGACGAGTCCGAGTTGGGTACGTTTTTTCATTGTGATTCCATCCTTTAATGAGGGTTGAACTACCCAAGCCCATCTGTACGGCTTTACTTCTTTGTTCGTGACTTGAGTAGGTTAAGCATTACGTTTCGAACGTTTTGCGTTCTTGCCTCTAAGAATGACGAGCAAATCTATCAGCAACTTCATCGAATTCTCATAAAATTCTCACAAGTTCTGTTCGAATTCTGTCAGCAGCACTTTTTTATTTATACTCAAGTAACCTCGAGATGCTTGGCTCAGCGAGAATGACTTGGTTTGAAGGCGAGGCAACAATTTGAAGATCTAGTGGTTCTAAATCGAAAATTGTTAACGAAGCATGCGAACCAAGGCAACTCGCCCTTCGGGAGCGTGTCACTGAAGCAATTTCTTCGTCAAACAACTTGGAAAGAGCTCGCTATTCCGCTTCGTTGTTTTCCTTGAACTTGAATCAGTGATAACGCTCTGAACCATGTATCTTGAAGTCACTTGAGTATATTCAGCTATTTACACTTCTCGGTTTCCCCTCCTACAATGCTGTATTCCCTGTTTAAATCACGATTCTCACCATGATTCATAACGTTCTGTCTGCCTACTATGGCGAAATCTACGGCATCGCTTTTTTCAACCACTACTTGAGCCATTACGCCCAAAGTGAACAACAAACACTGTGGCAAACCTTGATTGAAGTGGAAGAACTCACCGCAGAAAAGCTCAAACCTGTACTGCTGACAAATGGCATGGATATCGAAAGTCGACACCAAGAGATGCTGGATAAAGGCTTGGCAGATGCAACCAAGTGGATTGGTTTACCATGGCAAGAGTTGGTGGCGACTCTTCTGAAATGGGTGGAGCCTTATGAGGTCAAATATCGAGAGTGGCATGAAGAAGTGAAAGCTTCAAAACAGTATTCAATCGCTGAGCGAGAAGCTATCGAATTGATTGCAGACCACGAAACGGCCATTTATCACTGTTGGCAGCAATACCATACTGGTGAATCTGGCTTGCCTGCACTCAATGCATTTTTGGCAAAATATCGTTAAAGCGAGACGGTGACACTTGAACCTCGTGAAACCGTACCAGACAATATCGTTATTCCGCTGCGCAGAACTGAACAATTATGGTTAATCCAAAACTCATTGCCCTACTTCCTGATCTTGCTTCGTTTATCTTGGTGGTAAACGAAGGCAGTTTTACCGCTGCAGCCAAACAACTCGGCGTGACGCCATCGGCTTTAAGTAAGTTGATCACACGGTTGGAACAAGCCCTCTCAGTGAAACTGTTTGAGCGCACAACTCGTAAGTTGCTCATCACTCAAGCAGGGCAAAAGGTTTACGACCAAAGCATCGCAATGGTGAATGCCGCGCAGCAAGCGGTTGAATTATCGGCGGAAGATCATGCCGAGCCCACGGGTGCACTCACAGTGGCTGCACCCGAAGCGTTTCTTAACTCGGTGCTTCAACCGTTTGTGTTGCCATTCCTAGAACGTTATCCAAATATACAGCTTAAGCTGCGTGCAGCAGATGGTGAGATCGAGCTGTTCCGCCAAGGAATTGATGTCGCCTTTAAGCTCACCGACAAACCCGATGAGAATCTGGTACTCAAAGAGATCAGCAAGACCAATCTCGTTTTATGTGCCTCTCCAGATTACCTCACCAAACACGGTATGCCTGAGCATCCCACTGAGCTTGAACAGCACGATTGCATTTACCTTGCCGAGAACGACAAAGACAACATCTGGTCGTTCTTTAAAGAGGAAGCCTTTCATTCGATTGCCGTGAGTGGCCGTTATGCCGTCAACCATTCTCAAATGCGCTTGAACGGGGTTAAGTCTGGCTTGGGAATTGGAATCTTCCATGACTTCGTGATCAAAGACGCGTTAGAGCAAGGAGAAGTGGTGGAGGTTCTATCGGATTGGATGATCAAGAGTAACTACCACGGTGCTATCGCGATGCAGTATGCACAAACCAAATACATGCCTGCTCGCCTGCGCGTGTTTATTGACTTCGTTAAGGAGCATTTAGTCTCCGAGGACGCTAACCATGCTTGAGGATACTAGCCATGTTTGAAGAGGTTAACCATGTTTAATGCCATTCATCACGTCGCGATCATTTGCAGCGATTACCCAAGGTCAAAACGCTTTTACACTGAAGTGTTGGGGTTAAAAGTCATTGCTGAAAACTATCGTGAAGCCAGAGACTCGTACAAGCTTGACCTCGCTTTACCTGACGGCAGCCAAGTGGAACTGTTTAGCTTTCCGGGCGCACCAGAGAGACTTAGCTTTCCGGAAGCACAAGGGTTAAGACATCTCGCGTTTTTGGTTGATGAGGTTGAACAGGTGAAAGCCTACCTAGAATCGAATGACGTTGAAGTTGAACCAATTCGTATTGACGAATTCACAGGCAAAGCATTTACCTTTTTCAAAGATCCAGATGGCTTGCCGCTAGAAGTTTATCAACGCTAACTTTGGTGGGGCACGAGGAACTGGCGTTTCAAATCGTACACTTAGAGCCAAAAAAGTGTAGCTTTCAGAAATGACCAAGCTCAGTTGTGGAAGTATTGGTGTAGTTGGAAGTGTTTCGTGATGAAAAGTCGAAAAGTGGCTAAAAGGACACGGTTTGCCTTTATGGCTGACGGCATTGTCACTTTCTTCGATTTGAACCAATTCAAAACCATTAAGCGTACATAGCGTCGCCCACACGCCCATGCTGTTACCATGAGCATTGATAACAGGCATCAGCGTCACTAGCACCCAACTTAGAGCACTAGCAAATAGCATGGAGCGATAAAAAGGAATTAATCTACGCATAACGGTGACTTAACAAATTTAATTCAGCGTAACTAATTCTGAGTGCTAGCTCAAAAACAGGATCAATAAGTGGTTTCCACCTCACAGCTTTTCTTCAATACCGCAATTGACAGACACAAAAAAGCCCACCAAAACGGCAGGCTATTTTCATATTCTATTGTCAGCTTTTATCGCGATTAGCCGAACAGCTTACTCCAAATACTTGGGTTACGCTTGTCATGGTATTCTTCACGTAGGCTATCAATTTCACGTAATTGTGCTTTCGCGTCTTGCAGGTTACCAGCGTCTAAGTCTGCTTCAATCTTGTCTAACGTTACCGTTAGTTTATTAAAGCCTTCTAAGTAGGTATCGAATTTCTCTGGTGGATAGTTACCGCGCTTAGATTGCTCGACGATTGCTTGCAAGCTATCAATTGCAGACTTCATGGTTTCAACATCCGACGCTTCTGCCGCCTGTTTGAATTCCATCTTCATCTGCTTCATGTTTTGTTTTAAATCAACCGCTTCCGCCATTGCGTATGTTGAGCCAAACGCAATCGCACACCCTAGGACTAAAGGACGTAACATTTTCACTTCTCCATTTATAGTGCCGAATTCTGTGTCGGCTTTATTTACCCAAATAACCCACGCCATAAAAGGCGACAAACTAGCTTAGTTGAGTATTTCCGGGTCGCAGTGTAAAGCAATCTTACGCTAGGTGCATACCTAAAATGTAATCAAGTTTATGCGTTGCGAATGTCGTCATACTCTGGAATTGGCTTACGGCCTCTCAGAGCTAAGAAAGACAAAAACTGCTGAGCGGTGTGAGTAATCACTTTTTTGCTATCGATACCCACTTTATCCATTAGCTCTCCAACCAAATCCAGATTACCAACATCATGACAGAAATGCGCATCACTTCCCGTTGTGAAGAAGACACCGAGATCTTTACCGATTTGTGCAATCTCGTGGCAACGGTCTACGCTACCCACTCGGCTATTCCCTTTTAGCGTGGTGTTATTGATTTCAATCGCAACATTATGCTCTTTCGCGCACGTTAAAACGGCCTGAAAATCAAAGTCGAAATTTGGATTCCCAAGATGGCCAAGCGCATCAATACGACCGTTTTGAATCACATTAATGAGCGCTTCCGTATGAGTTTCTTTGTTTGCAGGACGAAAAACAGGTTCATGGAAACTTGCAATAACCCAATCTAGGTTACGATCGACACTCAGCGGAATATCGATGTCGCCTTCGGTATTAAGAATGTTGGATTCCACACCCCGAATGATCGCGATACCGTCCAAAAATCGAGGCAGGATTTTTTGGTTGGAGAAAAACCAGTAATGCGGCGCGCCCGGCATTGATTCTGCGTGATCGGTAGTACAGAACATATCCAAGCCGTTCTCTTTCGCCAATTTTGCATTTTCAATCAAGGTGCTGTACGCATGACCACTGGCGTACGTATGTGTATGGGTATCAACTTTAAATTCCATCATCCACTCTCTTAGGTGCGCTATCTTGCGTGCTATTGTATACCTACACGTGACGTACCGTCAGCCCAAGATGAATATCAGACTTAAGCTTGCTCCTCACTGATGGCTTTTATTAGGGGCAACGCTTTTTCCCATCCGTGATTAAACATAGAAACAAAGTCGCTGTGCGTATGAATGGTGACATTGAGTAACAAACGATCACTATTGGTGTCGATCTGATAGATCTCTCGTGATCCAATCCACTTAGATGCTAAATCCCCATCCAATTGCTGCCTATTATCCGGATTAAAAATAGCAATGTGATGAAATTCAAGACGCTGTTGCGGTTGCACGATATCGATAGTCGCTCGCGTTCCGCCCATATCGGGATCAAAAAAAGTGATGTCTTGCCCTTCTTCCCATATCCCATCAAATTGAGACTGGGGTGAGAAAGCCTGTGCCCAGCGTTTGTATAACTCAGCATCGGTTAGCACTTCCCACACCCGTTGCGGTGTAGCTGAAATCTCAACGTAATAATTTAGCGTAAGCATTATTTCTCTCCCTGAACCTTTCTTGACGCTAGTTCATTGTCAGAAAAAATCAAACCTCACCTCTGATTTGCCTTACTTAATCCTCTATTTTCCGACAGGCTAAGAAGTTCTCGCTTGTAACCTACCACCACGATGCGCCGTAAAGCGAACCCAACATGTGTTCAGTATGGTTGCGAACACGATTAAACTCATCCCGATAATTTGGCTTTGACTCATTCGGTCATCGAAAAACGCACTCTGCCAAACCGCGGTGAACAGTAGGTTAGTAAAAATAAGTGGTGCAAGTTGAGAGCCGCTGCTTGCCAGTTGATACGCTTTGGAGCGGAAAACTTGGGTGTTAATGATCATCAGGGACATCACACCGAGCCACAGCATATTAGAAGAAACAGTAGATTCCATCACATTGGCTTTGAGGAAAACATCGATGTCGTTAAACAACGTTAGCGGTAACAGAAATACGGCAGCAAACCCAAACGCCCAAAAGTTGATTTCTAATGGCGACATATCAGTTTTACTCACTTTATATAGCGTAAGCTGAGAGCCGGAATTGAAGAGTCCACCAGCTAGACCGAGTAATAAATCCGAGCGCCAAGTAAACTCCCCACCAACTCCCGCCAACATAACCACTCCAGTAAACGCCATTGCTAAAGCCGCCAATGTTGAAACGCGAATGTGGCCTCCCATAAACAGCTTTTCAACCAAAGGAATAAATAATGGGCCAGTGGCAAACAATACCACCCCTTCTACCAGCGTTAACGTTTGTAGTGACGCGATGAAACACAACTGTGATAAGCCGATACAGAAGGCGCGAAGCAAAATCGGTTTTAACGTCCCAGCTTTAGGAAAGGTAAGATTTTTGAAACGAAGTAAGACAAGCAAAATAAGTGCAGGAGCCAAAAAGCGTAAGAAACTAAACAGTGTGACGGAAAGTTCACCTGTCAACTGCTTTGCTAACAACCCAGTAACAGATAAGCTTAACGTAGACATCAGCATGAAAAGAATAGATTTATTTACTGCATTCATTCGATACTCCTTAATATATGGAGTATTTTATGAGATATCACTTATTGTAAATAGCGAGTAATATTAACCATTAATGTAAGAAAAACTTACAGGTTAACTTATCTCTCATCATGTTACGGTTTCTAAAATATGCGTAAATTAGTCCCTCTAAAATCCATCTATGCATTTGTCGCTGTGGCGGAATCTGGCAGCATGACAGAAGCAGCGCAGATATTAAGTGTGAGTCACTCGGCGGTGAGTCAGGCGATAAAGTCACTGGAGAGTCAGGTCAACAAGCCTCTGTTTGATCGCGTAGGCAGACAAGTTCAACTTAATGCTGACGGTAAAAAATATTATCGAAAGGTTGCGCCAGCTTTAGAACAAATTGTCGATGCCACAGAAGCGCTAATCCAAGACCAAAACTTACAACGTATTACGCTTAATATGGTGAATTCCTTGGCGCTGCATTGGTGGATTCCGCGAATGTCGAGTTTGCAGGACTTTGCTCCGCAATTAGACGTTCGTTTATCCAACCTGTCTGGCAAGTTTAATCTAGAACAAGAAGGCATCGACGCAGCACTCGTGCATGGAAACACCGAGGAATGGCAAGATTATTACTGTGAAAAGCTCAGTGAAGATGAACTGGTTTTGGTGTGTAGCCCTGAATTGATAGCTAAGACGAATGACTCAAATATCGCTCAACTGTTAAAGCAGTATCCCATCATTGAAGTCACTAACGAACGAAGAAAAAATGACTGGAACGTGTGGCAGAATGCGACTGGCATCCTGCGACCTAAAAGCAAAAAACCAATCACTTTTAATATGTCGATACAAGCCGTGCAGGCGACGACTCGACGTTTAGGCTTATTGGTGACTCATCGCTTGTTTGTAAAAGATGACATCAAATATGGCCAGTTAATCGAGCTGGGTAAACCCGTCATTAATCCTAACCAACAGTTTTACTTTGTTTGCCCACCACACAAGCTAAAGCTGGAATCGTTTCACCTTCTGCGCTCGTGGTTGCAACAATCATTCAATTAAAGAAACCTTTTGTTAAGCACATTCATTGAAAAATTAGTATAAAGTTAGAAAGAGCACTTTTCATCCAAGGATGGTTTATGAAGCGGTATCAAATATGGTTAAGCGTACTCTGCCTCACAGTACCCATGAGTGCAGTCGCTGAAAGTGAAGACGCTCATTCAGAGCAAGGCATCTCAACGGCAATCATAGGCGGCCAACAAGCCACTCAAAATCAATTGCCCTTTTTCGCACGACTCATTCTACACAAAACTGGCGCTAATCAATTTGCCAACATCTGTGGCGGCACGATTGTTAATGACCGCTTCATTTTAACCGCCGCTCACTGTGTAGAGCCGAGTGTTTTTTCTGACGGATGGACAATCAATGATCTACGAGTTTTAGTAAAAAACCCGACAATGAATGATGTGTTTGTTGAGGAATTCAAAGATGTTCGCTCTATCGTCATTCATCCAAATTACGAGCCTAGTGATTTATGGATTAATGATATCGCCGTACTTGAACTTACCCACCCGATCACCGACAACGTTCAATCCATTACGTTGCCGCAAGATTTTGGTGATTACAGCAGCCAATCGGTTTATCAGATATTCGGTTTAGGGCAAACCTCGACCAACGATGAAAATGGACCAAATTATTTGCGATGGGCGGAAGTAAAACCACTCACTGATGCGCAATGTGCTTCTTTAGTGACCGGGTTTAATGCTCAAGAAAGCTTATGTGCCAATGGGTTTCCTGAGCGCAGTTATACCGGTATTTGCAGCGGTGACTCTGGTGGCCCTCTCACCTATCAAGACAATAACGGAATGTATCAACAAATCGGTATTGTAAGCTATGGTTCTTCTGTTTGTGAATCCGCTGCGATTCCGAGTGTGTTTACTGAGGTTCTAAATTACACAACATGGATTGAATCCCAAACCAGTTCGGGAGTGAAGACTCGTTACAATGCCCTCTTAGCAAGCACAGAAGATTATCATAGTGAAGGTGATTCCGGCTTTGAACCAGAAGATACCAACACATCTGGCTTTGAGGATAATGGCAGTAGTGGTGGCGCACTTGGCGCAGGGATGATCATGCTTGGAGGCTGGTTTGGTTGGCTAAGACGCCGCCACAGAAATTATTCGCGCTCCTATTCGCGCTCCTAATAGCTTCGACAAGACATCATAATATCTTGCGCTTAACACGAGAGTTGATGATGTCTTCTATTATTTTTTGCTCTTTTTTCGCTTTTTCATAATTTTGCTTAGTACGCCATCGTTCGAGCACTTTTTCTAACCCTTGAACACGAGCATGTTTGTGCTCCAGCGTTTTTTGTACAGACGCGCATTCCGCTTGCATGACGGCTTGTTCATGCTCATGGTGGCGAAGCATTTTTTGCAGCATTTGATCGACACGATTAAAGTTCATCAGTGCTGCGCTTGTCAGTGTTGGAACAGTTCTTGTTGATTGTCCCGCATGGCCTTTCAATGCTGACAATTGTTCCAACTGCATTGAAAGATGGGAGTGACGTTGGCGCATGGCATCAAGTTGCTGACCCACACGATCACGTTGCTTTTCTTCCATTTGTTGCAGCTTACCCACTGCTTTTAACTTGGATTTCATCTCAACGATACCACTCCCACTTGGTTAAGCACTTTGAAAAAGCTGCGCGAGCTCGGTCAAACTGGTTGGGTAATCCACTGACTCATTGGCGGCTTGTTGTAAATACGCACGTAAGTTTGGATACATAGCAACAGATTGATCTAATTCAGGATCTTGCCCCGGTTGATAGCCTCCTAACGGCAGCAGTTCTTTCACCTGAAGATAGTTGGAGTACATCTGGCGGAAATTATTCGCGATCGTGCTATGCGCCTCCTGTGTACAGGTGCTCATACAACGGCTAATAGACGCATTAATATCAATGGCAGGATAGTGCCCTTGCTCGGCAAGTTGACGCGATAATACGACATGCCCATCTAAGATAGCACGCGCAGAATCCACGACAGGATCTTGCTGGTCGTCCCCTTCCGCCAACACGGTATAAATTGCGGTTAGGCTACCGTGCTGATTTTCACTGTTGCCCGCACGCTCAAGGAGTTGCGGTAACACGCTGAAGACAGAGGGCGGATAACCGCGAGATGCTGGAGGCTCGCCAAGCGAAAGAGCGATTTCACGCTGTGCCATGGCGTATCGAGTGAGAGAGTCCATCAACAACAGAACATCTTTGCCTTGGTCTCGAAAATACTCGGAAACGCGATGACAAAGCAGTGTCGCTCTTAACCTCATCAGCGGGGATTCATCAGCAGGAGCTGCGATGATAATCGCCTTATTGCGCGCCTCTGGGGTTAAGTTTCGTTCGATGAACTCGCGTACCTCTCGGCCTCGCTCACCAATAAGACCGACCACAATCACATCGGCTTCGGTGTTTTTGGTGATCATCCCCATTAAAACACTTTTACCGACACCACTGCCCGCCATTAAGCCAATGCGTTGCCCTTTTCCGACGGTCAAGAGTCCATTGATTGCGCGCACCCCAACGTTGAGTGGGGTATCAACAGGACGTCGCTTCAATGGGTTAATCGGTTTTGGTTCAAGTGAAACACGATCTCCCCCTTTTAGCGGTGCCCCGTCGTCCAACGGCTCACCTAAACCATTCAGCACTCGCCCTAACCACTGAGCACTTAACTGCACGGTACTGTCACCGTCCAGAGGAATGACTTTCGCACCAGCAAATAAGCCACCTAAGCGCCGAATAGGCATTAGGTAAGCAATAGTGTGCTCAAAGCCCACCACTTGCGCTTCGATCATGTCGCCTTCTGCGGTTTCTACAAGACAGCGCTGCTCCAGTTTAAACCGGCACCCAACGGCTTGTAACATTAAGCCGTTTACTTTAATCAAGCGCCCTGTCACGCGAGCAACAGGGATTGAATCGAGCGAAGCCAATGCTTCGCTCAAACGCTCACTCAATAGCTCATGGCTTAAGGTATTACTCATGCTCTGATTCTACCTGCGGAATACTAACTTCATCCAAAAGGTGTTGTTTTACATTGTCCATACAGGCTTCTAAACGAGAGTCGCAGCTTGCATCCGCCTCTGCATCATCGGTCACTAGTTGGCAGCCACCAATCGGAAGTTCCGTATTAGCCACCAGTTTCCAAGATTGTGGCAGATCAGCATTAATGTGAGTAATTCGTTCTAAATCCTGCGGATTTAAATGCACGGTTACGGTTTCCGCTTTACCAGGCATGGCAGACAATGTCTCATCCACCAAGGCAAGGATCTGTTGAGGCATTAAAGTGAGCTCAGCACGAATCACTTGCTGAGCCACTTTTTGTACCAGCTCACAAATCATATGGCGTTGCTGTTGCTCTTTTTCGTCTTGCCAACGAGACAGCGCATGAAAGAGCTCGTTCACGGGTTTCGCCGCCTCTAGAAAACTCTGTTTTCCCGACTGCTCACCAGACACAAAGCCTTTTTGGAAGCCTTCTTTTTGCCCATCTAGCAGACCTTGTTGCTTACCCTGCTCGATACCTTGACGTAAGCCTTCCTCATGCCCTTGCTGTAAACCTTGTTGAAAACCGGCTTCAAGCTGTTGTTGAATATCAACTTGCGGCTCTTGCCAACCCTGGTTATCTAGCCCGAATTCGTCTTCTATAGCCTTAGGCTGCGCCAAAGGCGGAAAACGGTGCAAACGGTATCTACTCGGCGGCAGTCGCATCGTACTTGATTTTGTCTCTACCATGACGTTACTCCACCGTTGGCTCTTCATAAAGAAGCAACTGAACTTCACCAGATTCATCCAACTCACGCACCATTTGCATGATGTCTTGACGCGCTTTTTGAACACGACTTAGCGCAACAGCCCCGCGCGCTTCCATATCGTCTTCCAGTGCTTTCACCATACGCTGAGGCATAGAACGTTTAATGGCTTGCTGTAACGTAATTTCTGAACCTTTGAGTGCAACTGCCCACAATTCTAGTGGGATCTGCTGCACCAGCATGTCCATGGTTTCTTCACGCTGACGACCAAGAACCATAAAGTCGAACATATTCTCTTCAATGGCATTAACGACATCTTCATCATGCAACTTCAGCATTTCCATCAACGACCCGCGATCACCTTCAAAGCGGTTAATGATGTCAGCAGCTTGCTTGACACCAGATAGCGGTGTGCTTTGGCTTGCAGATACTTTTTCAATGCAGCGCTCAACGAGCTCATGCAAATCAATAGCAACTTGATGATCGATGTCTTGCAGCTGAGCAATTCGGAACAAGATTTCGTCATGGTAATCTTGTGGCAGGTGCTTCAACACCGCTGAAGAGCTATCGGCTGGCAAATACGCAAGAAAAATCGCTTGCATTTGCGGGTGCTCATTCACAATGAAACGAGCAAGCGTTTCTGCTTCTACCCACTGTAAGCGCTGCATATTGTTGCGAATTTCATCACCATACAGCGTATTCAGCAGCCCTTTTGCCAAATCATTACCCAATGCTTTACGTAGCGTATTGGACAAATATTCTTTAGAAGCTCCACGAATGCCACTGTGCTCACGAAAGTCTTCAAAGAAAGTTTGAATAACGCCGCGAGCGGAATCACTCTTAATGCCATTCAACTTCGCCATTGCACGAGTCACCCGCTGGGTTTCATCACGGCTAAAGTGCTGTAAAACCTTCGCAGCGGCATCCTCGCCCATGCCTAATAGCACGAGCGCGGTTTGTTCTACATAACTAAGCGTCTGCTTTGATGGAACTGTGTTCATTGATGTTTACCCATTGTTTCAGTATTTCGGCTACGCGCTCTGGCTCTTCAGTGGCAATAAGCTGTAGGTGTTTCAATTGAATCTCTAGTGGCGAACCGGCTGGAGGCAGCATGTCGCTGTTTACATCTAAACCGGAAGAGGCTGAGATACCTTTTTCTGATAGACGACGATCAAGCACTTCTTCATGCTCACGCTCTTCACGCGTTTGCAGGTTGTCGTAATCAGGCTCTTCTTGCGGCTCTGCAAAGTCTAACTCTGGTACTGGCTTATCAACGCCAGTGAGGTGCATGATCAATGGGCGTAGTACGAAGAAGATCATCGCCAAGCCTAACAAACCACCGATAACGTAACGTATTGGCTGCTGTACTGTAGGGTCTTGCCACCACGGCAGCGCAGGAGGCGCATCAATTTCAATTGGAGTGAAGTTGAAACTCATCAAGCTTAAGCTGTCACCTCGTGCCGCAGAAATACCGACAGCATCCATGATCATATTTGAAATCTGCTCTTTATCTGCTTCACTCCAAGCAACACCATCCGGAGAGGCTTTCGAGTTCAACAGTACCGACACGCTCATTTTCTCAATTTGACCTTGTTGGTATTGAGTACGACGAACACTACTCCCCACTGCATACTGACGGTTTACTTCAGAGCGTGCGTTGGTGTTTTGGCTATCGTTCGTTTCTACTTCTTCACCAGTTACTGGCGGTTGGTTGCTTAGAGAACCTGGTACGCCTAGCGCGATTTGGTCAACTGAGTTGTTGTGAATGGTGTGCTCGTTACGTACGACAGGTGCGTTATCCAAAATCTCTTGCGTTTCTTCAACTTGGCTAAAGTCCATATCGGCAGCAACTTGCACACGGAAGTTACTCGGACCCACAATTGGCGTAAGCATGTCTGCTGCGCGTTGAATGATCTGCTTCTCAACGTTCTTTTGATATTCAAGGTATTTTGCATTGACTTTACCTGCTTCCGCCGAAGCAACATCTGCACTGAGTAAACGACCATATTGGTCGATAACAGATACAAATTCAGGCTTCATCGCCGTCACGCTACCAACCACTAAGTTGATGATTGCTTCAACTTGCTCAGACTTGAGGTCTTCGCCAGGTTTCAGCTCAAGCATCACTGACGCTGAAGGGTTCTCGCTGTTTTGACGAACAAATAAGGTTTGACGAGGAATAGCTAAGTGAACACGCGCATTCGCCACTGAATTCAGAGACATGATAGTGCGTACTAACTCACCTTCTAAACCATGACGGTAACGCGCCGTTTCCATAAATTGGCTTGTACCGAGAGAGCTGTCTTCTTTAAGCGAATCCAAACCTGTCGGCAGTTTGGCTTTAACACCTTTTGATGCAAGCAACATGCGAACTTTCGCAACTTCGCCTTCTGGCACAAGAACTTGGCCATTTTGCTCTTGCATACGGTAGCTCACACCTTCGCTTTCTAATACCGAAACAATCTCTCCGATATCAAAACGTTCTTGTTGGCTATACAGTGGACGAAAGCTTTGTGAGGAACTCCAAAGAGCGACCACAATGATTGCCGCAACAATTGCAGCGAGTACGGCAGATAACACTAGATTTCTCTGGCTACTCGACCAGATTTGCTTCAGCTTCGTTGTTACATCGTCCATGCTATTCGCAGTAGAAAATGTCTGTGCTGAGCCGGAGGTCATGGCTGTATTTCCGGCGACTTGGGGGGTTAGTTCTGACATGAATTACACCGGCATCTTCATAATATCTTCAAATGAGGTCACGACTTTGTTGCGCACTTGCATCAAAGCATTAAATGATAAACTGGCTTTTTGGCTAGCGACCATCGCACCAACTAGGTCATCACTTTTTCCTGTTTCTACGGCCGTCATTTTTTGACTAGCCACTGATTGATGTTGATTCACTGTATCCAACACATTTGTCATCGCTTGTGAGAACGATAATGGTGCGTTTAGTGATTGTTGATCTAAAGGATTTGCACTCACGATAAACTCTGGCGGCTGCACTTGTGCCTGCATCGCCTGCATTTTTGACAACATAAGTTGCTCTGCCGAGACCGCATGAGTAGGTTGACTTGCCATCTATTTTTTCTCCTATTAGGCAGCCGAGCCTAGTGCCGACTGTAAATCAATACCATGTTCTCGCATGGCTGCGAGTTTGTAGCGTAGCGCTCGAGTTGATACTCCAAGCGCGTTTGCGGTTTTCGTTCGGTTTCCACCAAACTGACGTAATTTTTCTAAAATAAATTGATATTCGGCCTGCTTCTTCGCTTCTACATGACCAAAGCTTGAAGCTGGCTCAGCGGATGGAACTGGCGCAACAAGTTCAATAGGCAGCATCAGATCATGGGCAGTAATGTAGTCACCATGACGCATGACCAATGCACGCTGAATGACATTTTCCAACTCGCGAATATTGCCTGGCCAGTGATACTGACTCAGCACACTGATCGCATCTTGGGATAGATGACAGCGACTGCTATCTTGATACTTTTCAATAAAGAACTGGCTGATCGGTAAAATGTCTTCTTTTCTTTCACGCAAAGGCGGCCAGTGCAGAGGCAAAACATCCAATCGGTAATAAAGGTCTTCACGGAATGTGCCTTTTTGAACTTCTTCACGTAAGTCTTTATTGGTTGCCGCAATAACACGAATATCAAGCTTCACCGCCTTGTGGCTGCCTACGCGTTCCACTTCACGCTCTTGAAGAACGCGTAATAACTTGGCTTGAACTGCAGGGGACATTTCACCGATTTCATCTAGCAAAATCGTCCCGCCATTCGCTTCTTCAAACTTACCGCTTTGAGAGTTAGTCGCTCCTGTGAAGGCACCTTTGACATGACCAAATAGAACCGCTTCTAGCATCGACTCTGGAATGGCGGCGCAGTTAACCGCCACAAATGGACCATCAATACGTGGAGAGTGCTCATGCACATATCGAGCCAGCACTTCTTTACCCGTTCCCGATTCGCCTGTAATTAACACACTGGCGCTGGTGCAAGCGGCACGATGCGCCAATTGCAGTACCTGCTTGCTTCGCCAAGATTCCGCAACAATGTTGGCCATTGGCTTACCTAACGCTTCAACGCGCTTCAGTAAATTAAGCAGCTGATTCGCTTCAAATGGGCGTAATAGATAATCGGTTGCTCCCGATTTCATCGTCTCAGCCGCCAAGATTCCCTGCTCTTGATCGACAATAGCGATAACAACACCAGAGTTACGTTGCTTTTGGTGGCAAGCAACAAACTCGCGGACACACATGTCCGGTAAAGTAGAGCTCACAAGAGTGATTTCTGCTCGCTCTTCAAGTAATGCGCCTCGGCCAGTACGAGTGTGTTTTGCGGTGTAACCTGCATTTTGCAACACATCCAATACTGGTTGAGCAAGAGCTTCATTCGGCTCAACCAACAAAATTTTCGTTTTCGTCATCATTGAACCTTAACTTTCGTTTGTTGATTTTGTTGTTGTACATCAGGGTGGTGTTTCACTGCCGTTCGCTCGTTATCTCTAACTAGGCGCAACGTTACACGTCGATTTTTCGCTTGGCCCTTCGTCGAACTATTGCTGGCAATTGGGTAACGAGAACCATGCGCTCTTGTTTCGAGCATCGATTTATCAATACCAAGTTCAACTAAGGCCTCGGCAACTTGCTCTGCTCTAGTACGTGATACTGAAAGGTTCGCCAAGCTAGAACCAACGTTATCGGTGTGGCCATCAATTAAGATCTTGGTCACACGATCATCAACAGATACATAGCTATTTAGCGCTGCGAGCGTTTCTTGCTGCTTACGACTTAGCGCCTTCTGACCAAAGTCAAAAGACAGAACAAGATTTCGTGCCTCTGAAAACGAAAGCTTAGGCAAACGCGCTCGACAGGCATTAAATGACTTGAGCGCGTTTTGAATTTGAATAGTCGGAATCACAATCTCCGACAAAGAGGAAGCATTACTTCCCTTTAGTGACAACGTCACCCAATTACCAGTAGCAATTAAATCCATGAGTTCATCAGCACCTTTGCTGAAGACAAATCGTTGGGATGGCTTAGTAAAATCAAGGGTGGCAAACTCTTTTCTATAAAGCTCACTAGACCATGGGGCACTTTGACTTATTAGAGCAATCGTTTTCCATTTATTATTTTCATAATGTATATCGGAAATAAAATAAGTTTTATTGTTAGGTTCCGAACGGAAATAAAACTTCCCATACGGCGTGCTTGAGTGCAATAAGTTGCATTCAAAGTTGTTTCCTTTATATGTCCACTTTGAAAGGTCCATGGGGATGGTCACAACCTCACCTGAATATGTCACCTTAGACACTAGCAAACTGACAAAAATAAATATTTTACAATTTATTAAACCGTTAGGGTTCATGTATATCTTACAATTCCATGACCTTATCAATTTAATTAAATATGCCACTAAGCCGTGATAACTGGCATAGCTAATCATGTTAATTACCTATTCTGAATATTGAAACTGGTTACAAAATACTCACAAGAGCATATCCAAACCTTTGAAATCAAGATTTAAGCTTTAAAAACAATGTCTTATATTTTAATTATCTAAATTAGCCGTTACACCATGAAGATGGTTTTAAAAAGTTAATAACAACTAAAAACGCTTAATATTTTTATATTTTCTTATTAAGCAATTTATAAAGGAAACTAACCCTTTTTAAATTTTATTAAAAGATTAAGACTATATGCTCAAGGCAACATGTGAACTAAAGTCACAATCTTAGAGTTTGAAACTAAAAGATCATTAAAATTTCTGTGTAGACTACACGCCATTAAGTTAAAACAGTTTCGATTGTTAACGCACGGTAAAATATAAATGGAAAATAGAGTTAGCGAGCCTATTTCTGATATTCAACTACTTGATGTAGAATTATTAGGCAAACCTATTCATATCATTCGTGAAAAGCTTGAAGGCTTGATTTCTGAGTCTTGTTCCAGCCTTACGATTGAATTACAAAATTGGCTCAGTACGAGTAAAGTGGAAGCTAGCTTAACCTCTGTAGACTTGCATCGCTTTACACCGATAAAAATGGATAAAGACCAAACGTCAACCTATCAACACCAAGAAGGCGGCATGGTATTTGTTCATGGAGATTCTCACACGTTAATAAAACTGGCAGATCGGTTCTATGGCGCCAGCACTGAGCGTTCAGCAACAACACTGACAGCAAGTGACCTCCGCTTACAAGAGCGAATCAGTCGTATCATTATTGGTTGGCTTGCACCTGGTGAGATGTGGGAAATGGGTGAGTACGAAGCGCCCCGAGGGATTGGAATTAACGTGCAATTAAACATCGCGTTTGACGATCACCAAGGCTCAATTCATCTCAAACTAGATAGCCACCTTATTCAAACACTGATCGAGCAGCTTGAACTGCAGCCCGATACTGATTTGTACCAACCATTCTGTCGCTCTTTAGAGGCAACGCCTGTTCGACTGAATGTTGTTTTAAGTAAAAAGAAGATGCCGTTGAGCGACGTTGTTGGCTTACAACCTAACGATATTTTACCAATTGAGCTTCTTAATACGGTTCCAGTCAGCATTGGTAACCAATCTTTATTTACAGGTCGTATTGCTGAGCAAGACGGCCAACTTGTTTTGATCTTTAACCCTGATAAGGAACCGCAGCGATGAGCGAAGCGCCAGAAACGAATGCATTCGACGCAGAAGAATTGAACTTTGACGACTTTCAATTAGAAGACTTTGAAGCTGAAAGTACGCTCCAACAAGAACCAGCAACTGCGGAACGTGATCTTAGCTTTTTCAAAAGTATTCCCGTCACTGTCACGCTGGAAGTTGCAAGCAAAGAAATCCCACTTGGGGACTTAATGAAAGCCGGAGAAGGCACGGTTATCGAACTTGAAAAGCTCAATGGTGAGCCTTTAGACGTAAAGGTAAACGGCTCTCTAATGGGGCACGCTGAAGTCGTCGTCGTTAATGATAAGTACGGACTTCGTCTGATCGATGTACATGACTCTGCATTGAGTGGCGTTGGTCAATAATCTTAGGTAGGCATCACAATGAAAAATCTGAGCGCTTGGCACCGTTGGTTACCTCTTTTGGTACTGGTGTCACTTTTGTTTGCTTTCCCAACCATGGCGGCAGACAACGGCTTAACTATCTTGTCCGTTTCTGATGGCGACACACAGCAAGAATACAGCGTTAAATTGCAAATTCTGTTGTTGATGACGGCGCTCAGTTTTCTTCCAGCATTCATTCTGATGGCAACGAGCTTTACTCGGATTATCGTCGTCCTCGCGATTTTGCGCCAAGCCCTTGGTCTTCAACAAAGTCCTCCTAACCGCGTATTGGTTGGGATTGCTTTGGCATTGACCTTGCTGATCATGCGACCTGTTTGGAGCGATATTCATGAAAATGCATTTCAACCGTATGACAATGGTGAAATCACGCTAATACAAGCATTCTCTGTAGCAGAGAAACCAGTGAGAGAGTTCATGCTGGCACAAACTCATCAAAGCTCTCTTGAGCAAATGCTGCGTATTGCCAATGAACCACTCGACCAAAACGTTGAGGATATTTCTTTTGCGGTTGTCTTGCCTGCGTTTGTCATCAGTGAACTAAAAACCGCCTTTCAAATTGGCTTTATGCTCTTCATCCCCTTCTTGGTTATCGACTTGGTTGTCGCCAGTGTGCTCATGGCAATGGGTATGATGATGCTATCACCTTTGATTGTTTCACTCCCTTTTAAACTGGTGGTGTTTGTACTCGTGGATGGCTGGGCAATGACGGTTGGCACGTTATCTGCCAGTTTCGGTTAAATAGGAGCATGCTATGACCCCTGAACTAACCGTAACGTTATTTTCCGATGCAGTATGGCTGATCATTCTGATGGTTGCTGTACTGGTTGTTCCTGGCCTAATTGTCGGTTTGTGTATCGCCGTTTTCCAGGCCGCCACACAAATCAACGAGCAAACACTCAGCTTTTTACCACGTTTGCTCGTTACGCTATTGATGGTGATTTTTGCGGGTCATTGGATGCTCCGAAAAATCATGGAACTGTTTGATTTCTTATTCCACAACATACCGGGGATGATTGGCTAATGGCCATCACATTTGCAGAGCTCTCAGCGATACTCGGTCAACTCTGGTGGCCGTTTTTTCGTGTGGGAGCTGTATTTATTTCGATGCCCTTCTTTGGTGATGCAATCATTCCCGTTTGGATCCGTACCTTACTGGCACTCTCGATCGTCGTGATTACCGCACCATTGATGCCACCAATGCCACAAGTCGAATTATTCTCCATGACGTCTCTCTCCCTTGCTTTTGAGCAAGCGATTTGGGGCGTGATGTTTGGGCTAATTTTGCACATGCTCTTTAACGTTTTCACCATGCTTGGTCAGGTCGTTTCTCTGCAAATGGGATTGGGTATGGCAATGATGAATGATCCTATCAACGGACTTTCTGTCGCCATTTTGGGCCGCATATTTCTTATATTTTCAACCTTGTTATTTCTCGCGCTAGAAGGACACTTGCTCGTCATTGATATCGTGATTCAAAGTTTTGTCGTGTGGCCGGTCGGTTCTGGCATCACATCGCTTTCTCTGCAAGGCGTTGTAAATATTTTCGGCTGGATGTTTGCCTCTGCTTTAGCACTAGCGTTGCCTGCTATTGTTTCAATGCTCTTAGCCAACATAAGTTTTGGTGTGATGAATCGCGCCGCTCCCTCACTCAACGTGTATGCATTAGGTTTTCCAATGACGATGCTTCTTGGCCTGTTCAGCGTATTAATTTCAGTATCTGGTGTGCCGGGTCGCTACACCGCGCTTGTACACGACACCATCAGACACTTGAGTAACTTTATGTTGGGGGGCGCATGAGCGATCAATCGTCTCAGGACAAAACTGAAAAAGCCTCGCCGCAGAAAGTAAAAAAAGCACGTCAGGAAGGACAAATTCCTCGTGCAAAAGAGTTTACTACTGCGGTGATATTTCTAGCGGTAGCGCTCTACTTTTACTCTCAGCTCAATAGCATTTGGGAAAGTATGTCAGGTATTTTTCGCTACAACATGATGCTGACGCGAGCCGACCTAGAAAACCCTAAACAGCTTGTCGAGCAATTGGGACAAAGTTTAGCGGTAATCATCGACATGTTATTACCGTTGTTTACCGTCATTATTATCGTGACCTGTGGTAGCAGCCTTGTACTAGGCGGTTGGATGTTCCGTCCGGCGAACGTGATGCCAAAGCTGAGCAAAATTAATCCTTTAAGTGGGATAAAGCGCATTTTTTCGACACGCTCAGTGGTTGAGCTCTTAAAGTCCACATTCAAAGTAGCCGTTATTTTCGGCATCTTATATGGCTATTTAGACAACCACTTACAGCCTCTGCTAGGTATGCAAAACTTACCTTTAAGCCAAGGCTTTTCCCTCGTGATGTCTATTCTCTTTGAAGGCTTATTGTTGATGGGGTTTGCGTTGTTGTTATTTGGTGTTGTAGACATTCCCTACCAACGTTGGGAGCACCTAAAAGAGCTGCGTATGACCAAACAAGAGCTGAAGGAGGAATTCAAGAACAACGAAGGCCGCCCTGAAGTAAAGCAGCGAATCCGTCAAATTCAACAGCAGTTTGCACGCCGTAAAATCGATAAGATGGTACCAACGGCTGACGTAATCATCACTAACCCAACTCACTACGCTGTCGCTCTGAAGTACGAACCTTCACTTTCTGATGCTCCATTTGTGGTTGCAAAAGGCGTAGACGAAACAGCCATGCACATTCAACGAATCGCCCGAGAAAACAAGGTGGAGATCATCAACTCACCACCGTTGACTCGTTCGATCTATCACACCACGGCGATTGAACAAGCAATCCCAAGCCAACTGTACATTGCCGTGGCACATATTCTTACTTACGTTTTGCAATTGAAAGCCTTCCGTAAAGGTGAAGGAAAAGAGCCAACTCCTTTGCCTCATTTTTCGATTCCAAAACATTTGCAGCACTGATTAACCCGCGTTTATCCAAGGACACGAAAGTATGCTTAACCGGTTAAAACAACTTCAAACATCAACCAAAGGCTACATTGGCATTCCAATTGTCTTGCTAATGATTTTGGCAATGGTGATTTTACCTTTGCCTCCCCTGCTATTGGATGCGTTATTTACCTTCAATATCGTCTTGGCAATCCTAGTATTGCTGGTCAGCACTACCGCAAAGCGACCATTAGACTTCTCAGTTTTTCCAACGATTTTGTTAGTCGCGACATTATTACGTCTTACACTAAACGTCGCTTCCACACGAATCGTACTCCTAGAAGGACATAATGGGGGGGATGCGGCAGGTAAAGTCATCCAAGCGTTCGGTGAAGTCGTTATTGGCGGTAACTACGTCGTTGGTATGGTGGTGTTTGTTATCTTGATGATCATCAACTTCGTCGTAATTACCAAAGGTGGCGAACGTATCTCTGAGGTGTCAGCGCGCTTTACTTTGGATGCCTTACCGGGCAAACAGATGGCGATTGATGCCGACTTAAATGCCGGTCTTATCGATCAGGAAACCGCTCGATTGCGTCGTAAAGAAGTCGCTAACGAAGCCGATTTCCACGGCTCGATGGACGGTGCCTCAAAGTTTGTGCGAGGTGATGCTATCGCTGGTTTGCTGATTCTGTTTATCAACATCATTGGTGGTATCAGCATCGGCGTCTTTGAGCATGGACTCGCAGCATCTGACGCCTTTAAAACATACGCACTACTTACAATCGGTGATGGCTTAGTAGCTCAAATTCCGTCACTTCTATTGGCAACGGCTGCAGCGATTATCGTTACGCGAATTAATGATAGCGATAATGGCATGTCGGAAACCATGCAAAAACAATTGCTGGCAACCCCGGCGACACTGTTTACCGTCGCAGGCATCATGGCTGTGATAGGCATGGTACCAGGCATGCCACATTTGGCCTTTTTTGCTTTCGCGGGTGCTTTAGCTTTCGCGGGTTGGCGTCAAACGAAAAAGCCCGTGCAAGACTCCCAAATCGAGGAGGTCGAAGCACTTTCACAAGCCATGCAAGAGGACGATACACCGCTTACATGGGAAGATATTCCTCATGTTCAAACGTTGTCGCTTTCCCTGGGTTACCGTCTCGTTCACCTAGTCAACAAAGAACAAGGTGCACCTTTATCACAGCGTATTCGCGGTGTGCGCCGTAACCTATCTGAACAAGTCGGCTTTTTATTACCAGAGGTGCGTATTCGAGACAACCTAAGCCTTAAACCGAATCAGTATACAATTTCTCTCAATGGCGAAGTGATCGAACAAGGCTTTATCGAGCCAGAACGTTTGATGGCGATTGCAGTCGGAGAAACGTACGGTGAAGTAGATGGTATTTTGGGCAGTGATCCTGCTTACCAATTACCAGCGGTGTGGATTGAACATCAAGACAAAGCGAAAGCGCTGAACATGGGTTATCAAGTGGTCGATGATGGCACGGTCATCGCGACTCATATTAGCAAGATAATGAAAACAAACCTTGCTGAGTTGTTTACGCACGACGATGTTGAAGCCATGACGCAACGCTTGACACAGCAAGCACCGAAGTTAGCCGAAGCCCTAGCCGCGGCACTTAACCCTGCGCAGCAACTCAAAGTATATCGCCAGTTGTTACTAGACCAAGTGCCACTAAAAGATATTCGTACGATTGCTAACACGATGCTGGAGTCCGCGGAAAACACTAAAGACCCGATTTTACTGGCATCTGATGTGCGTTGCGCACTAAAACGCACGCTCGTAAACCTGATTGCGGGACAGAAAAACGAATTAAATGTCTATGCTCTCTCTGATGAACTAGAACAAATGCTACTGACTTCGCTACAACAAGCACAATCTTCTGGTACAGTAATGTTAGACAGCTTCCCAATTGAGCCAAATATTCTTGGTCAGTTCCAACAAAACTTGCCACTGATAAGACAACAGCTCAAACAACAGGGATTACCTCCGATTCTTCTCGTTATGCCTCAGTTACGTCCACTTCTGGCTCGTTACGCACGCACATTTACGCAAGGACTGGCAGTATTGTCTTACAACGAAATTCCAGAAAACAAACAAATCAATGTGGTAGGAAACCTTGGTTAATCTTATTTCAACACATGCGATGTACGAACATTTGGTTGGTCTCGCAGTACAACATATCGTCACGGATGACGATCAATTAGTATTTGATGCTTTAAAGCACAATGACATTCAACACGCGTGCCAAGCCATTCGCGAGACTCAATCAGGAGAGGTAGAATTCCAACACCTGACGTTGAGATTTGGCACGCGTGGCGAACAAAGCGTCTATCAATTCGAACTCTCTGAACAAATGCAGTACTGCCTAGATTTGTTCAGCCTTTATCTCGCATTGCGACAAACACAGTTTCAGCTAGAAGCCTTTCACCCCGACTTAATCAGTAACGTCGTCGTGCCGATAAGAATTGACGCATTACTATGGGAACCAGGCATATACTTTCTCGAACAGATGATTCAGTTTCACTCTTCCGCTTTTCAACATGTGATTCCTTCTCTTCAAGCAGACAAAACGCTATGCGCCTATGATAAAGTCTCAGCGCTGATAGAGAAGTTAAGAGAAAACGCCTACTCACTTTGGTTTGAAGTCGCGACATCACAAGTGAACTTCGAACGAGTCGCTGACTTTAGTCCCGATATGATCAAACTATCAGTCACATTAGAGGATAAAGAAGAAAGACATGCTTTCCTACCGATTGCTAAGTTCTTAAGAAAGCACAAATACCCTTGGGTAGCCGGGCGGGTAGCGAGCCAAACAGAGCTAAACCGCTATCGCTTGTTAGGGGCCAATTATTACTTTGGTTATTTCAGTGACATCCCGACCTCCCTCTCTTTTCAATCTTTTGGTGAGGAATGACAGAATCCTAACTATTAATCTTTATAAAACAGCGCGAATTATTCGCGCTGTTTTTTTATTTATAACGAAGAACGACAATATTGATAGATGACTGCTTCCCTGATTAAGTCAGGCTTATTCAGGTTATTTGATGTTATATCTGTATTTTCATGGAATACAAGTCACTAAAAATCATCAATTTTGATCTTTTTTAGGAATTTTTTAATTTTCAAATTAATCATTAAAGCTGACCGACCGCCTCTAGTTAGTGACTAGGGAATATCCCGAGGCCTGAAAGATATAGTGACTAACTAAGGAGACTAAGATGGCTTTATCAATGCACACTAACTACGCATCGCTTGTAACTCAAAACACTCTGAACAACACAAGCGGTCTTCTAAACACCGCAATGGAACGTCTAAGCACAGGCTACCGTGTAAACTCAGCTGCAGATGACGCTGCTGGTCTTCAAATTGCTAACCGTCTAGAAGCACAAACGCGTGGTATGTCAGTAGCAATGCGTAACGCTCAAGACGGCATCTCTATGATGCAAACAGCTGAAGGCGCAATGGATGAGATGACTAACATCACATACCGTATGAACGACCTAGCAACACAGTCTTTGAACGGTTCAAACAGCGATAAAGACCGCGCGGCAATGGACGCAGAATTTAAACAGCTTACAGCTGAACTAAAGAACATCGTGGACAACACCTCTTTTGGTGGCCAAAAACTACTAGCAACTGGTGGTGGTTTTGAAGCTGGTGCAGTTACCTTCCAAATCGGTGCTTCTTCTGCTGAAACTCTAGATGTTGACGCATCTGCAAGTATCCAGAAAGTTGCAGCGACTCTTGCTGACGCAGCAATCACAGACGGTATCGGTGATACAACTAAAGCGAAAGCAGCTCTTGATAAAATCAGTGGCGCAGCTGGTCTAGTGGAAGATATCGGTGCTACTCGTGCTCAGTTTGGTGCGAACATCAACCGTCTTGAGCACACTATGACTAACCTGGGTAACATGGTTGAGAATACTTCTGCTGCTAAAGGCCGTATCATGGACGCAGATTTCGCTGTAGAGTCTTCAAACATGACTAAGAACCAAATGCTAATGCAAGCTGGTACGACAGTTCTGTCTCAAACTAACCAGCTACCTGGTATGGCAATGTCTCTACTTCGTTAATAACGAACTAGAAATAAAATATACCAAAATAAAAAGCCTCCCTATGGGAGGCTTTTTTATCACCTGCGAATATAAATATAGCTTTTATTCCCACGTTGCTCTTCCGGTACTCTAAAACCTATTTTCCGCATTATATTATGAAGCACTTTATTAAATAGCTCCAACTCAACTGTCTCGCTTCCCTGTCCTTGCTGATATGTTTTCAACTCAGGGAACTTGGATATCGCTTCTTGTAGGATACTTGCTAGTTCATCTGAATTAATATTTTGTTTGCTCAGTAACTTAGCACTAATAAACGTTTCGTAAGATCGAGCACATTTCATCAGCCGCAAAACAAATTCATTCATTTCTGCCGTTCTTATCTAAGTGTAAAACTAACGTTGGAAAAATATCTTCAAACACCAAATACATACCAAGTTAAAGATACCAAAAAGCGACATTCCACTATGTAGGAATAGTCCCAATAAAATAGCAGGAAGAACCTAAAATACCGCACTATTGATAGTTTACTTAAACTCCCTCCCCCTAAAGTGGATTAAATAATTTAGTTTTTTAGTCGCCTTGTCTTATAAGGAAACACTAGATGTTTTCTAGAGGAAGGCGGAACACACTAGGTGGAAAATCTACTTCCTCTCAAATCCAAATAACATCGTAAGCTTATGTTTTAAAAGCTCATTTTAATTGGGCACGTATCTTGCGATAAGACATATATTCCAGGCATAGAGTTACGCCAATTACCGATGAGAGAGGGAATAAGCTCGTGAGTTCATTAGATCCAATATCCATGGCAACTAAGTTGGCTACGTACGACGTTCAACCATTTAAACAGCGCTATCAGCTACAAGCCGATAAATACCAATCTCAGTTATCTGCCTTGGGCAAAGTTGAAAGTGCAATGCGTGAGTTCCGAACTGCTCTCAAAGAGATGAACAGCAGTACTAGCAGCATCATTAAAAACTCAACAAGCATTTCTCAAGAAGGTTACTTTACAGCTAATGCTGACGCAAAAGCGCTATCCGGTAGCTACCAGATTTTCGTTGAACAAGTTGCAACATCACATCAAGTCTCTACAGGCATGCCTGCAGACCTTGACGCCACTACAGAGGTTCCGACTTCAGGAACTCTCGAATTCACCATCAACGGTGAAACGATGACACTTGATCTATCAACAGTCGATACCGACGGTGATGGTACAGCAACAATAAGTGACTTAGCGACTGCAATTAATAACGACAGCGATAACCCAGGTGTAAATGCAACCTTAGTGCGCTCAAACGGCCAGACTCACTTTATGCTTTCAAGCACTGAAACTGGTGTTGCTAACCAAATCAACGTATCGGCGTCTGGTACTGGCCAAGCCTGGTTTGAAGATGCATTCACAAACCTCAATCAGATAAGTGCTCCACAGGATGCTGTGATTTGGTTAGGAGCAGAAGGAACTGGGCTAAAACTAACAAACTCAAGCAATACGTTTGAAGGTGTTATCGATGGCGTAGATATTACCGTTACCAAGGCTCAAACCTCAGGAGAAACCGCTATTGGTTTAGGTATCGGAGCTGACGACGAAGCAACAAAAGAGCAGCTCAATAAGTTCGTAGAAGCCTACAACACATTGATATCTGCGATTGATGAGCACACGCAAATCGGCGGCGAAGATAAAAAGCGAGGCGCTTTGGCAAGCGATCCAACTATGCGTTCGATTGAAAGCCAGTTAACCAGCCTGGTTCGAGGTGAGCACGGCGGCATGCGCTTGAGCGAAATCGGTGTGACATTGGACCGCAATGGCAAAATGAAAGTGGACCAAGAAAAGTTTGCCGAGGCACAAAAAAACAACGGTGCGGGCTTGGAAGCGATGTTCAATGGCGACGGCGCTTTGCTCGACTCTATTGATGCTATGGTCGAACCATTCCTCAAATTCTCTTCTGGAGCGTTCAAATCTCGTAAAGAATCGCTACAAGCAAACATTGATCGCATCTCAGATAAACAAACTACTTTAGAGCGTAAATACGACATGTCGTACAAGCGTTACCTAAAACAGTTCACTCAAATGAATACATTAATGACCCAAATGAACCAAACCATGTCAATGTTTGGCTAAGGCTTTAGGAGAATATCTCATGCTTATGGACTCTGGCTATGACTCGTACCAACAAGTCGATCTCGACGCGCAAGCGGCAGCAGCAAACCCACACCAATTAGTCATTATGTTGATCGATGGCTTACTTGATGAAGTTGAACGTATTCGTGGCCATTTGGCTGCGAATCGCTTGGCTGAGAAAGGTAACGGAATCAACAAATGCATGAACATCTTGATTGGGCTCACAAGCGCTCTAGATGATGAGAATGGTGGCGAAATTGCTGAAAACTTACGCCAGCTGTATGACTTCTGCCAAGTTGAGCTTTATTACGCCAGCGTGCAGAACGATGCGAATCGCTTGGTTAATGTCGAGCGTGTAATGGGTAACATTCGTGAAGGTTGGATGAATTTTGGACAACAAGCATAAAGTGTCGCCAGAGCGATTTCGTCATTTATCTCAGCTCATCCAATTCGCTACAAAAACAGCAGATTGGCATGCGCTTAAGCGCTATGACTTGCAGTTGCGAGAGCTATTGATCAGTCACAAACCTTTTTTGAAGGATCCTAAGCTTGCACCTGAAATTCAACGTGCCAAAACCGTTCATGCAGATGCATTCGCTAGATTAGAAAAGTCGAAGAACGAGTTAGAAAAAGAGATGAACATGGTCAATGACCATCAAGAGCGCGCTATGGCCTATCAATTAGCGATGACCATGGAGCTAACTCAATGATCGTATCTCCTTCAACTCAAATATCCGGCAATTCATCACCTGGCCATGAAGGCAACATAAAACAAGCAAGAGCTGTACACGGTTTTTCTCATAACCCTATGTCTGAGCATAGCCAGTATGACGGCCAAGGTTTCGCCTCAGCTTCAACCGTGCCGAGTTTTCATCTTACCGCTCCAGCTTTGGACAGCGAAGAAAAGGCGCATGCTCGTGGTTCGGATACTGACGAGCACTCGGCTTCTGAAGCAGATGCTCACCTGACAAGTACACTGGGTTCAACAGAATCACCTGATCTTGCTATGCAAGCTCAGGCTCTAACCCAGAGTATGCTCACTATGGCAGAAAAGCAGTCGGGTCAGTTCGGAAAAACTCCGCCTTTATCGGTAGCTAACGATGTTAAGTCTACAATACAAGACTCAAATAACGCCTTGCTAAACACCTCTCCAAAACAACAAGAGGTGCAACAAAGCCAACCGATGTCATCGAACTCGCGTCTATCAATCTCCAGTGCCGACTTTCAGACCCTATTGAGTCAACCAGTTCAAGGGCAACCAACGGCCTCACCACTCCAAGGACAAACACCAACGCCACAAGCCCCGAACACCGCCGTTGCCACGAGTCATATTCAAACTCAAGGCTCTGAGTGGGCGGCTGTGCGCGTTGACACCAGTGCTGGGAAATGGGGAGAGCAAATGATGCAAGTTCTGCATGACCGTGTGACTCTTCAAGCGCAACAAAATGTACAAGAAGCCAAAATCCGCCTCGACCCACCGGATTTAGGTAAGCTGGATTTACTTGTACGTGTTGAAGGCGACCGACTAAGCGTGCACATCAATGCCAATGCAGCCGCAACACGAGAAGCTTTAATGCAAGTGTCTGAGCGTCTACGCACAGAACTGCAAGAGCAGAACTTCGTCCATGTCGATGTCAACGTGGGCTCTGATCAAAGCCAGAGTCGCAATGACCAACATACAAATGAAGAAGACGCCACTATTTTCGCAGCACGAGAATCTGGTGCATTCCAAACTACAACAACAAACTATTCAGAACACTGGCTGAACACTCAAGCCTAGTTAATCCTCGAGGAAAAAGGTTATGACCAAACAACAAATGATCGCCCTGTTTATCGCCATGATCATCACCAGCGCCCTCGTTTCGGCCGCCACGATTATGGGCGGAATCTGGTACTTAAACAAACACGCTCAAGAGTCACCTGACTCTGGTTCCTTGATCGATGATTCTCCATTGTCATTTTTAGTCACAGAAGAACCGACAAGCAAAGGTCCTAGCTTCCATCCTTTAGACAAAGTCGTTTTAACCGTAAAAGGTAAAAAGCAAACTCACTTTGTCATGCTAGAACTAGCAATTGAAACACGCCGTCCTGAGCGTATCAAAGACATTGATGAATACATGCCAATGGTACAAAACTCATTATTAAAATTGTTTAGCGACAAAACATTTGATGAGTTACAGCAAGCGGGTGCCATTGATATTCTGCAAAACGAAGTAAAACAAACGCTTTTACTGGCTTTTGCTAAGACAGACATCGTTCGCGAAATCGACGATGTTTTGTTGACTAAATATGTTGTGCAATAACGGAGCACAACCATGTTAGACATGAATATACAAGACACCTATACCACAGAAGAGGAAGTGACGACGCCATCACGCCCAATTGACGAAAATGCACTGCTGCAACGTCATCAAGTTATGGTGAAACGCGTCGTTAACCAGCTACGTGTTCATGCCACTTCTCACTGTAGTAT
Source organism: Vibrio sp. T13N (assembly GCF_032970445.1). NCBI lineage: Bacteria > Pseudomonadati > Pseudomonadota > Gammaproteobacteria > Vibrionales > Vibrionaceae > Vibrio > Vibrio sp. T13N. The sequence continues at coordinate 356,863 of NZ_JAWJYE010000001.1, forward strand.
TGAAGATATGCAGCAAATTGGCCTTATCGCTCTAGTTGAAGCTGGACGCCGATACGGCGATGTTGACGATCCTCATTTCCCTGCCTTTGCCGTGTGTCGCGTTCGAGGTGCAATTTTAGACGAATTGCGCCGGCTAGATTGGCGCTCACGTAAAACTCGCCAACAGGCTCACGAACTCAACGACGTGACTCGAGATCTCACACGCTCTTTAGGTCGGATGCCTACGGATGCAGAAATCATCCAAGCCTTGGGGACGAATGAGCAGGACTATTACAACCGCCAAAATGCCGCCCTTGCGGGAGAGATGCAAAGCCTTGACCAACTGATGGAAAGCAGTGGTGATAGCTATATTGGCGGGCAATATGATGGCATGGAACATGAGCATATTCGTCGTAGTTTAGATAGCGCTTTAGGCAAATTGCCGAAGCGTGATCAATTGCTGCTTACTCTGTTCTATCAACATGAACTCAACTTACACGAAATAGCTCTGGTATTGGATCTGACACCACCTCGTATATGTCAGCTTCACAAACAAGCGCTGAAACAACTCAACCAATTAATGTCCTCTTAGGAGTCACAAGATGCAAAAGTTTTTTGGAGTCCTCACTATCCTGGTGTGCGTCTTCGGTGGATACATGTGGGCCGGCGGTAACTTAGGCGCTATCTGGCAACCAGCCGAATTCCTTATCATCATTGGCGCTGCTGCTGGTTCTTTGATCATCGGTAACCCACCTCACGTACTGAAAGAAATGCGTCGCCAAGTGCCTGCGACCATCAAAGGCCCGACAGAAGAGCATGAGTACTACATGGAATTAATGGCGCTGCTCAATAACTTGCTCGAGACAGCGCGCAACCGTGGTTATAAGTTCCTCGACTCTCACATTGAGTCGCCAGAACAGAGCTCTATGTTTCTCGCTTACCCGACGATTGCTGAGGATCATCGCCTAATTTCTTTCATTACTGATAATTTACGTTTAATGGCAATGGGACAAATGTCGCCTCATGAATTAGAGGGACTGCTAGAGCAAGAAATTGAAGCTATCCAAAACGAAATGCTTTTGCCTTCACGCTCATTACAGCGTACAGCAGAAGCACTACCTGGCTTCGGTATTCTTGCAGCAGTTGGTGGCATCATTATCACCATGCAGGCCATTGATGGCTCAATCGCTATGATTGGTTATCACGTTGCAGCAGCTCTCGTAGGTACATTCATTGGTATTTTCGGTTGTTACTGTGGTTTAGACCCACTAAGTAACGCCATGGCTCAGCGAGTAAAACGTAATATGACTGCTTTTGAATGCGTACGCGCAACCTTGGTTGCCTACGTAGCGAAGAAGCCGACATTGCTCGCCATCGACGCTGGTCGTAAACATATTCAGCTAGACATCAAACCAACATTCAACCAAATGGAGAAGTGGTTAGCTGAACAGGAGGGATAATGCAAAAACAAGAGCATGTAGTGTTCAAACGTGCCAAAGCACACAGCCATGATGAACCTCATGGCGGCGCGTGGAAAGTCGCGTTTGCTGACTTCATGATCGCCCTAATGGCGCTGTTTCTTGTGCTTTGGGTTATGCAGGTGGTAGACAAAGAAGAGCGTAAAGCAATTGTCGCCCACTTACATAGCTCAAGCGTATTCGACAAGAGTTACGGTAATCCATTTGATACTTCACAAAGTATCTCTCCTATTGACTTGGCACAGGACTCTTCTGTGCCAAGTAAACACAATTCCAACCACGTGGTAAGCTCATACTTTCGAGGTGACGGCGATGGGCCAGAAATCGACTCGTTGATTCCTGGTAACTTCGATACTCAGGAGCAACTTGCAGCGCTGGCGAAAGTCATTGAACGAATGACCGCTCAGATTAACGCACAAGGGAATGTCAACGTAACCGTGACCCCACAAGGCTTACGTATCGTCCTTCAAGATGATTACAAACAGCATATGTTCAGTCGTGGTGGCGCAGAGCTGACCCCTTTCTTCGAAGACTTATTACTTGCACTTGCGCCTGTATTTCAGCGTGTGAACAACCCACTGATCATCAGCGGACATACGGATGCGATTCCATTTAAAAAACGCTTTGGTCGTCAATCAAACTGGGCGCTATCTGCATCTCGAGCTGATGTCGCAAGAAATACGCTGGTTGAAGGTGGCATGCCGGATGATCGCGTCATGCAGGTCACAGGCATGTCGGATAGAGCACTGCTTAACCCTGATGAACCAGATTCAAGCGAAAACCGCCGTATCGAGCTGTTCGTTTTAACGACGCCAGCAGCCAAAGTACTCGAAACTCTTTTTGGTAACCACCAAGAAAGTGAACTGCAAAAAGCGAAAGATAAAGCCGAATTTAACCAACCAGTCATTCGACAAGAAGTCATCAATTACTCGGGTGATACGGCCACCAACGAAGTAAATATTCAAGAATTATAACCTCAAAAGGTCACCTCGCCTGATGGTGACCTTTCTAACTGAAACCTCTGTTACTGTGACTTTTTAGTTGAGTTCTATATGCACATAACACCTTCCGAAAACAAAAAACGCGATCTGTTGAAGAAAGCCTTTTTATGGTTAATTGTCTTCGACTACCTTTTATTGGCGTTTTTCTTAACTCAGCTGTCCAGTTTAACGCTTAACAGTGGGACCATGATTAGTATGCTGCTCGTCGTCTACAACGTCTTACTCGTTTCTCTGTGCTTTCAAAGAACCAATAAACAGGACTCTTATATTATCTACCCTGTTTTATCCGCGACGTTGTTGGCATTTGTCTGCTTTCTTTATTTCTTTTTTTTAATTTAGATACCAGACTCCACCATTGATTTGATTTTTAATGCTTTCTCGAAGTGGTCGAGCCGATGGGTCTGAATCCACCACGTAGCCGCCTCCATCAACTGTTCAGGATCATCATTTTTGTTGGCGAAAAACGCATAAAATGAGAGCCCAACCTGCTCACCTTTGCTTGCGATCTTTTTGTCACAGACCTCTATTATTTTGTCTCTCAATGAAGCTCTCATTTCTATTCCCTTACGCTAGTACATACTCACTAACCATACGGTTGAAAGAAATCAGATCAAACGAGCCTTTAATTTCAAAACGTACTCTTCCCACCTCACTCATGAAGAACTCAATTTCACAGTCTAAGTCAAAGGTACCAGACGTCTCGATAGAAAATGCATTGATCTTGCTATAAGGCAGCGACGTGTAATCCACTTTTGAGCCCGTAATCCCTTGCACATTCGCCGCAATCACTCGCTTGTTGGTAAACACCACTTGGTCGCGAACCGTTTTAAAGCCCGCAAATACCGACTCGCCATCAATAAGAAACTTGTGAAAATCTTCCCTAACTTTTGATACCTCAATGGGTTTAAGCTTAAACACTGACGAATTGTCGAAATCGATCATAGTCATTCCTTTTTAGTTGATAGCGAACAAACTCAACGTAGCAGATACACAGACCGTTGCCTATCAGTTAAGTATCATCTTTCGATTTCAAACCCAGGAAAAAATTCAACAAAGTGCGTTACTTCCACCCTTGCAGCCATAGCTCTGGGTCTTTCAGATCTTGCCAGTTCATCTCTTGCTCACGTTTACTCATAACGGCTTCAATAACACATTTCACAACATTGCCTTCTTCATCCAGCTCCATTTCTGTTACGACAAAGTGCTTCTCTTTATTTTTAGGTGACGTCGCCGTCCATTTGCTGTGCAATAGTTTCTTTGGGTGAATTCTATTCATCGCAGTATACCAATTTAACTTTCATCTCTATGTATACGACTGAATACCAAGAGAGAATCAGATTTTATTTTTAAGCATCCACGAAAGGGAAAAGCCGCAAAAGAGGTCATCCCCCAATGCGGCCTTACTTGCAACCCACCTAGGTCTTTTGACCGTTCAAACGAGGGTTTAAGTACTGACTCTGTAGCAACTGCAACGCCTTACCAACCAGCACAATCACCACAGCGCCGATCAGTACTGGCGTGAACAGAAAGCTCCACCCCTGCCCAGATGCCATGATCAAGATAGGATTTGCACCCGCAGGTGGATGCGTTGTCTTCGTAATCAGCATCGCTGACACACCTAACCCAGTCGCAATCGCGAGCGTGATTGGCGTGATCTCAACGTATTGGCTAAACGCAATACCGATAGATGCCGTAATGAAGTGACCAATGATCACATTTTTTGGTTGAGCGAGAGGGCTGCTAGGCACCCCAAACACCAACACCGCCGTAGCACCAAATGGCGCCATGAGAAGTACAACCTCAGTAAGAGATACCTCGGCGTAAGACAACACACCAATAGCCAATGTCGCACCAAGCCCCGCGACCAACGATAAAATTAAATTATTCATAAACACCTCAAAGTAGACCGAATTGTCTACAAACTAAAATAGACAAACCTGTCTACCTTTGTCAATATGTGTTTGTAGAACTTTTTGAGGACGTAGTTATGAACAAAAAGAAACAGTTATTGATCGATACCGCGTTGTCGCTGTTTTACAAACAGGGCATCAACTCCATTGGCATCAATGAAGTCCTTAAAGTTTCTGGCGTGGCTAAACGCACGCTGTACAGCCATTTTGAGAGCAAAGAAGCGCTCATCCTCGCCGCACTAGAACAACGCCACCAAATCTTCATGGCGTGGCTAGAGGAGAAACTGTCATCAGCACAATCGAGCACAGACGTGATCGACCAGTTGTTTACCGCGCTTAACGGCTGGTTTCATGGTTCTGAGGAAAAATTGGGCGAGTTTCGCGGCTGTTTCTTCATCAACACGTCCGCCGAATTCAGTGACGACAGCGGCGAGATTGCAACGTATTGCCGCCACCATAAACAACAGGTTCGAGAGCTAATTCAACGCTATCTCAAATCAGACAACACATCATTACTCGATGCCATTTGCATCATGAAAGAAGGCGCCATCACTACCGCTTACATGACAAAAGAGTACGACGACGTCACAAAGAAATGCGTGGAAATTTTGCGCAAGCTGTAACGGTAAGAAAGCAAAAAACGAATCGACCGAGCACCAAGCTGGCGAGAATGTTCAGAAATGGTAAGGTTATTTTATCAACCTAATGAGACACGCTTGATATGAAAATTGGCGAACTGGCGCAAAAAACGGGCCTTGCTCCCTCGCGTATTCGATTTTACGAGCGCATCGGACTGCTAAAAACCGTGACCCGTAAAGCCAACGGGTACCGCGAGTATCCGCAAGAAGCATTAATGATTCTGGACATGATCACAACGGGTCAGCAAGCTGGATTCAGTTTGAATGAACTAAGTGCGTTACTGCCATCCGACCTTTCTAACTGGGATCATCATCAGTTATTGACAACCTTGCAGCAAAAAGTCCAAGAGCTCGACGAGCTTGAGCGAAAAATCGCGCAGAGCAAAAGCAAGTTAAAAGAAGTACTTAAAGAGATTGAAGCTAAGCCAGATGACATGGACTGTGCAATGAATGCAAAACGCGTCATGTCTCAACTTGGTCAAACGATTCTGGCCAAAGAAAACCCTTCAAATAAAAAGTAAAACCGTCACCAAATCAAGTCAACGTTAACAAGCGAAGCTTTACTCTTGATGTTGGATTATAGATTCGCCAATTCCCCTGCCAGCCACTAAATTGAGTCTGTCAAAACCATTCGCCCTTAGCTCAGATGTGCCATCTCCTTGTTTCTATAATCAATAAAAAATCAATCCGATTTATCTTCAAAATATGGGTTGACCTTAAACCTAACTTTAATCTTAGGATGAATATCAAAGCAACACAGCAGGAGATTGGCGAATGCAAACGATATTGGGTGCAAGTGGGCAAATTGGCCGTGAGCTGGCATTAAGCCTAAAACGAGACTTTACGAGCGACATCCGTTTGGTGAGCCGCAATCCACATCGAGTCAACGAGACGGATCAACTGGTAAAAGCGGACTTGCTCGACGCGAAACAAACATCAGATGCCGTAAAAGGTTCTAGTATCGTTTACCTTACTGCAGGGCTACCAATGGATACTCAACTGTGGGTGGAACAATGGCCAACAATGATGCGTAATGTCATCGCCGCATGTAAAACTCATCAAGCAAAGCTTGTTTACTTTGATAATACCTACATGTACCCGCAAACGGATACGCCTCAACAAGAAGATGCACCATTTCAACCTAATGGAGAAAAAGGTCGAATTCGTGCGGTCATTACTGACATGCTGCTAGAATCGATGAATAAAGGAGAAATCGAAGCCGTTATCTGTCGTGCTCCGGAATTTTACGGCCCGGGGAAAACACAAAGCATCACTAATTCCGCCATTATCGATAATCTACTTAACCAAAAGAGTGCAAAAGTGTTTTTACGTGATGACACCAAACGCAGCTTAATTTATACGCCAGACGCAAGCCGAGCGATGGCGCTAATTGGGAATACGCCCGATGCTTACGGACAAACTTGGCATTTGCCTTGCGACGATCGTCGACTGACGTATCGGGAGTTTATCGCTGTTGCAGCAAAGGTTTTTAACGTTCAACCGAAATACAAAGTCATCAAGCGCTGGCAATTGTGGCTAGCTGGGCGATTTAATCAAACCATTCGAGATGCAGCCGAGCTTTTGCCTCGCTACGAATCTGACAACCTTTTTGTTTCAGATAAGTTTCAAACTCGTTTTCCAGATTTTCAAATCACCACATTCGAACAAGGCTTGACCACAATTCAACAAGAAAAAGCCAATGACCAGAAACCTCTTTAAGCAGGCATTGATAGGAGCTTTTTGATGAAAGATAACACACCGGCATCATCCCCAGATCGTTGGATCATATACGGAGCCAATGGTTATACAGGCGAGCTCATTGCGAGAGAGGCCGTAAAACGAGGTCACCACCCAATCCTTGCTGGTAGAAGTTTAGAGAAAGTACAAAGCCTAGCGGCTGAACTAGGGCTGCAAAGTCTTGCTTTTTCTCTTGAGGATAAAAGCAGCGCAGTCCAACACATTTCGGGTTCATCACTGGTATTAAACTGCGCAGGACCCTTTTCTTCGACGGCAAAACCGATGATGAAAGCGTGCCTAGAAGCAGGCGCACATTACCTCGATATTACAGGTGAGATCTCTGTATTTGAGTTTGCACAAACGCTGCAATCACAAGCAAAGGAAGCTGGTGTCGTATTGTGCTCCGGTGTTGGTTTTGATGTTATTCCAACGGATTGCATTGCAGCCACATTGAAAGCTGCGCTACCAGATGCAACACACCTGTCTCTCGGTTTTGACTCTCGCTCTGGTTTTTCTCCGGGCACGGCGAAAACGTCTGTCGAAGGTTTGGCTCAAGGCGGTAAAGTGCGGCTTAACGGAAAAATCACCACCGTTCCGCTAGCGTATAAAGTTCGCAACATTGATTTTGGTGACGGCGAAAAACTTGCGATGACCATTCCGTGGGGCGATGTTTCAACCGCCTATTACACCACGGGGATTGAGAATATTGATGTTTTTATTCCCGGATCGCCGAACATGATAAAAAACGCTAAACGAGCGAATTGGGTTCGCCCCCTTCTCGGCATAACCTGGGTACAAAGCCTCATAAAAAGCCGTATTGAAAGAACCGTAAAAGGACCGAATGAGGATCAAAGAAACCAATTACCCACATATGTATGGGGTAAAGCAAGCAACAAGCTCGGACAAAGCAAAACAGCACGAGTACAAACGGCCAATGGCTACAGCTTAACCGTAACGGGATCTCTAGCGATTGTAGAGCACCTGCTACATACGAAGCCTGCAGCCGGTGTATACACACCCTCTAAACTTATGGGCTCCAGTTTTGTGTCGCAGCTTCCCGGCTCTAGTGACATAACCATTGAAGAGTAAACAAAAAGGCACCAATCGGTGCCTTCTGCATTAACAGGGGTTGAGGCCATCACAACTCGTGTTCGGTACGAGCGATGATGTCATCCTGCGCGTCTGGTGACAGCGCGGTAAAGAAGGCTGAGTAGCCCGCGACTCGCACGACAAGGTCACGATATTGTTCTGGGTTCTTTTTCGCCGCCAGCAAGGTTTCACGAGAAACGATGTTGTACTGTACGTGCCAACCTTTGTGGTGATTAAAGAAGGTACGAATCAGCATCGATAGCTTGAGCTTATCTCCTTCTGAAGCGACAGCCGCTGGGCTTAACTTCTGGTTAAGCAGCACACCACCCAAGATTTTATTAGCTTGAATTTTACCGACTGAGTTGTACACCGCCGTTGGTCCCAAACGGTCAGAGCCCGATGCTGGACTTGCGCCTTCTGCCAGTGGCGTTTTCGCTTTTCGACCATCTGGTGTTGCCATCGTGGATGCGCCAAATGGCACGTTAGCAGAGATGCTCGATGTTCCCGCGTAGTAGCCGCCACCAATTGGACCACGCCCATGACGTGTATTGACAAACTGCGCCAACTCATCAATGTAAACCTGATAAGCATCAGCCAGCAATTGGTCGACATAATCGTCGTCATTGCCGTATTTTGGCGCGAAGTTGATTAAGCGTTGGCGAAGTTGTTCGTTCTCAATACCATCGAAGTCTTCTTCTAATGCTTTTGCCAGTTCCGTTTGGCTGATTTGTGCTTCTTCAAACACCAAATGTTTGATCGCCGCCAAACTGTTACCCAAATTGGCGATGCCCACTTGCAGGCCAGATACCCAATCGCATTTCGCTCCGCCTTCTTTTACTGTTTTACCACGCGCCAAACAGTCATCCACCAGCGATGAGCAGAAAATATCTTGCGCTTGCTGCTCAAGCACGCTGTCGACTACGGTATCGATCTCAATCGATTTACGTGTGTAGTAGCGAATTTGCTCCGCCCAAGAAGCGGTGACTTGCTCAAAGCTCTCGAAGTTACCTTTTGCTAGCGACTTATCATGCGGCAAGAAGGCTTTGCCCGTCGTTGCATCCACACCTTCGTTAAGCGCAGCCAGTAAAATACGCGCAAAGTTAATGAAGCTCATGCCCGTGCAACGGTAACCCCACTTGCCTGGAACAGCGGTTTCAATACAGCCAATAGACGCGTAGTTGTAAGCGTCTTCTTTCTCGACACCTAGCTTGATGAATTCTGGAATGACGATTTCATCGTTGTTGAATGCAGGCATACCGAATCCGCATTTGATCACTTCAATACAGCCCATCAAGAACTCTTGATTCAGACCTTCATGATAGCGAACACTCAAGTTCGGTTGCGTGGAACGTAGCTGACCACAAGACTCTAAAATCGCCCAAGATAGCGGATTTACGGCGTCTTCAGGTTCTCCATTCTCATTCAGCTTTTGTCCACCGATACAGACGTTTTGATACAACGGAGAACCTGCCGATGCTTTTGAGTGCGCACCAGAGCGAATCTTGTTTACTTCAAGCAATTTCAACCAACAGCTTTGCAATAGCTCAAGGGCGAACGCTTTGTTCATCGTGCCACTTTCAAGATCACGCACGTAGTAGTCGTTTAGGAACTGGTCCATCCGACCGAATGAAACAGAGTGGCCATTCGATTCAATTTGCAACATCAACTGCACAAAATAGCTCAGTTGCAGAGCTTGCCAGAAGTTGGTTGGCGCATGGAAAGCCACATGACGACAGTTTTCTGCGATTGTCTCCAGTTCCGCTTTCCTCTCTGGTCGAGTTTCGTTTTGTGCCATTTCCAGAGCGAGATCGGCGTAACTCACCATGTGCTCCTGAATCGCAAGCAAGACAATTTCGACGGACTTATAAAACTGCTCTTTCTTCAACCCTTCATACGTCGACACGTCGTTATTAGCTCGATGCTGACGAACCTCATCCAGCAGACCGTTCATACCGATCTTCAGGATTTTTTCGTTATCCACTGCAAGGTGCGCGTCGCCCGAAGTCATGTTGCCCTCGGCTTTAATGATGGTGCTGGCTAGGATCTCTTGTTGCTCGTCGGTAAAAAGTCCATAGCAGCGATCTTGCACCGTTTTACCGCGCCAGTATGGCGTAATGGCGTGAATGCTTTGTTTGTCTTCTTCACTTACCGCAAAACCAGCCCCTGGTCGGTCGGCCAGTTCGTCGATTTCCGCTTCAATCCAACGCACCGTGTATTCAGGGAAGATCGGCGCAGCGCGTACTTTGCTCGCTTGGTTGCCTACAATCAGCTCGTCGTGCTTAATCCAAATGGTACGAGTGCGTAAGTGCTCTTGTAGCGCCAGCGCTCGTTGCACAATCACAGGTTTGTCTTCATTTGCCTGATACGCTCGAGTATAAGCCTCTGCGCGCTCAGTACAGATTGGCGGCGTTACGATGTTGACCAGTGCCAATTTGTGGGCTTTGATTCGCTCTGGAAGGGTATGTAGGTCCATGGTTAACCTCTAACAATCACGTTAAGTTGAGTATGTTCGCTTGCGTATTGCATTGCGTTTTCTAGCAGTTCTGGATTATTTAATGGTTTGTCAGAACACTCGTAAGGCATATCGAGCAAACGGTATTTATTGATGCCGAGGGTGTGATACGGCAACAAGTGGAGTTCTTGACAGCTTTCTAAAGAAGCAGCGAAATCAATGATCGCTTTGAGCTCATCAATGGTGTCATTGAAGCCCGGCACAACCGGCACGCGAATAACAATGCGTTTGGCAATTGGTGCCAATTTTCTAAAATTGTCTTTGATGCGTTTTAACGATCCCTTCGCCCAGAAGAGAAACTTTTCTTCGTCGGTGTGTTTAAGATCCGCTAACCAGCAATCGATATACGGCGCGACTTTTTCTACGTTTTTCCACGGAACATGCATGCACGACTCCACTGCCGTAGACACATGGTTTTGATGCAAACGTTCGGCAAGTTCTGCCACAAGACTTGGCTGCATCAGCGGCTCGCCACCAGAAAACGTCACGCCACCTTGGCTTTGATCGTAGAAAGGCTTGTCTTTCATCAACACTTCAAACAGGTTGTCCGATTTCGCCGCTTCTCCACATATGCTGAGCGCTTGTGTTGGACATACGTTTCGCAGCGCAATGATCTGCGCTTCGCTCATGGCTTTTCGATTGATGATGATTTGATCGTCAATGCGTCGGATACCATCGCTTGCCATGTCGCCGTTTACGGTTTGCTTATAAGCCGACACACAAAGCTGGCAGTCCGCCATACAACTGCGCTCATCAAACAACAGAGAGTGCTTTTCACTGCGGCTTTCTGGGTTTTGGCACCAAGGACAGGACAGACTGCATCCCTTCAGAAACAGAATGGTGCGAATACCATCACCATCGTGGGTCGAGAACCTCTGAATATTGAAATACATTACTGTCCGCCTCTTGGTTTGCTCTTCTACTTTTCACGCTTTTCTTTTGCTGAAAGCTTCACTTGATGATGAAATATTGGCACTTAACTTTCACTTTGTGAAATTATTATAGTTTCAATTGAAATTACAATTGATCAAAGTCAAGATCTAAGCGGATTGTCAGATCTATAGTGATCCCATCATCAAAACGAAGATTTTGTATAAGGTAGAACCCATGATCGAACTCTATTTAGATACTGCTGACGTGGCAGAAGTAAATCGCTTTAACCAATGCCTACCTCTGAAAGGGGTAACAACAAATCCAAGTATTTTGGCGAAATCAAAACAAGGCTTGAACCAAACCTTAGCTGGCATGCAAGAAGCGTTAGGGGGCACACCCCGTTTCCATGCTCAAGTGGTGAGCACAACTGTAGAAGGCATGGTGGAAGAAGCACGCCAAATCCATGAATTACCCTATGATATGGTCGTCAAAGTGCCAGCAATCGAAACGGGCTTAGCGGCAATTAAGTTAATGAAAAAAGAGGGAATTCAGGTGCTCGCCACTGCTATTTACTCTGCTCAGCAAGGTTTCCTTGCGGCATTGTGCGGCGCTGACTATCTTGCGCCTTATGTGAACCGTATTGATGCGATGAACGGAAACGGTGTAGAAGTGGTCGCAGACCTGCAATTGCTACTGGATCAAAACCAACTGCCTGCAAAAATTTTGGCAGCGAGTTTTAAAAATACCCAACAAGCGATGGAAGTGATGAAGTTAGGCATTGAAGCGATCACCTTGCCTGTCGATGTGGCCGCGCAGATGTTTTCTCATCCAGCAGTTCAGCCGGCTGTCGATCAATTTGATAAAGACTGGAAATCCGCGTTTGGCAACAAACTTTCATTTGAAAGTTAAGCATAAAATTATCGAAAGTCCCGTTCCTCCTCGATCGAGGGGCTTTTGATATGGGAATCTCTGAGAAAAAGTAACATTCGCGCAGGCAACTGTTTATAGATGCGGCTTACGAAGAGATTCCCACCCCACTAATCTCGCCTCAACCTTCACGGCAAAGCACTCTATTCGTAACATCACTACTGACGAAAAACGCTCGTTCCACAAGCAAAAATTTTTTGCTTCAAGCCGACAAACTCACAAGCGCAACGCATCAATAAGTCGGTAATTATTAATTTTATCTATTGGAAATGAACACTGTTCATTTATAATCAGCGAACCTAACGCAGTAACAAGGAATCCACTTCATGAAACGCATTGCGCTTCTCTTTGCCATATTTGCATTACTTTCTGGTTGTAGCAGCATGTCGCCAGAACAATGCCAAACCGCAGACTGGTATCGCGTCGGCTACCAAGATGGCCGCTCAGGCAACAACCCAAACATTTTGTACGAATACATTAAAGACTGTCGCGAAGCAGGCGTAACGCCAAATCACGTTGAGTGGCAAGACGGTTTTGATAAAGGCACCATTCTTTACTGTTCGCCAGACAATGGTTACACGGTGGGTGTAGAAGGAAAAACCTACTATGGCGTTTGCTCTAACGATCTTTTCCTTAAAAACTATCAGTTAGGTCATCAAGAATATCAGCGTCAACAACGCATTAACGCATTAGATGCGGAGATATCACGCCTTGATCATCAATTGGATGCAAACTTAGATAAAGACAACGCGAAGCGTATTAGAGAGAGAAGAAAACAACTGGCGCGTGAGCGTGCATCACTCATCTCGCCAGGAGCTAATTACTACTTTAACTTTTAGTCGCGACGGGTTACAACGCTAGGGTCATAAAGCGGCTGTTTGGATCAGGTTGATAGTCGCCAAACGGCTCGCAGTACGCGAAGCCATGTTTTTCATATAGGCGATGCGCGGGTTCAAAAAATGCCATCGACCCAGTTTCCAAACTTAGACGTTGTATCCCCTGATGTTTCGCTTGCTCAATCACGTGATTGAGTAAGCGGGATGCCACGCCCTGTTTTCTCGCCGACGGCGTCGTACGCATCGATTTCAACTCTGCGTGACCATCTTCTAGTTGGCTCATTGCCACACATCCCAATAGCAGCTCACCATCCAAGCCCGTCCAAAACGTGATTGAAGGCAACTTCAACTTACTTACATCTAACGCATGCACGCTCTCTGGTGGCGATGTAGCGTACATGTCCTGTAAATGCTCTTCCAACAACGCAATCACCTGCGGCCGTTCTAAATTGTCGATTTCAATTCTCATATTTCCATCCTTGGTGTTTTTCTAGTTAAAGCGGTTGTCTCATAATGTGCTGCGGTCCAACGGGGCCGCCGTGGTAAAGCTCATTGGAATCTTCAAACCCTGATTTTAAATAGCACTGATAAGCGGGTATGTTGCGGCAATTCACGGTGAGATAAAGCGCATCAAACTCGGGATAATGGCGTTTGGCGAAATCGGCAAACTGTTGAATGGCTTGCTTGGCGATGCCTTTGCCTTGATGACGGTGATCCACCAGCAAAGCACGCACGCCTAAGCTGTTTTTCGGGCAAAAATCGTATTTCTCGCTGTAAGCAGCATCGAACAGAAAAAAACCAACCACGTCATCGTCTGCCAAAATCAGATGCGGAAGTTCTGTAGGTTCAAGACGTGTCAGCATTTCACCCACATCCGCGACCGTAAACTGCGATTGCTCTTCTAGCACGCTAAGTTCGCAAGTTTGTTCATGTCGCTCGGGCGAATACTTTTCAATAGTAATCATAATCTTCCTTGTTGTTTTTATGCTCAATTCATACAGGGTATGTCGTAAATAGAAATACCTAGTGTCGTATTTCCCACTCGCAGGCAAACGTTTAGCACTCTATTATCCTCGCCATTCGATAGAGAGGTTTCCATGTCCCGTTTTTTACTTTGTAGTTTTGCACTCGTTTTACTCTACCCTACTGCCATTGATTTGTATCTTGTTGGTTTGCCTCAAATTGCGTCAGATCTCAACGCCAGTGAATCTCAGTTGCATATTGCGTTTTCGATATATTTAGCTGGCATGGCTACCACCATGTTATTCGCGGGGAAAATTGCAGACTCTGTGGGACGAAAGCCTGTTGCCGTCGTCGGCGCGATGATCTTCGTGCTCGCGTCTTTTCTCGGCGGGATGGCTGAGCAACCAAACGCTTTCTTGATTGCTCGCTTTTGCCAAGGCATCGGAGCTGGATCTTGCTATGTCGTCGCGTTCGCGATTTTACGCGACACGTTAGACGATGAGCGCCGCGCGAAAGTATTGTCGATGCTCAATGGCATCACCTGTATCATCCCAGTGATCGCACCCGTGATTGGTCACTTGATTATGCTGAAATTTCCTTGGCCGAGTTTGTTTACCACAATGGCAGGAATGGGCATTCTCGTCAGTGTATTGGCCATTTTTGTTCTCAAGGAATCACTACCCAACCAACAACGTGAAGAACAGACAGCGCCAGAGAGCCATCAAGAGACTTTCTTCGAGCGATTTTTTATCAGTAGGCTGATCATTACTGCGCTTGGAGTGACCACCATTCTGACCTTTGTTAACGCTTCACCAATTGTCGTGATGAGCATGCTTGGTTTTGATCGCGGTGGCTATTCTTCCATCATGGCAGGGGCTGCGACGATCAGTATGTTGATTTCGTTCTCGGCGCCATTGGCATTGGGGATTTTCAAGCAGCGTACCTTAATGATCACCTCTCAAGTATTGCTCGCTTGTGCAGGCATCGTGCTCAGTGCTGCCCATTTCCATGATGGACAATCTCTTTACTATGTATTCGGACTTGGGCTGATTTGCGCTGGCTTCGCTTGTGGCTTTGGCGTGGCCATGAGCCAAGCGCTCAGCCCATTCTCTCAACAAGCTGGCGTGGCAAGCTCGTTACTGGGCATTGCTCAAGTTTGTAGTTCAGCGTTCTATATTTGGTTTATGGGTTTCATCGGCGTTAGTGCTCTGAATATGTTGGTGTTTATCTTAGTGTTAGGTAGCGTAATCAGCCTTGCTCTAATACTATTGATTCCAAAGCCTGTTCACGATACCCATTATGAAGAAATCCCTAGCGCGACTTGATTTAAACTTATTGTTCACTCTGCAATTATTGCTGCAAGAACAAAGCGTCTCGAAAGCCTCGAAAAAGCTGAACGTTACGCCCTCTACCGTAAGTAAGTCGCTCAACAAACTTCGTCATTGGTTCGATGATCCTTTGTTTGTCAAAACACCTAAAGGTCTTGCGCCAACACCTTTGGCGCAAAGCATGGAGCAAGATCTTGCAGAATGGCTGCAAATTGGCAGCCAGATTGCAGAAAAACGCAGCGATATTACGCCTAAAGGAGTGCGTTTTGATATCACTATTGAGTCGCCATTAGTGCTCACGGTACTGGACAGACTCATCGTCGCTATCCACCAGCGATACCCTGAAGCGAAAGTAAAAACCAGTAACTGGGATTACGATTCACTCGACGCCATCATTCGAGGCGAGGCAGATATCGGTTTTACCGGCCGAGAAAGTCACCCGAGATCGAAAGAGTCGTTGGATCTTCTGCCGTATTTCTTGGATTTTGAGATTCTATTCTATGACCTGCCGATGGTGTATTTGCATAAAGATCATCCGGCATTACAGCAAGAGTGGAATCTCGAGACCTTTCTGAGCTACCAACACATTAATATTGTTTGGGAAAAAAGTGAAACTTGGGCGTTGGATGAAGTGTTAACGGAACTAGGGCTACAGCGCTCTATCGGGCTGACGATGTCCAACTTTGAGCAATCCCTTTTTATGGCAGCGCAGCCCACGCATGACATGATCACCACCGCGCCGCACTATTGCAAAAGCTACACAGAAAAGCTGCATCTCGATTTGGTGTGCTTGCCAATTCCGTTAGACCAAACTCAACAAGACAAGTTACTGATTCCATTTACCATGATTTGGCATAAACGCAATGCGTACAATCCCAAATTGCTATGGTTGAAAAACACCATCAAGTCATTGTACGAACAACCATCCCTACCACAGTAACACTTAGGCTAAGATCAGGTTTTCTCTGGTGATTTTTGATGATTTTCTCGCTCTGACAGCTATAAGTAATCACTTTATCAACTAATGAAAAAGGTCGTTTGACGCTACACTCAATCCATATTTCTGCGTTAAGGGCCAAGGATGTCGACCTTTTTACTCACTGCTATTACGATGCTGGCGTTCGCTGCCAATTCATTATTGTGCCGACTTGCATTGGCCGAAGGGTTGATTGATGCAGGAAGCTTCACTCTCGTTCGATTGATATCTGGCGCGATTACCTTAATCGCATTGCTTGTCGTGAGAGGTCAGTGGAAAACCGATCGGCCAACTTCTCGCTTTCGCTTTTTTGCTGGCGTGGCGTTATTTGGTTATGCTGCCCTTTTCTCTTTCGCGTACTTACAACTGGCGACAGGAACCGGTGCTTTGCTTTTGTTTGGTGCCGTGCAACTGACGTTACTGGCAATCTATTGGTGGCAAGGTGAGCGCTTTCAGTTTCTCGAAATCATCGGTATCGGCCTTTCGATCGTTGGCTTTGTTTGGTTAATGTTGCCATCAGCCACTCGCCCCGATATCAGTTCTGCACTTCTCATGTTGATTTCTGGCGTTTGTTGGGCTGTGTTTACTGCGCTCGGCAAACAAGCGCCTTCTCCAAGTAGTGGCATCACGTGGGGATTTATCGCTGCATCTATGATTGGCATATTCCTATCACCATTGATGCTGTCCTCAATCCATCTCTCTCTAGGCGGAATCTTGCTCGCTGTCACGTCTGGCGCCATTGCCTCTGGCCTTGGTTATACACTTTGGTACCAAGTCGTACGTAAGCTCTCTTTGCTTCAAGCCGCCGTCAGCCAACTTTCCGTGCCAGCCATTGCTTTGCTGTTAGGTACCGTCGTACTCCACGAACCTCTTTCACTACACACACTTTTAACCAGTGGCATCATTCTTGGTGGCATCGCTTTGGTTTTTTTATCTCGATCCAAAAAAGCAAGCGAACAATCGGCAAGCCGATAAAAAATAATAACTTTCCCTCTCAAATACCCATTCATCATCTATGCTTTTTAAAGCAGCAAAGCTCATTGCAGATGGTACGAGTGGCCTGCTTTAGTATCAGGCGAAGGATATAAGGTGAGAATTGGCTCACAAAACACGACGTTTTTGTTTCAAAAGTGAGAATCGTCACAGATCGCGATTTTGCTCGTTTTAGGCGTTTCGTCAATAACGCCAAGGGCTAGCGCGAGATCGAGCCAAATACGCTCTTTGTGTTTTGACAAAGGGTTTACAAAGCACACTTTTTCACCCGCTATATTCCGCCCCCCGAATTTATTCAGAACAAGATTCTGATTATTCACATAAGAAATTCATCAACTTATAACGATAAGCCTGAGCAAACTTTGACACTATGAACGACAAAATAAAATTCGCTATTAAAGTATCGCTTAGCCTGACTCTGGCTTATCTAATCCCGTTTGCCATGGGTTGGCCGCAAGCATCGACGGCCGCAACCACAGTGATGCTGATTGCATCCACAGGCAGTCGTCGTGAATCCCTCGCCAAAGGTACCTTACGCGTGTTCGGTACGTTGGTTGGCGCCGTCGTTGGCTTGTTACTGGTGGGATTGTTTGCCCAAGACCGCTTGCTGTACATGCTGAGCGTGTCGGTTGTGGTCTCTTTCATTTTTTACTTCCGTAATGCCTATCAAAAAGATCCAACGCTACTCATGCTGACCGGTGTGATGACGCTGATGATGTCCAATGGCGGTGACGCAGAAGGTGCGTTTCTTTATGGCGTTGACCGCGCTTATATGACGGTGTTTGGGGTGGTGGTTTACACACTCGTGGGGACTTTCTTATTCCCGACCAAAACAGAACAAAACCTAAGACAGCTCATCGAACAACTCAACCAAGCACAACGCGCGCTGTTCACCGCTATCTTGCAAAATTTCGAGCAAAAATCGGCAGGGCAAGTCTCTCCTCTAGAAGATGGAGAAGAAAACCCAGAAGCTGAAGAGCCACAACCTAGCGTGGATTCTCTTATCGAACAGATGTTTGCCGCCCAAAATGCGCTCGAACAGCGTTTTGCCACAGTCAGTGTGGAATGCAGCGACGTGTCGGCCTACATGAAAGAGTGGCGCTTGGCGGTTCATTTGAACAAGCAGGTAACGCAACAATTGACCGTTGCGGCGCACAGCCACTTTAGCCACCAGCAAGACCGTGAAAGCATCAGCAACTTTGATCAAGCCGTTGCGGAAATTGACGCGCTATTTGATACCTGCCAACAAGGCTGGGACGAAAAAGAGCCCGCTTTTCGTGCTCAAGAGTTCAAAGTCGAATACAACCAAGCGTTGCTTGAAGACGCAGCGCACCTAGAGAAAGGCTCTGCGCTTATGCTGGGGCACCTCTTGGGGCTCATGCATCAAAACTTGTCGCGTTTGGCGGAGAGCATTAGTTGTATTGACTCTGTGACGAACAATGTCTCCTTTGACGTGCCACTGCCAAAACCGAAAGGCAAGTTTCTATGGTGGGACGCAGAAAACTTTAAAACCGCGGTCAAAACCTTTGTCACTTATTGGGTGGCAGGACTGATTTGGATTTATTTCAATCCACCAGGCGGCTACTCGTTTGTAGTCTTCTCGACCATGTTTATGTCTTTGCTGTCGTTCGTACCTGTGCACCCGATTTTGTTGCTTGTGCTGTTCACTTTCGGCTTCTTGTTCGCGGTGCCTTCTTACGTCTTCATTCTTCCGCAATTGGATCTCGGGTTAGAGCTTGGCCTATTCATTTTTATCTACACCTTTATCGGCTTTTATCTGTTTAACGGGCCAGTGACGATTTTCTACATGGTGGGCTTGTTTGTTCTCGGTTTAGACAACAACATGTTTTATCACTTCGGGATCCTCATGACGATCATGCTGCTGTTCTACATGGTGGTGTTCATGATCATTTTCGCGCACTACTTCCCGTTTAGCTCACGACCAGAACACCTCTTTTTGACCATAAAAGAGCGCTATTTTAGGCACACTCGGGATCTGTTTGACTCCTATCAGAAGCAATCCAGCTCGATTATCACGCCGCTCAAACGGGCCTTGCATTTAGTGACGCTCAACGTTTCATCGAAAAAGCTCAAGGTGTGGGGTTCGAAAATCAACCACAAACACTTTGACAAAACCACGCCAGAAGCGATTGGCGCGTTTAGCAAAGCGTGTGATGTACTCAGTAATCACATCAACATCTTAATGGCCGCCGAGAAAAAGTTGCTGACCAATCCGTTGATTACTCAACTTCGCCAACAACACCGCGATTCCATCATTCCTTTGATGGCGGGCGCTTTAGCCAGCCATCAAGCAACACAAGAACTCGATTCCGTATTCGACCAATACAGTCAGGATTACCAAACATTCGAAGATAAACTGGAAGATTTTTTTAGTGAGTTGGATTTATCTGACTACGCTTATTCTGAGATAGCCGGTTTTTATATCTTGCTGAATTTAAAACGGAACGTGTTCGAAGCAATCAAGTATTGCAAGCAAACCTACGAGGATATCGATTGGGTGAACTTACAACAGAAGCGGTTTTAAAGGTGGGGATATGATGCTTCCAAAACTAACCAAACCAAGCCTCGCCATACTTTCTTTACTCGGACTCAGTGCGTGTACCACTATGGGGCCAGATTATGTTCATCCAAAGCTGGCGCCACTGCCAAGTGACTGGTCGGTGCAAAAAGCAGCCAAAGATACGCAGCAATCAGAGCAACAGCTACAACAATGGTGGCAGCAATTTAATGACTCAACTCTCAATCAACTGGTTGAGTTGGCGAGCAAACAAAACCTCGATTTAGAAGCCGCGGGACTGCGCATTGTCCAAGCTCGTTCATTGCTTGGCATTTCGACTGGCTTGCAATACCCGCAAGTTCAAACCATGTCAGGAAATCTAGCGCGTGCCTACGTGAATGATCAGGGTGTAAACAACGCCGCTCTGTCGTTTGATGCTGCGTGGGAAATGGATATTTGGGGCAAATACGCTCGTGGTATCGAATCTGCAGAAGCTGGTTATTACGCATCCATCGCGTCGTATCACGACATCATGGTCACCATCACCGCTGAGGTGGCGCGCAATTACATCAACTATCGCACATTCCAAGAACGTATTTTGCTGTCTCGCCGCAACATCGAAATTCAAGAGCGTGTCGTCCGCATTACACAGGTGCAGTTCGACTCTGGCAACGTTACAGAGCTAGACGTACAGCAAGCGAAAAACCAGCTTTACACCACAAAAGCCGCGCAACCAAGCCTCGAAGTGGCGATGAAGCAGTCGCGCACGGCACTTGCTTTGCTGTTGGGTGTACTGCCTGAAGAAGTAGAGAAATTGCTGCAATCGGACGGTTTGACACAGCAAATTGCTGACTACGAAAAACAGTTCAAATCGACAGGCAGAAAATCGGCGTTATCGGGCACCGACGAGCGCTCCATTGTGCCGCGTCCACCGCTGTTGGATACCCAAGTGGATGCGAACTTAGTGATGCGACGTCCAGATTTGCAAGTCTCTGAGATGCAAGCTCGCGCGCAGAGTGCGCAAATTGGCGTGGCGGAAACCGCTCTTTACCCAAGCTTTTCACTGTTCGGTTCCATCGGTATCGACAGTACGGTTCCCGATGGCAGCAGTTTCAGTTTTAGCGATTCGCTCACCATGGTGGTTGGCCCAACGTTCAGTTGGAATATTTTCCAATACGGACGCGTGAAAAATAACATTCGTTTCGAAGATGCTCGCTTCCAAGAAACGCTGACCAACTACAACAAAAAAGTGCTGCAAGCCGTTAATGAAGTGACCAATGCAATCGAAGCGTATGACCTGTATTTACAGCAAAAAGATTTACGTTTGCAATCAGTCAACTCTTCCATTCGTGCATTCAACATCTCCATGACGCAGTACGAAAACGGCCAAATCTCTTTTGAACGTCTGCTCAACTCGGTAGAGAAAATGACCCGTGCAGAAGACAGCTACGCAACGATCAAAGGGAACGTCGCGAACCAAGTTGTTGCACTCTATAAAGCCCTCGGTGGAGGCTGGCAAACCCAAACAGGCAAACCCTTCCTCAGTGATTCTATATCCAAGCAAATGACAGAACGAACTGACTGGGATGGTTATTTAAATGAAGAAAACCGCGTATTGCCGCCTTTGCGCCTCGAAACTCCGGATGAGACCAGTGATGAGAACAAAACGGAGGATCTCTAATGCCTCATGAACTCTCTTGGGGAGACATTTACTTTTCTCCCACGTTACTGGTGCTCTTTCTCGCCGTCACGGCAACGTGGATAACGGTGATGATATTGAACAAGACACGTCTGTCTCGCTTCATTGCTTTTCCGTCTCTGACGTTTATTGCCATCATGGTCGGTTATGTGGTGGCCATCGACAGCTTTTATATTCAATTTTAGGTGCCAAACAAGATGAAAAAACTATTCGTAATCGCACTCAATCTTGTCATTCTTGGTGGCGCAGCTTGGCTCGGCTATCAAAAATTTGAAGAGTATTTTAATAACCCTTGGACACGCGACGGCCAAGTGCGCGCGAACGTCATCAAAGTAGCTCCTCGTGTATCAGGCCCAATTGTAAATGTCGCGGTGCAAGACAACCAAGAAGTGAAAACAGGCGATTTACTGTTTGAAATCGACCCAGCGACTTACGAAGTTGCTTTGTCTCAAGCCGAAGTGGCACTAGAACGCGCCATTGTTAGCTCTCGCGGTAAAAAAATCGAATACGACCGCCTTAAAGATATTCGCGCGAAAGACCGCGGCGCAGTTTCTCACAAGGATCTGATTCGTCGTGAAATCGCTTACGAAGAATCGCTACTGCAAATCAAATCTGCAGAAGAGCAATTAAAGTCAGCGCGCCTTAACCTCAGCTTTACCAAAGTTTATGCGACCGTCGATGGTTTTGTGTCTAACCTCGATATTCGAAACGGTACGCAAGCGGTCGCAAACCAGCCACTGCTGGCGCTGATCGACAAGAACAGTTTCTGGGTGTTTGGTTTCTTCCGTGAAAACCAACTCGCGCAAATCGAACCTGGCAGCCAAGCACGTGTCACTTTGATGTCTCACCCAGACACGCCAATTGACGCAACGGTTGACTCTATCGGTTGGGGTATTGCGCCGAAAGACGGCACGGTCGGCTACAACCTTCTTCCAAACGTGAACCCTGTATTTCAGTGGATTCGCTTAGCACAACGTATTCCGGTGCGAATCTCAATCCAAGAACTTCCAGAAGATGTTGATCTTCGATTCGGGCTTTCTGCGTCCATCATGGTGATGAAAGATTCATCGGCAGAAAATGAACAGTAACTAAGTGAGAAGAACCATGGTCATTGGTAAAAAACTCAAAAACATTAATGAAGAAAACAACTTCTTCTATCTAACTTTAGCGCTGGTGATTTTGTTGCTAGGGAGTGCGATGGCGCAAGTGGTGGGCGAAGGGACGATTGAACACATACTGCAGGCGTTCACGGTTCTCACGTTCATTGTCTGTTTTGCCAGCCTTCGCTTCGACAAAAAGTGGTCTCGTTTCCTCTATACCCTGTTTGGCGTTTGGGTTCTTGTGATTGTGATCAAGACCGTTTTCAACATCCGAGAGATGAATGTAGTGATGCTTGCCCTCACCTTCGCGTTCTTTTTCGGCACTTTTAAATCCATCGCAAGACAGATTCTTTTCACTGGCCACGTCAACAGCAACAAAGTGATTGGCTCTGTCGCGCTTTTCTTGCTGCTTGGTCTGATGTGGGCAATTGCCTATCTCATTCTTCTAGAGTTCTCACCAACCTCATTCACTGGTATGGAAGCCATTTCTTGGGGGCAGAATTTCTCTAATGCGGCGTATTTTAGTTTCGTCACCTTAACCACGCTTGGTTATGGCGATATCAGCCCTCTAACACCATTGGCTCAAGTCGTGGTGTATTTAGAGGCCATTACAGGTGTGTTCTATATGGCGATTGTTGTTTCAAGTCTCGTCAGTTCTAACATTGATCATCAGGTAAACAAAAATGGATAAACAATCGGTAAAAATCGACAGTAAGCTTTTCATCAGTAATATGGTGGAATCGGCAATACGCATTGGCTTGATCTTCGTCTTGCTGATGTTTACGTACGACATCATCAAACCCTTCATTCTTCCCGTTATTTGGGGTGCAATTATAGCCGTCGCTTTAATGCCACTTACAAAAAAGCTGGAGCGTGCATATGGCGGTCGCAGAGGGCTGGCAGCCACGACGATAGCTTTACTTGGTATTGCACTCTTAGTCACACCACTTGTTATGGTGTCAGGTTCCATTGTGGATGGTGCAACGCATGCGCTTGAAGTATTGCAAAACGGACAAGTGAAGATCCCAGGTCCAAAACCTTCCGTTGCGGATTGGCCTGTCGTAGGTGATAAACTCTATGAGGTGTGGACCCTATTCGCGACTAACCTTGAACAAGCGATTCAAACCTTTATGCCGCAGATAAAGTCCGCGCTCACTTCTTTGCTAGGCACACTTGGCGGTGTATTGGGAAGTTTACTGCTTTCAATCTTATCACTTGCGATTGCAGCAGGTTTTATGACGTACTCTGAATCTGCAGCATCAGGTCTAAGAACCATCGCTATTCGTACCGCTGGTGAAAACGCTAAAAGCTGGACCACGCTTATCGCAGCAACCATTAAAAGCGTACTGCTTGGCGTAGTCGGTGTGGCGGCGATTCAAGCGCTACTGATCGGTGCTGGTTTCTTTGTATTTGGCGTTCCGGCAGCTGGTTTGCTCACTCTGATTCTGATGATCTTGTGCATCGCTCAGCTACCAGCGCTGCTTGCCGTACTACCAGTGATCGGCTTTATGTACATGACTCAAGATACAACGACAGCCACCATGTTTACTGTCTGGGTAGTAGTTGCAGCTCTTTCTGAAAACCTGTTCAAACCAATGTTAATGGGACGTGGTGTCGACGTACCAATGCCTGTGATTCTGCTTGGGGCCATCGGCGGTATGCTTTTCTACGGCATCGTTGGCCTGTTCCTCGGTGCAGTTATTCTGGCGATTTGGTATGAGTTGTTCGTTTGGTGGTTGAGCATCGAGAAAGCACAGCAGCAAGAAGAAATGGCAGAACAACAAGACGCTTCTGATGACCAATCAGAGCCTGGACACGGTGCAGGCATATAATAAATCAATAAGTTAGAAAGAAATTTAATCTATAACTTATGATATCAAACCGCTCTATTGCAGCGGTTTGATTCTATTTGGATCACAGTTTCCCCGTAATAAATGCGATAAAAATGACGTTCTTGTTAAATTTTCATACTTCTTACACTTGGGAGTTGCAATCGGGCAATGAACGATGCACTCTCGATGACCACTAATTTGCTTAGGATAAAAACAATGAAATTGATCAAGCCTTTAACTTGTGCGCTTGCTCTCGCAATGAGTGGCATGGCATTCGCAGATGTAACCGTGAGTGTTCCTGACAACGTTTCAGTATTAGCGGCTAACGGTGAAAAAGCAGACCTTTCGGGTGGTTTTTTCGCCTCGGAAAGAACACTAACGTTACCTGATGGCGTTAACCAAGTCGTATTTCGCTTCGCCCCTTACTTTAACCAAGGTAATGACCGTTTAAGTGTTGAAAGCGATGTTATCGTTACACGATTTGACGCTGCCAATGCCGAGCTGACACTACAAATGCCTGAATACCGCAACCTTCGCGATGCGGAAGAAAAGATCAAGGACTTAGATTGGAAACTGGTTGATGATTCAGGCAACACCGTCGCCGTTGAGCAAGACAAATTGATCAAACCGGGTATGCAAATCGGTCGTGATTACGTGCGTGAAGTGGAAAGCTACAACAAAACAGGCGGCGTTGCTGCTATCGCTGTTGCTGGTGCAGCCGTTGCTCAACCAGTCACACTGCCAGCAAAGATTCCTGAAGATATGAAACAAGCGAGAGCGACTGCGGTTAAATCAGATTCGACAGCAGAAGAGATGCTGCACTTCTGGTACCAAAAAGCAGACGCAGAAACCAAAGCTCGCTTTAAAGCGTACGTTAATCAACAATAAGTCTGATTAACTCTATCGATATTAAAAAAGCCACTTCATGTGGCTTTTTTGATCGAACAAGCTAGGACGTTTGAACGACTTTGGTATTGTTGATCGTCATGTGTTCAATATGGTTATATCAATTTAACCAAACGCTACCAGTAACGCTCATAGATGATATTGCCTCCTGTTTTAGGACGATACTTTTCCAACCCAAGCCCTTGTAAGACTGGCAAGGTATCTTTGATCATCTGCGGGTTCCCACACATCATGACAAAACTACTTTGAGCAGAGAATGGCACATCAGCAGCGTTGGACAGTCTACCCGATTCGATGAGTTCGGGAATTCGACCTTGTAACTGGCCATCCACCACTTCCCTACTGACTATCGGGATGTACTTTAATCTGCCTTCATATCGTTGCTGTAGTTGCTCAATCAGATATTTGTAGACCAGATCTTTTTCGTAGCGAACCGCATGAACAAGCACAATTCGCTCATTATGGGGTGGTAAGTTTATATCATCCAGTAGCGATAAAAACGGTCCAATACCTGTACCTGTAGATAGCAGCCACAGATCATGAGCCTGTTTAGGAATAGAGTCGTGGATTAAGTCACCATGTGCGGTCTCACCAACATAAATACTATCACCAGATTTAAGCTTTTGGAGCCTTGGGGAAAGTTGTCCTTGAGGGTCCGCTACTATTAGGAACTCCAACCAATCGAACTGTTCGCTTGGTGCATTAACCACAGAGTAAGCACGGCTGATCGGCTTGCCCTCATCATCTAGCAAAGCAAGCTTGGTGAACTGGCCGGCTTTAAAGGTAAGAGGCGCGCCTGAGACCCTTAAACTGAACAGCTCGCCAGTCCAGTCAATGCGTTTTTCCACCTTGGCTAGATTGAAACCTTTCAGCTCAGTCATGAGACACCTCCTATTTGGTTACTCTTAGTTAAACTTACGCCTTCAACTCGATTATGTAAAGTTTCTAGTTTACATAATAAGATTGCCATTTCATTTCACATTTTAAAAACAATTTTATTACATATTAAATGATTACATCTAGAATAAATGCTCAAAGTGATAAGTCGCGTCGCAATTTGTGGCAATGCAGATGAAAAAGGAGCACTAAAAATGGACACACTGTTAAAGGACTTTCCCGTTATCACAGAGATCAAAGTCGCATGGGGTGAAATGGATGCTCTGCAACACGTCAATAACGTTGTCTATTTTCGCTACTTTGAGACGGCGCGTTTAGATTACTTCAACAAAATTAATCTGCTAGTCGACCTGCAAACCTCGCAAATTGGGCCAGTACTGAGCGAGACGCAATGCCGCTACAAGCTTCCTGTCACTTACCCAGACACGTTATTAGTCGGCTCGCGCGTGATCGACATGCAAGAAGATCGCATCACGATGGAATACCAAGTGCTGAGTAAGAAGTGGGGTAAGATTGCGACCATCGCCACCGCTACTGGTGTGATGTTTGATTTTAAGAACAACGTAAAAGCGGCGATTCCAGACCACGTTCGCCAGTCGATTTTAGACTTGGAAGGAACTGTGGGTAGCACGCATCATTTAGAGTAGCAAGAAACGAGAGATTAAAGGCGAGGTTCCCGACAGCGCTTCTTCATCGCTATCGGGAATAATGCTGAGGTACTATTCCAGCCTACACGATAAGAAAAGCTGCGTCATTCTAGCGAGCCATAGCGAGACTAAGAATCTACTTACCGCTTGCTGCAGACCCTAGAGCGATGAACAAACTCAATACAATCTGAGAGTAGATTCTGAATCACGCTCGTTCCTCGCTGTTCAGAATGACGAACCTCGTTTAGGTTCTGACTCTAAAACACTATCTAAAAAAACCATCCCGGACGAGCACAAGCGAGTCATTCGGAATCTCGCTTTAGACGTAATAGCAGAGCTACTCTTCCAGCCTACGCGATAAGAAAAGCTGCGTCATTCTAGCGAGCCAAGGCGAGACTAAGAATCTATTACCGCTTGCTGCAGGCCATAGAGTGATTAGCAGAACGTCTCGATGTATAGCGCTTCCACCTTATCTCTTGCCCATTGCGTTTTACGCAAAAACTTCAGCGAAGATTTGATCGACGGATCTTTCTTAAAACAGTTCACTCGAACGCGCTCATACATGCCATTCCAACCAAAGTGTTCAACTAGTCGGGTGACGATTTTTTCTAAACTCAACCCATGCAGAGGGTTATTCGGCTGTTCGTTGCTCATGTTGTTGATCCAGTAGCGATGTAAGTGACGGGCTAATCTAACTCAAAGTGACCACTTAACCTAATGTTTTCACCTTCAAAGGCGTTTAGCTTGAATTACTTTGCTCATCTCCCCTATAGTAGCTCAAACTTCACAAACATCCTTTTCACGATGAAAGCCCTCAACGACCTCAATATTTTTGTCGAAACAGCGCGCCAAGGCAGCTTTTCAAAAGCCGCTAACAGCATGGACATGACACCTGCCGCCATTAGCGCATCGATTAAGCGTCTTGAAGGGCAAATCGGTTTCCCGCTGTTTGTGCGTTCCACCCGAAGCCTGCGTTTAACCTCAGAGGGCGAACTGTTTTTAGACAAAACCACGCAAGCGTTGGCAACATTGCAAGAGGGGTTGGATCAGATCTCAAGTGCGCGTGGCGAGTTATCTGGTCAACTGCACATTACTGCGCCCTCCGATTTTGGTCGCAATATGTTGCTCGATTGGGTGGATGAGTTCATCGATCTCTACCCAAATGTTTCCATCAAACTAGAGCTGTCCGATAGCTTGACGGATATGTACACCAAGCCTGTCGATATTGCGATTCGCTACGGCGAGCCGGCCGACTCTAATCTGGTCGTGTTGGCTTTGTGTGGGTCAAACGAACGGATCTTATGTGCATCGCCAGAGTACGTAGCTACACATCCAGAACTCACCTCTCCTGCCGATTTAACGCAACACAACTGTTTGTGCTATATGGTCGCGGATTCAGTCTACAACAAATGGACGCTCACGCGTGACGGCGAGAAAGAACAAGTCGTGGTCAGCGGTAACTTGATGAGCAACGATAGTGACTTGCCACATCGGTTAGCGATCAAAGGCAAAGGCATTGCGAATAAATCGTTGATGGACATCAGCCGAGACTTAATCGAGGGAAGATTGGTGCGAGTGTTACCAGAGTGGGATTGCGGCCCAGTGCCACTCTACATGGTGTGTGCCGATCGTCGCTTACTGACGCCAACGATTCGGACTTTCCGCGACTTTATCCAACAAAAATGCTGCCAACAACGCGCCAACGTGCTGGCAACCTTCTGTCATTAGGCGATAAATCGAAGAGGACGAATCTGGGTATATTCAACCCAATCGTTCTCTTCTAATGTTTCAAGAAACGTCGACATGTGCGGGCTTTGCAAATGCTTATCCAAGGCCTCTTGCGATGCCCAAATCTCTTGGAACATAAATAGGCCTTCAACTTTTTCGTCGAGATACAACTCGTATTGGCAACAGCCTTCTTCTTTGCGAGTTGGCTCTAGTAAACCAGCAAGCAAATTCACCACCTGATCCTTGCTGTCCGGGTAGGCTTTCACTTCTGCAACTAAGTGGATCATCGTTTTATCACTCTTTTGCAATTTATATATTGATTACAGGGTTCTACGTCACCTGTAAGTAAGCTCGAATTAGATCTCGGTGAATACGGTTTCTGCGTCCCAGCGAGACTTTGGCGTTTTCGCGTTGAAGTCATCTTCCGCGTGGTAGCCAAGCGGCACGATTACAACGCTGGTGTAACCTTTTTCACGCAAGCCAAATTCTTCATCCAGCACTTTTGGATCAAACCCTTCAATTGGCACTGCATCAATTTCTAGCGTCGAAGCACCCAGCAGCAACGTACCCACATTGAGGTAAACTTGTTTCTCCATCCAATGGTTCGCATCTTTCAGATCAAAACGGTGCATGTTTACAAAGTAGCTACGACCACCGCGCACAGCCGCTTTCGCTTCTTCAGTTGGGAATCGACCATCTTTTTCTTCTTGCACCATTAGCGCTTCAATGTAGTCGTTATCGATGCCTGTTTTTGCACAAAACACCAATACGTGAGATGCGTTGAGAATCTTCGCCGCGTTAAACGCGTAATTCTCTTGCGCCGCTTTAGCGATGCGCTGTTTGCCTTCTTCTGTGCTTGCCAGAATGAAATGCCAAGGCTGGGAGTTCACACTCGATGGACTAAAACGAATCAGCTCTTTAACTGCGTCGATTTTTTCTTGAGGTAGCTTGCGCGTTGGGTCAAACACTTTCGTTGAGTAACGAGATTTTGCAGCTTGTACGATATCCATGAGGCTCTCCAATTAATGAGTTTAAGCTGAGTAACAGCATAACCTCATGAGATAAAGGGAAAAACCGATTTCGATTAAAAACATTTTTAAAATAAATTTGAAAATAAAACGATAAGAAAGGCTTTGAGCGTTCTCACTGAACTTCTTCATCTTTTCGGCAATAATGCATGTTTGCTCGCAACCAAACTCAACTCATGCTGCCTCAAGATAACGTTATTACATCCTTTCTGTGCAAAAAGCTCGGTCACAATCACCTTCGAATTGCCGGCGAATATTGGCACATTGAGAAGTTGGTGGCCTTGCAATGCATGATGTTGAAAGAAGCGCCTAACCTCCAAGAAGGGCTGCTTTGGTGGAGTAAAAGTGTCTCATTATTCGACCGCCGTTTGTACGTCACATTGCAACATGGTGATGCCCAAATCCATCTGCAAGTAGAATGCAGAACAGCCGATATGCCAAATTGGGCGGAGTCGGTGTTTGGCTTGCTCAAAATGCAGTTGGAGACGCTTGAGCTAAGCGAATCAATACAAGTACAAGTTCAAGCCAGCAATCCACTCGCGGCCGATATTTTTCTAGGGGAAACGCGAGATTCTAAAACGAGTTCAAGCGTGTTTGAACTGGTGAAACATGTTTATTTGCTGCTTTCTCACCAACCAATTGAACAGCCAGAATTGCTGAGTGTTTTGAACGCCTTGTTCATCAAAAACAGTAATTACGCGCTCAAGTTAGAGCAAGCGGCAAGGCAACTGGGCGTCTCCAAACGCACCTTGCAACGTCGACTGCAAGAAAAGCAAATGAGCTACTCTCAATGCGTTGATTTCGCTAAAAGAAAGCAAGCACTCACTTTGCTTGCCGACACCCAACTCACGACGCAGCAAATCGCCTATCAACTTGGTTATGAAGAACCATCGAACTTTCACCGCACTTTTCGTCGTTGGTATCCGTTTTCACCCATGCAGTATCGCCAACAATGTTTGGATAACCGAACTCAACTAAATCAGCAACCGATCCGCTTGTACTACGCCAAAGCCAATACCTTCGACGATAACCACATCGACCAACCTGTCGGCAAAATCTGGATAGAAGTGGACAATATTGCGTTTGAAAAAGTGGTCTCGGTAGAATGCCGTGACCGTGATGGCGCATGGCGGCGCTATCCCGCCTTCTTCGAGCGTTTTTTAAGTCATGGCACCGAACTCTGGGCAACGACTGAACTTCCGGTGGCGCATCCCCTTACCTTTCGCCTGTGTTATGAAGTCGATGGGGAACGTTACATTGAGAATAACCACCAGCGTGATTATGTGGTTTCTAAGGGGCTTTTAATTGGCGCAACGGAATACATTGTTCCGACTCGGCAGCTGATTAATATTGGGGCGCAATACACGCTCTTTGTCGAACTGGCATGCCGACTTGAAAACGTTGCGAGGATTGACTGTTACGCCGATGATGACCCCACACCTCACGCAATGCGCTTGACCCAGCACTCGCTACATTATGCTTGTTGGGTGCTGCAATTATCGCTCACTCAAACTGCAAAGCAGTGCCGTTTCCGCCTTTATGATGAATCCGACAACGAGCTCGCGAAAGAGCATTACCCGATACAATATCCTATTGTGCAACCGCTCAATTAAAACTGTCGGTCAGATCAAAGTCGCCGCTTCGTGACATCATTTCACGTCTTTTTTGGCGTGAAATGACACTCTCAATTTCAAACCTTTGTTTTATTGTTTCCGCATTGCTGCATAACGGAGACAAAAACCGTGTTTGAAACATTACCTAACCCAATGAATAAAATAAAAATACTCCCTTTAGCGATCGCTCTTGCTCTTTCTGGCTGTGGAAGCGACGAAACCACACCAGTCGATACAGGCAGCCACGTGGCATCTCCTGATTGGCAAGATCAAATCATTTACTTCCTGATGATCGACCGTTTTAACGACGGCGACAGCGCTCTTAATGATCAAGGGCAAAACGAATTCGATCCGACTTCGGATAAAAAATTCAGCGGCGGCGACCTCGTTGGCGTGAGTGATAAGTTAAGCTACATCGAAGACCTAGGCGCTACCTCTATCTGGATTACTCCGCCAGTGGCAAACCAATGGTGGGATGCAGAACAAAACTACGGCGGCTACCACGGCTACTGGGCGCGCGATTTTCAAAAAGTGGATGAACACTTTGGTGACATGGAAAGCTACCAAGCGTTAGCACGCGAAGTGCATGCACGTAACATGTTCTTAATTCAGGACATCGTGACCAACCATGTAGGCAACTTCTTCACCTACGATGATCCTTACAGTTATGTTCCAAGCCTACCTTGCCAAGGCTTCCGTTTGATTAAAAATGCACTACCCGCCGGGCAAGAACTGCCGTACCCACTCAACATGAACGAGTGTAAAACAGACGGCACAGGCAGCTACCACTGGACGCCAACCATCACCGACCATAACGACCCAGTACAAGAAAAAACCTGGCAGCTCTCTGATTTGGATGACCTTAATACGTCCGATCCTGAAGTACGCGCTTATCTAAAAGAGAGCTACCGAAAATGGATTCGCGAAGTCGGCGTCGACGGATTCCGTATCGATACGGTGAAGTTTGTTGAACACGATTTCTGGAACGACTTCCTACACGCCGACGATGGTGTGATGACGCAAGCGGTTGATACTGGTCGTGACAACTTCCTCACTTTTGGTGAAGTATTCGAAACATCTACGCCTTACCACACCGAAGGCGAAGAGAAGATGCTGACTTACATCGGTGAAAGTGGCTCGCCGAAACAGCTAACCTCGGTACTGAACTTCCCATTGCAAGCGACCATGACGCGCGTATTTGCATCAGGGCAACCGACCGACTATTTACGTTTCCGTCTTGAGAAAATGATGGAGATGTTCCCGAATCCATACATCATGCCGAACTTCATTGATAACCACGATATGCCACGTTTTCTATCGCAAGGCAGTGTCAACGATATGAAGCAAGCGCTGATCACAATGATGGCAGTGCCGGGTATTCCTGTGATTTACCAAGGTACAGAGCAAGCGATGTCAGCGGCGCGTGATGCGATGTTCGCCGGAGGGTACCGTGAAGATGGCGACTACGTAGACTCGTTCGACCAAAACAGTGAGATGTACTTGTTTATTCAAGAACTTGCCAAGCTACGCACTGAAAACAAAGTCATGACACGCGGCGAAATAAAAGTGATTGGCAGCGATAAAGCGGGCGCGGGCGTGTTCGCCTTTACTCGAACGTTGGATAACGACGAAGTCTTGGTTGTGATGAATACATCCAACTCGCCGATGTTGATGAACCAACTCGATGTAGAACAAGTTGGCGGCACCGTCTTCAAACAACAAATCATGTCGAACTGGGCAAACGCTCCAGAGCAGTTAGTCGCAGATGAAAATGGTCACGTAACCCTTGAGCTACCAGCCAAATCTGCCGTGATTTACTCGAAAACTAACGACACCCAATCGGTAGATACACCAGACCTCAACATCCAACTAGCGCAGGATTGGGAAGGACAAACCATCACTGGTGATATTGTTATCGCGGGTAGTGCGAACGCCAACGAGAAGTTGAACCTCGTCATCGATGGTAACTTGGAAACAGCGCAAACCATTACTGTAGGCGCTGATGGTCAGTTTAGAGTCACGCTGTCGACTCGTCATTTTGCGATTGGCGAGCAACAGCACCGATTCGCGATTTATTCCACCGAGAAAAAAGCAGGCATCGAGGACGTGAATTTTGTCTCGAACCTAAGCTGGTCAAACACGCCGGATGACACTATTGATGATGCAGGCGATGCACAAGACGGCATGGGCGGTCCCAACGGTAACTACTCGCTACCAACTGATCCAACGTTCGACAAAGACAGCAACCAGCTCGCGATCAACAAAGCAGAAGTGTTTACCGTTGGCAGTAACGTACGTTTGACCTTCACCATGGACAAGATCACCGACACTTGGTTGCCACCAAACGGCTTCGACCACGTGGGTTTCACCATCTTTATTGATTTACCGGAAGAAGCAGCAACCAACTTGTCTGAGCTACCGAAGATCAACGCTTCTATGCCAAGCGGAACCTGGAGTCGCAATGCGGTTGTTTTTGGCTGGCAAAGCTCGATTTACAACACCAAAGGAGCGAACGCGACGACATGGGGAGAAGCCGTAACGCCAGCACCAACAGTGACAGTAGACAAAGCCAACAACACCATTTCAATGGACTTTGCTAGCGATGCACTAGGCCGCCCAGATTCGCTCGATGGTATCCGCTTCTATGTCACGACTTGGGACTTAGACGGTCTTTCAGCAACTTACCGTCCACTGGAACAAAACAAAGGCCCTTGGAACTTCTCCGGTGGCGCATCGGATGAGAGCAAGATTTGGGATGACTTACCAATCATCACCTTGTCTGAATAAACCGTTAAATAAGACACCGTCCAGCGTTTAGCTGGGCGGCCATCAACAAAAGAATGCAGAAAGACACTTCTGCTCGTTTTTATTCTAGTTAAAGAACGATTTCACCCACAGCACCAGACTGTCCCAAAGCTGACCGAACCACGAGCCCTCTTCTACCGCTTGGCTGCTGACCAGGGGATAACTCGCCACGGTACTGTCATCGCTTTTCCAAACGACCTTGCCAATTTCATCTCCTTGCGCGAGCGGCGCAATCAACGGTTCATTTAACACCACACTCTTATCAAGCCCAGCCGTCATAGAACGAGGCAGAGTGAGATAGGCATCTTTGGCGAAGATCGCCTCAACTTGATTGTCATTTCCCTTCCAAACGCGAACTTTAGACTCAACCTGCCCTTGTTTGGCAACTTGTTTGGTGTCATAAAAACGAAAACCATAACTGAGTAAATTCTTGGATTGGCTCGTTCGAGCCTGTTTACTTGGCGTGCCCATCACTACCGAAATCAACCGCATTTTCCCTTCTTTGGCGGAGCTCACCAAACTGTATCCCGCATTGCTGGTGTAACCGGTTTTGCCCCCGTCGACATCAATGGAATTGTCCCACAGTAATTTATTGCGGTTGTACTGCGTAATGTCGTTCCACTTGAAGACTTTCTCACTATATAGCGCATACACAGCGGGAACGTCGTTGATGATCGACTGCATGAGTTTTGCCATATCGGTGGGTGAGGTTTGGATGCCTTCACTATCGAGACCATGGGAGTTTACAAAATAAGTGTCTTGCAGCCCTAACTTCTCAGCCCAACCATTCATCAAGGCGACAAAGCCGCGTTCACTGCCAGCAACGTGCTCAGCCAGTGCAACGCACGCGTCATTACCCGATTGGATGATCACGCCGCGCATTAAGTTCGCAACACTAATTTCATCTTTCGGTTTGATGAACATTTTAGAAGAACCGGGAAACTTGGCCGACCACGCGTTTTCGCTCACGGTGACAACATCATCCCATTTCAAACGCCCCGCTTCGATTTCTTGTCCAACGACGTAAGCGGTCATCAACTTGGTTAAACTAGCCGGAGCAAGGCCTGCTCGCCCGTTATGCTCGGCAATAATGACACCGGATTGAAAGTCCATTAATACGTAGCCTTTTGCCTGTAACTGAGGTGGGTTGGGCGTAACAACGGCAAAAGTAGGTACGCTTATTAAACAAGTCACAATTGTCCATCGAGCCAGTGACACTTTCATCCGACTTCCTCCATGCTCTTACTTTGTCGCAACTCTATTGAGCATAGCTCACTCAACCAGTTGCACCAGTCGCTAATCGTTTCATTTTCTTGAACTTACATTGATTTGACCAAGGTATAGAACTGACGAAGCGATTTGGAAATAGCATTGGTTCTTCACGCCATTCGCAGTAAAGTAGCGCTACCCCTCAATAAGGAAATAAAGATAACAATGAACGCTCAATCATTTATCGACGCAGGATTGCATTACACTCCCCACAGTTTTACCGTTCCTCTGGATTACCAAGACGTGAGTAAAGGCACCATTGAAGTCTTCGCTCGTGCGGTTTGCCTAGTTGGCGATGAAGAATCGACCAAACCTTGGTTGGTTTACTTTCAGGGCGGGCCGGGCTTTCCCTCTCCGCGTCAAAACGGCAATAGCGGCTGGGTAAAACGCGCGCTGCAAGAGTACCGAGTGTTGCTTCTCGACCAGCGCGGTACGGGCAATAGTTCGGTGATTAATCATCAGACTCTGGCTCATTTCACACCGCAGCAACAAGCAGACTACTTGAGCCACTTCCGAGCGGATAACATCGTGCGCGACGCGGAATACATTCGTAAGCAATTTGGCGTCGAAAAATGGGCGATCTTAGGTCAAAGCTTTGGTGGTTTTTGCTCCCTCACCTATTTGTCTTTGTTCCCAGACAGCTTGCTACAAAGCTACATCACAGGTGGCGTGCCATCAGTCTCGCGTCATGCCGACGATGTGTATGAAGCCACCTTCAAACGCACCATGGAGAAAAACCAAGCGTTCTTCCAACAATTTCCAAGTGCGCAACAACTTTGCCAAAACATTGCGAATCACTTGCTGGAAAACGAAGAGTACCTACCAAATGGTCAACGCTTCACGGTGGAGCAATTTCAACAAATCGGCATCAACTTTGGTGTGAGTGATACTTTCTTGCCAACTTACTATTGGCTAGAAAGCGCGTTGATTGAAGTGAACGGCAAACCACAACTTCGTTATGAGTTCTTGAACGATATGTTGGCGCAGCAAAACTTCCAAACCAACCCGATCTACGCCATTTTGCATGAATCGATTTACTGCCAAGGCTTTGCGTCGAATTGGAGTGCACACCGTGTTCGCCAAACCCGACCAGAGTTTAATTATGAACCTGGCCAGCCATTTTACTTTACGGGGGAAATGGTCTTCCCGTGGATGTTCGACCAATACGTCAACCTCAAGCCACTAAAAGACGCCGCAGAAATATTGGCCGCGAAAGAAGATTGGGCTGCGCTGTACGATCAAACTCAACTGGCTCAAAATAAAGTGCCTGTCAGTTGCGCCGTTTACGCCGATGATATGTTTGTTGAAATGGATATCAGCCGAGAGACGCTCGCGTTAATCCCAAATTCAAAAGCGTGGATCACCAACGAGTACGAGCACAACGGTTTGCGTGCCGACGGTGAGCGCGTTTTAGATAAGTTAATTGCGATGGGGAATCAAACCGCCGCTAATTTGAAATAAATACTATAAAAACGCCTCTTCTAGAGGTAAGAGGCGTTTCATTCCTACCATCTTGTTTTTACGAATCTTTTACGCGCTTGGTCATACGTTTCGTCATCACCCGGTAGCCCATTTTATGATAGAAATCCTCACCTTCATGGTTAAATGACGCCACGGTTAAGCCGATTTCTTCTATTCCTTGAGCACACAAATCGCTTTCCATCTTATCCATCAGCGATAAACCTATTCCTAAGTTTCGATGGCTCTCTGAAACAATAAGCTCATTAATAAAACCAACGCGTTTTTCTGGTGAAATCAGCGACTGAACGTTACGAACCGAACCAGAGATAAAACCGACGACCTTTCTTTGCGAACAAGCAATAAAAGCGCTCACGCTGCCGTCAAAATACTTTTCGAAAGTGCCATGTGATTCTCTTAGTTGCGCCAATTCCTTGGGTGGACGATAGAAGTTCGGTTCAGCTTCATAGTGCGATGTATCGAGTTCAACGAGTAATTGTTTGAGCAAGGGAACATCTTCTTCCCTCAGCCGCCTGATATAAAACTGCTGCATGTCCTTTCCTTGCCAACTGATCCGATTATTATTTTGTAGCTCTTGCGCACAACTTTAATGAAGAGCCGAAGAAGGAATCACAGTACAAATTTAAACCAAAAGTGTCGAGTTCAACTTACCTTGTTCTCTACAATTTATGCTTATAATTTGAACACATAGCGATTTTACCCGCGTGACGCTTTGCCGCATCAAAACACCGCTACATCCTGCCTAGCCATAATATCCGCATAATTTGTCCGTATTTCCGACTAATTTAGTCAGGTATACTTCGTGCCGCTAAAATTTTAAGGTCGTTGACCACCTGTATTTTTAAAGGAAACCTCATGAGTCAGTATGTAGTTTGTGCGCTGTACAAGTTTGTTGAGCTGAATAACTATCAAGAACTACGCGAGCCATTACTTGCGTTGATGGAAAAACACCATATTCGCGGAACATTACTGCTGGCAAGTGAGGGCATCAACGGCACTGTTGCCTCTGATCGTGCAGGTATTGATACGCTACTGGAGTGGCTAAACAACGAGCCTCGTTTGACAGGCACCGTATACAAAGAGTCGTACTCTGAGACCCAGCCATTCAATCGCACCAAAGTGAAATTGAAAAAAGAGATCGTAACATTAGGTGTTGAAGGCATAGACCCTCGCCACGTAGTGGGTACTTACGTGAAACCTCAAGAGTGGAACGATCTTATTGCTGATCCTGAAGTGTTTGTTGTCGATACACGTAATGATTACGAAATCGAGATCGGCACATTCAAAGGCGCTGTAAACCCAAATACTGAAACCTTTCGTGAATTCCCAGACTATGTAAAAGAAAACATGGACCCGGAAAAGCATAAGAAAGTGGCGATGTTCTGTACCGGTGGTATCCGCTGCGAAAAATCAACTGCTTACATGAAAGAACAGGGCTTTGATGAGGTCTACCACTTAGAAGGCGGCATTCTTAAATATCTTGAAGAAGTTCCTCAAGAAGAGAGCATGTGGGAAGGTGACTGCTACGTTTTTGATGGCCGTGTTGCAGTAAACCACCAGCTAGAAAAAGCAGATTACGACTTATGTAACGCTTGTCGTCTACCGATCACTGAAGAAGACAAACAGTCTGATTTGTTCGAGCAAGGCGTGAGCTGCCCGAAATGTCACGGCACACACTCAGAAGAACAAATTGCTCGATTCCGCGAACGTGAAAAACAAATTGTTCTTGCAGAACAACGAGGCGAGCAGCATGTTGGTGGCGAAAGTGCCAAGCAAAGAGAAGCTCGACGTGCCGCTAAGTACGCACAAAAAGAAGCTCAGCGTAAACAAGACTAATCTCAACTCTAATTCTATTTTAAGCGAGCTGCCGTAAGGTGGCTCGCTTTTACTATGCACCAACACTCTTTCAATACAATTTTGTATCCCTCACCAAAACCTCTAGTTGATTGTCTCTTTTGCCTTCGGGTAGCCCCACCATCTCGTCATAAGCACTTTGATGTACTAAAACCTGCTTATTTGCTTTGATATTCTTGCACTTCTTTTGCATCTCGATAAGGGAATGAGCCCTCAAAAAGATACCGTTGTCATCAGTGATGAATTGCGCTTTCCCATCAACTACGACAGATGCTTGATACAATGCGAGATCAAGCGAGTGAATGATCAATTTATCTACGTAGAAGAACTTTTCTAACTTACTCAGTGGTATCGACATATCTCACCTCCTTGTGAGCAACCTCTACGTTTTAATGAACAAAACCGATCATTAGGTGAGATCTCTTCGGATCATTTGCGTACAACATCGGAAACAAAGAGGATTCCGATGCAAACAATCAATGTCGTGTGGTTAAAACGAGATTTAAGGCTGACTGACCATCAACCACTAACTCAAGCATTATCAACAAAGCACCTAACTGTGCTTTTATATATTGTTGAACCATTGCTATTGAACAACCCACACTATTCTGAGCGCCACTGGCGATTTGTTTGGCAATCACTGCAAGACATGGATGAGACGCTCAAAGCGTATGGGCATCGAATCACGGTGCTGTATGACGATGCCTTAGCATGTTTCCAATCAATTCAAGCGCAATATCAAATCAACGCTGTTTTTTCTCACCAAGAAATAGGACTCAACTGCACCTTTGAGCGCGATAAACAAGTTGCCGCTTGGCTGTATGAGCAGAACATCGACTGGTTTGAGTTCGAACACGGTGCTGTTATCAGAGGTGCAAAAAACCGGCAAGGTTGGGACAGACATTGGGATTTGGTCATGAGAGCCTCCATAAGCCCTCTTGAGCTCCAAACCGACTTATTGCATTCATTGGATGCAGAAACTCTCGGCTGTTCGTTTTCGCCACCATCATCCTGGCTATCAAAATGCAAAGGAATGCAAACGGGAGGAAGCCGGCTCGCTTGGAAAACACTAGAGGACTTTTTTCATCGTCGAGGTCGTGATTACTATCGAAGCATTTCTAGTCCCACAGCCTCACGCACAGCCTGTACTCGACTTTCTCCATATCTCGCTTGGGGTAACATATCCTTGCGTGAAGTTTATCAATACCTTTTGAAACACTGGAAAGTCGCTGGGTTTCGTCGCAGCTTAATTGCATTGTCTTCACGGCTTCATTGGCACTGTCACTTCATCCAAAAATTCGAATCGGAATACGACATGGAGTTTTACTGCGTTAATCGGGCTTACGAACCATTGATTAAACAAAGTAGTACTTTCGATGAAGAAAAGTTAGCAGCATGGAAATCCGGGCATACTGGTGTACCTTTGATTGATGCCTGCATGCGCTGTTTGCACCACACTGGTTACATTAACTTTCGCATGCGTGCCATGCTGGTTAGCTTTCTTACTCACCACATGAACATGGATTGGCGAGTAGGTGTAACGCATTTAGCGCAACTGTTTCTCGACTTTGAGCCTGGTATTCATTACCCACAATTCCAAATGCAAGCCGGGGTAACTGGGACCAATACAATCCGGATTTACAACCCGGTTAAGCAAGCCCAAGAACATGACCCTGATGGCGCGTTCATCTATAAATGGGTGCCTGAATTGCAAATGGTCCCCACCCCACTATTGTTCGAGCCCTGGAAAATGACACAGATGGAAACCGTCATGTACCACTTGAAACCGGATAGCCGTTACCTAGCGCCTATTATCGACCTAAATAGCGCAGCTAAAGACGCAAGGGAACGTCTATGGACATGGCGCAAACGGGCCGATGTAAAACAAGAAGGCAAACGGATTTTAACGCGACACGTGAGACCATCGAAAGAAAGCAGGGCTCGTTGATCATCTTTTCATTTAGATGCGTACAAACGAAGACATTCTCTAGGGAAACCGTTGTACCCCCAACTCGTAAGGAACACATTATGTTTAAACGTATCTTGGTTATCACGGCTACATTGATGGCGACTTTATCTTTTATGCTTCCCGTCAAAGCTCATGATCATGGCATGATGAAGACTGATATTGTCGACGTTGCCACTGAAAACGGCTCTTTCAATACACTTGTCGCTGCAGTGAAAGCGGCTGATCTAGTCGATACACTCAAAGGAGAAGGCCCATTTACTGTTTTTGCACCAACGGATGACGCTTTTGCAAAACTGCCTGACGGTACAATCGATATGCTCTTAATGCCGGAAAACAAAGACAAGTTAGTATCCATTTTGACTTATCACGTCGTCCCAGGGAAAGTAATGGCTGCCGATGTTGTTAAGCTGGACAAAGCGACTACGGTTCAGGGCCAAGATGTGATGATTAAAACCATGGGCGACAAAGTTATGGTCAATGGTGCAAATGTAATGGTAACCGATGTGAAAGCTAAAAACGGCGTCATTCATGTTATTGATACCGTCATTATGCCTAATTAAATGATTCAGAGGGCGGTATATTCCGCCCTTTAAACGGTGCTTCTTCTATCCTTAATACTGCCCCTTCCCTACCTTCGACCCAACAACCAATCACTCATTCACTCCAACTATCAAAAAGACAAAAACAACATCAAAACCAATACCTTAGAAACAAAAAAGCACAATATCAATGAGGTTGGCGTACCGTTACCTTTCAATTTGAGAACATGATTCCATGTCAGTGTCGTTTACTTTTCCACATGTAAATTCTTGAGCTAAATTTTGGCTGCTCAATCACATTTCGGCAAACCATTCGAAAGGGTGGGACGCAAAGCTTCCGGTCTGTCAGCATTCCATCATCAAAAGTAATGCTCATGATAGCGGGGTTGCCATGTTGCAACACTACATTATCCAAAGTATGGATTCATGCAGCGTTGCTTCATGCTCAGCATGCGCCGAGGTGTGACATTAATTTGTCAGCCATAACAGAGGACATGTGATGAAATCCTTCCCAACCAAATCCGTACTTGCATTAGCACTTGCAAGCATTAGCTCAAGTGCTGCGGCTCACGGCTACGTATCAGAAACCAATGATGGTGTCGCTGCAAGTCGCGCGGCACTATGTAAGTATCCAACACCTGATACTAACGAAAAAAATAATAACTGCGGTGCCATTCAATACGAGCCACAAAGTGTTGAAGGTCCTGATGGTTTTCCACAAACAGGGCCTCGCGATGGAAAAATAGCAAGTGCTGAAACCGCTCTAGCTGCCGCTCTTGATGAACAAACTGCCGACCGCTGGATGAAACGTCCTATTCAATCAGGTACACAGACTTTTGAATGGACATTTACCGCTAACCATGTGACGCGTGACTGGAAATATTACATCACCAAACCTGATTGGAACCCAAATGCCTCACTATCACGCGACTCGTTTGATCTGACTCCTTTCTGTGTAGTCGATGGCAATATGGTTCAACCTCCAAAACAGGTGAGCCATCAATGTAATGTGCCTACGCGCAAGGGGTATCACGTCATTCTGGCGGTATGGGATGTTGGCGACACAGCGGCTTCATTTTATAACGTGATCGATGTGAAATTTGATGGCGACAGTCCAGTCATTCCAGATTGGACGCAAGGCGGTCAAATTATTCCGACGATGGATTTAAATGTTGGAGATTCGGTTTATACGCGCGTATTTGATCAGGCGGGTGAAAACATAGCTTATCGAACCGAGCTAGAAATTACCGATGCAGTCATGGGCAAAGCGAAAAACTGGTCTTACGCTCTAGCAACGAAGATCAACCAAGAGCAAACTAAACTGCAAGCGGGACAGTATGCCGAGGATAAATTCACTCCTGTTTATGGTACTAACCCGGTGTACCTGCAAGCTAATAGCGGCCTTGAGCGTGTAGAAATCGGCTACAAGATAGAAACTCCCGCTCCAGAGTACTCACTCACAGTAGATGGCTTAGCAGACGAATATATTATTGAGTCAACACCGACAACGTTGGATCTGACACTCACTGCTGAAGGCGATTTAAACGCAGAACTCACCGTGTACAATCACCACCGTGAGCCACTTGCAAGCTGGGCAGATGAAATGAAAGACGGTTCGGTGGAGGCTGTATCGCTCGCTTTAACCAAATCAGAGCCTGGCCACCATATGCTCGTGACTCGTATTAAAGACAAAGATGGCAACTTGGTGGATCAGCAAACGCTCGACTTTCACTTAAAAGAAGAGTCAGTAACGCCACCACCATCTGGCGAGTACGATTTTGTCTTTCCTGAAGGGCTATCTAGCTACACGGCGGGCACAAAAGTGCTTGCAAGCGACGGTGCCATTTACCAATGTAAACCTTTCCCATACTCTGGTTACTGTGTACAGTGGAAAGAAAGCGCAAACCAATACGAACCAGGAACTGGTTCACACTGGGAAATGGCTTGGGATAAAGTCAACTAAATCGCCCTTTGAACGTTAAGTAAAAAGAGCCTCGCTATGAGGCTCTTTCATTATCAAACGCAAAAATGGCAGTTTTCCCGATCTAAACCATGAACACCTGACAAATTGGCCAAATGAGCCCGCCCTTCAATCAGCCCCATTTCATAACCTTCCAATAGAACGGTTTGTCGCATTGATAAGCGCTGAACAGGAAAATTATCTGGTGGTGCAATCACTCTGACATGCGTTCCCGGTGGAGGGTTACGAATAAATTCCAACGATTGATTGTAGTTATCTGCACGTCTTAACATCGCGTCCGCCATTTTAGGATGTTCGGCAAATAACTTCTTCATCAGCCATGTGGTTTTTACTGGCTTCTTAGCATAATTTAGCGGGTGAGAAAGCACAACGGTTATGTCTCGAGCCCCGCGACGATAAGCCTCACGCACCGGGATGGAATCAGCCACCCCGCCATCGGTATAGCAGCCTCCAGAAAAGCAAGGGGTATGCTTGTATGCAATGGGTAACGCTGTTGTCGCTTCAATCGCATGGTGAAAATTATCACGCGTCACGCGATAATAATCTGCCTGTCCTGTATCTACATTCGTCGTCGCTGCCAGAAAAGGAATGCCATTAAACAGTTTATTTTCATCGACGGGATACAAA
Source organism: Vibrio sp. T13N (assembly GCF_032970445.1). Lineage (NCBI taxonomy): Bacteria > Pseudomonadati > Pseudomonadota > Gammaproteobacteria > Vibrionales > Vibrionaceae > Vibrio > Vibrio sp. T13N. The sequence goes on from NZ_JAWJYE010000001.1 coordinate 400,594, forward strand.
CGATTAGACTCTTCAAACAGCCACTTCACATCAATGAGGTCCCCACCTTTAACGAATCGAGTCGGATCAAAAAAGCGTTTACTCGTTGCCAGCTTAGTAATGACATTAATGCTGCGATGCGGATAGTCGGTCAAATAACCAATCAAGTTTGATGCGCCAGCAGATACACCGATGGCAAAGTCAAACGGTTTATAACTCTGCTCTAAAAACGCATCTAGCACTCCGCTTGCGAAGACACCTCGCATCGCGCCACCTTCCACTACAATTGCTTTTGTTGCCATATTTCCCCCATTATTCTTGCCAAAAGAGTAATGAAATTCGTGCAATCAAAACAATTGAATATTCTTATTATTGAAATAGGTGAAGTCTATTTATTTCTTTCTTAGAAAGTGAAAACTAAAGTTCAAAAAATCCACACCAGCTAGAAATGTAGGTGTGGATTTAGACGAGATGGAGACGCCTATGAGAAAACAGTTTTATAGGCTTCGCCCGCGCCATCAATAAACATTTGAGTACCAATAACCGCTAGGATTAAGCCCATCATTTTCGTCACGACGTTCAGAGCACTCGGTCCAACTGCTTTGACCAATTTGTCTCCAAATAAAAACAGTATATAGGTAATAACACACAACACAGCAAAAGAAACGATGGTAATAATGGTTTGATCAAAACCACCCGCCGTAGCAAAGTTCATCGCGGTAGCAATCGTTCCAGGCCCTGCTAATATCGGCATTGCAAGTGGAGAAACGGCAATGCTCAACGCCGCCTGCTGCTGCGCTGGAGAATACGCTTTCTCTTTAGTTTTCTGATGCGTCGAATCACCTTGAAGCATATTAAAACCGATCAAAAACACCAAGATACCGCCCGTTATTCGCAAGGCGTACAGCGTGATACCAAACAAATCAAAAATTAATTTACCGGCGATCGAAAATATCGCAATGATGACAAATGCAATAAAAACCGAACGAAGCGCCATGGAACGTACGGTTTCCCTATCCTCATCAGCCGTTAAACTCAAAAAGATAGGAATATTGGCGATGGGGTTCATGATCGCAAAGAAGCCCATAAACACCGTGACTGTATGAACGATGAGTTCTTTCATATTTTCCACTGCAGTTAAATTGTTGATTCTAAAAACAGTATATACGCTCTCAAGCAGAACGAGTGATGTATTCTCTATTCATCTTCACACTTATGCGCTAAGCATTGTTTTTCTTTTGAGATAGTTTACCGACTCATCAAATATCGCTAAGGTGAGGCTTCAGCCTTTACATGTAACAGGGGATGTTAAGTCACCATGAACAGTACGATACAAACAATTCTCAATCACCGCTCAATTCGAAAGTTCACCTCGCAACCTATTGAAAGCGAACAATTAGAAACGATTCTACAAGCTGGCCTTGCGGCGTCTTCATCAAGTATGTTGCAAGTCGTCTCAATTATCCGCGTTACCGATAAAGAAAAGCGTACGCTATTGGCACAATATGCGGGGAATCAAGGGTACGTTGAAAGCGCTGCTGAGTTTTTGGTGTTTTGCATTGATTACCAGCGCCACGCCAGTATCAATCCTGATGTGCAAGCTGATTTCACCGAGTTAACACTTATCGGTGCTGTTGATTCTGGCATCATGGCACAAAACTGCTTACTTGCGGCAGAGTCTATGGGACTAGGAGGCGTGTATATTGGTGGCTTACGAAACAATGCTCAAAAAGTCGACGAGTTACTAGGCTTACCTAAAAATACAGCCATTTTATTTGGTATGTGTCTTGGTCATCCAGATCAAGCCCCTGAAGTTAAGCCACGTCTACCTGCTCATGTCGTGGTGCATGAAAATCAGTATCAAGACCTAAATTTGGATGATATTCAGGCTTATGACCAAACCATGCAAAACTACTATGCAAACCGTTCGAGCAATCAAAAACAAAGCACTTGGTCACAAGAAGTCACCAGTAAACTAGCTGGCGAATCACGTCCGCACATCCTGCCTTACTTAAACAGTAAAGGGCTCACTAAAAGGTGATGAACACAGTACAATAGGATCAAAAAAGGCCTCTGAAGAGGCCTTTAGAATTTATCAGCAAAAAACTCGCTTAGTTACCGCCTGTCGCGCCAGTACCATCTCCAGGTTGTGGTTCTGGTTTAATTGGCTTACCAGGTTTCGCTTCAGGAATGGTAGGAACAGTTGGTTTAATTTGATCTACAGGTTTACCTTCAGCGATATCTTTTTCAACCTGCTCAACAACGTTCTTTGTATCTTCTTCAGAAATCTCTACGTAAATCACGTCATCAGAACCCGCACTAGCTTTAGGGTAATGTGGATTTTTCGCAATCACTTCTTCGGTAATCGATTTTGCAGCAACTGCTACAGCTTCAGGTGCAGCTGTTGGGTTTGCTTTAATGATATCCGATACAACGTTCGCTGTAGCAACTAACTTCGTAGCAAGTGCACTATTACCGCCTTCGCTTTGAAGATCTTCAACTACTGACTCTGTATCACGAAGGATTTCATCAACCGTTTTACCACTTGCATTGATATCAATACCTAAGTTCTCGAATACTTTTTCGGCGATATCAGAAGAGTAAACCTCACCTTCTTTCAAAGAGTTAGAAACCAAAGTCGTAAATGGAGAGCCTGTTACTAATGAATCCGCCTGCGCTAAGCCTTGAGGGATTTTGTAGTCAGATGTAATAGGTTTGCCATTTGATGCGTCTTTACTCTCATCAGTATGCGTCAATACGAAAGCACAGTCACCTGGCGCATTTACGACATTGATATTTTCAAAACGCGCTTCACCAACCATACCTTCATAGTTTGTTGTCTTTTCAATCGCGTCGTATGTTTCACCACCACATACAGCTTGAACCTTCATGCCGATAACAGCTGGGTCATAAGCCTGAACCGAGTATCTTTTTACCTCAGGGTCGCTGTCACTACCACAACCTGCTAGTAGGACTGCTGCCACACTTGCCGTTAAAAGTTTGATTTTCAAAATTAGCTCCAATATTTGTTGTTATATCCGACCGCAACAGGAAGCATAACGGCAGTTGCATATGGTGTAAATAGTATACATACAACTTTGGCATGAGTTTTTTCACATTCCCGCCTGTTTACTTGTGCAAAATCATGCATTCATCTCAATAACGTTAAATAGACACAATTTTGTCATGTATTCGTCAGTATTTTTTTAAGTATCTTGTTGCCTTTATTGCAACCAGATGGATAATAGTTGACTATTTTTTGTGGGTCAGATTTTTACACCTTCATTAATGAAACTAAGAGCTCTAAGTCGCTAGCAGCCATTTGGAGTGTTTATTACACAAATAATTCTGAATGGACTCGCTTTCTAAAGGCTTAAAACTGCAGTAAATCGTCAACATTGATGAAATGCAGTTCAATTAGAATGAACCAATTTCAGTCGGCAAACTTTCTTTCGGTAGTTATAAACCAATGAACACATTTAATAAATTTTTGGGGATATCAGTACTTCCTATCCTTCTTACAGGGTGTACTCTGCCTGGTAGCCACCTTTCGGTCAGTGACAAAACAGTAATGAGCACTGAATCGAGTGATATAGAATCGCAGGTTACGGTTTATCCTTTAACTTTGGAGCGAGTGACCTCTTTAAATTCAATAGATCCTTTTTCAAAGCCAAATCCAGAGTTAGATATTGAAATCGCCAAGTATGAATACGAAGTAGGACCTGGCGATATCTTAAATATTACTATTTGGGACCACCCAGAGCTCACGATCCCAGCTGGCTCATATCGTAGCTCAGCCGAAGCAGGTAACTGGGTGCACTCAGATGGCACGATCTTCTACCCTTACATTGGCGTTGTACACGTTGAAGGTAAAAACGTTCGCCAAATTCGTGCAGACATTGCCAACCGTCTTGCAAAATACATTGAGAGCCCGCAAGTCGATGTAAGCGTTGCAGCTTTTCGTTCTAAAAAGACTTATGTGACTGGCGAAGTGAACAAGCCAGGGCAACAACCAATCACAAACATTCCTCTTACACTTCTTGATGCCGTAAATAGAGCAGGCGGACTAGCAGCCGAAGCCGATTGGCGTAATGCAACACTGACGCGAAACGGTGTGGTTGAAAATGTCTCTTTATACGCTCTGATGCAACAAGGCGACTTAACTCAAAACCGTCTTCTAAAGCCAGGTGATATTGTTCATATTCCCCGTAACGATGCACAAAAAGTATTTGTTATGGGCGAAGTTAACGATCCGAAGCTACTCAAAATTGATCGCAGCGGTATGAGCCTTACTGAGGCTCTAAGTAGCGTTGGTGGTATTAATGAAATCTCCGCCGATGCCACTGGCGTTTTCGTCATCAGACGTTCAAAAGAAGAAGCTAAAATGGCGGACATCTATCAGTTAGATGTTTCTGATGCTTCTGCTTTGGTGATTGGAACAGAGTTTGATCTCAACCCATACGACATAGTTTATGTAACAGCCGCGCCTGTTAGCCGTTGGAACCGCGTTATTGCTCAACTTGTTCCAACCATTTCCGGCTTTAACGAATTAACCGAAGGTGTACTACGAGTACGCACTTGGCCGTAAAAACGACGTGCCGCAAGAAAGTTATCTCTTGCGGCATGCATTCAATAGTTACGTAGCTCAATTGTGCAATATAAAGAAGCAAGCACTCCAGTTGGGATCATAGGCATACAATTTAAAATAGGGTAAGCATTTGTTTTCTAATATTCTTGTCGTCTGTGTAGGTAATATTTGCCGCTCTCCAACAGGAGAGCGGCTTTTGCAGTCTTTACTACCAAACAAACATGTCGCGTCAGCGGGAATCGCGGTGGATAAAAGTCATTTAACAGGAAAGGCTGCTGATGATATGGCAACCACCATCGCGAACGAACATGGCGTAAGCTTAGATGGACACGAAGCACGACAATTAACACCTGAGCTTTGCGCTCAATACGATCTGATATTGGTTATGGAAAAAGGTCATTTAGAAGCCTTAACCAAAGTCGCTCCTGAGGCACGAGGCAAAACGATGCTGTTTGGACAATGGATAAGTGAAAAAAACATTCCTGATCCATACAGACAAAGTAGAGAAGCCTTCGAACATGCTTATACGCTTATAGAAAAAGCAGCAAAAGCGTGGTCTCAAAAACTATAAGCCGCAAGGCTAAATAAATAAACGCCAATGGCAAGGTATTTAAGAAGTTAAAGTAATGACAACACAAACTATTAAGCAATCACGTCAAGCCGACGATGAGATCGATTTGGGAAAGTTATTTGGGATCATTCTTGATGCCAAATGGCTCATTCTATGTACCGTAGTCCTATTTTCAATTATAGGCGTCGGCGTTGCCATTCTATCAACACCTATCTACAAAGCTGACGCTCTTATCCAAATTGAAAGTAAGAGCTCCGGTGGTATTTCAGCGATGGTTGGTGATATGGGAGAGCTGTTTTCAGCAGAGTCATCAGCGACAACAGAAATTGAGATCATTAAATCTCGTATGATTTTGGGTGGTACAGTTGATAAGTTCAACTTAACCACGGTCGTCTCTCCGAATTACATGCCTATCATCGGTAAGGGCTTAGCTCGACTGCAAGGCGAACAAATCAGTTTGAGCGTTTCACGATTTAATACCCCTTCTTACGCAGTTGGAATTCCTCTAACTCTCGAAGTTATTGATTCTGAAAAACAGACGTTCAGACTTATAGAAGATGACAATAACGTCATTTTAGAAGGTAAGGTTGGCGAGCTCATTGAAAAGAACGGCTATCAATTCTTAGCTACAGAAATGATAGCGCAAGACGGCGCATCGTTTACCGTGAGTAAAGTCAGCAAATTAGATGCAATTAATAAACTTCAAGAAAACTTATCGATAAGCGAACGTGGTAAGCAAACCGGGATTATTTCTTTAAGCTTCTCTGGTGAAGATCGCGCTAAGATTCAAGCTATCTTGAACGACATTAGCCAGAACTACTTCTTGCAAAACGTTCAAAGAAACTCAGCAGAGGCAGAGCAAAGTCTCGAGTTCTTGAAAGGTCACCTTCCAGACATCAAAACAAAACTGACCGCTTCTGAAGACGTTTTAAATCGATTCCGTCAAGAAAATGAATCTATCGACTTAGGCCTTGAAGCTCAATCAACGCTTAAAGTGATGGTTGAATTAGAAGCGCAGTTAAATGAGCTTACATTCAAAGAGAGTGAAATCAGCCAGCGCTTTACACAAGATCACCCGGCTTATAAGTCTCTGCTTGATAAACGTGAGACGCTACTCAAAGAGAAAGAGCGTCTTAATAAACAAGTTCAAAAGTTACCGAAAACACAGCGTGAAGTTCTACGCATGACGCGCGATGTAGAAGTAAACCAACAAATCTACATACAGCTATTGAACAAGGTTCAAGAGCTCAACATCATTAAAGCAGGAACCGTTGGCAACGTTCGAATCTTAGATAACGCTCAATCGTTCTCTAAGCCAATCAAGCCGAAAAAAGCGCTTATCGTTGTGCTAGCAACACTGCTTGGCGGCATGGCAGGCGTGGCTTTCGTATTAATTCGTGCGGCATTCCACCGTGGTGTAGAAACACCAGATCAAATTGAGCAGATTGGTATGCCTGTTTACGCTAGCGTTCCAAAATCTATTCAACAACTGGAATTTGCAAACAAGCTTAAACGAAACAAAGGCAGCAACGATGAGCTAGTCCTTCTTGCTGAAGCTAACCCGGCCGATCTTTCCATCGAGGCCCTGCGTAGTCTTCGTACTAGCCTGCACTTTGCGATGATGGAAGCGAAGAACAACGTTCTTATGATTTCAGGTCCAGCACCATCTATCGGTAAAACGTTCGTATCGACAAACTTTGCAGCCGTCGCTGCGAAAACAGGTCAGAAAGTACTGCTTATCGATGCAGATATGCGTAAAGGTTATTTGCAGCAATGTTTTGGTTTACGTTGGGATAACGGTCTTTCTGATTATTTGAGCGGCAAGACATCCCATAGCAATATCATTAAATCAACATCCATCGACAGTCTAGATGTGGTTACTCGTGGCCAAGTACCACCAAACCCGTCAGAGCTTTTGATGCATCCTCGCTTTAAGAGCTTTGTTGACCAAATGTCGGCGCAGTACGATCTTGTGATCATCGATACGCCGCCAGTACTCGCGGTTACCGACCCAAGCATTGTTGGTGCAATCGCAGGAACAACACTGATGGTAGCTCGTTTTGATCAAACGACTTTGAAGGAAATTGAAGTCGCACAAGGCCGCTTTGAACAATCCGGCGTGGAAGTAAAAGGCGTAATTCTAAACGCCGTAGAGAAGAAAGCGTCAAACTCATACGGATATGGTTACGGTTACTATAACTACGCTTACAAGAGCGAGTAATTAATATCTACATGTATTACAAAGCCCTGCTAGACCTAGCAGGGCTTTTTTATTACTGGATCCTGTAATGCATATCTACTAGAAAACGGATGGTCGTTAACATCTACATAGGCATTGGCTGTCAAACTATTCAGCACTTCTTTAATGGGGCTGATATTTTGTGATGCGGTTCTCTCATGAATAGTTGCATGATGGATTGTGAAACCCTACTATCAGTCTGCTCACGCCTAAAGCCCCCAACACTCGCGGAAAGAACTTGGTTCACGACAACTCTTCCACCCTGCTCTGTATAGCAGGAACAATCTGTTTTTACCTTCTTTTTAGCTTCTATTTAGGCGAGTGTGGAAGAGATAAGAAAGGTGAAAAATGAACTCTACAAATAGCTTCTTAATCAACATTAACCAACAAAAATCCGTTGCTAAAAAAAGGCTCAAAGCTATACGTCAACACGATGATGAGATGTTGGATCGAGTTAAGCGATTTCACTCCAAACCAGAATCATTAGCTCCCAATACAATTCAATTAGCTGACGTTCAACATTCGCTAGCCAGAGAATTAGGTTTACCAAGTTGGAGTAAATTAAAAGCGCATGTCGAAGAGTTAGAAGCTCACAAAGACGCCATCAAAAAACACTTCCCTCCTCTTGATAGCGAACTAAAAACGCTCCATGTCCGCTGTGGGCATGATATTCAGCAACGGCTTAAAGACAGCGGATTCGAGGGGACATTTTTAGCCCTGATAGATCCGCTTTGTATGGGTCCAATCCCAGCAACACCACAAAACTTCCTTGCCATTCGTGCCCAATATGTCGTAGAGACTCTGCTGCCCGTGATGAAGCGTGAAGATTCAGTGCAAGATATTGTCAAATTTGAGCAAGCTAATATTGATACGCTGCTCAGTGATACATTTGAACGAATCGTCTTTTGGGTCGAACATGACAGCTATGACCAATTAATGCTGCTTCGTGCCCTAACCTTGTTAGAGAATGTAGAAAACAAGGTGATAGAGCTCATTGAGTTGAACCAGTTCCCTGGCACTGAGCGATTCATCGGTTTGGGGCAGTTGCCTAAAGAGGCTATTCGCGCTTGTTGGCAATACCGTGAACCCGTGACAGCCAAATTATTCAGTCAGGCTAAACATTCCTGGCACGCTGTCACATCACCGACACCCATCTCTATGGTTAATTTGATCGAGCAGCATGATCTAGATTGCTTACCCAATATGCTCAACGTGCTCATACGCCATATGCAAGAGTTACCTCATTCACAAACAGGATTAAGCTTGACTCAGCAGATTGCATTAGAGGTCCTAAGTTCTCAAAATCGTTCAATTCTCATCAAAGATTGGTTTGAGCAATATCAACAACGTGAACCTCTACCTTACTTGGGCGATGTGATGTTTTACGCCTTACTCCTCCCTCTAGCACAATGTCAAACGCCTTTAATCACGATTGAGTCACGTGAAAGGGACTGGTGGGAACAGAGCGTCCATATCACTGATGCTGGTCAGCATTGTTTGGAAGGCTTCATGCTAGCGAAGCAATGCTATTGGGTTGGGGGTATTAGCAATACCAATCAGAATTATTGGAGTTGGGATCACCTCCAATTATCTACATTGACCAACCATCATTGATTCAGCGGATAGGTAACATAAGCAGGGGCATAGACGGCTCGTTAGCCCCTTGTGTTCAGCCCAATACAAAAACAGTCAAAAAGAGACGGCTTCTAGCCTGAATAAAATCTAGATAGTTATGCAAGAGCAACATTCCTTAGAGATAATATGCACTCCATTTACTACTAAAAATAAATGTAAACACTCCTTCTTATCGGTTGTATGTTCGATAAAAGTGTTAAAATACAAACTTTTCGACCAGTCAAATAGTTAAGTTTTGGTTAAAACTCTATTTTTATTAGTGATAAAGTTCACATCTATTAACCATTTAGAGGATTATTCTTTCGTATTTTATCACTCCACTGCTACTCTGCTCGCCGCTTTGAAGTGAACTCAAGGTGCATAACTATAAGGAGTGTTCTCATGAATACCAAGAAACCGATGTCGCTAACCAGCCGCGTAATTTTGGGTATGGTAGCGGGTATCTTGACAGGATTTGCAATTCGCACACTTTTTGCCGGCAACGGATTTGTCGACGCATACATTGTTAATGGATTATTTGAAGTTGGTGGACAGATCTTCGTCGCCAGCTTAAAAATGCTCGTAGTCCCTCTAGTGTTTGTTTCACTAGTTTGTGGTACTAGCTCCCTCAAAGACCTTTCTACACTGGGTCGCATGGGTGGTAAAACCCTCGCTTTCTACGTTACAACAACGGCTATCGCGATTACGCTTGCTCTAACTATGGGTACTCTGTTCCAGCCAGGTGCTGGCGCTGACCTAACCGCAGCAAGTTCATTCAAATCAGCAGAAGCACCATCTTTGGGTCAGGTGATCATCGATATGTTCCCAACCAACCCTATCAGTGCGATGGCTGAAGGTAAAACCCTGCAAGTTATTGTGTTTGCGGTGCTATTTGGTATCGCGATCAGCGCAGCAGGCAAACCTGGTGAACGTATTGCAGCGTTCTTCTCTGATCTCAATGAAGTGATCATGAAACTGGTTGCGATTTTGATGAACTTGGCGCCTTATGGTGTGTTCTTCTTAATGGCGAAGCTATTTACTGGTCTTGGTCTGGGCGCAATCGTCAATCTGGCAGAGTACTTCTTAGTACTGGCGGGTACGCTTGTCCTACACGGCCTAGTCACTTACAGCTTAATGTTAAAAGGTTTCACTGGTCTAAATCCAATTACGTTCCTACGTAAGATGGAAGACGCGATCATGTTTGCTTTCTCGACCGCATCATCAAACGCGACGATTCCAGTGACAATGGAAACGGCTAAGCACCGTATGGGGGTTGAGAACCGCGTATCATCGTTCACAGTACCACTTGGTGCAACCGTGAACATGGACGGTACGGCGATCATGCAAGGTGTAGCAACCGCCTTTATTGCTCAAGCCTTCAATATTGATTTAACTATGGGCGATTACCTCATGGTAATCATGACAGCTACATTGGCATCTATCGGTACTGCGGGTGTCCCTGGTGTTGGCCTTGTAATGCTAGCCATGGTATTGAACCAAGTTGGTCTGCCGCTTGAAGGTATCGCGCTCATCATGGGTGTTGACCGTCTACTTGATATGATTCGTACTGCGGTAAACATTACTGGTGACAGTGCAGTTACCGTCATTGTCGCAAAATCAGAAGGTGCATTGGATGAAACTCGCTTCAACGACCCAATGGCAGGCGTTGCCGAAGAAGAAGTGCATCTTAAACGCGCTGACGCCTAAATCGTTCTACGATTACCATTCTGAAATTATATAGTCCTGTCTAAAAGAAAGCCCCGATGGAAACATCGGGGCTTTTGTTTTCTCCGCGTCTAGAAATGCTCTTTCTAATCCGCCATCGAATTCAGTTTTTCTCTGGCTCGTTCTTCGTGTTCTTTAGTGATGGCATTGCCGACAGAGTTAGCGGCTAACGTAAGCGCTGCCATGTCATCGGTAAAGCCGACGCCTGCTAACACATCTGGCACCATATCGGTTGGTAATACAAAGTAAGCCAACGCGCCACCTAAAATCGCCTTATGGCGAACGGCGGTGTTGGAATCTGTCATCGCGAGCCATGATTTGATACCCATAACGGCAATTTCTTCACCCGCTTTCTTAACCGACCCTTTCATTTTGCGCCAGAAGGTTTTCTCATCTGGCGCTTGCATCGTTTGATCTTTGGCGTCTTTCGGCGCCGATTTTACAGACATTGTTGTGGTCATCGTTGCCTCCGACATTTATGACTGTGGCCAACATATTAATAAATCGAACCTGAACGCAAGATTAATAACAAGAAATGATAGTAAAGTGAAACAAAAACACAGATAGAAAAATCCCCAAACCGAAGTCTGGGGATCGTGATGTTGAGAACCAAGCTTTAGAAGGAGAATGCCTTATTGAGCAATCTTCTCCAGTACACGCATCAGCATTTTGATTCGTGGCTCGATAGACTCAAGCAATAAATACTCTTGATCGCTATGGAAACCTGCACCGATAGGTCCTAGACCATCCAAAGTTGGAACGCCAAGGATTGCCGTATTGTTTGCATCAGAGCCGCCACCCACTTCTTTCCAGTTGATGTCGATAGACAGTTCACTTGCCGCTTCTTCAACTAATGCCATCAAGCTTTCAGTTTGCACGCTTGGCACCATAGAAGGTTTGTAAGCTTCACGAACCAACTCGATGCTAACGCCATCAACGAATGGTGTTTCCAGCATGCCGTTTAGCTTGCTATCGACATCATCGTATTCTTCATTACTCCAGAAACGCACATCCACGATCGCTTCAGCGTGCTCAGGGACGATGTTTGCGCCGTTACCGCCAGACACAATACCCACGTTTAATGTGGTGCCAGATTCGAAGTTCGTCATAGCATTGATTGCGAGAATCCAGTTCGCCATCTCGGTAATTGCACTGCGGCCATTTTCTGGCTCGTTGCCAGCGTGGGCCGCCACGCCGTTAAACGTGATTTTGTAACGCGCCATGCCTTTGCGCGCTTTGACTAAACCGCCGTCTGCGCGTGCTGCTTCTGCCACCAATACGTTTTTCGCGTTTTTTGCAACAGATTGAATCCAGTCGACCGAATCTAACGATCCGGTTTCTTCGTCTGGGTTCATGCAGATACAAATCGACAGTTTATCCAACACCGCTTGGTCGAGGTTACGCATCGCGTACACAATATTCAGCAAGCCAGATTTCATGTCCGAGACACCCGGACCGTACGCTTTGTCAGCGTCTTGAGACATAGGACGTAATCCAGCGGTGCCGACAGGGAACACTGTATCCATGTGACCAATCAGCATCACGTCAACTTGCTCAGCCTCAGGCTTGTTTCGAACTTCAAGACCGATGCCCGCTCTGCCACAGTCGATGCGTTTTACGCTCCAACCTGACATCGCTTGGTACTTCTCTTCAAATTGAGAAGCGATGAACTCAATGCCATCAGTCGTGTACGTGCCACAATCGACATTGATGAGAGGACGAAGTTCTTCGAGATATTCATTGAGAGAAAACTGCATGATTGCCCCCTAAACAAATAAGTTCATGACTAGCATTGCGCCAAATGCGTTCAATACGGAAATCGCAATCATGATTGGGATGTAACGACCTTCAGTACCGATAGGTCCCATAATTCGACCCATGTACTGAACCTGTGAGCCCATTAGGTAAATTGCAGGTGCAAGAATCGCGATGTGCGTACCGTTCAAGATGCCTTGGTCAAACAATGTGATAACCACGCCAACTGCCCCGCCCATCGACATCCAAGCACCAATCAGCACCGCAGCCGCTTCACCTGGCAAACCAAAAACCGCCATTACTGGAGAAAACACCGAGCCCATCAAATCCAACGCGCCAGTGATCTGCAACGCCTTAATGATGACAAACGCCATAAGTACGTTAGGCACGGTTGATGTTGTCGCAATAACCCAGCCTTTTTTAGCGCCTTCAACGAAAATATCTGTCACCATCGGCTTACTTACTTTTACGTCACTCATTACGCCGTCTCCTCTTTTAAGTTCTCAGATTTGTTTTGCTCTTGCTTGTCTTCTTTACCTTCTGTGATGTTTAGGTAGATACGGAATAAGTTCGCGCCCACAATTTTAAACAAGAACATCACCACAACCGCCAAACCAATAGAAGACGTTACGGCAAGCGAACCATCCGCCATCGTCAGCGTAAACAGCACCGCCCCTGAGGAGAAAAAGTTAACAATGGTGGCACCAGCGGTGAACTGGAACATAGTGAACACATCGGTTTCGCGTTTGGTAAGATGGCCTTCATCTTTAAGCTGACGAGTCATCGCCGCACCTGCGTCGGTACTTTGCAGCGAAGCGATAAGAGCCAAACCAGAGTTACCTGGGATGCCCATTAGAGGACGTAGAAGAGGAGTAAGAAGCTTACGAGCTGCTTCAAGCGCACCATAGTGCTCAAGTACATTGATCATACCCAATGCGAACATAACGGTAGGAATCAAAGTAAGTGCAAAAATGAAACCGTCACGTGCACCGCTACCACCAGTACCACGAAGCGACGTTGTTGCAACTTGCACACCGTCAGCCGTTTCGGTAACACCATAAGCCACCTTGCCGAAAGAGCCATTCAACGTGGTGAAATCAAATACGCCATACCATTCGTTCGATTGCATGAGACCAGAAAAGAAGACGACCGCAAACGCCAGTGCAACGTAGCACCCCAGCGTAACTTTGCGCTCGGTTTGAACAGGATTTTTCATAACATTACCTACACATGTGGGACAGGACACATATGTTCACTCGAATAATGTGCTAGAGAGATGATCAAAATCAATCCGCCTGCCGAACATTCTGGCGACTCAGTTATGAAGTTTTGTTTTATGATTTTAATCACATTTGAAAGATAATAAAAATTTGTGCTAACAATTAGGTATATTAATCTATATCGATACCTCAGGAATTCTTCATCAATCCGACCAATGATTCCAACGAATATTGCTTTCTACAACATTCATGACGTACTTCATACTTTGGCATTGAGGCGATATCGATTAACTCGAAAGTAACATTCCATAATGAAATTTAGGTTAGGATTGTCCGGTCACATGCAAACGGCATAAACCAGAATCAACAGGACTAGGCAGCCCATTGTTACGCTCACAACCTAAAATAGCCAAGTGGACACTCGCCCTCGTGTTTTGGGTGGTGATGGTATGTTTAAGCCAAAACTCCGGCTTCTCGAAAAGCTGCCCTAAGGCTCACCAAATACAGAGTCAGCAAGATGAAAGTGTGAATTTATCACCATCTTGCGACCTTTCAGAGAAGCTGGTTCAAGCGTACCAACACCAGTTGGACCATATTCTTATTCCATTTTTTCTGTTTGCTTTGATTGTGGCGCTGCCGATGGCATCCACAGCAATTCGTTATCTGGAATACACAGAACCGATACCGGAAAAGTATCGGGTTCACCTAAAACTTTGCGTGTTTAGAGAATAAACCCAGCAAGGCGAGAAACCCGCTCGCCTGACTTTTGTACGTATTTTATTCACTTCACATAACAAACAACGAAATCTAAAAGTTTTAGGAAATATTATGACATTCACTCGTACACTTTTGGCGTTAACGATGGCTATCGTACCTGCCGTATCTTTCGCATCAGAAAAGACCTCAGAACAAAAGCTAGAGGAAATTACTCAGATACTAAAAGAGAACCCTCAAATTCTTGATTCATTGCACCAAAACCTGCAAGAGTACATTGCGTATCAACAGTCATTTGGCGACACCTTGAAGGAGGTTCGTCAATATCTGAATGATGGCAAACATTCCTCTTTTGGAGCTGAAACCCCAGAGTTAACCATTATTAACGTAACGGACTACAGTTGCCCTTTTTGTAAACGTTTAGAAGGAGAACTGGTCAAAGTTGGTAAGGAATACCCGCAGATAAAAGTGCTTAACCTCAATGTCTCTTTTAAAGAACAATACGAGAAAAACGGCTACAACTCGGCAAGTTACGCATTAAATGTTTGGCAAAAACAGCGAGATAAGTACGAACAAGTGCATGAGTTATTGGTGAAAAAACCGGGCGCACATGATGCACGCTCGTTAAAGCAAATCGCGAAGAAAACAGGGACAGAAGCGCAGCTTGTCGACGACAAAGAGACCAAAGCGCTGCTTGATAAGAACTATCAGTATTTCACGCAACTTGGTTTACGCGGCACGCCTGCGTTGATCATTAATGATCAAGTCATTCCTGGCTATGTGCCGTTTGACGAGCTAGAAAAAGTCATCGACCAAGAACTGGCGAACTAAAACAACAAAGCCCTTCCTTGATAACTCAAGGAAGGGCTTTTTATTTATCGACATAAAGAGCGTTTAGTTACTTATTACGTCCTACAAACGCCACGACGACTTTGTCATTGCCAAGCGAACGAGAGAACACATACGCGCCTTCTTGTTCAATCACTTCGTGCTGACCCGCACCAATCGCTGGGTGCGCTTTACGAAACTGACCAAGGGTTTGCCAATGTTTCAGCAGCGCTTGCTTCTCATCCGATAGTTTCCATACCATGTCAGAGCGTGTGCCTTGGTGGAAATCATCCGCGTAAGGGCCAATGTTACGACCTACTTCATCACCATAATAAACCTGAACCGCACCTGGGCTAAGAAGCAATGCGTTCGCCGCGTTACGTTGCATGCCGTAATCTTTAAAACGTGAGAAAAACAACTCCGTATCGTGAGAAGACATGTAACTGACTGGGTTGAAGTCTTTCTCGTTCGCGATAGTTTCCGCATAGCTTTGGTAAGTGTCTGCCATTTGGCTAAAGCACGCCGCGCCTTTGTCTAGCTTCTTCTGCATATCGAAGTTGATCAACGCGTCAAAACCATCATCGAAATAAGGGCTGCGATACGCGGTGTGTCCCCAGACTTCGCCCATCATCCAGAACGGCTGACCTGATTTGCCATTTTCTTTACGCCACTGCTCTAGGCTGTTCGATGCCTCTTCTTTCAAGCGTTTCCACACATCACCTTCAACGTGTTTCACCGTATCGACGCGATAGCCATCAATGCCAAAGCGTTTCACCCAATCAGTTTGCCACTCAATTAGATAATCCGAGACGGTGTAATTGTCACGCGCCTTTACGCGAGTACCAGGGTTATCCAATAACCATTGCGCTGGCTTCACGGTTTTGTCTGATTCGGTGATAAAGTCAGGCAAACCCGCCAATGACATAGTGATATCACTGCTACCCGGAGCTGGGTATCCCGGTAGACCTGTTCTTACCCAGTCACCGCCCCACCATTTCGACCAGTTAGGACTCTGATAATCAATATTCTGGTGATAGCTATGCCAATTTTCACCCGCTTTTGGTTGCCAGTCGCCCCATTTCTTGGGCAGATCGGCATTAGGCTTTAACACATCGATACCGTCGAACTGTAGATCCGCCAATGTTGAGTAACCAGAATGGTTGATAACCGCATCCATCAAGACTTTGAGGCCTCGTTTGTGCGCCTCTTCCACCAGCGTTTTTAAATCTTCTTCGTTACCGAAGTTCTCATCAATCTTGGTGAAATCGCGCGTCCAGTAGCCGTGGTATGCATAAAACGGAAATGAACCACTATCGCCACCACCGACAAAGCCGTGCACTTGCTCAACGATTGGCGACAACCAAATCGCGTCTGTACCTAGGCTCTTAATGTAATCCAGTTTCTCAATCACGCCTTTAAGGTCACCGCCGTGGAAAGTACCTATCTCTTCTTTGCCGTCTTTTTTGCGACCATAACTGTTGTCGTTACTTGCGTCTGCGTTGTTGAAACGGTCGACCATCACGAAGTAAATGTTGGCATTGCGATAATCAAATGGCACCGCTTCTTTGGTTTTCTGTACAGGCTCTAAAAGCACTAGGCCGCCAGAGTCTTTGCTTGGCGTCAGCGATACTTGCTGATCTTTCACTTCAACCATTTGCCCCGAGTAAGCATCTCGCAACTTGGTGCCATCCGGGAAACTATCACCTAACGCAATAGTGACTTCTCCGCCTTGGTAAACCTCACATTGCACTTGTGGGATTGGGCGTTTGAACTCTGTCTTGGTGGCTTTCTTGGGTTCGCGCTTAAAGCGCAGTGTTTTCGCTTCCGCATCAAAAGCGAAAGAGTAATCGCCGGTAAAACGGATTTTTAACGGTAGTTCCGTTGGCTTACCGCAGTTCAGCGCAAGAGGTTTGTTGAACTTCACTTTCTGACCATCGGGTGCAACGCAGTCACCTTCAACGCCCGTGATTTTTAGCGTGTATCCGTCTTTGGTTAGAGGCACAACCAAAGGCTGTTCTGCACTTAGTGGGAAGTCACGGCTGTTGGTCGTGGTAGAAATGGTGATGTTAGGCTCGGCGATGGCACTTGCCGACGCAAGCAGTAAAGTAGTGGTAATCAGGTTCAGTTTCATCGTTCAGTCCATTGGCAGCACATGGTAACCATGCACATTTATTAGTTTTATTCACACTAATTGTGCCTAGATAAGAAACTGAACACATCATTCTAACTGCCTACGCCCCAAAGGTTGTGACGCTTCACATTTTATTGATATAGGGGCGTAGTTCTATTTAAACACAATGGATTGAGGGACTTAAAGTTGCACGCTGCCAAGATTGCTCATTTGGTTCATCGCCCATCTTGTGCGGCGAGCAGTGTAATCACTTTGTGGATAGACTTTGATTCGATATGGGTTTGGCAACACCACGGCTAAACGCGCTGCTTGCCACTTCGAGAGTTGCTTTGCACTGACACCAAAATAATTCTGCGCCGCCGCTTCAGCGCCGTAAATACCGGGACCAAATTCAACCACATTTAGATACACTTCGAGAATGCGCTCTTTGCTCCACATCAGCTCCATTAGCAAGGCAAAGTAAAGCTCGTAAGCCTTGCGAGCGTAGGAGTGAGAAGGAAACAAAAACACATTTTTCGCAGCTTGTTGGGTAATGGTGCTCGCGCCTCTCGACGGACCATTATCACCGGCCTCGGAAATCACGTCGAATAGCGATTCGAAGTCCAATCCATAGTGATGAGGGAATTTTTGGTCTTCGGTCGCAATCACCGCTAACTGCATATTTTTTGAAATACGCGACAAGGGTACCCATTCGTGTTGGCTGCTGTCTGGATAGTTCTTTGGTGGCGCAACAATGCGGCTTAACTTCCATCCCCATATTGGCGGATCGACATATTTCACCACACCAACCAAAACGACTGGGGCGATCAGTAATATCAACACCATTTTAAATAGAAATGACTTAAGCCTTTTCAACATGTGTGGCTCCCCAATGCATTAGCGATTGATGATAAACAAACCAGCGAGCTTGCCTGATTCAATCAGGAACAACAAGTTTTCGAGGTAAAAAACAGGTCAAAAAAAGCCCGATTTACATTGTAAAACGGGCTTAGAATTTGATTAGGTTGAATTATTTGTTCAGCTTGTAGAACACGGTTGAAAGTGGTGGTAAACGAAGCTCAAGTGATTGAGGCAGTGATTCACTTTCGACTTTTTCCGTTTTCACACTGGTCTGCACTTTAAAATCGCTGCCGCCGTATTTGCTGTCGTCCGTGTTCAGCAGCAGTTCGTATTGACCTGCATTTGGAACACCTAAACGGAAACGCTCGTGTGGTACGGGCGTAAAGTTGGTGATGATGAGAATACGCTCACCCTCTTTACTGATACGCTCGTGCGCTAGGATGCTTGCATCTGCCTCGTCTTGTAGACGCCACTCAAAACCAGCAGGAACACAATCTTGATTGTGCATCGCCGCTTCATTGCGGTACAAGTGGTTCAAATCGCGCATCAGCTTTTGAACGCCTTGATGACGTTCGTATTCCAGCAAGAACCATTGCAACTGATCATCGTGATTCCACTCCGCCGTTTGGCCGATTTCCGCGCCCATGAAGTTCAGCTTTTTGCCCGGTTGACCATACATGTAACCGTAGTAAGCACGTAGGTTTGCGGTTTGCTGCCATTCATCGCCCGGCATCTTGTTATGGATAGAACCTTTGCCGTACACCACCTCGTCGTGAGAGAGAGACAAGACGTAGTTTTCGCTGTGCGCATAAACCAGCGGGAAGGTGATAGTATTGTGGTGGTATTTGCGGTGAACAGGATCTTCTTTGATGTATGAAAGACTGTCGTGCATCCACCCCATATTCCACTTGAAGCCAAAACCTAAACCACCCATAAAGGTTGGCGCAGACACCCCCGGAAACGCCGTTGACTCTTCCGCAATCGTCATCGCATTCGGGAAGTGCTTGTACACTTCTTCGTTCATCCATTTTAAGGTTGCGATTGCGTCGTAGTTTTCGTTGCCACCGTCGACGTTCGGTACCCACTGATCGTGGCTACGTGAATAATCGAGATAGAGCATCGACGCGACTGCGTCCACGCGAATGCCATCAATATGGAATTGTTCAAACCAGTACAGCGCATTCGATACAAGGAAGCGACGCACATGTTCACGACCTAAATCGTAGATGTACGAATTCCAATCTTGGTGCCAACCGCGACGTGGGTCCGGGTCGTGGAACAGCGGTGTACCGTCAAAGTTTGCTAAACCGTGGTCATCCGATGGGAAATGCGCAGGAACCCAATCCAACACCACACCGATACCAGCTTGGTGACACGCATCCACGAAGAATTTGAAATCATCAGGTGAGCCAAAACGGCTGGTTGGCGCAAACAAGCCAACGGGTTGATAGCCCCATGAACCGTAGAATGGATGCTCAGACACAGGCATCAGCTCAACGTGGGTGTAGCCCATATCCACAAGGTATGGCACCAACTGCTCCGCGAGTTCGCGGTAGTTGAGGAAATCGCCCTTCTCGTTGCGCTTCCATGACCCAGCATGCAGCTCATAAAATGATAACGCTTCATCACGCTTTTGCGTCACTGCGCGATTTTGCCATTTCGCATCTTGCCATTGGTAACGCTTGTGATCGTAAGTAATGGACGCGAACGATGGGTACTGCTCAGAGTAAAAACCCCAAGGGTCTTGTTTGTGTGGCAGCCCTTCCCCATTTGGCCCTTTGAGCTCAAATTTGTACTGAACGCCTTCTTCTAAGCCAGGAATGAACAAGCCCCAAATGCCATAATCTAAACGTTGCATTGGGTGACGACGACCGTCCCATTGGTTGAAGCAACCCACAAGGCTAACAGCCGATGCATGCGGTGCGTAGACAAGGAAGCGAACACCGGAGATGTTTTCACCGCCACGTTCTAGCGTGACAAAGTGTGCGCCCATATAGTGATACATGTCTTTGGGCGTATGCAGATGCTCGTACTCTTGGTAAATATTGTGGTACTGGT
Organism: Vibrio sp. T13N; assembly: GCF_032970445.1. Lineage (NCBI taxonomy): Bacteria > Pseudomonadati > Pseudomonadota > Gammaproteobacteria > Vibrionales > Vibrionaceae > Vibrio > Vibrio sp. T13N. Next base: position 420,856 of record NZ_JAWJYE010000001.1, read on the forward strand.
ACGGGTCATCAATAATTTGTTCAACACCATTCCAATCGACCGCCAAACGGTAGTGGGTCAGGTGTAAATCGAGTTGTTCTTTTAAGATAAAACCGCTGTCACCATCACGCTCAAGCGCCACGCGAGGTTCGCCATTAACAAGCAGTTCAACCTTGTTTGCGCCCGGCATCCACACTCGCAGCGATCCTTCGCCATCATCAATGAATGGCCCCAACGCCGAAAATGGGTCTGAGTAAGCCGCCTCAGCAAGCAGTTCATATGCGCGTTCGTGTTGTTTCTTTATTTTCTTGGTTTTGGTGGTTTTCAAATCTTTCTCCCTAGAGCCAATATCCTTTTCAAGACCAGAAATCTGAATCAAACATCGGTTTCTCCACAGCCAACGTTGTGAACTCACAAAAGACTTCGCTTAAAACATGTATGCATCAAGCGATGTCAAAAACAAAAAATGCCCGCTATTGTCGCGGGCATAATAACGGTACTTCATCCTAACGGATTGTGTTTTCGGAATGAGTGACCTAGACGGAACTTTCGTACCTCTGAGCTAACAAAATTGGTAATCCGCTCATTCATCTACGTCACTCTACGCATCTTATTTGCTCGCCTGTGCGCGAACTTCAGTGAGGCGTTTAGAAATGCGATTCACATCTTCACGGCTGAAGATTTCATCTAGGTTCATCGACAATTTACGACGCCAGTTTGGATACTCATCCACCGTGCCAGGAATGTTGACCGGTTGATCCATTTCTAGCCAGTCTTCAAGCTGAACGCTAAGCAGTGCAGAGTCACCCGCTGCTACGTGCAGTTGCAGCGCTTCGCTTAGGTACGAGTCCATCGGTACGTACTGAGCATCATGACCAATGCCTTCTGGCAAATAGCCGTGCCAACGAACGCTGTCTAAGATACCTTGCTTGCACTTCAAGCGATCAGCAAATAAGCCTTCCAACTGTTTTTCATCTGGGTAAAGGCCAATCTCACGACCCATTTTCAAATCATCGCAGTGCCAGAAACCACGCAGGGTTGGCATGTCATGCGTACACAGTGCCGCCATCGATTGCTCTGCGTAGTGCTTCGGAGAAATGAACCCACCGTCTTCTTTCGAAGTTTCGAAGAAGAATACTTTGTATGAGTGCACACCTGCATCGCGTAGGATATCGACGATTTCATCTGGCACAGTACCCAAGTCTTCACCAATCACAGAGCACTGATGACGGTGTGACTCAAGCGCTAGGATTGCGAGCATGTCTTCCACTGGGTAGTACAAGTACGCGCCTTCTGTCGCCTTCTCGCCTTTTGGAATCCACCAAAGGCGAAGCAGGCCGAGCACGTGGTCGATACGCAATGCACCACAATGCTTCATGTTGGCACGTAGCAACTTGATGTACGCGTCGTAGCCAGTCGCTTCTAAAACTTGAGGGTTAAGCGGAGGCAGACCCCAGTTTTGACCCAGAGGACCAAGTACATCCGGCGGCGCACCGATACTTGCGTCTAACACTAAGTTACCGTCGTCGGCCCAAGTTTCACTACCTGAGTCGGCAACACCGACAGCAAGGTCACGGTACAAGCCCACAGCCATGCCTTTTTCTTCTGCCAGTGACTGCGCTTCTTTGATTTGATCGTCTGCGATCCACTGTAGGTACATGTACAAGTGAACGCGGTCTTGGTTGTCTTTGATGTATTTCTGAGTACCGGCTGCGTCGAATGTGCGGTATTTCTCAGGGAATACAGGCCAACCCCACATGTTTGAATCTTCTGCGTGTAAATCAGCATGAAGCGCATCGAATGCAGCTTGGTGTAGCAAGCTGTCGCCGCCTTTTTCTACAAAGTCCAAGAATGCACGAGCGCGGTCGGTGTTTTTGTCTAAATGGCGAGCTTTGAACTCACTAAACAGCAGCGGAAGAACGCTCATTTTCAGTTGCGAAACTTCTGTGTAGTTCACCCAATGAGAGTCACGTGCTTTTTGTAGACGCTGTTGAAACTCTGCACTGCCAACACGTTGCTGAGCTTCAGCACTCAGTGCGAATTCAGGTACAGAACTTACGTCGATGTACATGATATTCAACCAACGACGAGAAGACGGGCTGTATGGGCTCGCGCCTTCTGGGTTCGCTGGGAACAGTGAGTGAATCGGGTTCAAACCAATGAAGTCACCGCCACGAGAAGCGATATCGCTCACCAACTGTTTTAGGTCACCAAAATCACCGATACCCCAGTTGTGCTGAGTACGCAGTGTGTAAAGCTGGATACTAGGACCCCATAGCTTTTTATGTTGGTTTAGATCGTCTTGTTTGAAACACGCTTTCGGCGTGATGATCAATGACATCTCGTAAGGCGTTTTACGACGCTTACGGCTGACAATCAATTTGTGATAACCCCAAGCCAAGTTCTTTGGCAATGCAAACACTAGAGGGCCACCCTCAGCACGCTCATCACGAACAATTTGGGACTGAAGATAGCCTTCAAGTACCTCTCCTTGTTCTGTTTCTAAACGCCAGCTGAATTCACTCTCACGAGCACTCGTACCTAGGTTTAGTTCCACTTCGACTGGTTCGCCGTCGCGTAAAACAAGAACAGGGGCTAGTACGTCTTTTTTATGTTTCTTTTCAGCAGAAGCCAATAGTTTTTCATCGCTGCTAGTATCGTAGCCAAGCGAAGCGAGCAAGCGGCGTAGCGTCTCCTCAGACACTTTTGCCTCATCTCCCCAAGCACTGACATAGCTATCAGCCAATCTCGCCATTTCCGCGACTTTCTTTAATGCTGTTTGTTCTTTCATCGCTTTCTCCGAAGGTAATACCAACACCTTCCATGTAGGGTTTTATTGTTATCAATAACTTCTTTTGGAAAATGACCAAAGGTAGCGCTTGGCTACCTTGGTCTTAACTCTGTTCTATTAACGGTGAACCGCTTTTAGTTTCCAGATGTTGTTCACATAGTCGCGAATTGAGCGATCTGAGGTGAACTTGCCGACAAGGGCGGTATTAAGAATGGCTTTCTTCGCCCAGCCAGCTTGGTCTTTGTATTGTTCGCTCATGTCTTCGTGCGCTTTCACGTAAGATGCGAAGTCCGCAAGACATAAGTACGGGTCACCACCATCTAGTAGGCTGTCGTACGTTGCACGCAGTAAGCCTGGTTGACCTGGAGTGAATTCTTCACCCAGTAGTAGGTCCATAGACGCTTTGAGTAGGTGATCCGCATTGTAGTAATCAAATGGGTTGTAACCTTGAGCTTTCAGCGCTTTCACACCTTCAACGTCTAGACCGAAGATGTAGATGTTCTCATCGCCTACTTCTTCACGAATCTCAACGTTAGCACCATCCATCGTACCGATCGTTAGGGCACCGTTAAGCGCCATCTTCATGTTACCAGTACCTGATGCTTCTTTACCCGCAAGTGAAATTTGTTGTGATACGTCCGCCGCAGGAATAATAATTTCAGCCATACTCACGCGGTAATCAGGAATGAAGACCACTTTCAGCTTGTTGCCGATGCGAGGGTCGTTGTTCACTTTCTCAGCAATCTTGTTAATAGCGAAAATGATTTCTTTCGCTAGGTGGTAACCCGGTGCCGCTTTCGCTGCGAAGAACACAACGCGAGGCACACATTCGAAGCCTGGTTCGTTAATAATGCGATGGTACAGAGACAGTACGTGTAGAAGGTCTAAGTGCTGGCGCTTGTACTCGTGCAGACGCTTGATTTGAACATCGAAGATCGCATTAGTATCGAGTTCGATACCCATGTTCTCTTTCACCCAGTTAGCTAGGCGTTCTTTGTTCTCTTTCTTCACTGCCATGAATTCTTTCTGGAATTTCTCGTCAGTGGCGTACTTAGCAATGCCTTCTAGTTGCTCTAGTTTCGCTGGCCATTCTGGGCCGACTTTCTCTGTGATTAGCTTAGAAAGACCTGGGTTACAGAACTTCAACCAACGACGTGGCGTAATACCGTTCGTTACGTTGTGTAAACGTGTTGGGTACATTTCGTGGAACTCTGGGAATAGGTCTTTCTTAACCAATTCAGAGTGAAGTGCCGCTACACCGTTTACTGCGTAAGAGCCAATTACACATAGGTTTGCCATGCGAACCATGCGGTGGAAACCTTCTTCGATGATAGAAAGCTTCTGTTGTTTCGCAACATCACCCGGCCACATTACACGTACGTCTTGTAGGAAGCGGTGGTTGATCTCGTAAATGATCTCCATGTGACGTGGTAGTAGGTGCTGAATTAGCGACTCTGGCCATGTCTCTAGTGCTTCTGGAAGTAGCGTGTGGTTTGTGTACGCGAATGTTTGAGAGCTGATTTCCCAAGCCGCTTCCCAAGTTAGACCTTTTTCGTCCATCAGGATGCGCATTAGCTCAGGAATCGCAATCGTCGGGTGCGTATCGTTAAGCTGGATAGTCTCTTGCTTCGGTAGATCCGCTAGCGAGTAGCCAGCTGCTTCGTGGCGACGTAGGATGTCACGTACAGACGCAGCTGAGTGGAAGTACTGTTGCATTAGACGAAGTGTTTTACCTTTCTCGTGGTTGTCATTCGGGTAAAGCACTTTAGTGATGTTGCCTGCGTCGATCAGTGCGTGCTGCGCTTCGAAGTAGTCACCGTTGTTAAAACTTGCTAGCGAGAATGGTGCAATTGCCTGACATTCCCAAAGACGTAGCGGGTAAACCGTGTCTGATTCGTAACCCACAATTGGTAGATCCCAAGGCATTGCTCTTACAGACATGCCAGGAACCCATTTGCGAACTTCTTTACCGTTCTCGTTAACCACTTCAACGTGACCGTAGAAACCGATCTCTTGTGCGAGTTCTGGACGAGCAATTTCCCAAGGGTAGCCTTCTACACCACGCCATGCGTCAGGTGCTTCTTGCTGGCGACCATCTTTGAAAGACTGTTTGAACAAACCGTATTCGTAGTGCAAGCCGTAACCGACGGTTGGGAATTCTTGTGCCGCACATGAATCCATGAAACATGCCGCTAGACGACCAAGACCACCGTTACCCAATGATGGGTCACGTTCTTCTTCTAGCAGGTCAGTTAGGTTGTAACCCAGTTCAGCCATTGCTTCTGTTACTTGTTCGTACAGACCCATGCTGATTAGGTTGTTACCCGTCAAACGACCGATAAGGAACTCTAGCGAAAGGTAGTTAACGCTCTTCGCACTTTTAATGCGTGGATCTTCTTCAGTAGCAAGCAAATCTAAAGTAGTGAACTCAGCCAGTGCATGACCCATTGCTAGGTACCAAGCGCGGCTGTCTGCGTTTTCAATCGTGTGAGCGTAAGTTACAGATAGGTGTTTCTTTACGCTTTCTTGGAACGACTTCTTGTCAAATTGTTTTTGTTGAGTAGGTTTCATTACGAAATTCTCACGTCTTTTGGTAATTCATCTGCCATACATCGTGCATTTACCTCTGTGAATAAACATCCTCCTAATTCTCCTCCTTTGAAGGAGGAGGGCTGAGGGCGTAGAGGGGGTACCATTGCTAGGTTAGTGATCCAAATCTCAACAAAGTGAGCTTTGCTCCAGTTCTTAGTGATTTTGATCACAATGGAATATGAGAAAGGTTAAAACCCGTTCATGACGCTTTTTATAGCCCACTCATCTGATGATGTGAAAATTGTAATATTGGTCACATTAACTTGGTTAACATGGAAAGATTTTTCATAATCGATGTGCAACGAGATCTTAATACGTTCGACACAAAAGATATTTAAGTGACAAAAATCACAAATAAAGGGCGTAGTTGATGGTAAATCCATCAACCCTTGAGAATTAGGAAGTGGATCAAAGTAACGGACATTTCTGATGTCGTAACATCCCACACGGCTCACAGGATTGTACGCTTTTTATACAAACTAGAATTAGGCGGTGTGAGTTATTTCTAGTTTTCGCTAGCTTTTATATCTAAGTGACCGTATGGAATGCTTTTTCAGACGGATGCAAGCCCCAACAAGAGGCGACATCAACCAGCATTCAAACAGTTTTTGATGCCGGTGAAATCATTCAGTAAGACGAAGCTTTCGAGGGGGCCTTACTGAAATGATCATGTCGCAATCACTTGGGTATACATAAATAAGGACATAATTACTAATGTGGATTCCATCTAAGCTTACTCGACCAGGACGCCTGCACAATGCCATCGTGCGCCCACGAGTGTTGGACTTACTACAGCAAGCGCCTTACTACAAATTGGTTTTATTCCGCTCCCCAGCAGGTTACGGAAAAACCACCATGGCAGCGCAGTGGCTATCCGATAAACCAAACGTCGGTTGGTACAGCATTGATGACAGCGATAACGACGGCTTTCGTTTTGTGAACTACCTACTTCAAGCATTAAACAAAGCCACCAACTTCAGTTGCTCTAACGCACAAAAACTGGCGGAAAAACGCCAGATCTCTTCTCTACGTTCTTTATTCAGCGAAGTATTCGCGGAAATGGCTGATTTTCATCAAGAGTGCTATGTGGTGCTTGATGACTATCACTTGATCACCAACGATGAAATTCATGAATCCATGCGTTTCTTCTTAAAACACATGCCAGACAACCTCACCGTTGTGGTAACAAGTCGTGCAGCGCCGCCTCTGGGTACTGCAAACTTACGTGTTCGTGATTTAATGATCGAAATCGGCAACGAGATGTTGGCGTTCGATACCGAAGAAACGACTCGTTTCTTTAATCAGCGTATTGCCGATGGCATCGACGAAGACATGGCAAACAGCCTCAGAACCTATGTGGAAGGTTGGCCATCGGCGATGCAGTTGATCGCGTTGCAAGCGCAACATCAAAACCGTACATTGGCACAAACCGTAGAGTCGGTATCTCAGTTCAATCACGCGCATTTGTGGGATTACCTGGTCGAAGAAGTATTTGACCTACTCGATCACGAAACTCGTCATTTCTTGATGCAAGTTTCCGTGCTTGACCACTTCAATGATGAGTTGGTGTTTGCCCTCACCCAACGCGAAGATGCGCTTGGTTTGATCGAATCATTAAACCGCTACGGCTTATTCATTTACCCGCTCGAAGGGGAGCAAAACTGGTTCCGATTCCATAACTTATTTGGTGAGTTTTTGTCTCATGAGCGCCAAGCGCGTATTCCTCAGCAAGAAAAAGATCTCCACCGCAATGCAGCTGTTGCCTGGTTACAACAAAAAGCACCGCACCAAGCGATTCACCATGCACAAAAGTCGAACGATAAAGACTTGGTGGTAGAAATTCTAAACGAATTCGGCTGGAAGATGTTTAACCAAGGCGAGCTCAGCACACTGGAAAGCTCAATTAATAAGTTGGATGCTGAGCTTCTGTTCAGCCACCCAAAACTTACAATGCTCCGAGCTTGGTTGGCTCAAAGTCAACACCGTTATAACCAAGTAGGCCACTTGCTTGAAGAAGCGGAAGAGGAGCATAAAAAGCGTAACATTGAGTTAGATATTCATTATCAAGGTCAAGCAAACGCGCTGCTTGCTCAAGTGGCTATCAACAGCAACCAGCCAGAGAAAGCACTCGAATTAGCGGAGCTAGCACTTAGCCAACTTGATAACACGATTTACCGTAGCCGCATTGTGGCAACTTCGGTTGTTGGCGAAGTTAACCACGTGCTAGGTAAACTCGACCGCGCGTTACCGATGATGCAACAAACCGAAAAATTGGCGCGTCAGTACCAAGTTTACCACCAAGCGTTATGGGCGATTTTACAACAAAGCGAGATTTTGATTGCGCAAGGTTACGTACAAGCCGCCTTTGAGCTGCAAGATTCCGCATTCCGCCTGATTGAAGATCAGCAACTTCAACATGTTCCTCTGCACGAGTTTTTGCTGCGTATTCGAGCGCAAGTGCTTTGGTGCTGGAACCGACTTGATGAAGCAGAAGAATGTGCCTACCGAGGTCTACAAATTCTCGAAAACCATTCGCCAAGTAAGCACTTACACAGCTACTCGATGCTGGCGCGTATTGCGGTTGGCCGTGGCGAGCTAGACAAAGCCGGTAAATTCATTGAGCACATTCAACATTTGATGAAGCAGTCGACTTACCACGTAGATTGGACAGCAAACGCCTCACTATCGTTGATCCTGTTTTGGCAAGCGCGCGGGAATACCGATGCAATGCAAGAATGGCTCAACACTGCGGTTCGTCCTGAATCGGCATGCAACCACTTTTCACAATTGCAATGGCGTAACATTGCACGCGCACACATCAACTTAGGTCAATATACCGAAGCGCGCGCAGCATTAGATTTCCTCCAAAGTGAAGCTCGTCGAACCAACCTGATCACAGATACTAATCGCAACTTAGTGGTCGAAGCGGTGTTTGCTGCTCGTCAAAAAGACGAAGAGCAAGCAAAAGCTTTGCTAAAAGAAGCGTTAGTGATGACAAACCAGACGGGGATGGTAGGTAATTTCCTCATTGATGGCGCCACCATTGGCGGGCTACTGGAGAAGTTAAGCCTCCGCCATGAGTTAGGCGATCTAGAACGTCACCGCGCTCAACAATTGATGAAGGATATTTCCTCCAATCAGCGCAGCCGCTCTATTCACTTTGATGAAGACTTCATTGAGAAACTGGTAAACCACCCTAACGTACCGGAACTGGTTCGCACAAGCCCACTGACTCAACGTGAGTGGCAGGTGCTTGGTTTGATTTATTCTGGTTTCAGTAATGAGCAAATCGCGCAAGAGCTTGATGTGGCAGGCACCACGATTAAAACCCACATTCGCAACTTGTACCAAAAGCTCAATATCGCCAATCGTAAAGAGGCCATTGTGACAGCTGAAAATTTACTCCAGTTGATGGGGTACTGATCAGCTCAAGAAAACAGATTAAAACCTAAAGTGAAATACAAGGGGTTGGCGTGATGCGTCAGCCCTTTTTTATGAGTCTAGAACGAGAGAAGTGCAATTTGCAAAGCACGTAAGTAACGTTGTTCATATAAAAAAATAGCCAACCGCAATAATCGCGATTGGCTTATATTTAGTGTGAACAAATTGTATTCACTAACAACGTCAGTTGGCTAGGTGACCCTCGGCTTAAGAAGGGTCGAGCAGTATTATGCATTAATCATGCCAAAATGCAAAGACTTATTTTTGGGCACAGGATCTCATATAAAGTGAATTTGTCTATATAAAATATAGCAAAACGCAAATTCAATTATCAAATTGCATTTGCATAATGCAACAGGCGTAGCCATTGATAGTACAGTTAATCATCTCAATAATGTAAACCAAATATTAAGATATCGTTGTATTTGAATCACCTCATAACCTGTAACAAAAATAAGCAATTGCTTGGATATAAAACCCAGTAGCTACAGCACTATTTCATACTTTTTTCGTCGCAATGTTTGTATACTCTGTGCCATCGAAACGACTTAGCATTAGAGCAATGAACTACTTAATTACTTTCTTCAAAGGAATCGCCATGGGCGCAGCAGATGTTGTTCCTGGCGTATCAGGCGGCACCATCGCGTTTATCACCGGCATTTACGATACGCTGCTTGAGAGCATTCGACGCATTAACCCATCACTTTTCTCTATTTGGCGAAAAAAAGGGGTTAAAGCCGCCTTTAATCACATCAACGGTTTCTTCCTTATCGCTCTGTTTGCCGGTATTTTCACCAGCATTGCTACGCTAGCAAAGTTGATCACTTGGCTTCTTGACACACACCCCATCCCACTTTGGTCATTTTTCTTTGGTCTGATTTTGGTATCGGTCTATCACATTATTCGTCAGGTTGAACAACGTGATCTTATCCGCTTTGTGACTCTACTTGTTGGTGTCGGGTTTGCTTACAGCATCACCGTGCTTAAACCTCTGCACATGGAACCAACGGCCATTAACACATTGTTCGCTGGTGCTATCGCGATTTGCGCGATGATCTTACCGGGCATCTCTGGCAGTTTTATCTTGTTATTGATTGGGATGTATGCGCCAGTATTAGCCGCCGTGAAAGGCTTCCAAGTCGATACATTAGCGCTGTTTTTGTCAGGTTGTGTGATTGGTTTGCTGTCCTTTTCGCATCTATTGTCGTGGTTACTACGCAAGTTCCGCGATTTCACTCTGATGTTTTTGACAGGCTTAATGATTGGTACGTTACCAAAGATTTGGCCTTGGAAAGAAACCATCACTTGGCGCACCAATTCAAAGGGTGAGCAAGTGCCCTTGCTACAGCACAACCTATCACCATTTGAATTTGAACACGTAACATCACAACCTTCTCAGTTAGTGCTTGCCGTTGTGATGATGCTCGCTGCCATTGCGCTGGTTTTGAGTCTCGAAAAATTTGCAGATTCAGACAAGTAACTGCGGTATCAAATCAATACGGAATCAACAAACAAGAACGGAGCCAATTGGCTTCGTTCTTGTTTGTTGGCAAAGAGAAAATCATCGCAATTGAAAATCTTTATGGGCTTGATTCAACAGCCCCTAAGCCGCGCGGTTATTTTGCTCTCTGTCATCGAGGCACAACGCACAATTTATCTAGGCCACGAGTTGGCTAATGACGCTTCTGTGCTACGATGCAGGTAATGTTAAGTGATAAATGCTGAACCTTAATGAAAGTGTTACAAATCGCCGCTGTTTCAGCCGCACTGGTTGCGGGATTTTATGCCCCGACTTTACTAAAAAGCTTTTCTTCATCCACTCCGATCAAACCGATAGATGAGTATTGCTTTCTCTCTACTGCCTCGTGCGTTCAAGAGAATGTTACGATGACGCTCAACGCAGATACTGCTCAACCCTTGGTCCCTACTACTCTGAATGTTGAGTGGCGCACAAGCGATGCTGAACAACTCGTCCTAAGCCTTTCAGGAAGAGAAATGGAGATGGGAGAACCCAAGTTTTTACTGAAGCAAGTCGCTCCCGGTCAATATCAAGGTGACATCATTCTGCCGGTTTGCACTCAAGACGCCATGACCTGGGTTGGTGAACTCAGTGATGGAGAGAGTACCGTTTACCCTGCTATAAAAATGCAAAGATAAGGAATCGTTATGAGCCGCAATTGGTCCCTATTTCTCGTAGTTGCTTTCGCCCTCGGGTTTGGCGTAAAAAGCTATTTAGATAATCAGAAAACGAAGCCAGAGCAAGTGGATAGTTCCACGTCTCAACAAACGGTATTGTTTGGGGAAAATAACCAAGCCGTCAATATCTTCGATGTGAATGACCCTCGCATTCGAGTCGTCTATTTTGGTTTTACTCGCTGCCCGGATGTTTGCCCAACTTCGCTTGCTATGCTAGCAGGAGCCCTAAATCAGATCGATGAAGCGCAAAAAGCGCAACTGCGCCCAATGTTCATTTCTTTAGATCCAGAGCGTGATGAGGCCGATGCCTCGGCGAAATATGCCCATTACTTCCATCCAATGATTGAAGGCCTATCGGCACCGCTTGATGTAACCACACCTTTGGCACACAACTATGGTGTTATTTTCCGCAAAACCGAATTGGAAGGCTCGGAGCTCAAATACACGCTTGATCACAGCTCTTACTTTTACTTCTTGAAGCCGGATGGCACGTTAATCACCAAGGTACCGCATACACTCTCGCCGGCACCGATTGTTGAAGCCATTTCAAAACTGACGACTGAAGGCTCCTCAAATGACAGTTAAGTCAGTGCTGAAACAGTTTTTCAGTTTCCTAACTCAAACCAACCCCAATGTCGAACAAGACGTCGATACGATCATTGACGCCATTGGGGGGATAGAAAACCTGCTAGAAACCGGAGCATGCGCGACTCGGCTGCGTCTTACCCTCAGAACGACGTCCATCATAGATAAAAATGCACTCAAAAATCATGGCGCACATGGCGTCGTGATACTGGATGAGCGTCATGTCCAAATCATATACGGCTTAAAAGCCAACACGTATTCGCAGATAATGGAAGAGCGCATCAACAAACAAAGCTAATATTTTCGCAGTATAGCTACCCTCTAAGAAAAAGGGCGGCTATACTCTCTTGGCTTAATTAATTCACTTATTTATTAACCAACGAAGAGGACACATGATGATTGTATTGAATAACACTAACTGGGCATCGCAAGGGTAACCCTAACCGCACCAATTGCGTGGCATAGCCACAACTCCCCTTCTCTGCCCGGTCTTCACCGGGGTCAACTCTATCCGAATTAGACCCTAATGCGATTTGTATTAAGGCGCGTTTTTGCGTCTGGGATAATTCAACAATGAATCAAACACATACTTTTTGTGACACATTAATTTCAACTTCAAACCCACTAAAACGATTGGGTTGGAAACCATTTTTTCAGCAACAACTTACACTAGACGATTACGACGACACTATCTTTGCACGTGTGATTGCGCATCACCGAAGTGGTTACCTATTGGCGACAGAAACGGGGCAAGTTCACCTCAATGCCCACCACTCTCTACCCAATATGACCGTCGGAGACTGGGCTATCTTAAATGACGATCAGCAATTTGTTCGTTTACTGGATCGCTTGAGCCTCTTTAGCCGCAAAGCAGCGGGCAGCAAAGTGGCAGAGCAGCTCATCGCCGCAAATGTGGATACCGTTTTTATCGTCTGTTCCCTTAACGACGACTTCAATTTAAGTCGTATTGAACGCTATCTCGCCTTGGCTCATGAAGCCGAAGTCGAACCCGTCATCGTGCTTTCCAAAGCCGATTTGTGTGGCAACATTGATGAACTAAAAAGCCAAGTACAGAAGCTCGACCCTCTATTAGTCATAGAGACAGTCAACGGCTTAGAAACAGAGAGTGCTTCTAAACTCATGAGCTGGTGCGAAGAAGGACAAACCGTCGCTTTTATCGGTTCTTCAGGCGTTGGCAAATCAACTCTTGTGAATGCATTACTCGGGCAGCAAGAACAGGCGACTGGGCATATTCGTGAAGACGATAGCAAAGGGCGACATACAACCACATCGCGCTCTATCCATCTATTACCTGATGGCGGCATCTTGATTGATACTCCGGGAATGCGCGAGCTTCAACTAGCAGACTGCGAACTGGGCGTCAGTGAGGCATTTTCTGACATTGAGGGTCTCGCTCAACGTTGTCGCTTTGGTGATTGCCAGCATCAAACTGAGCCGGGTTGTGCAGTTCAAGCTGCGATTGAAAATGGCACACTGGAGATTCGTCGTTTCAATAACTATCAAAAACTATTGCGAGAACAAGCCTTTAACGGCGCGACTTTGGCAGAGCAACGAGCTCAAAGTCGACAGTTCGGGAAACTCACTCGAAATGCCATGAGTGATAAGCGCAGGCGCCAACAAAGTTATTGATTTGTTACGTTTGAGTTGTCAATAAAATCAAAGGAGACGAAAGTCTCCTTTTTAACAACTTTATTAAAAACCATTACTCATAACTAATGATAATTTTCAACATAAAAATCTTATTTAAATAACATTGAGCAAACATTTAATCCAAAAACAAACTAAAACTAGACACAAAATATTACCAAGCTAAGATATGTGATATTCAGCAAGAAAATGGCTGAATTTATAAAAACAGGATAATTGATAATCATGTGTCTTAGTGACCAGAAGCAATGCTCACCCCTTGCAATACAAGGGCATTATCGCCGTGTAATGATGGACTATTGCCCTGCTCGCTCTGCCATAAAATTGCAGGAATGATGTATGCAACACAACAGCCTCGTTGCCCGATTTGCTCGTGGTAACCTCGTCGTCCAGATCCTTGTCGGTATTGTCTTTGGTATTTTGCTCGCCACAATTTCCCCAAGCCATGCCGAAAGTGCAGGATTAATTGGTAGCCTTTTTGTTGGTGCTCTTAAAGCGATCGCGCCAATCCTTGTGTTTATTTTGGTTGCCGCTTCAATTGCGAACCAAAAGAAAAACCAGCACACGTACATGCGTCCAATCGTTGTACTGTACCTGATGGGTACGTTCTTCGCGGCTCTATCAGCAGTGGTTCTAAGCTTCCTTTTCCCGACCAATTTAACGCTTGTCACCGGCGCTGAAGGTGCAACGCCGCCTCAAGGTATTGCTGAAATTCTACGCACACTGTTGTTTAAACTGGTCGACAACCCAGTAAATGCACTAGTAGAAGCAAACTACATCGGCATTCTTGCTTGGGGTGTGGGTCTGGGTCTTGCGCTACACCACGCATCTGCAACAACGAAAGCCGTGTTTGAAGATCTCAGCCACAGCGTGTCTCACATTGTTCGCTTTATCATTCGTCTTGCACCATTTGGTATCTTTGGCCTGGTTGCTTCAACGTTCGCAACAACAGGCTTTAGCGCACTAGCAAGCTACGCACACCTTCTGGCGGTTCTTCTTGGCGCTATGATGATCATCGCACTCGTTGTAAACCCGGCGATCGTGTTCGTTAAAACTAAGCAAAACCCTTACCCACTTGTATTCCGTTGCCTACGTGAAAGTGGTGTAACCGCGTTCTTCACTCGTTCAAGTGCGGCGAATATCCCAGTAAACATGGCACTATGTGAGAAGCTAAAACTGGACGAAGATACGTACTCAGTATCTATCCCACTAGGTGCGACCATTAACATGGCTGGTGCTGCAATCACTATCACCACGCTAACGCTTGCAGCTGTGCACACTATGGGTATTGAAGTTGATCTACTGACTGCGCTACTGCTAAGTATTGTGGCTGCGGTTTCTGCATGTGGCGCATCAGGTGTTGCAGGTGGCTCGCTACTACTTATCCCACTTGCGTGTGGTCTGTTTGGTATCTCAAACGACGTAGCAATGCAGGTTGTAGCGGTTGGCTTCATCATCGGCGTGATTCAAGACTCTGCTGAAACTGCACTAAACAGTTCAACAGACGTTGTCTTCACAGCAGCAGTTTGTAAATCAGAACAGCAAAAAGCTCAGTAAGACTGACAGAACAAATAGAAAGGGGAGCCGATGATGGCTCCCCTTTTTTATATACTAATTATTTGCGCTCAATTACGCGGTGGCCAGAGCCACCTCTTCAATTGAGAAATGCTTACTTGGCTCAACAAACTCTTGCTGTGCCGCGATAGTTTGCAGCTCCCACTCCCCGGCATGGTAAGTGGCGCTTAATACCCCGTAACACGCGTCATGGCAGTGTTGGAAAGCTTGTTTAGGAGACCAACCCTTCAATAATCCAGCGGTGAAGATAGCCGAAATAAGGTCGCCTACACCCACAGGTTGTTTGACAAACTCAAACTGAGGGCGCTTCGCTAAGTAAATGCCTTCTTGCGTTGCCAGTAACATGTTGAAGCAGCCATTCTCTAGGCAGTAAAGGTGCTTCACTAGCACTATTTTTGGACCTTTCGCTAGTGCACGTTGGCATGCCGTGATCGCATCGTCTAACGAGTGGATTTCCATCTCTGCAAATTGGCTTAGCTCGAACTGGTTAGGCACGATCACATCTGCCATTGGCATCAGACGGTTTAACAAGTTTTCTGCAATACCCGGCGCCACAATACAGCCTTTGTCTGGCGCGCCCATCACAGGGTCGCAAACATAAAGTGCCTTCGGGTTCGCTTGCTTCACCTTCGTCACGGTTTCTTCGACAGCAAGGCACTGCTCTGCGCTGCCTTGGTAGCCCGTCAACACCGCTTGGCACTTTTCCAATGCACCGATGTTACTAAGACCACGAACTAACTCGCTGATGTCTTCAGCCGCAAACGCTCTCCCAGTCCAGCCTTCTTGATACTGCGTGTGGTTAGAAAATTGAACGGTATGAATCGGCCATACTTCGAAGCCCATGCGTTGCATTGGGAAAACGGCACTGCTGTTACCAGCATGACCAAAAGAAACATGAGATTGTATAGAGAGGATACCTTGCATAGTACCTTACCTCTTATTGTTGTTATCGATAGTTCAAAGACAGCGGCAAGCGCCAGTTTTGCGAAACCAGTAGTGTATCCGACAAACCAAGATTCTCTAACTCAATTCTCGTTAACTTCTTCAGAGTAAGTTGGAGCGCTGGTTTTCAACACCATCTTCTTGATTTCCATTTTGTCTTTATTCAGTGCGATTTCTAGGGTATCTCCTTCCCTTATCCCGAGTTGAGTCAGGATTACGCTTGGAATGACTACGGCGGTATCGTCACCGATTTTAACAGGTTGACTTATCATCTTTCGTCCTCCAAATGTCGAAAATGAGTTTTCACATCATTGGATATTTATTCCCAAGAGCCTTGTTCTGACTTGGGCTTGGCATAAGCGCCTAAAAACAAAGAGCCTTCCACACCGCGTTTGGGAAGGCTCTTTCATTATTATTTTTTAATTTGCTAAAGGCTCATGCTTGGCAGCAATCAGACCGTAAGCACTCCAGCCTAGGAAGGTGACGATTGAGCCCCACATCATCGCTTCGTAGCCAGAACCATATAGCGCGTAGAAGCTGTATAGAGAACCAATCAGAGCGATAATGTTGGTGGTTTTCATCTCGCGCTCTGGCACGTGCGCCACTTGCTGCATGATGAAAATTGCGCCCATACATAGGATGTAAGGAATTACGTTCGTTACTACCGCTAGGTTAACCAGCGCTTCGAACTGCTCGTTCAGCGTTGGAGAAATAGTCATTAAAGACAGTACCGATTGGATAACCGTGATGGCCACCATACCTTTGATTGGCGTACCACGTTTGTCCACTTGAGAGAACAATTTAGGGAAGAAGCCCGCATCAGAAGATGATTTGAACACTGACGCGATAGTGAACTGCCAACCTAATAGAGAACCCGCACAAGCCAATACCGCCATACCAGCAACCGCTTTACCTGCTGCTGAGCCAAGCATCACAGACCATACGGTTGAGAATGGCGCGGTAGAAGCGGCAAGCTCAGAGTTTGCAACGATACCAGAACAGATGTTTGTCGATACAATGTAAACCACCGCAGCAATCAACGTACCGCCCAATACTGCGATTGGTACGTTCTTCTCTGGGTTTTCTACTGCTTCAGAGTTCGCACAAGCCGATTCAAGACCAAGAAACGCCCATAGTGTCATGGCAATAGAAGCGCTCACAGCTTCACCAAATGGCAGGTGGTGTGGGTTCCAAGCTTCGATGTACATGGTTGGGTTAAACCAGAACCAACCAACAATACCTAGCGAACATACCGGTAGGATCACACCCCATACCGTGAAGGTGCCGATTTGACCTGTAATTTTCGCACCACCGAAGTTAGCGAAAGTACAAATCCAAAGAATGGCGATGGTGTACAAACAGGTTTCGACCGGAGATAGGGTCACTTCAAAAAATGCGGAGCCGTAACCCACACAGGTAATCGCTATCGCAATATTCGCAATAAGGAGCGACAAACCGTAAGTCCAGCCCGCCATAAACGCACCCGATTTACCGAATGCGTAAGACGCGTAACCGTTCATACCGCCGTCACGTTTACTAAAGCGACCACATTTTGCAAACACATAAGCCAACGCCAAAGAGCCCGCTGCCGTGATCAGCCAAGATAACACAGAAATGGTGCCCACTTGCGCCAGTTTACTTGGCAGCATAATGATACCGGAGCCAGCCATGTTGATGAACGTCAGAATGGTTAACTGCACCACCGACATTTTTTTAGTTTCAGTACTCATAAATTATTCTCCACGAATAAGCGGTTCGCACCAACGCCGGAGCGTGGTGCGAACGGGTAGATTAATCTTTTAGGACATAGCAATGTGCGGTAGTGCGACCGTCGACATCTTCAAGGTACACACCTTGAATTTCTGGCGCGAAGCCTGGGAATCGGTTGATGCCTTCTTCTAGAGATAAGAAGTAATCCACCACCTGTTGAGTCCAGATTTCACCAGTGATCACACAGATAATGCCTGGAGGGTAAGGTAGTGCACCTTCGGCGGCTACGCGGCCGACGGCCTCTTTAAGTGGTAAGTAATCGCATTCACCGCGGAAGTATTTGCGCGTTGCCACGTCCGGTTTGTGAACCATTTGTGGGAAGTATTCACTGCGGAACATCGCTTTTTGTAGCTGTTTCACGTTCAGCTCTTTGTACATGTCATGCATTTCCTGACATAGCTGACGGATGGTGTAACCACGGTAGCGCTCTTTGTTCGCTTCGTAGACGCCTGGTAGCACGATACTGAGAGGTGCATCATCACGAATGAATTTTTCAAATCGGTTGATTTGTGCGACAAGGTGACGGATCTTACCCATATCTTCGGCAGGAGTGAGTAGGAACAAGATGGAGTTCAAGTCACACTTCTCAGGGATGATGCCGTTTTCGCGAAGGAAGTTCGCCAATAGCGTTGCCGGAATACCGAAATCTGCGTAGCTCCCGTCTTCGGCAATGCCTGCCGTGGTTAGCAACAATTTACATGGGTCAACAAAGTATTGACCTTCGCCATAACCTTCAAACTTGTGCCAGTTTGCATCTGGCTCGAACATGAAGAACTTCTTGTTGGTCGCGATCACATCAGTGTCGTAACTGCCCCAAGGTTGACCTTCAATTTCATTTGGAATGAACGGACGAATTAACTCACAACTTTTGAGAATTTCTTTACGCGCTTCGATACCTGTCTTAACCGCGTCGCTCCATAAACGTAAGCCTGCTTCACCATCGTGGATCTTCGCGTTCACATCCAATGCAGCAAACAACGCATAGAAAGGAGATGTCGATGCGTGCATCATAAACGCGTTGTTAAAGCGTTTGTGATTGCAGTAACGAGCTTGGCCTTTGATATGGCGGTCTTTTTTGTGGATTTGCGACGTTTGAGAGAAACCAGCTTGTTGCTTGTGAACAGACTGGGTCACGATCACACCCGCATCTTCTGGTTTCAGATCCAGTAGCAGTGGCGAACAATCTTTCATCATAGGGATGAACTGCTCATAGCCTACCCATGCCGAGTCAAACAAGATGTAGTCACAAAGGTGGCCGATCTTATCCATGACGTAACGAGCGTTATAAATTGTACCGTCGTAAGTACCCAACTGGATGATGGCCAAGCGGAACGGACGTTCATCTCGTGCACGCTCTGGAGATACTTTCGCGATTTGAGCACGAATGTACTCTTCATCGAAACAGTGCTCATCCATACCACCAATGAAGCCCCAAGGGTTACGCGCCGTTTCTAGATAAACTGGCATACCACCCGCTTGGATTAACGCGCCGTGGTGATTTGACTTGTGGTTATTGCGGTCGAACAATACCAAATCGCCTTCAGTTACTAGCGCGTTACACACCACTTTGTTTGAAGCAGAAGTGCCGTTGAGTACGAAGTAAGTTTTGTCAGCGTTAAATACTTTTGCAGCGTGTGCTTGCGCTTGGTGTGCAGAACCTTCGTGGATCAGTAAGTCACCTAAGTCCACGTCCGCATTACACAAGTCACTACGGAACAGGTTTTCGCCAAAGAAATCGTAGAATTGTTTACCAGCAGGGTGTTTTTTGAAGAACTGACCACCTTGGTGCCCTGGACAGTCAAACGCCGAGTTACCCATCTCAACGTAGTGCGTTAATTGCTTGAAGAAAGGAGGGAGCAGACGACACTCATATTTAGTCACTGCTTCATTAATTTGACGGCAGTAGTAATCGATAGATTGTCTTTCTAAATCAATAACCCCTGTTAACCAAACGTAATCTTCTGCCGAAACTGGAGTTTCATCGGTCACTAAGAAAACAGGAATTCCGTACCCTGTTTCCGAAATCATTCTGTGCAGACCCGCTTTAATGTCTGCTGACGTAATAATAGCTGCACCAACGTCGGTTAATTCAACTTGTTCTAAAGGCAGTAAGTGACGATTAAATTGTTCATCTAAAGATTCAGCTAATAAGCTAAAGTCTTCAGGCATGTAATGACTAACACCTATAATTAAACGTTTCATTTGAAATATCTCTTTTTTGTTCTTTAAAAATGACAAGGACAGATATTACAAACGAAATATTTATTTAAAATTCAAATTACAAATTTCGTGATTAAATTTTCATATTTAAAAGACTTATTTTATCGAATTAAAATTTAGAGACTTTCATCACTTTCCAATTTCTATCTCAATGATATTGAAACGCACCTAAAAAGAAAGATCCTTCAATAATTATGTGACAACGCCCATTATTAAAAAGAAGGTTATTATAATAAAATAAAGTTTTGAGATTTACATCACTATATAATAAGTTAAATTATATTATTGCAGTTTAAAACACCCCGCTTTTAACCAAATTTAAACACATAATAAAAGAGCCATCAACACATGTATTGATGGCTCTTTACTTTGGATATAAAGAAAAAACAACTTAATTGAATAAATGACTATCTAGCTTGACTCCACCATTCGACCATTGCTGATAACGCTTTACAGACATGCCTGACGAGTACATGGTATGTTTACAATCCATACACTCAACAAAATACAACCCACTCATTCCTGCCATAACGTGCAGCCTTCGGCTATCGCAGCGCTTGCAGGACAGGCGCTTTACTTTGGTGTTGACGTCAATACGCCGAGCAAAGTTTAACGTTTCGTGAGAGCATAAAGCGTCAACAGCACTATCTTTAAAAGGATGCTCACTAAGTAAATAATTAATGGCGTAATCGTACACCGGGGGGATTGAAGATTTTCCACTTTCAATATTACTTATCTTAGCAACGGAAACGCCTAATAAAGAAGCGAACTCAGCCTTACTGTACTCTAAGATAAATCTTGAAGAGATGAATTTATCTGCACTAATGATTCTCAACATACACAAATCTCTAATAGAAATAAAAACAGAGCAAACTAATTCGCTCCATTTCTGCTGAAACATGTAATGAAAAAGTTACTTCCTAGTGTAATTCTGCATATTATCTATGCTATTTTATTTTGTACGTCATCTTGCGCCTAATTAATTATAAAATCAATAATCCATGCCTAAATATAAAAACACAATTTAAGATTTATAATACAATTTTTAATTTACATTATTAGATAAAGTAATGAATACTATTCACCTATTACTCTGGGCATCAAGTATTGCTCTTCAATCATTATTACTATCAATTGAAGAGACTTGATTTGAGCCCAACAGGAGAAGTAGATAAAGAGGGAAATCCCTCTATTTGAAGATAAACATATCCCATCTTAGCGAAGCACTAAAAATGTGTTGAAAAATCGAATAAATAGTATGCAGTCCAGTAAATGAATCGCTTAGATAAGTTTACAGTCTGTAATTGTGATCGACAGAGATACTGAGACAGAAAGGCAAAAGAAAAGCCTCAATTATGAGGCTTATGGATAAGATAAATTATGGTTGAAGGAAATTCTGCGTGAAATCGAGCGCCTCTTTAGAGAGCTTTTTTTCGGTAGACGATGTGGTTGTCTGCCCTTCCGTCGTTGCTGTGGTCATGTCTTGCTGGAAGTTCGGCGCCGATGCTTCATCCCATGCGTTAGCATCGTCTTTATTTTCGTCACTCAGCACCGCGTTAAGTTCCTCCTCTGCAGGAAAATACGCTTCGCGTTTGTACACCTTGTTCAGCGCCCGAATAATGGAATGCTTTCTTACCATCCCTGACGCCAGCTTTCTTTGCAACGGTTTCGCTATAGATTGCAATCCAACGACGACGTCAACACCAATATTAGTCGCCACTTCGTCACGCAACGTACGCGCTGGCTGATACCCCATATTGGCAGCAAGAAACAGCCAAACATAAGCAATCGCATTGCCTGTTTTACCTTTGTCCTTCCACGCTTCGCCAGCATGATACATCGCCTCGGCGCTGCCACCTTCTGCGGCCCTTTCAAGCCAATAGCAGCCTTTGACCATGCTTTTTTCTGTACCAACACCATTTAGGTAACATAAGCCAACTTGGATCTTTCCGTCCGCACTGTCTTTTTCAGCCGCTTTCATAAACCAATAAAGTGCATCTGCACTGCGTCCTGCACTATTGTCTGGTGAAAGTTGCCACTCACCCATGTAAAGCATGGCATCAATGCAGCCTTCCTCGGCTGCGGTTTCAATCAGTTGGTTACCTTTGGGAATATTTTTTTCCGTTCCGCGACCAAAAACCAACGCTTTGCCTGTCGCAAATTTTGCTTCGGTATCCCCTTCCATTCCGGCAATGGCGGTACGCCAAAAGTTTGCCTGCTCTTTTAAAATCACATCTTCACGCATGCGCTCACTCAAGCGAACAATACCGTACATTCCCGTCACATTGTCCAACTTAGCGGCTTTATCATACCAATACAGCGCTTGACGAATGTTGTCCTTCTCAGCTTCTTTCGCTAGAAATAAAATGGTGGGGATATGCCCGGTTTCTGCTTTGAACTCACGCTCTTTACGCTCTTGCTCTCGCGCTTTTTGCATCGCCTTTCGATAAGCGGCTTCGCGAGCTTTCCTCTCTGCCTCGAGTCTCTGTTTCCGCATCGACAACGAGATCATCCACACAAATATCAGGACGAGTGAAAGGCCAGTTGCCGCAATGGCAATGCCCATACTACTCATAAATAGCCTCTTTTGGTTTCAGGGCCCAATTCATCTCCCTCTCAGGGAAATCTTAAGATTACGCGCCGACATAACGCCGACTACCTTCATTATATAACGACCACTTAGCGAAAATCTGAAGCTTGCCAAGACTTAATGGCGGTATTTTATTCAATATCACTGCAACTTATTTTTAATTAAAAAATATCACTGCGATTTTTATAGAACTTAATCACGGTTTTGGGGCTGAGATATTCTCCTCCCCTATCATCCCCCCTTGCTCCTCCTATAAAAATTTACATTTTAATGATGTGCAGAAGCTCTCACTATGCGTCTGTTTTATTATTTAATTTGTGAACAAAATCGACTGTGACAGAAAATTTTCACTTGTAAAAAACTTAACTGCCTGCTCTCACATTTTGCTGATGATTCAGTGTATTAGCATCTAGTTGAACATTTCCTTTTTCGGCATCTGCCTTTCTAGCGTGTGCGAAACCTTCTTGATGACTGAGTCAGCGAAGGCAGCGCGCAGCTCAATATCAATTCAATAACAATGGATTTGTAAACGTGGACAATAAGACATTTAAATTATCAACAATTGCCAAAACCGTACTGCCTTTGATTTCCGTCGCAGTCATCAGCGGTTGTGGTAGTGATAGCACGAACGAAGATACGACGAACCCAGACTCAGGCTTGTACCCTGCGGGAGAGAACGAGGTCGTCATTTATTACAAACGCGATGTGGCGTCCGCTTCAACGGCCAGCGACTACGAAGGTTGGGGCTTGCACCTGTGGAACGGTGAGGGCTGTACCAGCACAGATTTAGACGCAATGGGCATTCCTGGCACAGGAACGGATTGGTCGGCACCGCATCCATTCGATGGCATCAACGACACCTACGGTGCTTACTACGTACTGAAAGTGAACCCAGATGCCTCTGACCCACACGAATGCATGAACTTCATTCTGCACAAAGGTGATGAGAAAGCATTCGGCAGTGCAAACTCAAAAGTGGAGCTGACGAAAATCGGCGAATCTAAAGGGTTGTTTGGCTTCCACGGCAGCAGTGAGCTTTACTACGAGCCAATCGAAGAACGCCCTGTTGATATTGATGGTCAAAAAGCGCATTGGCTAGATGCCAACACCATCGCGTGGGAAGCGGCGGCCAATGCGGATTCCATGAAGCTGTTCTACAGCCTCAGCAACGACATTAAAATGGATGAAGACAAGCAAATCTCCGGTGGCACAGCGGTTGAGTTGACGAAAGCAGGTGATTTATCTGATGGTCTGAAATCACGCTTCCGTCACCTTGCTAGCCTCCAAGCTGCAGGCATTGATGTCGATGACGCGACCCTACGCACGATCCTGAAGTCACAAATCGTTATGGTAGCTTACAACGCAAATGGTGACGTCATTTCTGCAACTGAAGTGCAAAAGCCGGGCGTTTTGGATGCGGTGTTTGCCGATTCCAAGGCAGGTAACGCGATTGGTCAAGAACTCGGCGCGATTGTGGAAGGCGGTGCCGCAACCTTCAAACTATGGGCACCAACTGCCCAAGATGTTGATCTGATAATCTACGATGAAAACTTAGCAGAAGAAGCGACCGTTGCCATGACGGAAGACCCAGCAACAGGTATCTGGGTTTCTGAGGCACAAAGCAACGTTGTCAACAAATACTATCGCTACCAAGTTAAGGTATACCACCCAACAACTGGCGTCGTTGAAACGCGTTTGGTAACAGACCCATATTCAATGAGCTTGTCTAAGAACTCACGATACTCGCAAGTGGTTGATTTAGATGATCCAAGCTTAATGCCTCAAGATTGGAAAAACTACGCACGCCCAACGGTTAAAAAAGACGAAGACCACGTCCTTTACGAGTCACACATTCGTGATTTCAGCTTTAACGACAGCAAAGGCACACCAAGTCTTGATGGCAAATATCTGGCGCTTACAGAACCTGAGCGTGAGTCTGTATCTCACTTACAAGCTTTAAAAGATGCTGGCCTAACAACGCTACATATCCTGCCAGCATTTGATATTGCAACCGTGGATGAAGACGCTGACCAGCGAGTCGATATCACCGACACCGTGGGTAAACTTTGTGGCATCAAGCCAGAAGCGTCCATTTGTGAGACCGAAGATGACGGCAAAGTGATTGAAGAGGTATTAAACAGCTACGACCCAACAACGGGCAAAGCACAAGCGTTGATGAACGATCTTCGCATGCTAGACAGCTTCAACTGGGGTTACGACCCATACCACTACACCGTGCCAGAAGGCAGTTATGCGACCGATCCTAACGGGTCTAAGCGTATTCTTGAGTTCCGCGAAATGGTTCAAGCGACGCATAAAATGGATCTGAAACTGGTCATGGACGTCGTGTACAACCACACAAATGCATCTGGTGTGAACGAAAAATCAGTACTGGATAAGATTGTCCCTGGGTACTACCACCGCCTAAACGTCAACACTGGCGGCGTAGAAAACTCAACCTGTTGTGATAACACCGCCACCGAAAACCTAATGATGGGTAAACTGATGGTTGACTCATTGATGGTGTGGGCGGATGACTATAAAGTCGATGGTTTCCGTTTTGACCTTATGGGCCACCAGCCGAAAGATGTCATGGTTTACGCACTTGAAAAAGTCCGTGAAATTGATCCGAATACTTTATTCTACGGCGAAGGCTGGGACTTCGGTGAAGTCGCGCAAAACGCTCGCTTCGATCAAGCGACACAAGTCAACATGGCGGGGACAGAAATCGGTACTTTCTCTGATCGTCTGCGTGACGCAGTTCGTGGCGGAAGCCCGTTTGATGGCGGTGTAGATTCAGAAGGTAAGCACCCACTTCGCTTCAACCAAGGCTTTGGTAACGCCGCTTACGCGAACGAAGAAACTAAAACTGATGCAGAATCTGTGAATGGCCGCCTACACAACCAAGATCTGGTCCGTCTAGGTATGGCAGGCAACTTAGCTGACTACGTCCTTCTGGATTACAAAGGCGAAACCAAACTTGGTAAGAATGTTGATTACAATGGTGCTCCAGCAGGCTACACAAAAGTGCCATCAGAGAACATTTCCTACGTGTCTAAGCACGATAACCAAACGCTGTGGGACAACAACGCTTACAAGATTGCGACAGGCACTTCATCTGCTGAGCGAGCACGAATGCAGTCTGTATCACTATCAACGGTGATGCTAGGTCAAGGTATTCCGTTCATTCACATGGGTTCTGAGCTATTGCGATCTAAGTCAATGCAGCGTGACTCGTACGATTCTGGTGACTGGTTCAACCGTGTATTCTTCGATGGAAGCGACAATAACTGGAACGTTGGTCTACCACGTGAAGACAAAGACGGTGCAAACTGGGAGTTGATCAAAACCATCGTCGGTGACAGCACGGCGAAACCAGACTCAACGGACATCGAGCTGACTAAGCAACAATTCCTAGAGCTACTAAAAATCCGCAGTACAAGCGAACTGTTCCGCTTAGACACCGCGCAAGAAGTGATGAATCGTGTTGATTTCCGCAACGTGGGCCAAGACCAAGTGGAAGGCTTGATTGTGATGTCTATCGACGATGGCACATCAGCAGGTGCCGATTTGGATTCGAACTACGATGCTATCGTGGCCGTTGTTAACTCAACATCAACTGAGAAATCTTTCAAAGTTGCTGGCGCAACTGGTTTCGAGCTGCATGAAGTTCAACAAAACTCTGCGGATGACATCGTGAAAGGTGCAAGCTTCGCCAATGAAACGTTCACAGTACCAGCACTGACAACAGCGGTATTCGTACAGCCACAAGACGGCGCGCAAGGTGCAGGCCTACCAGTAAACACGGACAATAAAGACGTATCGAGCATTCCTCCTTACGGCGAAACTGTGGTTTACGTCAAAGGCACCATGAACGAGTGGTCAGATAACAGTGACTGGGCGATGACCTTTATTGGCAATGGCATGTACTCTGTAACTGGCGTTCTTGAAGCAGGTGAACACGAGTTCAAATTTGCGGACGCAGGATGGGCAAATCCAAACATCGGTTGTGATGCTGCGGATTTGGCTTCTGGCTCACTAGACTTAGGCTCTGCGGGGAACTGTACGTTGTCTGTCGCTGAAACTGGTAAGTACAACTTCACTCTGAACGCGTTACATGTTCAAGATGAAAGCGTAGAAAAACCTGTCGTTTCAGTGACGAAGTCAGCAGATGCACCAACATTCGGTGAAACAGCACTTTACCTACGTGGCACTATCACCACATGGGATACTCCAGCGCAAGACTCAACTGCGAAGTTCAGCTATGTAGCAAATGACGTTTACTCGCTAGACATTGACCTAGCGGCGGGCAACTACGAGATGAAAGTTGCGAGCGCAGACTGGGCAGCAGACACCAACTTCGGTGGCGAAGGTAGTGTTGAGCTTGGTAAAGCGCTAACGATGGAAGTCGGTGGCGGTAGTGCAAACCTCAAAATTGCGATTGCAGAAGCGGGAAATTACAACTTCCACTTCAACGCGGCTGACAAGTCGGCGCCAATCGTGACGGTAACGAAAAACTAGTTTCATTTAAAAACATCCGTAATGAAAAAGGGGAAGCATCACGCTTCCCCTTTGTTTTTTTGGCGTCACTAAATGGTGGATACCAAAATCAAGAAGGTGTTAGTTTCCCCAAATCTGTTCAATAAACTCAGGGTGATCAATGAATGGATTACGATTGCCCTGAAACTCAAACACTTGTTGATTGCGGTTTTGTTCTTTTTCACTAACGGGATCATTTTTGTGCCAACGTTTCAGCATGTTTAACATCCAAGGTTCAAAAACCGTTGAACTTGAACCATCAAGGACAGCATCCGCATTACTTGAGTTACCTTCCCAGTTACCTACAACATTTTCATAGCGGGTTGCCATGTAGAAATAGGCACGAGCAAAGTCGCCTTTGAACTCATCGATCGGCTCAAACACCGTACCGGAATAACCTAGGCTAGTACTTGCTTGACCAAGTTTAGAACCATTACTAGACACGTACGTCGCGGTGGCAACTTCACCAAATGGCCAGTTACTGCGCTTCGCATTCACATAGCCATCGGTCGCAAACAAATGGTGACCATCTGAGTTCATCGGCTCAACTTTGCCGCCAAACCAGCTTTTCGGGAACGAGTGTTCACGGTTGTAGCAATCCCCTTCTTGGCTATATTGACCACATTGGTCTGTCACTTTCGTGAAGCTGATAGCATCACTGCCCGCAGGTTTCTCTGAATACATATCGAGAATAGAGCCATCATTTTCGTAATAGCGATCAATATCAGCATCTTTTACCAAGGTCCACACCGCAGAATAACCTCGGCTAGTGTGGTTGTTGATGATGTTAAACAGCGCCGTTTTTAGAGCGTAGCCCGTCTTGCCAGACGCCGCTTGGTAGTAACCATCAACTACTGGTGGGGTCGTGGTTGAGTCACCTAACGTAAAGTCAGTGGTTTCGCTTTTCGCAAATTCAGCGCCAGAGGCAAGTGTATTATCCCCCACCTTCAACGCGTAAGACCCCGAACCATTGCCACAGCAAATGCCGTCGCCATAGCTGTCTTGAATCGTAAATTGGTAGTTACCATCGGCTAAACACATGATCTTTTCAATAGTGGTTGACGACTCATACCCCTGACCAGAGAAAAGCACTTGCGCTTGGCTATTTTTCAACTCCCAGCTAGTTTCTGAGCCATAGTTGTCCGTCGTGAGTGTAAGAACCACTTCATGATCGCTACAACTTTCTACAGGAGGTTGTGTACTTGTCTCGGTCGGTTGAAAATTATCGATGTAGACAACTTCTGAGCCGTCAAAACCGGCCTCATCATAAAAACGCAACCCGACATTGATGGTCTTGTTCGAACTCGCAGTATAGTTATGCGCCAGCTCTTGCCACTGGTTTACCTGCTGCGGATCTGAGTAATTGTGATAACCATCAACCACCAGACGTGCTTTTACATTTCCTTCGGTGTGATAAACCGAGACAGAAAACGGATAGGTTTTCCCTTGCTCCACATTAATGGTTTGCAAAAGGTCAGTGTTGCTTTGGGTACCTGTATTCACGACGACTTGAGCAGCCAGGCCGCCCGATTTGATTTGTTCGCTGCTTGGCGACACCGCGATGCCAGCGTCAATCACTGACCACTGCGTAGGCGCACTGCCATTCCACTGTTCAAAGTCACCATTGAGAATTTGGCTATATGCAAGCGGAGAGCTAATAACAGCAAGAAGACAGAGGGGTTTCGTTATGGATTTCATTATACTTTTCCATTAGTTATGTAAATCCCAAACACGATAAACATATTAGTAAGGCATAAGTAATCCTTCGGTCACACTTTTACGTTGCACAAGTGTTAATTTACTTTTTAATGTGCAGCTTATCTCACAAATATCTACCGGCTGAAAACAAACGCCAATGCAAAAAGCGAAGCAACTTGTTGGCTACATCGTCGTAAAACCATTAAGGGAAAAGTAAAACGGACGGAAAAAAGCCAAGTGTGCGCCTATGGGGGTCAGCAACAACACTTGGCTTGTGTATGAGAAAAGCTTCTGGTCAGCTCAACCGATGAGCGGCAATGCTAGATAATTCTTCCCTAGGGAGTTACCGCAAAGAATCGCCCTTGTAATGGCGACATCGGAAGTTGATATTGACCATTGCTCGGAGCTATTTTTTCATTCGTGAGCAAATCCACCAACTCACCTGTGCCAACACTCTCCTGAGTAAGAATGACAGTTCTCGGGTTCTCTAAGGTATTTAGCGCAAACAAGACTTTGTCTGTACCAGCTTGTTTCAAGTCCACATAACTGCCGTTACTCGCAACTAAATTCGTGCGTGACCCCTGATACAATGCTGGGTGCGCACTGCGCATCGTCATCAGCGATTTCACGTAAGCTTTGAGATCGGCTTGGTTTGCGTCAAGTGTCGCCGTCACGCCTTCAATTTTTGCACTGCTGCGCGCAACGTGATCATCGCACAAACCTTGAATGGCGCAGGTGTTGTTGTCTTCTTTTGCGGCAAAACCATCCACTTGATCCCCGATTTCATCGCCGTAGTACAGCGTGATTGGCCCAGTGTAGGCAGCTTGGAAGGCAAACGCAGCTTTATGGCGTAACCAATATTCTGCATCATTCACATCCGCCAAGTTTCCGCGTTGCAACAAGTCACCAAAGCGCACTAAATCATGGTTGCCGATCATCAAATTCGGTTGCGCATGCGTTGGATATTGGTTGTGTGTGCTGTAGCCGTTGTCTAGCCAATCCACACCGCGACCACCCACGCCGCTCTCATTCACGGCCAAAGTTTCTACGATGCGATAGCGCATCGGGAAGTCAAATGCAGAGCACAATGCTGGATCGCTGTTCGATCCATACGCCTCATTCTCGATCTCAGACTCCCCTTTCCAAATCTCTGCCACCATGTAACCCAACGGATTCACTTGTTCGCCTTTGCTATTGGTGTACGTGACACCTTGCGAGGCTTCATCGACAGCTTTACGAAGTTGTGTCCAAGCGTCTGTCGGAACTTGATAGGCTTGATCTAAACGCCAGCCGTCAATCTTGAGTTCTTTGATCCAATACGTTGCTACCTCTTTGTAGAAGTCGAGACTGGCCGGGTAATCAACGGGGTTACTCGATCCCGTTGGCAACAAGCCGGAGGGAGATGGTTTGATCAAACCATCTTTGTGATGACCAAATACGCCATCAAAAAACACGTATAAACCGCGCTTGTGTGCTTCTTCGACTAGAGTTTTCGCGGTCGCTAAATCACCAAATTTTGGGTCGATCTTAAAGTAATCTGTCGCAAAATAGCCCGTGGCGTCCAAACGATCGGCCCAGTGATCTTGTCCTGCTATCGCTTCAGACTCAAAAATCGGCGTCAACCAAATCGCGTTCATCCCTAAATCTTGGATGTAATCAAGTGAATCAATCACCCCTTGCAAATCGCCATTATGATGACTGGTGCCATAGCCCGTACCGTGACCAATGCTCGCATCGCCATCCACAAAACTCTCGACCATGATTTGATAAGTACGAAGTTGGTTACTTTGCGCCATGACATTGGCTTGGCAAGCATAACTGGTATCCGGTTGCGGAGTGCTGCTATTAGTATCGCCACCACCAGAAGAATTACACGCAGATAAAGCACCAATCATACTTAATGCAAGCAGCGATCGATACAGGCGATGGTTACGTCGAACGTTACGCATTTTACTCTCCCTAACTTACTCAAATTAAGTAAAAACATTTGAGTAATAAAATAAACCCCAACATGCTTCCCATGTAGGGGTTTATAAATAAAAACAGATTTTAAATAACTGAATGGAATATTACTGACACTTATTTACCATAACATGAAGCGGCTTGCCTTTTCCTTCAAACTGAAGGCTCCAGACATATTTCCCGTCTTCTTTAATATCAACTGAAGTATCTGTACCGTAACCACCAAATGTTAATGGTGTTAATTCACCAACGTTCATTCGATTGCCTTTTGCGGTAAATTGTGGGAACCACAATTCTGTCGCATACTGCATTTTGTAGGAGCCTACTTTTTCTTGAACCACAGCTTGGTAGAAGTTATTTCCTTTGTAGGTGTATTGACGTTGAGGCACGTGTTTCCAGTCGGAATCCGCAAACGTACCCACCACAAACAGTGGTTTAGAAATTGGTCCTTTCGCCGTGCTATCTGGGTTGTCACACGCTTTCATGAAAGCAACCACTTCGTCTTGAGACATATTCACAACTGGCTCTGCGGCCGCTTCTGGTTCTGCAGTCGATTGACAACCCACTAAGGCAACAAGTAGGGCAGCAGCAAGAGAGGTCTTCATCATGTTCATTTCACGTAATTCCTTTTTAGTATATCCAAAGCAAAATAAACTCAACGTTTAAAAGAAATATTAATCGTTATTAAAATGGAAATATCAAACGCTAAATAAATATCGTCGGATTGCGAATTTAAATTACTTCGAGAAGTTTATTTATTTCCTAAATACAAAAAATAAGTTAGGAACTGTCAATAATTATTGATCTAACCAATATAAAAAACAAAACAATAAAAATAAATATGTGAATAAGATAACTCTATGTAGGGGTATTTTTATTGGTTTATATTCTATGAAAAAAGGCCAGCATTTTGCTGGCCTTTTATATTCAATTATTTTTTATTTACGGCTTTCACAAACACTTGTTGCGCACCTTCAATACCCAGCTCTTTTGCTTCATCGAGCAAGGTGAGTGCTTTCGGAATATCGTTCGCTGCGACTGCCGCTTCAATTGAGCTGTGGTAGTAGCTAGTGAGATCTGTACCTTGAGGAATGTTGTCGTTTTTCGCAACAATCTTGGTATTCACGATATCATTTGCGGATACCGACAAACGGAACTGACCCAGTGGGCTGTGATTCGCTAAAGGGTCTGCAATATCTGGCGGCTGAGTGTGGCGCGCCATGGCGAAGGCTTTTGCAGGATGCAGAACTTGCGTACTGCCTTTTAGATCAGCGGAAGTCGTGTACACCAATACATGCAGATCGTTACCTGTCATGTCTGGAATCACATTGAGATCAAGTACGAATTTATCATTGTCCAACAGTTTTGCTGGTTCGTACTTAAACTTTGAGAAATCTGCTTGGTAAATGGTTTCTCCTGCCGAGTTCATCACTGCGACATTAGGAGCATAAAATTGAAGTTCTTTACTTACGAATGTCTCTAATTTGATATCGAGACTGCCACGGTTGCCCGGAAGAGCAAACGCTGCAATAGCGCCAGCACTGTTACCATCCAACAGCATTTGGCTTTTATCAGTCAAAGCGAATTCAGTAACCACAGGTACATCAACCGTTACCCATTGAATATCACCCGATTGAGTGATCACTTGTTGCTGACCTTTTGGACTCATCTCTACTTGTTCTACGGACGCACAACCAGTAGCCAACATGCCCAGCAGTACGGGAGCAAGCCATTTTTTCATTACTGTCTACCTCGACTCTTTATTGTTTTTTAAATAAATACAGCCAGATAAGTTCTGGCTGTATCATTCTAGGACAATTTAGGACTTAGTGGTTAGATGATTACCACCAAGCTTCAGCTTGTACACCGAATTGGAACGTATCGTCTGAACGACCGTTGTCAAATGTGTTAGAGTTGTCTTCTTTGTCAGCCGTTAGGTAAGAAGCGTAAACACGGATTTCAGGACGAGCCCAGAAGCTAGAACCAGCAGACCATGCTTGAGCAACAGTTAGCTTACCGTATTTGTTTTCGTCGCCGTCGTTATCATCGATAGCGTAACCAGCTTCGAAGATAGTTTTGTGGTTGTCATCCCATTTGTACATTGGACGAACTACAACAGACATTGTTTCCCACTTGTCTTGGCCAGCCCACATGTCTTCACCAACACCGTAAACTAACTGGTGACCCATTTCCCAGCTGTCACCCATGCCGATTACACCCCAGTTGATTAGGCGGTAACCAGATGCACCGTTATCAGCTTCTGCACCGTACCAGCTACCGTCGCCGTAGAATGCCATTGTTTTTGAGTAGCCTTCAGTACCGTACTGAAGTACTGTTTTGTTGAAACCAGCGTCTAGACCTTGAGTCAATTCTGCTGTGAACATTACGCCGTTTTTCGCATCTTTAGTGCCGTTTGGCGCAGCGTCAGTTTCGTTAAGGATTGCGTAGTTCAAGCCCATTTCTAGAGAACCGTTGTCCCATAGAGGAAGACCTGCATAACGTACGTCTAGAGTGTTAACGTTTGTATCGCCGCCATCGTTACCTGGATCTGCGATATCGCCACGGTCGTTACGAACCCAAGCGAAAGAAACTTTACCTGGACCAGCTTCGATACCTTCAACACCAGCGCCCGCGCCAGAGATGTTCCAGTAGTAGAAGTCAGAGATATGAATGTCGTGACGTTGGTAGTAGCGCTTACCAGCCCAAAGTGTTGCTTCTGGAGCAAAGTTTAGTAGGCCTTTAGCTTGAACGTTGAATTGACGTAGTGCGAATTGTGCATCGTCAACACATTTCACTTCGCCGTTATCCAAACCACAGTTAGCAGAAGTGCTTTCCCAGTCGTTTGAACCATTAGAAGTCATTGCAACCATAGAGTCTACGTAGAACGTTTTGCCGTTGTTGTTGTAAACTTCTTTACCTAGTTGAATCTCGCCGTAGATATCGCTTTCATTACCTAGACGACCGATCTTGTTCTTTTCGAATGTTAATTGTTGACCACCGTCAGCGTTCACGCCAACGCCAGCACGCATGTAACCGTGGAAATCCACTGCGAACGCAGAACCAGCAGCTAAAGTTGCAGCCACAGCAGCAGCAATTGCACTTACTTTTTTCATTCTTAACTCCATTAAGGGTATTTATAATTCTGTCTTCCCTGCTCACTCTTTTAGGTGAATATAGGCAGTAAAAACACACCTAAAGAAAGAGAGGTAAGATGGGAACGAATCCCCGTTTGTTTCAACAGTTATGAGATTACCCGAGGCGTACAAGGATGACTTCCTCCGCCCCAAACTAATTTAGGGGGGATGAGAAGGGAGTAGAAAATTTACCGAATGGTGTTTTTTCGAGTCAGATCACCAATCTAGGGAGGAATTAGTAAGTTTATTCGGTTTTGAGCCGCTACAAAGTGATAGCCATTTCATATTTTTGACTCTAAGCCGTCACATAAAGTAATTAAATTACATGAATATTTTTATATTTAGGGTGGTTGACCTTAGTAAGACAAAGTTTTTAACTTATAGTTTCCTAAAGGTAGCAATAAATATTAAATAAAGTATCTCCGATGACACGACTTCTCTCTCGCCCTTACCCCTTGGGTGCAACTGTAAATAAAGAAGGTTGTAACTTCTCTATTCACGCACCAGGGAATAAAGACATAAAACTCGCCCTGTTTGCAGACGATGGCAGTTACGCGCTTCATGATTTACCGAATGAATACGCTGGCATACGTCATACTTTTATTCCGGATATTAAGCCGGGGCAAAAATACGGTTACCTTGTCTCCCACAAGGAAGAGCCACTATTAATTTCTGACCCTTACGCAAAGTCAATTGATAAAGCCCTCCACTACCACCCTCCCTACTCTCCAGCCAAAAGTTTCGATATGCCGAAGTGCATCGTTATCGAAGATAATTTTGACTGGCAAGATACGGATCATCCGCGTATACCCAGAGAAGAGATGGTGTTGTTTGAGACACACGTCAAAGGGCTTACCCAACTTCACCCAGAAGTTGAGGACAAGCTGAAGGGGCGCTATTTAGGTCTTGCATCACCTAAAATGCTGGCCTTTTATGAACAGCAAAACATCAACACGCTGCAATTGCTACCTGTCGCAGCGTGTATGCATGAGCCTCACCTACTAGAGATGGAAAAGGTCAATTATTGGGGGTACAACCCTTATCTCTTTATGGTACCCGATCCGCGCTACGCAGAAAAAGACGCCGTCACAGAGCTCAAAACAACGATTCGAGAACTGCACAAAAACGGCATCGAAGTGATTCTCGACGTAGTTTACAACCACACCGCAGAGGGGGGGGAAGGGCCTACAATTTTCAACCTGAAAGCGCTCGATTCCCGTTTTTACATCAAACATGGCAACCACTTCGCAAATTACACTGGTTGTGGCAACACGGTCGATCTCACCTATCAACCCGCTTTAAATCTTGTAATGGATACATTGCGCTACTGGGTTAGCGAATTTAAAGTCGATGGTTTTCGTTTCGACTTAGCCGCAACGTTAGGTCGACAGGGCGATGATTACAATCCTGAAGCAGCTTTCTTTAAAGCCGTTGCGCAAGACCCAATTTTGCGTGAAACTAAATTGATTGCCGAACCTTGGGATATTGGTCCAAATGGCTACCAAGTGGGTAACTTTCCATTTGGTTGGAACGAATGTAATGACAAACTGCGTGATATTTCCCGCAGTTTTTGGCGCGGTGATCAAGGCTATTTAAAAGAGTTTGCCACTCGATTAATGGGCTCTCGTGATATTTATAGTGCAGCGAACTGGCCATACAAACTCACGGTGAATTACATCACGTATCACGATGGCTTCACACTGCAAGATTTAGTGTCTTACAAGCACAAACACAATGAAGCTAATGGCGAAGAAAATCGCGACGGCCACGGTGACAATCGCTCAGAAAACTACGGTGTTGAAGGCGAGACCGAAAATCTGATGATCATCGCCACGCGTGAGAAGCAAAAACGCAACCTTATTGCTAGCTTGCTGTTTGCCTTCGGTATCCCACACATTCTCACTGCTGACGTGCTGTCTCACACCCAAGGCGGTAACAATAATGCCTATTGCCAAGATAACGAAACCAGTTGGCTGAACTGGGAAGAGACAGAACGTAAGCAACATTTCAAAGCATGGATGTCACAAATGGTCGCCAACCGAAATCAATACATGGTGCCATTTATCCGAGCTTTCAGTGGCGAAAACCGCAATAACAACCGCATTTTCTGGCGCCGAACAGACGGTCGCTTAATGGAGCATGATGATTGGAACCGTTTAAGCTCTGTCGCACTTCACCTTGGCATCGGTAAAGAAGGACAAGAGCTGGTCTATCTCATCAACCAAACTAACGCTACAGCGCGCTTTAAGCTCCCTAATGAGCGAAAGCAAGAATGGGTAACGATCTGCGACACAAACGTACGTAACCTTAACCCAGGGCATGCTGAAGGCGAGGTTTTGCTATCACCTACTTCGATGGTGATTTTGCATTACCAGCCGAAATTGGAGCAATCATAGAGCAATAGCCCTGAAAGCTTATATACACGACTTTAATAGTAAAAGACCCGAAGTCCGTTAACGACTTCGGGTCCATTTAGTGTTGTAAGCATTAATGAACCTCTGTATATTTATGAGCCATTACAGTATATGAACCAAATTAAAAAGGCGTATAGTCCATATGGCTACTTATCTTTACACACGTTACTCGCCAAAGAATCGAGCTTATCAAGAGCACCTCGGTGTCCTAAAAGCGTTCGTGCCTGACGCCCAACATTTTGAGGATAAGGTTCGCGGTTGCATGCCTCCAGCAGAACGAGAAGCTTTCCAACAGCTACTCAATATCGTCAAAGCAGGTGATACGATTGTGCTCTGGTGGCTAACGGCATTTGGTCGAGATTTTAGTCAGGCGTTAAATACAATAAAAGTATTACTAGCAAAAGGGGTCACACTGAAAACCGTTTGTGAACCACTCACATTTGAACCGGATTCTGTTCAAACTCAAACGCTACTCACCGTGTTATCTGGATATGGAAAAGTGCAGACTGAACATCGCCTGTTTGCCGCAGAGCAAGGACGGCAAGCCATTAAAGATCAACCAGATTTGTGGAAACAGAAATTTCGCGGACGCCCAGCAGACAAAACTAAACACCAACAGATCGCAACGTTGCTGTTAGAAGGCTATACGTTGAAGAGTGTTTCGGAGCAGTGTGATGTCAGCCTATCTACCGTAAAACGCGTCAAATCTAAGTTAAATGAAGTTGATGATGAAGGCTGCCTCAGAACACGAAAGCAAAGAGGTTATTCTGATGGTGATCCATCATGAGTCGCCCAATCAACTTTCGCACTATCTTACTCGCCTGTCTTATTATCAGTGTTGGCCAATTGAGCATGGGGCTTGTTATGCCCTCTTTGCCATGGATCGCAAAAGACTTTTCTATCTCCCTCGATCAAGCCCAACTGCTCGTGAGTATTTACTTACTCGGCTTTGGTCCCTCTCAGTTCATTTACGGTCCGTTATCGGATGCTTTGGGTCGAAAAAAAGTGCTGCTGACGGGCTTGCTCATCGCGATGTCTGGTCTATTAATGATCATTTTCCTCAGTGACACCTTCACAGGCATGGTGATGGGGCGTTTTCTACAAGGCTTAGGAACTGGGTGCTGCGCGGTACTCGCGAGAGCATCGACTCGGGATAGATTTAGCGGTGATGAGCTCCCTGTTGCCATGTCTTATATCGCTATGGCAGCTTCGATCACGCCACTCATTGCGCCTGTGATTGGCGGCTTTATCAACTTCCACTTTGGTTGGAGTATGGTGTTCATTTCACTGCTAGGTTATGTCTCACTCGCTTGGGTAATCATCGCCTTTAAGTTTACAGAAACCATAGCAAAACGATCTGTTATTCCGTCACCACGCAACATGCTTTTCCAGTATCGAGACTTGGTGACGTCACGTTACTTTATGAGTTTTGCCAGCATCAGTTGGTTAAACTTCAGCCTGATGATAACGACCGTGTCCGTGATGCCATTTATCATGCAAGACCAAATTGGCATGACATCCGATCAATACGCAATGTGGGCACTCATTCCCGCTTTAGGTATGTTAGGCGGCACCACGATTTGTAACCGAGTAAGGCCAATTATCGGCAACAAAAGAATGCTACTTTGTAGTCCATTCTTGCATCTCAGTGCTGCAATATGGTTGTTCTTCTGCCCGGTAGAACCGCTGTATTTAATGTTGGGGCAACTATTAATGATCTTAGGTAACGGCATTGCCCTACCTTGCGCGCAAGCCATGGTAATGCAACCCTACAAAAAGCAGGCTGGTGCTGCAGCAGCCATGTCTGGAGGTGGACAAATGATCGTATCCTCATTGGTCAGCTTAACATTGGTACAGCTTGGTTTAAGCCAAGCCTGGCATCTATCAATCGTTATTGTGGTGTTTGCAGCAATAACGCTCACCAATATTCAACGAGGTTTTGGAGCAGATCAACCTTCAGAACAGTAACGAAAAGACTGACTATTGTCCTTATAATTAAGAACACATCGTATAAGCTTTAACTAAGGATAAGTTGGCGGGTACTAACATGATGTTGCATTTACGAATTGGCGCGCTACTACTCGCCACTTTTATATCCGCTGGCACCGCCGCGAAAGCCAACGAGTACTGGCAATTTGATAGTGACGATAACGGAATCACTATCTACTCTCGAGAGCATACCGGCGGTTTAGTTGAGATTCGTGCTCGGATGTTCACACCCACCAGCTATGGCGCATTTTTAACGCTATTGGAAGATAGTGACAACATCCCGAACTGGATTGACAATGCCAGTCATAGCCGGGTTTTAAATCAAATATCAGCCACCGAAAACATCGTTTATACCCAATTTACGGCGCCATGGCCTGCAAAAAATCGTGATATGCTCACCTACTCTGAATATTGGGTCGATGAGCTTGGGTTCACGATAAAAATCAAAAGCGCACCAGACTCATATCTTGCTGAACAAAAGGGCTATGTTCGCATTCGTTCGGTTGCTGCAACTTGGGAATTACAAAAGCTCACTAATGGCACGACACTCATTGACTACAAAGCGTTTGCTGACCCCGGAGGCCTTTTGCCAATCTGGCTAATCAACAAACTATCAAAACAAAGTGCACGAGCAACATTTAGTAACCTAAGGAAAGAGTTACCAAAATATCAGCAATACTCCCATCCTCAGATAAAGGAGTAAACTTCACGTTTGCTCTTTAATTACGATTACGGTGTTTGAAAAAAGTGCCCACAAAAGAGGCGAAGGCTAACCCTAAAAAGAGCCAAAACAAAGGGATAAACCCAAATGACTCTACTAATAAGCCATTTTCATCTACGTAAGAGCCCTGAGCGTGGTACGCAATTAAACATGTCACACCGCTCAAAAATAAAACTACGCTCAGTTTATATTTACGAATAAACCCCATCTAAACCTCAAGCAATCAATTGATATGTTTTCGACATATTGCCACCGTATATAGTTCACTCAAAAAACATAGTGTCTCTATGTTTGCTCTAATCTTTATTAAAGGCCTTTTAGTCAGAGATAAGATAAAAAACCAAACATAAAGAATAAAAAGTCAAATTTAACTCAAAATATTATATGCGTTCTCAGAACTATCTTGACCTTTTTTCTCACATATACAGTGTAATTGTTATCATTTTGTTTGCTCAATGCTGCCAAAAATCGTTCACATCTCTCCCAAAATAATTAGTGTTCTAAATATTTTTATTACTCTATACAAAAACGAATCAAACAACAAAAGACCTTTAAAATCAAAACTTAAGATTCAGAAATCAATTGTAAAACAATAATAGCAACGAGTTGACCTCTTCATTTCTTTC
The DNA here is from genome assembly GCF_032970445.1 of Vibrio sp. T13N. Classification (NCBI taxonomy): domain Bacteria; kingdom Pseudomonadati; phylum Pseudomonadota; class Gammaproteobacteria; order Vibrionales; family Vibrionaceae; genus Vibrio; species Vibrio sp. T13N. The sequence continues at coordinate 460,288 of NZ_JAWJYE010000001.1, forward strand.
GCTTTTTTAATTGAACGTCTAATCAAGTTAACGCACAATGCCATCGACAACTCACATAATAAATCATGAAAAAAAGGAAGTGTCTTCATGCATAATTTTTCAAAAAGTGCAGTGGCAACTTTAATCTCTGGCCTTTTGCTTGGAACTTCAGCGAATGCGGGAGTGAGTATCACACAAGGAAAGACCACGATCCCCGATGGCGAAGCTACACACGCTCAAGACATTACCGTTCAAAACGAACATGTCGCCTTCGCTCTCGCTGTTGAATCAGCACCACCATGGGGCGTACCGCGAGGAACATTGGTCGATTTGGCAGCAGTAAAGAATGGCAAAGTAGACCTTGATCGTGTTGCCTTTGCTGACTTCATTCCTAACAGCTGGTCCGCATGGCCGAATGATCGCAAATCCATTGAAATTATCGAAGACAGCGACAATAAAGCGGTCATTAAAGTGAGCCGCAACTTCGATAACGTTGATATCACAACATGGTATACACTCGCTTCTGGATCTGACTCAATTGCGCTTAAAACGGTCATGACCAACCAAGGTAAAAAAGATCTCGCGTTAGAATCAGGGCACACCATTTGGCCAGACACTGGCTACCAATTTGCCGTGCCGGGATTGGAAGGGAAAGAAGAATCCATGGCCGACAATGCCCTCGCCGATCGCATGGTCGCTTATGATCGAGACTGGGCCTTTGCACTTCATGCTCCTTATTTTGATCGCGTCAAATACAATGGTCGTGACATGTACCTAGGGCATACCTTGAAAGCAGGTGAAAGCCGCACTTTCCAATCCCGATTACAAGTGGTTCCAAATGGAGACATGGCCCCCATTGTCAAGGCAGAAGCTGACCGACTAGGACAAGCGACAGGCACCATCAACGGCCAATTACGCGCAGATAATGGTCATGTTCCTGAAGATGCTATCGTGATGATCGAAAAAGAAGGACAACCCTATGCCTGGACATTGGCCAAAGATGGCCAGTACAGCATGGCGCTGCCTGAGGGTGAGTACCAAATCTACGGCACAGCGACTGGTCACGCAAACAGCAAGCTGCAATCGATTAAAGTGGCGAGAAATAGCGAGCAAACACTCGATTTTACGTCTCTAAAACGCCCAGCAACTCTCTCACTTCAAGTTGAAGAGGCAACATCAGGTCTGGCCAAAGATGCGAGAATCACCATCCTTGAAGGTCAAGCGCCACCGGTTGAATTTTTGGGTAAACGCACCTTCTTTACCGATCTGCTGCCTGCAGGTCATGCTGAGCTAAAACTGGCACCCGGTCAATACAAATTAGGTATCAACTCTGGTGGAGGCTTTACAGCTAAAACCCAAACATTAGACGTAACCCTAACGTCCGGTAAAACGATGAAGCAACGAGTAGAAGTGCCTCAAGTGACGTTTCCTAACCGTCAGCATTGGTATGGCGCAGATTTACACCATCATGGCAACGTGTTGGAAGGCGTTACTCCGCCAGAAATTGTTGTGCGTGCTCAATTGGCAACGGATCTTGATCTGACTTTCATTAGCGATCATGACTCAACCATTAACCACCAGAAGTTTGCAGAACTATCTGCGAAACGTGGCGTGCCTTTCATCCCGTCGATCGAAGTTTCGCCATCATGGGGACATATGAACCCATTTCCTATCGATAATGGCGCCGAGCTAACGGTCGATCCTGGCACCGCTGACGTTCACACGTTACTTGACGCCGTACATGAGATGGGGGCTGAAGTCGTACCGATGAACCATCCATACAACGATTATGGCTACTTTACGAATATCGCTAAAAATGCAGTCCCTGGTGGAAAAACGGATCGCTTCGACCTTATGGAGCTTAATGCGCGCGTAGACAATGAACCAACGTTGAAGAAAGCACATAAACTCTGGGACCTGGGTGAAGCAATGTACTTTACGGCGGGAACCGACACCCACGATGCGTGGAACCAACTCACGGGGCAGATTCGAATGATGGCAAGAGTCGATGGAGAGCTAACGCCGTCGAAGTTTGCGCAAGCACTTAAAGCCGGCCATGGCTACGCAACACAAGGCCCTATTCTTTATCCGCAAAACATTATGTTTGGTGAAACAGCAACAGCTGGCGATACGTGGGATATCCACGTCGTTGCAGCCGATGGTCTAAAAGAAATTCGATTGATCGGTAAAGGCGGCAACGTGCTGAATACCCTGACGATTAACCCGAAAGTTGATACTCAACGCATAGAGTTGTCGCTACCTATACCTAGCGGCGCAGAGGGATGGATAAGTTTAGAAGTCGAAGATAAAGACGGCAGCACAGCCTGGAGTAACCCTGTTTGGTTGCAGTCATAATCTTGATGAATGTCCGACTCGATGGTAAACAAATCTGAGTTCGACGATGAAATAAAGGCGGCACTGGCCGCCTTTTTCTACTCGATGTTTTACTGCTGTGCAACCGTCACGGGTTTGGTCGCACCACGGTAATCAAACTCAAAACCAATACCTTGATCTGTTACATCCATCGTCATCCCACCAACAAGCTCACCTTGTAAGCTTTTCATAACATCATCAGGTAACGGCTCACCAGTCACGGCTGACGCACTTTCCAACACTTCCAAAATGCGTTCTGAATCGAAGTCAAAACTGAACAAGCCATTTGGAGAAAGTGGTTGTGCCATCACTTCTTTGCTCGCGTCTTCGGCATTCTCACCACTGTAGAGCGTAAAATGGTTTTCGTTTAAGCGAGCAAACACATCCATCTTCAAGCCTGTATGCATTTCTAGCAGGTCACTGACATTAACAGGCTGGTTATCCGGCTGAATTTGTAATTGAGCAAGTTCAGGGACAAACATTTGCGCGGTTTGAATCAGCATCATTGGATCATTGGCAGATAGAGATAACATACCATCTAGCTGGCTAAATACTTCACCGTGCTGAGCATTAGTGTCAACGTGGATATCAAACATTTGCAGGCTTAATCCTTTCAGGCCGTTAACCATGCCGGAGCCCATGCTCACAGCTGCGGCTGGGTTTTGGCCACCCATCTCTTGCTGCATTTGTGTCAATAAAGAACATTGGTACTGAGGCTGAGTCAAGTCGCTCCAAATCTGACCAATCGATGGCGCTAGCGTATTAATGTCTAAACCAAGCGCCATGCTAAAGAAGCTCTTATCATTGTTCGATTCTGCCAAAACGCCACGAATCGACTTAAGCGCATCTAGAATCACTTTATTTTTCGATTCAACAACAAAAGCACCTTTAATGAATGCCTGCTCGCCTTTCAACTTGTATTCCGCAAATGCGACGGATTGAGGCCAGTTTTCTGCAACTTGAGTAAGTTCTGTATGACAAGCTGGTGAGCGCATCTCCTGAATAGTCGGCTCAGGATCAATGGCATCCAGCATGCTGACTTGACGCGCAAAGATATTGCCATCTTTCGTCGTCAAACCTTTAACCAATTCACGGTGGTCAAAGTAACCGAAAGAGTTATTGTTTTCGCCGTATTTAGCCTGCAACGCCGCTAGGCGTCCACTCTCCGCAATGTTTTGACTTGGTGACTCAAGTCCCAATGCCATTTTAAGCGGGTTTTGAACACCCAGTTGCGGAATATCAACCGTTAACGTAAGTACGTTGTCAACCACGGCAACAACCAAGCCAATGCCATCTTGCGGGTCAACCGAATCTGTCATCTCGTAACGACGAAACTCCACTTCACCAAGTTTAACCAGCTCGTGCTTAGCACCGCTCATCTGCTCTTCGTGATCCAATGTTTTCCATAACGCGGCAGGGTCTTCAATCTTCAATTTGTACACTGGTACCATACCGATTGTGTACAACACAGGATTAATGTTTTCTCCGGTACCTAAGTAGGCTTTTAACGTTTCTGGCGATGCAGCGCTCTCCAGATATCCATCAAACAAGTTAACGGCAAACTGTTGCTGTGGAGAAAGTGGTTCATCGGCAAAAAGTTCAGCAATCGAGCCTTGGTTAGCCGTGCCAAATGCATTCATGTATTTATAATGATTAAAAGGTTCCGTCTGATACGTCACCATGAGCGAATCCGCAGGAACTTGCGAAAGTAGTGATACTGAATCACTCGAGGTAGTATTGTTTTGGTACAGGTAGCCAGCGCCCCCTGCAGCTGCGACCACTGCTGTAGCCAATAGTAGTTTTTTCACGACCAACTCCGTTGTCATAGTTATGTGTTCCTAAGCGAAATATCACGCTTAGGTTTAAAGCCTTTGAATAGCACTTTTATATCGACCGCTATCATAAACAAGTTATCGATATAATGAATGTCGGTTTGATAAATTATCCAACATTTATAAGGTAAACCGTGAAGTAAGTTGAATTGCGTGAGGATGCTATTGGCAATATTCACAATCTAATTTCTCGGATAACCACCTTACAAATCAAAATCTTCAGTTCAATAAAGCGATTTGGAGTAACTACGACCAAAAGCGCTAGGATATTAAATCTTTATTGATTCTTTTATCTAATATCTGAAAACGCCTCACGGCCTGACACTTCTTTCCAATTTGCCTCTAGCGGTCCCCGTTCGTTTTCCTTACATTCCCATTAACTCAGTGACGAGACGTATACCAGATACGAGCAGTAGAAGACGATGAAAGACCAGTTGACGATCTCTATATCAACCATCAATGGCTCCAGACATTGGTACTTCAGTAAAAGGATGCAACGCAATCTAAAAACGTTTTTATGCTTTTTTGTCATTGCTCTGGCCGCAACCGCGATCTTAATTCATCACTTGTACACTCGCGTCGATAATGCCGCGTTAAAACAAGCTGAATTGACAGAACATTCGCGCACTATGGGTGAAGAGCTCAGCACACTGAAAGCATTAAAATCCGAGCTGGAAAGTGATCTCTCAGAGCGAGAAGAACGAGTACAACTTGTTTCGGAGCGTTTGGGAGAGTTAGAGAAAGTCCTTGGAGTTGGAGAACATACTACCACGGATAATTTGGATGCCCGACTTGATGCGGCGGCGATTACGTCGAACGTTCGCATGGTGTTGTTAAACCAAATACCAAGCGGGTCTCCGGTCGGTAAAGCGCGGCTCTCTTCTCGCTTCGGTAAGCGCATTCATCCGGTGACAAAAGTCGCTAAGATGCATCGCGGGCTCGATTTTGCCGTGAATACCGGTACTAAGGTTTATGCCCCAGCAGATGGGGTTGTGGAAGTCACCCGCCGCAGCAATAAAGGCTCTGGTAACTTCCTCAGGCTGCAACATTCTTTCGGTTTTTCGAGTTCTTATTCGCACTTGAAAAAGTTCAAAGTAAAAAGCGGTCAGTTCGTCAAAAAAGGGCAACTGATTGCAATTTCCGGCAACAGTGGGCTCTCTTCTGGCCCTCACCTTCACTACGAGGTGCGTTTTGTTGGGCGAGCACTGAATCCGAAGCCATTTGTCGATTGGAGCCTCAATGATTTCGAGGACATTTTTACTAAGGAGCGAAGAATACGATGGGAATCTTTAATCAAAACCGTGGAACAACGAGTAGCTCAGCAGCTTCAACTCTCATCGCCAAAGGCTGTGCTGTTAGCGGAGAACTCAAAGTAGAAAACGATGTCCAGATTGATGGCATCGTCGATGGTCAAATTAATGTAGAAGGCACTCTCGTCGTTGCAGAAAGCGGCCGAGTAAACGGTGAGATCTACGCTAAGCAACTGATCATCAATGGCATGATGGATGGTAACTGTCACGCAGAACACATTCAAGTACTTGCCAAGGGACGTGTAAGTGGGAGGATCTGGAGTAATAACCTCAGCATCGAACCTGGTGGTAAATTCTTTGGTGAAGCGGCCGAATTACCTGAAAAAGAAGTGGTGACACTGAAAGGGAAGACTCAAGAGAACGCCAGCACGAAAGAAAACAATACCAACAATGAAAAGCGACCTGCGCGTAAATCAGCTTAAACTCTTTGGTTAAAGTGCATAAAAAAGACGGCTTTCACGCCGTCTTTTTTATTACTAGAGACACGAGCTTCGTCAGAAGCTACAGTGATTATTCGGCCGGGTTTAAAATCATCACCGAGCGCTTTGCTTGTGGACCAAAAGCCGCTCTCGCATGCGCTTTCACTTCTTCTAATGTCACACTCTTAGCCGCGTTTTCAACGTCAAGTAACACATCGACGCCGTAATCATGCACCAAGTAGCGAGTATACGACCATGCGCGCTGAGCAGGGTTATCATCTAATCCTTGCATCGCTACCGCCAATTGCTTCGCTGCCGTATCCACCTCTTTTTGCGTGATGTTCGAAGCCAAGTCATCAAACATTTTGCCTAACTTGCTATCTAAAACTGCCACGTCTTCGGGCTCAACTTGAGATTCCAAGAGCCAATCAGAGATTGGTTCGCGATCTTGCGTCACGGTGTAAATATTTGGGCTGTAATCGAGACTAGACTCTTCTCGCACAATATCCAAGACACGCGCATTACTGATACGTTGCAAAATATCTTCGATAACCGTATCCCTTGCCGTACGTTGGTAATCGTTCGTGTTAGTCAAACGCATTACATACAAGGATGAAGGTTCATGACCATCCGCAACGACTGTTCGCGCCGGCACGTCGGTGTTGAACGCAACATGGTAATCAATCGAACGACCCGGTTTCATCTCGATGGAGGCCACATACTTACGCAAGAGTGGCGTAATTTCTTCCGGCTCGACATTTGCCACAATGACCATCTTAAAACCATCATTGGTTTTGAAAAGTTGCTCATGCACCGCCAGTATTTGCTCGGAAGTCACTTGTTCAACATCATCACTGGACACTATACGATGACGACTACCCGGCAAATAAGAATTGCCGTTTGCTTTCTGAATCAGTTTTCCCATCGGCGATTCAAAAAAAGCGCCACTCTGCTGTTTAAACTCTTGCTTTGCTGCCGCCATCTGGCGCTCGTCGACTTTAATCTCCGTCGCTAGGTTGTATAGTCCATTCAACGCGTAAGTTAAATGCGTTGTTGGCGCGGTAATTTGTGAACCGTGACTGGTCGCATCAAGAATCGCGCTAAGCGCAATGTTATTTTTGCGTAAGTAACTGTCTAACTCTGAACCAGAAAATGCCCCTAACCCACTGCGTATCGCCGTCGTTGCGGCGATTTCATACGCAGCATATAACGCTGGATCAACGGCGGCTTTACCACCTTGGCTCGCATAGTAAATATAAGCTCGACCACCCGCTTTGGCATCTTTTTGGAACCACACTTCGACACCGTTTGATAGCGTATAAACTTGAAAGCCACCCGCTTCCTGACGCATGCTGGTGATGGTACCTTCTTGAGTAGGCTGTAAGAATCCATCCACTTTGTCATACATCTTTAACGGTTTTTCGCCCGTTTGGAGGTAGGCACTGTATAGATCGGTAAATACATCATTGAACTGAGCTAACGTTTCACTTTTCCCCAACCCAATCACAAAGATTGGTTGCTCAGACAACAAGGCATTCAATTGCGTGTTAATGCTCTCTAGATTCTCGTTGTTGATGAATTCAGACAAACTCTGGGCGTAACTCTCTTTTGATTGACTCACACCGCCTTGGTCAATTTGGAAAACGCGCGCTTCTGCGTAACTGTTTGGCTTACGCTGGTCCCAGTCTGAATCAATATTTGCGAGCTCACCTTGCCAATTTGACATGATGCTCTCTAACTCAGATTGAGTCGCACCATAATCTCTCAGTGACGCCAACGTGCTGATGAAAGTTTGATGCATTTGTTCACGACGCTCAGGCGCAAACGAAATACCTGCCGACATCATGCGCTGGTAGTTGGAGTAGTAAGGCTGGGCATAAGCATACTGAAAAGGTTCAGCGGCATCATTAAGTACACGAATCAGACGTTGTTGAATTAGCTGTGTTGCGACTTCATCACGCCACACTTGATGCTGTTGTTCAATCGTAGTGCTGCCACTTAGACCACGCTCAATCACTAAATGAAGGCTTGGTGATTCCATCGTGTTACTTGGCAAGATTCGGTTTTGGTTGTTCACTCGAATATCGCGGCGCTTCTCTATTACGGTATCCGAGGTGCTTTCCCAGTTCGAGAATTTGTTTTTGATAATATTGGACAGTGAATCCACGTCGATATTACCGGTCACAACCAACTCGGCATTTTGTGGTTGGTACCACTTGTCGTAAAACGCTTTTAGCTTGCTTGATGAGGCATTTTGAATCGCTTCGCGAGTACCAATTGGGTCGTGCTCACCATACATAGTGCCTTCAATCGACGCTTGATAAGCATGCATAGAAAAGGACTTATCATCCGGGTTAGCACGTCGCCATTCACCAAGGATCACCCCTTTTTCTTTCTCTACTTGTTCAGGAGCAAACTGAAGTCCGTTTCCGATATCTCTCATCCACTTCAGGGCATCTTCCAGCTTTGTATTATTGGCAAGATCAAGTTGGTAAGAAGTTTGCTGATAAGTGGTAAAGGCGTTGATATCAGCACCAAAGCTACCACCAGATTGCTCGAAAAGTTTAACAACGTCATTGCCGGTAAAATGCGTGCTGCCATTAAACGCGATGTGCTCAACAAAGTGAGCGTAACCTTTTTGATTGGTTTCTTCTTGGAATGAGCCGACATTCAGAACCAAGCGGACCGATACTTCTTGGTCTTTTGTTGGGTAAAGATGGTATTTCATACCGTTCGATAACTGGTCGACATGCCAATTGGCGTCAGGCTGAATCGGCGTCGATTGTTGTGTCAGAGCACACCCTGACAGTAATAACGCGGGGACTAACAATATACTGCGCATAACTATTGCCCATAACAATGATTAAGCCGATCAATATAATCCTCGTTCGATGACCTTCACATTTTTAATGGATTATTTACCACTCAAACGTGACGCAAATCACCCTTTAATGAAATCAATTATCATTTACAAAAATAGACAAATCCTTACTTTACAAATAGATAAATAACACAGCTTAAAAGCCTTTTTCTTATTTGATGTAAAACTCAAAATCGCGACATGGAGTCAGTATTTATTTTGAGCAATAAAATATAATTATTGAACAGATTCGAATCTGACTTTCTGCTGCATATTCAACGGCTCGGTGAGTCCTGATGAGAATAAAAACACAACAACTATTATTCAAAGATCTATTATTCGCTTTATGTTCAAAAATCTATCATTAAAAAACAAACTGGCGATCTCTGCCAGTGCTGCCATCATTCTCGGGGGAGTGCTGGTAGAAGGGCTGTCTTTTCGAGATTCATTAAACAGACTGGATGTCGAAGTCGCGCAACGACTAGAGAGCACCAGCGCATCTTACAATCAATACGTAAAGGACTGGTTACTCTCAAAAGAGCGAGCACTGACGTCACTCTCTTCCGATTCAGAGAAGCGTTCTCTGGTTACGCACTTGAAACAAGTCCGAGACTCTGGCGCGTTTGATAACGTCTTTCTCGCTTACCCAGACGGCTCACAAGACAACGCCAATGGGGTGGTTTTGCCACCAGGTAATAACGACCCACGCAAATGGGGTTGGTACACCAACGCCATTGCCAATCCATCGAAAGTCTTTATGGATAACCCGACCGTTGCTGCTGCAACTGGTGCGAATGTAGTGTCGCTCGGTAAGGCGTTACAACTGCACGGCCAAACAACTGTACTGGGTGCAGATGTCGAAATTGGAGATATTTTAAACAGCCTCAACCAAGTGATCCTTCCGGGTGAAGGCTACATGTTTATTGCCAACGATCAGGGCAATATTTTCACCCATAACGACAGCAAGCTCCTAAACCAACCGGTTAGCAAACTGGGCTTAAACAACAACGACATCACCAACGCTGCACGCTCAGGCACTGAACGTCGCGTGTCGATCAGCGGCACCGATTATGTGATTTATGCGCGTCCAATTGAGGGCACCAAGCTCACGACGGTAACGGTGTTGGATCACAACTCGTTGGTTGCACCACTTTACGATGCCGTTTGGGATCAAATTATCGCGACGGCTATCGTGGTGATCATCTGTGTGGCGCTGTTTAACCTGTTATGTAACATCTTGTTCCGTCCACTCTACAACGTTTCGAATGCGCTTGCGCAAATCGCCAACGGTAGCGGCGACTTGACTCAACGCATCAAAGTAGAAAACCGTGACGAAGTTGGTGAGCTGGCTGAAAACTTCAACCAGTTTGTTGAAAGTTTACAGCAGCTTATAGGTCACATTCGTCACCAAGCGGAAGAGCTAAGCCAACAATCAGAACTGAGCACGACTCGCGCTAATCAGTCGGTTTCTGATCTGAACCATCAGCAACAAGAAATCACTATGGTGGCGACCGCTGTGACTGAAATGGCATCGGCAACGCAAGAGATTGCAGCACATGCAGAGCAGACGGCTAAAGCCGCTCAAGACTCTTCAGCGAGCACACAAAATGGTCATGAATTGGTGATCAACTCCAAGTCATCCATCAACAATTTGTCTTCTGAAGTCAACCAAGCGAGCGTTGTTATTGGCGAGCTCAACCAGCACGCGCAAGACATCTCAACAGTGCTATCAACGATTCGAGACATCGCAGAGCAAACCAACTTATTGGCTCTTAATGCGGCGATTGAAGCGGCGCGTGCAGGTGAACAAGGTCGCGGCTTTGCCGTTGTTGCAGACGAGGTTCGCGTGCTATCACAACGCACACACACCTCAACCGAAGAGATTCGCTCGACGATCGAGACTTTGCAGCAAACCACACAACGCGCTGTAACTATCATGGATAAAAGCTCTCAGCTGGCGCAAGGTTCGGTAGAAGATGCAGATCGCGCAGCACTGGCTCTGGATGAAATCAACGCGGCCGTTGCGCTGATCAGCGATATGGCAACGCAAATTGCGACCGCAGCCGAAGAGCAAACGCACGTAACCAATGAAATCACGCAAAACGTCACGTCCATTAAAGATGTGACCGATCACTTGGTGATTGGTGCCGAAGAATCGATGAATCAATCTGCTGAGCTGAAATCGCAAGCCGAGGATCTCAACTCGAAAGTGGCAACGTTTAAACTGGCTTAAACGCCACGTTAGGAACGCTCTTAAAAACAACAAACCCCGCTAGCAACTTTGTTACTAGCGGGGTTTGTTTTTATGGCTCGACGTTTTATTGCCGATAGCTTTCGAAAGACGTAAGACCTACACCGCCACACACATCGGCGTGCCTGAAATTGGATCGTTAAATACTCTCGCTTGTAAATCAAACACCGATGCCAACATGCCTTCTGTCAGTACCTCTTGCGGCGTTCCCTGCGTGACTAACTGACCTTTTTCCAACACCACCAAATGATCGCAGTAACGGCAGGCTTGGTTTAGATCGTGTAGCACTACGACCACTGTTTTGCCTTTGTCGTTCATATGCCTCATGAGTTTCATCAGCTCAACTTGGTGAGAGAGATCCAAGTAAGTGGTTGGCTCATCAAGCATCACTACGTCGGTATCTTGCGCCATTACCATCGCAATCCACGCCCTTTGCCTTTGACCGCCAGACAACGATTCAACTGGCTTGTCAGCAAACTCAATCACGCCAGTATCTTGCATTGCTTGCTCGACCAACGCTTTATCTTGCTGACTTAACCGCCCCCAGTGAGAGAGATAAGGCGATCGGCCATATTCGACCAGTTTTCTGACTGTAATACCTTCAGGACTGACAAGAATCTGCGGCAGTAAAGACAACGAACGCGCCAAGCGTTTATCGCCGTAGTTGCTTAGCGGTTTATCGTCATACAACACTTCGCCAGAAGCTGGTTTATTGATGCGTACCAAGGTTTTTAATAGTGTCGATTTACCGCAACCATTTGGGCCAACAAGCGCGGTAATTTTACCTTGAGGAATCGACAAAGAGAGATCTGGAATGATGGTCTGTTTGCCGTACGCGACGGATAAATTCTGCGTTCGTAACATGCTTACCAACCTCGATAACGATACAAAAGAAAAATGAAATATGGTGCGCCAATAACAGAAGTCAGCACACCCGCTGGCAGCTCAATCGGCGGCTGTAAGCCTCTCGCCAAGCCATCAGCGCAAATCACCAACAGCGCGCCAAGGGTTGCCGCGGCAGGAATCAACAACTTGTGGTTGTGACCAAACAGCAAACGCGCAAGATGCGGCGCAAGCAGGCCAACAAAGCTGATCGTGCCGGCCACAGACACGCTGACGCTCGCCAGCAGCACCGCAGCAATCAACGCAAGAATTTGGATCTGTCTTGGTTTCGTGCCAAGTGTAGTGGCACTTTCTTCTCCCAGTCCCATCACATCTAACCGCCATGCCAGCCAAAACGCCAATGGCAGTAGCAGCAATAGAGCACTCCAAATAAACGGCACTTGTTGCCAGTTTCGTCCCCACAAACTGCCCGTTAGCCAGACCATCGCCGTATTGATTTCGATAGGGTGCACAATTAGAAGAAAGTCGATACCGCTGGCTAAAAATGCGCTGACAGCAACACCAATCAGTGCCAAGCGCGCAGGTGTTGGCTTCGACCAATAAGCCAGCACAGCAATAAAGCCTGCGGCAAGCAAGCCTCCCGCCATGGCGACCATCGGCAACATTGCCACCGGCGCATTCGGATACAACACCAAGCAAGCGGTAGCCGCCAGCCCTGCCCCTGCGCTTATCCCCATCAAATCTGGGGAGGCAAGTGGATTGCGGATGACGCCTTGCACTAAAACGCCTGACAGCCCTAACCCAGCGCCCACGCCAATGGCGAGCAACATTCTCGGCAGTCGATATTGGTGAATCACAAAGTCCGAATCAGAGAAAGAAAACAGCAATGCAAAAACCTGTTGAGCCGATAGATTCGCCGCGCCAACAAACAACGTGAGAGAAGACGCAATCAGCAACAATCCAAGTAATACAAACAGTTTGGTTTGATTCATCATGATGATTTCCTCATTGCAATCGCGATAAAGCAAGGTGTGCCCAACAGTGCGGTAATCACGCCCACCGGCGTTTCGGCCGGAAAGGCAATCGCGCGTGACAAAGCATCTGACCACGTCACCAATGCCGCGCCACACAAAGCGGAAACAGGAATGAGAATGTGATAGTTGTGACCAACAATCGGGCGTACCAAGTGCGGCACTAACAACCCGACAAAGCCAATTGGCCCAGCAATCGCCACGCTAGTACCCGCCAACAGCACAACAGCTAAACCACTGATTAATCGAGTAAGACGAATGTTCCCACCCAACCCGACAGCCACTTCATCCCCCAATGCGAGTAAATTTAAGTTTCGCGCTAATCCCATGGCGAGCACCAAACCTAAAGTTGCAAAAGGCCACAGTTGCTGCCACTGCTGAGAGTCCACCGCAGAGAGTGAACCCGTTAACCAATGCAACACGCTGTAAGCCATGTCATCCGCCAAAATTACCGACGCACGAGTTAACCCTATCAGCAGCGCACTGATGGCAATGCCCGCCAACACCAAACGCAACGGGTGAGAACGCGCAGAGAAAAAACCACCCAACAACATGACCGCACCACCACTTAGTAGCGCGCCGAATACTGCGTTGATGATTGGGTTCAATTGACTAAAGAATGGTACGCCGATGGAGGCCAAGGCCATAAAACACGCCGCACCAGCATTAATGCCGAGAATGGATGGCGACGCCAAAGGGTTGCGAGTTAACCCTTGCATCAGCACACCGGATACCGCAAGCGAAGCACCAATCAATAACCCAGCATAGGTGCGAGGAGCGCGCAACGTCGCAAGAATTTGATGCAGCATATTGCCCTCATCAAACGCAAACCAATAGCTTGTCAGATCATTAACGCTCAAAGAAAAGTTGGACCAGCCAATCATTGAGGCTGCATAGCCTGAGAGCGTACACAACGCCATAGCACAGACAAACAAGCTCGCTTTCCAATGCGATTTGCTAACCGAAGACGGGCTTTCTGAGATTATCGACACACTCATGAGCGCCCCAATAACGCTTCAAGGTTGCGGGCAATTTCTTCCGCCGCCAACATGCCGCGATTTAATGACCACAGTTCCGGAGAGACTTCGACCAGTTGCTGTTTTTTCGCAGCAGTTAGCAACCTAAACAATGGGTTTTTGCGCCACTCATCCACAATATTTGGTTGAGAGTAAAGTCCAACTAACAACCAATCAGGGTTGGTTTTTAGTAAAAGTTCGAAACTGGTTGGGATATACGCTTTTTGCTCAGATGGAGCCAGCGGGCTTTGGATGCCCAGCGTACTCAAAACGCCCCCAGCGTAAGAAACCGGGCTATGCAGCCACATCCCTTTGTCAGAAACCACACCAAACTGAATGGTTTCTTGTGTCGCAAAATGCTGTTTGAACTCCGCCATTGTCTGTTTGTGCTGCTCAATTCGTTGTGTCATTTTCGCTTGTTTGCCAATTGCCACGCCGATTTTGTGTGCGGATTCGAGATTTTCTTGATATGTCTCACCACGGCTTTTTAGCAGCAAGGTTGGCGCAATTCGCTGCAAATCTTGATAAATCGCACGATGACGTTCTGCATCAGCAATGATCAAATCCGGCTTGAGCACCGCAATCGCCTCTAAACTCGGTTGTGAGCGCATGCCGACCGATTGCCAAGGTTCAATCTTGGCTCGAACAGCAGGGATAACTCGTGTGGCATCGTTGTCATCGGCAACGCCTACCGGTGAGACATCGACTGCCGCTAATGCATCGACAAACGAAAACTCTAAAACCACAATACGTTGAGGTATCGCTTCTAGCTCAAACGTGCCTTGCTCATCTTGCACGCTGCGCGCCTGAGAAAATGCGCTAAATGACATCAAAGCTGAGCTCAGTAGCATCAGCAAAACGGTTGAAAAGTGTTTGATCGTAAATTGTTTTTTATTTTTCATCTTGCTTTTTTCCAGTGCTAAGAGTTTTCCAGTACCTAAGATCGGCAAAGTCGCCAAGGTAAATTGGCGACTTTTCTTTTCAAACTCGGTGAACGAAACGCTTAAAACTGATAGTTCAGATCCAGTGTGTAAGAGCGTCCCGGAGCTGGGTACCGACCAACTGGGCTTGTATCAATCCCGCGGAAGTAATACTCCTCGTCAAACAAGTTGTTCACCGCAACATTCATGCGTAACTGGCCTTTGTCGTCTTTGTATAAATCCGTCCCCAAGTTGAAGTTCCATACCATGTAAGATGGTACTTTACCCGTTGCGCCTGTTGCATCTTCGGCACTGGTGTTGGCGTTATCGGTATACGAATCACTGAAGTAGAAGCCCGATAGCGTGGTGTCCATGCCGTAAAACGCGTAGGTCGCATCCCAACCAAGTTGATGTTTAGAGGTGTAAGGCAGCTGGTTACCTTTATTCGCACCTTCTTCTTCAAGCGTGGCATCGAGGTAGTTGTAACTTGCGCCCAAGCTCAGAGCAGGTAGAACTTCAGGCACGTAACGAGCAGAAAGTTCTAAACCTTGGTGAAGTGTTTTTCCGATGTTATCGAAGGTCTGCGTTGAGCTTTGCCATTGCAATTGATCTTCAAAGTCGATGCGATAAAGTGCAGCGTTAAAGCTGGTCGCATCTTGGGTGTAACGCGCGCCGACTTCGTAGTTCCAAGCCAGTTCGCTACCTTCTTCACCCAAACCTCGGATGTAGGCAATTTGTGGCGCACGAAGTGATTTTTGCGCGTTCGCATACGTCACCCACTGGTCAGTTAAGTTGTATGCCACCGTCAAACCTGGCAACCATTCCGTCACGGTGTTGTCTGCCGTTTGTTTTTTACCACGATCGGTAAACGTCATTCGAACCGACTCAACACGCAACCCAGGCGTTACCTTCAATGTATCATTGAACAAACCAATTTCGTTGCTAACGTATCCAGCAAACGCGTCCGTATCTAAATGCCAATCACGCGGAACGCTGGTTGCACCACCGGCGATTGGAGTCTGAGTGAGTTTGTAGTCAATGTCTTCGTTAACATAACGGGTACCCACGATCCAGTTTTGAGTAACGGATTTACCTTCGCCAAAGTACATCGCCATTTTTGGCTCTATACCATACACGGTAAATTCACGTGGAGAGGTACGAACGTCCGTCGCTGGCAAAGCCGGATCCGCCCAATGGCCACCCGCGCTGTTAAAGCCCCACTTGAAAAGACGCTCTGACTTATGACCAAACGTTAGCACTTCTAGCTCGGCACTGTCGGCAAATGGCAAATCGTGGATGTACTTAACACTCCAGCGCGTCGACTTACCTTCATAATCATCGTAAGGACGTTTCGATTGGTGACGATCTTGCTCGTAATCTTGTGGCGAAAGTGCGCCCGGCATTTGCGTTTCAGCATCGTAACGTTGCAGGAATGCTTGAATCTCTTGAGTGTCACTCAATAGCCACTGTGCTTTAGCTTGAAAGTTCTTCACGTCCGTATCGGAATGTTCACGGAAGCTTTCACCTTTTAGGAAGTTACCTTCCAACTGCAGTGCAAACGTGTCGCTTAACCAGCCGCCCGTGCGCAGGTAAAAATCATTCAGCGGCGCATCACCGCCATCAAACACGGTAAGACGGTTACTGATTTCAGTTTGCCACGTGTGTGGAATCGGTTTGGTCACTAAGTTGATCACACCACCGACGTTGTTTGGGCCGTACTGTACTGCGGCACCACCGCGTACAATGTCAATACGATCAAGCATCGACAGTGTTGCTGGGAAGATAGACTGACCAGTATGGCCGTATGGCGCGAGCGTTAGCGGCACACCATCCATCAAGAACTGAGCATGACCACTACGGCTTGCTTTCAAACCACGTACAGAAATGTTAGGCAATACGCCCGTTCCGCTTTCATCCTGAACTTTAATACCCGGCACGCGCTGTAGCGCGTTATCAATCGAGCCTGCGGCGGTTTTCTCGATTTGATCGCGGGTAATGACGGTACGAGCACCTGGGTACTCTTTGACATCTTCAATTTCAGAGTTACCAATCACGCTACCAGTGACAACGACGGTTTCCATCGCGGTAGTTTGTTCTTTTTTAGCAGGAGCGGCAACCGCGCTCATGGATGTGGCAGAAGCGATTGCAATCGCAAGCACACTGTAAGTGGTAGACAAACCAGCACGTACACGCACTTTACCATCCAAATTCTGGTAAGACATTAAGATCTCCTTTGCGAGAAATTGAGCCTCGGGCAGAATACATCCCGTAGGCTCTCGGGGCTAAACATCCTCAATATGAGGTAAAAATTGGCTAACAGGCGCTAACTACGCACAAAAAGCCTAGAACTGATATCCGTAGCTGAGCATGAACTCGGCTGGTGCGCCGTAGCCAATCTGGTTTAAGCCAGACGTGCCGTTTGTTGCGCCAAGAATGTATTTCTCATCCAAAATGTTGTAAGCGTTCGCTTGGATTTTGTGACGACCAGTGGTGTACGCCGCCATCAAATCCACCGTTGTGTAATCGCCAAGTGCGACTGCTTCGTCGTTACCTGCGTAACGATCGCCCACGTACTTCACACCACCGCCTAAACGCCAGTTGTCATCCAATTGGTAAGTGCTCCAAAGAGAGAACAAGTGGTCTGATACATCGTTCGGCTTTTTGCCTGTGGCTTTGTCTTCCGCATCCAAATAGCTGTAACCCACAGAGATGTCCCACTGTTTGGTGATTTGACCGCGAGCCTCTAATTCAATGCCTTGGTGACGCACTTCAATTTTATCGATCACATCGCCGTCTACGTTAGTTTGTGGCTGCTCTTGATCAATCTGGAACAGTGCCGCATTCAACATTAATGCGTTATCCAGCAGGTACGCTTTCGCCCCCACTTCTTTTAAGTCGGTATGGAAGAATTCCGCCAACTTTGGATTGATGTAGATGCCTGCGTACGGCAACTGCCAAGAGCGCGCTAAACTGGCGTAAACGGATGTGTCGTAATTGATGCGGTATACCAAACCAGCGCGATAGCTGACTTTGTCATCGTCCAATTTTTCCTTACCTGAACCCGCTTTTTGTTGTTCGAGTTCCATCGAGTCGTAGCGCACATTACCGATCAAAGAAAGGTCGCCCCACGTGTACACATCTTGCACGTACACACCCGTGGTTGTGGTGGTATTGTCACGGAATGGTTTGAAGCCCGGATCGGGTGTTGGGCCCACAACTGGGTTGTAGATATTTTGCGGAGGAAGCGTTTTGTCACTTGCCAACGTCAGGTCGATATCAATTTGGTTGAAATCCGCGCCCAACATCAATTGGTTGTCGTTGGTTTCCCAAATCAGCTCAGATTGCAAAGTGGTTGTAGTACGAGGGTCGTAGCCAAAGTTATTCACGGTTTGAGACACTTCATTGCCCGTCACTTTGCCCTGACGCGTGCCTTTTTGCTCAAGTTCGATATGGTTGAACGCCGCTCGGTTGTTCCATACCCATTGATCGTTCAAACGCCATTCGTAGTCCACTGCAACGCGAAGACTGTCCGACTCCTGATAATCGTTCGTGCCACCAAAGTAAGTACTCACTGGCAAATCAACTGGCTTGCCATTTTTTGATGGCACACCACGATATGGCACTAATTCTTGATGGGCGTATTCAACGTCAATATCAATGGTGTGACCGTCCGCTGGCAACACGCGAATGGTCGGCGCGATGAAGAAATCGTTCGAATCAACATGATCGACGTAAGAATCGGCCTGACGGTATTCCAAATTAATACGTCCGTTGACCTTGTCGGAAAACGCCATTGAGCTGTCGACTTGACCAACATACTGGCTGTTGCTGCCCACACTGCCTTTTACGTGGGTGAAGTTATCGCCGTTTGCGCGCTTCGTCACCAAGTTGATGATGCCACCTGCCGAGCCACGGCCATACAGCGCGCCTGCCGGGCCTTTCACAATTTCAACGCGCTCAACGTTCGCCAAGCTGCGGTAAGACTGCAACGTACCGTCGTCTCGCATACCGTCACGGTACATATCATTGAGTGAATCAAAACCACGGATCATGAACTGATCGCGGCTGCCTTCACCCAAGGTGTTATTGACCCCAGCCACCCCATCTAACGCATCCACTAAGCGCACCGCGCCGCGATCTTGCATTTCTGTTTTGGTCACCACCGAGACCGCTTGCGGCACATCAAGCCACTCGACGTCCGTTTTGGTGCCCGATTGAGGCATATGTTCAGCGTAACCTTCGTACTGATGTCCGTAGACTTGAATGGTTTCGGTTGCCGATGGGGTTGAGTTTGTCTCTTCTGAAGCCACTGCGCTTGGTACCACTAGTGAAGAACCAATCGCGACCGCCAAAGGGGTCAGGGTCAATAATTTATTCATTCCATAATTCCGTTTAGTTGTTATAAAGCCAACGGATAGAAATAAGAACAAATATTATTTACATTTGCAATATTAATTTTATGCTCTATATTTATTTACCCTAAAAACACAAGCAACAACAAAAAATCAAACACAATAACAATAAAGACCAAACCTTCTGCCCCGTAGCCTCGCGAGAGGCACATTGGAAGCCGACTGTGAGCAGACAGTATCAACGTTAGGAAATGTTAGAAAATTAGGAAAGCTCATGAAATCTACGATGATTATCGTAAGTCATGTCGTTAATGATGCAGTCACTCACGGCTTCGTGCCTGCAGCTAAAGCGATGGACCTCCACGTCGTTCTTATCACCGATCACAAGCTCAGCCATTTAGAGCTGGCAAGTCGTGATAGTCACTTTAATCCGGATGCCATTCTAGAGTGCGATGTCTTCAATCCCTTGGAGATCATCGAAACCATCACTGAGAATGAGTTAAAACCCGACGCTATTTTCAGCAATAGTGATCACTTACAAACTTCCACCGCCATATGCGCACAATTTTTTGGTCTACCGGCCAAAGATTGGTCTGTCACGTTAAAGGCCAAAAACAAACACTTAACTCGACAAGTGTTGAATGAAAAAGCCCTACCCAACACACAAAGCTGTTTGTTGCACCGGCATTCGAATGTGGCATTAGGCATGGCCTTCCCTGTCGTAGCAAAACCCAAAGAAGGCGTGGCGAGTTTGGATGTGCAGCACTGTGACTCCCAAAGCGAGCTCGACGCATACTGCGATGCGTTTTGGCAAAAACACCCAAACGCCGCCATTCTGGTGGAGCAATTCCTTCAAGGACCTTTGGTTACGCTCGAAACTCTGGGAGATGGTGAGCGCCTTATCGCCGTCGGCGGTTTTGATGTGTCGCTCTCTGAGCCGCCTTACTTTATCGAAACAGCCGCAGACTGGAACGGACCAAACGGCATTGCTCACCGAGAAGCTTGTTTGGCTCAACTGAAAGCGTTCGGCGTTGGTTTTGGAGCTTGCCACAGCGAATTTATCATCACGGAAAACGGCCCAGTTCTGGTGGAAATTAACTACCGCAGCATTGGGGACGGTCGCGAATTCTTGCTCAACAATCTCGCTCACTTCGGTTGGTTTAGCACAATTTTAGGTCTGCATTTGGGCCGAAGATTGGATGGCGATTACCAAATTCATGGCTCAGCACACGTGCACTATGTGGTTGCGGAGCACAGTGGTGTGATTGATGGAGATTCGACCTCCTTCATCCAACACGATGGCGATGTCATCACCCAGCAACAAGTACTAAAAAACGCAGGAGAACTCTTCCAACAGAGTTATTCCAACAAGGATTATCTCGCCCGAATTTCGATTGTCTCGCCATCGGGGCGAAACCTCGACCAAGCGCTGCAGAACGCGCTTAGCAATTTCAATCTAGCTCCGACTCGCGAGGTGGCAGCATGAATCACAACGCTTTATACCTAACCCAACGATTGATCGATACTTGCCTGCGCGAAGACATGTTTGGCATTTTATCGAACGCCAAGTTCAGTAGCGCCGCACCAAAAGGGGTTATTGTTCCTCAACGCGAGCAAGTCTGGCTAACCTTTGATAATCCGGATTTCACGCTCTATTTACCTGTTGTGCCAACGTATTACATGCAGCATTGGTGTTACGGCCAAACCAATGGCCAAGCGCCGCTAGGTTGGTGGGTGGAGAAAAATGGCCAAGTCGAGCATCAGCAGCATTATCAAGAGTGGATTGCGCTACTAACGACATTGGCGCATGAGAGCTCTCACGAATTGTTGGCGGGCTATCTTCAAGAGCTGGAATGCGCAGAGAAACACAAAGCACTGTGTGACCAAGCGTTTCGTCACCACGCCGACCACATTTCTCAACCAATATCCAAGCTTGGCTCTTGGCATCAAAAACTGCTGCTTGCCGACCAGATCGCTTCTTACCTTGACCACCCGTACTATCCAACTGCGCGTGCGAAGTTTGGTCTGAGCGATGAAGACCTTGCTGAGTACGCGCCCGAGTTCGCACAAAGCTTTGCTCTGCATTGGATTGCGATTGAAAAATCACTGGTGACATTAACCAGCGAACAACCTGATTGCTGGCCGACGATGGAGCAAGTGGGGCTTCCTGCTGATTTTGCACTGAGCCACGTACTGTTCCCTGCGCATCCGCTCACCCTTCGCTCTTTAGAAGCCTTACCCGAAGGCATGATAGAAGCGCCGTTTACGTACCTAGACGTGACGCCAACGCTTTCCGTTCGTACTGTGGTAGTCAACGACGCGCCGCATATTCACATCAAAGTTCCGCTGATCATGCGCTCGCTAGGCACGAAAAATATTCGCTTAATCAAGCCTTCAACACTGTATGACGGCCACTGGTTTGAACGCCTACTCAGCCACCTTGAACAAACGGACGCCGACTTAAACAGTCGCTTGTTCCATTGCAACGAAAAACACGGTGGACACGTCGGCGAGGATAAAACCTTCGCGTACATCGTACGTGAGTACCCACTTACTCATTGCAAAGATAAAGCGTTAGTTCCGGTTGCCGCACTGGCAAGCCCAATGCCTGACGACCGCTTGTTCTTAGAACATTTGGCAGAGCAGTACTATCAACAAGATACGCTGGCGTGGTTCCAAGATTACGTCGACCTATTATGCCAAGTGCACCTCACCTTGTGGCTTCGTTATGGCATCGCATTGGAGTCCAACCAGCAAAACGCCATCGTTGCATTTGATCAACAGGGCAAAATGACGCTCGCGATGAAAGACAACGACGCAGCGCGAATTTGGCCAGAGCACTTCCACTTTGCAACAGAGCATGCAGCCCAAAAACAGGGCGCAGGAACAATTCCAGTGGATTGCGATGAACTGCTCGACCAACGCATCAAAGTCGACAATGAATTGGCGCTCGGTCAGATGTTTACCACCATCACATTACAATTGGATATCGCAGCGATTGTAGAAGCCATGGCAGCGAAGGGCATTGCCTCTTCAGCATCGCTTTACGCCATCGTGGCCAAAAGCATTGCAGAGCAACTCAACCGATTGGAAGGCGAAGGGTTAGAAACAAAACTGGCACGCGAGTTACTGCAAGATGCGCCTGATTTGTACGCCAAGTACTTGTTGAGCTCTGGCAGTTTGCTCTCGAAAGAGGCCTCCGGCGCGAGTGACATCAATAAGTTCTATGGTTTGTCGGCTCCGAACTTCTTGCTGCTTTCTAGCGAAGAAGCGCAACGCGCCTACTTAGAAGCCATCAAAAAAAGCGTACGTTAAACGATTATGACCAAACTCATCTACAGTGTGTTGTTGTGCCACTTTATCGCTGCGTTTGCCGCGTTAGGTATGCCGCTATTTCTACCCGTCGTGTTGCCAACGTTAGGCGCAAGCATTGATGCGGACTGGGCAGGGGTATTGTTTATCCTACCCACGTTTTGTACTGCGTTGGCGGCGCGATTTTGGGGCAACTTTGCCGATCGCTACGGTCGCCGCCGCTCACTCTTGCGTGCGCAACTTGGCCTTGCAGCAGGGTTTGCGCTGTGCGGCTTGGCAGACAACCTCGCCATGTTTGTGTTTGGTCTTATTGTTCAAGGAACCTTTGGCGGCACCATGGCCGCCTCGAACAGCTACTTATCTAGTCAAATTAAAGAAGCCAAAACACTCGGCAAGTCACTCAATAAAACCCAACTATCTGCTCGCTTGGCGCTGATCGTTGCGCCCATTGGGCTCGGCTGGAGCTTGTCAGAGACCAACCCGCTCAACGCATACCTGTGGTTATGCGTTTTGCCTTTAATTGCTATGGGCATCACGCTAACACTGCCTGCGGATAAACCCGCCGAACGAAACCTCGAAAAGCCAAACTCAGAATCTCAGCAAGAAAAACCGGTTGCACAGAAAAACGCAATGCATGCCATTCGTTGGATCTTCTTTGCTCAGTTCGGGTTTGCATTTTCCATGGTGGTGACCTTTCCTTATTTCTCGCCGTTTGTGCAGCAATATGGCATCACTAACCACGCATGGATCGGTTTTTTGTACGCACTGCCGCATGGCTTCTATCTGTTGCTGGCAGGCAAAATCCACGTGTTGTCAGATGGGCTGAATCGCCATCAACCGCTGCGCACGTTGTGGCTCGGGTTTGCATTGCTGGCCGTGAGCTCTGCTTTGCATTTGATTGCGTCCGAAACCGCACTCATTGCTGCGAGAATTATCTTCGGCATCGCGATGGTGTGTTGCTATCACGGATTGCATCAGCATCTTGCGAGCAATCTGGATCGCAAACTCAGTGGCAAAGTATTTTCTCGCTTTGATGCCATGTCCAAATGGGGTGGCGTGGCGGCGGGATTTTGCGCTTCTTTCATTTCTAGCTTGGGGCTACTTGAGGTTCCTTTCCTACTTTCTGCGATAGTCAGCGTAATCACCTTGATCGCGCTGGTTCTCCATTCAAAATTTGGAAATCAACATGTTACAAACTCAATCCTCTCAGACTAGCGAGTTGCGCGCGCATGATGTGGAGCTCAATCGGGAGAAGGCCCAACTCAACACGATAATGGGTGTTCTTAATTGTTACTTACGTGAATTTGCGCTACCGAATCAACAAGTGGAATGGCACTACCAATCGACATCGCTGCCCCAAACGTTAAAACGCAACTATTCCGCCAAACAACGGGTAGCCGTTCATCTGTCTCAACAAAATGGCGTGTTGGTTTTGCCGATTCACTACGCGAGCAAACTGGGCAAAATCAAATTGGCAGAACTGCCTTGGGCGAAAATGCCGGGATCTGGTTGGGCGAAATTGGATGCCACGCAAACTCTTACGCTTTTGCTTAACTATCTCAAGCAGGTGTTGGCGATCCCATTTAACCATGAGCTGATCGAACAACTGGAAAATAGCGTGCTGGTTACCGAGCAGTTTCTCAACGTCGCACCCAAATCGCATCACAACGAATTTATCGCTTCGGAACAATCTCTGATTTGGGGGCACACTTTCCATCCGACCCCAAAAAGTCGTTCGGGCGTCACCATGGATGATCTCTTGGCGTTTTCTCCAGAAGTCGGCGCGCAAGTGCCGTTGTACTGGTTTGAAGTGGATACGTCCTTACTTGATGTGCTGAGTTCCGACGGAGACGCTAACCCTGCGCAGCGCATGCTACAACAGCTCGCGCCACAACACACCACCAGCAATGGGAAGACCCTCTACCCTTGCCATCCTTGGGAAAGCTACACCATTTTGAGCACCCCAAGCGTGAAGCGTGCCATTGAGCAAGGCAAGATCACGCCACTGGGTTTAGGTGGTGAAAAGATGCAGCCGACCTCTTCAGTTCGTACCCTCTACCACCCAGACATGGACTGGTTTGCAAAATTCTCCATCAACGTACGATTAACCAATTGCGTGCGCAAAAACGCGTGGTACGAACTCGACAGCGCCGTGCAGCTCACGTCGATTCTTAAACCAATTAGAGAAAACGAACAGCTGCACAACCCCGTATTTAAAGTGATGACAGAGCCTTACGCCACCACGTTGAATCTAGAAAGCGTCGCTGAGCGTAATTGGGGCGACAACACCAAAGCGCGCGAATCGTTTGGGATTTTGTATCGCGAAAATTTCTCGCTAAGCGAAGTCGATATCTTAAAACCAACCCTCGCTGGCGCTCTGTTTGCTTACGACAAAAACGGCAACAGTTGCATTGCTCAACGCCTTAAAAACAAAGCGCGTACTACGCAAAATCGCTATTCCGACATCGCGACACTGTGGTTTGAACGCTATTTGCATTGCCTAATTCCGGGTGTGTTTAACTACTACTTCAAACACGGGGTGGCGTTTGAGCCGCATTTGCAAAACACCTTGATTGGCTTTGAGCAAGAGATGCCGTGTTGTGTTTGGATTCGTGATTTGGAAGGCACTAAATTACTGCCGGAGTTCTGGCCAGCAGAAACATTAGCTGACTTGTCTGAACGCGCGCGACAATCGGTTTACTACAGTCGCGAACAAGGCTGGAATCGCATCGGATACTGCACCTTTATCAACAACATCAGCGAAGCGATTTTCTTCATCGCAGAAGGTGATGAACCACTAGAGCAAACGCTGTGGAATGCGGTGCAAAGTGCCATTGTGCGTTGGCAATCCGTGAATGGAAAACAGCCGGAACTAGAAGCGTTGCTGAATGGCGGTCACTTCCCAAGCAAAAATAATTTCACCACGCGCTTGATGCAAAAAGCCGATAAAGAGTCGGGCTATACCCAAGTCGCCACGCCTTGGCAGCAACACGAAAAAGGAGCGCAACATGCCTAATTCCCTCTCTCTACCGACACGCGTTAGCCAACAAGTTCACACGCTCGCACAGCAGCAAAATCAACCCTTGTGCGCGTACTTGTATGACCTAAACGCCTTAGAAGAACACATCAAACAACTGCGTCACGTTTTGCCGAAAAATGTCGAGCTATTTTACGCGGCCAAAGCCAATCCATCGGGCCCGATTCTCAAAACGCTCGCGCCGTATGTCGATGGTTTTGAAGCAGCATCTGGTGGGGAGTTGGCACACCTCCACCAGCAACAACTCGATAAGCCATTGATCTTCGGCGGCCCAGGAAAAATGCCAAATGAATTGCAACAAGCGATTGAACTTGATGTCGATGCGATTCACGTCGAAAGCCTCACTGAGCTGCAACGCATTGGTGCCCTAACCGAGCGCCTCAACCGCCCTGCTTCGATCTTTTTGCGTATGAACATCGATATTGGCGACATCACGCTCAGCAAGTTGGCAATGGGCGGCAAGCCGACTCCTTTTGGTTTGGACGAATCCGAACTGAGCAATACTTTGATGTTGCTGCGCGATTTTCCGCAAGTGTCACTGAAAGGCTTCCATTTTCACTTGATGTCGCATCAGCTTGATGTTGAACGTCACTTAGCGTTAATGCAGCGCTATTTCCAAGTCGTGAAAGCGTGGCAACAGGAGTTCGAACTCGGTGAGCTGATGATCAACTTGGGCGGCGGCATGGGCATCAACTACCAAAACCCTGAGCAACACTTTCCGTGGATGGAGTTTTGCGACAAGTTGGAATTCCTCATCGCTAAAGAGCAAGTGCAAGATTGGACACTGCGTTTTGAATGCGGACGGTTCATCACGGCGGCATGTGGTTATTACGTCATGGAAGTGCTGGATATTAAGCAAAATCTTGGCGAAAACTTTGTCATCGCGCGCGGAGGAACCCACCATTTCCGCACGCCAGCAGCGCAGAGCCATGATCATCCATTCGTCATCCTGAAAAGCGAGCAACACCATGAGATTTCTCACCCAATTCAGCATGCACAAGCGACCTTTGTCGGCCAGCTTTGTACGCCCAAAGATGTGCTGGCACGCAATCAACCCGTCGCCCACGTCGATATTGGTGATTATGTTGTGTTTACCTTAGCGGGCGCCTATGCGTGGAACATCTCCCATCAAAACTTCTTGATGCATGAACCGCCGATCTTCCACTATTTCTAAACGGCATACTTCGCTTTACTCAAGCCCCAATCATTGGGGCTTTTTTATTCCACTCGGCACAAATTCATTGCCATTAACCGCTTTGCGAAATAGCAATAATGCGTTTTATCAGCTCGTCGGGTTCCATATTGGGATTGCGGTAAAAACGGAAGATTTCCGAGTTTATCGCTTGCTGAGCAACCGGATTGACCGCCATCGAATCAATCATACTCGGCACAGCGAGGTTGTGTTTAACGCCGTAGTGAAAGTCTTGATATGACTGGACCTGACACGGATTAAAATCGCTGATGTCGATATCGGTGCGTACCGGAATCGAGCCTTTTATCTTATTGAACTTAGCTTGAAACTCGACGTCTGCCAGCGCGCTTGCGGTTTGCTGAGCCGCCTCGGCAGAAAACGACTTGCTCGACATAAACACCAAACTGTCCATGTTGTAGAGGAATACACCATCGCTGTCAGGTGTTGGGTAACAGCCGACCTCTTGCGGAACTGAGACTTGATTGGCGAGCAGCTCACCCAAAATCCAATCACCGCCGATTTGAAACAGCGCCTGACCGTCGGCTAGCGCTTGGGTCGCCGTATCCCACTTACTGTCAGGTAATTGGTTGTCGATCAACAAACTCAGGCGACGAAATTGCGTCAGTGCTTGGCGCAGTGTTTCGCTGTCGATGCTGTTGCGTTCAAGTTTAACCATTGCATTGGTGTAGAACTCAACGCCGCCAGTGGAGATCACTAAGTTCTCGAAAAGTTGGGCGACTTGCCATGGCTGCTCACCGACCGCGATCGGTACGATGCCATTGTGCTTAGCAAGCTCCATGGCAGCGAACATCTCTTGCCAGTTTTTCGGCGCGGACAGATTCAGCTGTTTAAGCAGCTTGTGGTTGACCCACAACCAGTTCAAACGGTGCAGCGTAAGTGGCAGGGCGATATAGCCGTTTTGTGTTTTATTGATTTCGATAGACAGCGGGTAGAGCACCTCGTCCCAGCGCTGCTCATCGGCCACCGCGTTGACGTTGTGCAAAATACCGATGGCATCCCACGCTTTAATACTTGGCCCTTCGATTTGCGCGAAGCTCGGTGGATTGCCCGCCAGCGCGCGAGCTTGCAGTACCGTCATCGCGCTGTCACCACCACCGCCTAACACCGGACTTTGCAGCAGCTCAATATCGTGCCGTTTTAGCTGAGCTTTAAGTGTTTGCAGCGCTTGCTGCTCGCCGTCAGAAGTCCACCAATGTAAAAACTCTACCCCTTGTGGCGACTCAGCGTGAGCGACGCAAGGGGCGAGCAACAGTGGGAACAAGAATGCCAGTTTGTTCATAGTCAGTCTCTCGGGAAAGTCAGTGTGGCGCAGAGGCCGCCAAACTGAGAATGGCTCAGCAACAAGTTGCCTCCGTGAGCCTTTGCAATGCTCTGTGAAATGGTTAATCCCAGCCCACTGCCTTCTTTATCGTTGCTAGCGCGGAAGTATGGCTGGCAGAGCTTTTCAAGTAATAAATCGTCAACACCATCACCGTGATCTTCAATTTCAATCTGGATCGACTCTGGGCTTTCACTCAGCGTAATGTCCGCTTGATGGCCGTATTTGAGCGCGTTATCGACCAGATTCTGAATGCAGCGCTTAATCGCTAACGGTTTACCAGCAAAGTGGGTGCGGATTTCACCGTGGATGCGAATTGTGTCCGGCGCATCGGCGATATTGGCGGAAATGTGCTGAATCAGTTGGGTGAAATTGATCGGCTCGATTTCCTCGTGGATATCGGTCTCTTTAATGCATTGCAATGCGCCTTTGACCATCAAGTCTAGGTCGTTACTCAGGCGGATAAAGCGTTCTCGGTCGGCGTCGTCATCTAGCATTTCCGCCCGCAGTTTTAGGCAGGCTATTGGCGTTTTCAGATCGTGTGAAATGGCACTGAACAGCATCTCGCGGTCTTTAATGTGGCTGTCGATGCGTCGATTCATTTTGTTAAACGCACGTACTGCCGCTTTCAGTTCGTTACTGCCTCGCTCAGAGACTTCGGGCACGTCTAATCGGCTCGACATCAGGGTTGCGGCTTTTGCCAGCTCTCGAATGGGTTGAATTTCTTTGCGAACGATAAACCAGGTACACAGCAACAGCATTAGCGCGGACACCAATAGCGTCAGCCATTGGCGCAGCTCAAAATAGTTAGTCTCTAGGTTGATGTAAGGCGCGGGTAGGACCGCCGCGAGATAAAACCATTCGTTCTGTGCGACTTCGACCTGCATCACCAGAATCGGTGGGTTGAGGTCACCAAACGAAAGCGAATAATGCGCCCACAATAGTGGCAGTTCATCGATAGGTAGCTCGTTGTTGAACACTTTGAGTTTGTCGCGCTGGGTGAACTCCACCTCAATATTAGGAATGCCGCTCAGCTCGCTTTCTAATACCTCGCGAACTTGGTTGATAACCAACGTTTTGCGCTCGCTCTCTGGCAGTGGGTCGACCTCAATCTGGTGATTATTGAGTGAGACGAAAAAGCGCGTACCACCCATGTTGCGTAGTTGATTGAGCACCAAGTGGCGGTATTCCGAAGGGAGGGTTTGAAAGAAAGCGATGGTGGAAGAAGCGCTCAGTGCTAAGCTTTTGACCGTGGTGGTCAGGCCTTCTTTATCGCGTTCGCTGGCGTGTTGATACCAGATTATCCCGGATAATACCTGCGCCAGAATGATCACCAACAACAAGAACACACTGGTACGAACGACCAGTGATCCCGTCCAGCGTTTAATTCTCATAGTGCACGTCCGTGGTCAGCATGTAGCCTTTATTGCGCACCGTTAGGATCAGCGAGCGGTCTTTATCTTCAAGGTGATGACGCAAGCGGCTGATCTGCACGTCAATGCCGCGTTCAAACGGGTCGGCATCGCGTCCCCAGATCTCGCGCGCAATGTCATCGCGAGACAATATTGATTGCGCGTGGTTGACGAACAAACCGAGCAGCGACAAATCCGCGCCACTCAGTTGCTTGACCTCGCGGCTAGCAATGTGGGTCAGTTGCCGGGTTACGGTATCCAACAACCAATCGTCAAAACGCACTTTACGCGTCAGTTTGCTATTGGCGGTCGATTGGCTGCGTCTCAGAATGGTTTTGATGCGCGCGAGCAGTTCACGCGGGCTGAATGATTTGGTGATGTAGTCGTCAGCGCCCATTTCTAGCCCTGCGACTCGGTCGGCTTCTTCAGTGACGGCGGTCAGCATGATGATCGGGATATCGGAGTTTTTGCGCAGTTTCTGGCACAGGGTAAAGCCGTCTTCACCGGGCATCATAATATCGAGGATGATCAAATCAGGATGGTGATCGTTGAGCAGCTGCCACATCACGCCGCCGTTTTCTGCGCAAAGCACTTCAAACCCAGCGCGGCCAAGGTAATCTGACAACGCTTCGCGAAGGTCGAGGTTGTCATCGACGACCAGTATCTGCTTGTTTTCCATCCTACTTTCCCTGTGTCCGTCCCTGAGTTTGGCGCTGGCCAATATGATGCATTCTTAAACGCACATTCACAATCGAGCCGATTACAATTTTCACTTCTCGGTGTAAGAGATTTGTAAGCGGCCACTTACAAACTGATTGCCTTTTGTAACCTTAGGCGCCGCCTTGCTCGCTATGATCATTCTGACCTTACGTGAAACAACATGACCTGAAGGAATCAGGTCCTACAACACTGGCATTCGTCAGGAGGAAACCATGTTTGCAAGTATATTTGGACAACTACAAAAAATAGGGCGGTCGTTGATGCTGCCTGTGGCGGTGTTACCGGTGGCCGGCTTGATGCTGGGGATTGGTAATGCGGGGTTTGCGTTTATTCCAGACGCGGTCAACAAAGTGATGCTCGCCGCCGGTGAAGGCGTGTTCGGCAACATGCAGTTGATGTTTGCGGTCGGTGTGGCGCTCGGGTTATCAAAAGGTAATGACGGTGCCGCGGCGCTCGCTGGCTTAGTTGGCCTAATTATTATGAACGCATCGCTCGGTATCGTGACAGGCTTGCGTGGCTTAGAAACTGACGCCACCATCATGGGTGTTGAGACGCTGCAAACTGGGGTGTTTGGCGGCATCTTTATCGGTGCGGTCGCGGCAATCATGTACAACCGCTTCTACAACATCAAACTGCCGGAATATTTGGGCTTCTTCGCGGGTAAGCGATTTGTGCCCATTATCACCGGTTTATCGGCGATCGTCGTTGGTGCGATTCTCGCGTTTGCATGGCCACCTGTCGGACAACTTCTTGATGCATTCTCTCATTGGGCAGCGTACCAAAACCCGGTACTCGCGTGGGCGGTATACGGCGCGGGCGAACGTTCATTACTCCCTGTTGGTTTGCACCACATCTGGAATGCGCCGTTCTTCTTCGAAGTTGGCAGCTATGTAGACCCAGAAACTGGCAAAGAGTTTACTGGTGAGCTCACTCGCTTCTTCGCTGGCGATAAAACCGCAGGTTATCTGTCTGGTGGCTTTATGTACTCCATGTGGGCGCTACCAGCAGCGGCACTGGCGATTTACCACTGCGCGTCTCCTGAGCGCAAGAAAATCGTCGGCGGTTTGATGATGTCTGCGGCGTTTACCTCTTGGTTAACGGGTATCACAGAGCCAATCGAATTTACCTTCCTATTCGTCGCGCCAGTGCTGTACGTAATCCATATTTTCCTTACCGGTATTGCGTTTGCGATCACCGCATTTTTGGAAATCAAACACAGTACGGACTTTGCGCACGGCGCGATCCAGTTCTTCCTTTACTACCCAATGTCGAGCAACGCGTGGATGTTCATCATCATTGGTCCAATCTGGGCGACGCTGTACTACGGCTTGTTCCGATTCCTAATTGTGAAGTTGGATCTAAAAACGCCGGGTCGCGAAACCGACATTGCAGAAGTGAAGATCGCCGGACAACCTGATGAAATTGCGGTGGATGTCGTGGCTGCATTGGGCGGTAAAGCCAATATCAAGTCAGTCGATGCGTGTATCACCCGTCTGCGTGTCTCGGTGAAAGACATTGCCAACGTTGATGTTGCTAAGCTAAAAGCACTCGGCGCGCGAGATGTTTTAGTGATTGGCGACAGTTTACAAGCGATTTTCGGTACGCAGTCTGACTCAATTAAGTCAGAAGTGCACAGCGTACTCGCCACCTCCTGATCTTACCTCCCCCAATATAGGTAAGATTTGCCAACCTCCTTGTGAGGTTGGCTTTTTCGTTTTCGGAGTTAAAAAAGCGAAGCCAATAACCAGCCCTACTTCGCCGCCGCGTTGGTTAAATTGCCCAGCACGCCGCTGATTTTGTTCAATACCTCGTCGCAGCCTTCAATATGATGGCGCTGTTTTAAATACATCGGATCGTTGTAAGCTAACCACGTTTTGCCTTCAGCATCTTCATACACCAACACTTTTTGGGGTAAATCGAGCGCCACTTCCTGCGCACAGATCATCAGTGGCGTGCCCACTTTAGGGTTCCCAAACACGATAACTTCGGTTGGTCGCAACGTCATATCGAATTTCGTGGCGTTCTCTTGATGGTTAATGCGCGCAAAGACGTTCAACCCTTTTTCTTGCGCGATAGCGACAAATTTATCCGCCGTATCTTTTGCTGAATGCGTGCTCGCAACGGTTACCACACCCTCCCCAGCCAACGCACTCAATGACGTCAACGCCACGACCAACCCGATGATTACTTTTTTCATTTGTCGTCCCTTCCTCTCTCTGAGTCGAAAACTAGATATAGAAAAACCAAGTGTAGGAAAACTATAGAAGTCAGATCCCACTATCGCGAATTGCACTCTACCCACTCAAGAGTCGACCGTGTAACACGGATTAATTGATTCAGATTAATAAAGCGTTAACTAGCTGAGCATCAAAAGCGTGAAATACGTAACATTTGCCGCCTATTTTAGTAAGAAAGAGAAAAGTAGTGACACGCGATCAATTTGAGTTATTAGCACCCGGTGGTGATTTAGATTCCATCAAAGCCGCCATTGCCGCTGGCGCCGATGCAATTTACTGTGGGCTCGACCGCTTTAATGCTCGTAACCGAGCGACCAACCTCACCTTGGATAACTTAAATGGCGTGTTAACGTTAGCCCACCAGCACAGCTGTAAGATTTTCCTAACGTTGAATGTGCTGATTTTAGAAAGTGAAATTCCGGCGATTGTTCGCTTACTCAGCCAACTGAACACCACCAAAATCGATGGCGTGATCGTGCAAGATCTCGGTCTGGCCTACATTCTCAAACATCACTTTCCCGATTTGGATGTGCACGCTTCAACGCAATTAAACACGCATAACGAAGGCCAGATCCTCTTTCTCAACCAGCTCACCGCAAGCCGAGTAAACTTATCTCGCGAACTTAACATCGATGAAATAAAACATCTGGCGCAATTTGGTCGCGAGCACAACGTAATGATGGAAGTGTTTGTCCACGGCTCATACTGCATCGGATTCTCCGGAATTTGCTACATCAGTTCCGCTCGCAATGGCGCATCAGGAAACCGTGGACGCTGCAGTCAACCTTGTCGCGAACAGTACGAAACGACCAAAACGGACAACAACTACCCACTCAATATGAAAGACAACTCCGCCTTTGGGGACTTGGAAGCGCTTGCCGATGCTGGAGTGTATTCTTTAAAAGTAGAAGGGCGAATCAAGAAATCGCACTACGTCTATACCGTGGTCGACAATTGGCGTCAGCAAATCGATCGCTTGTGCGAGGGTTTGGAACTCTCTGAAGACACCACCGAGTTATACACGGTGTTCAACCGTGATTTCTCCAACGCATTTTTGCAAGGTGATTTCGGCAAGGCGATGTACATCGACAACCCGCGCGACCACGCTGTAAAACATTTTTCGAAGGTTTATCAATGCCAGTCTGCTGATGATGTGCAAGCGGTGAAAAAGAAACTCTACGACGACAAAACCGCGATCATTGAGAAAGTGGCTGAGCAAACTAAGTCGTTCGATGTCGCTTCGACACAAGTATCCGGCAGCAGCTTGAAAGGGTCGATTGATGTGCCAACTCTGCCAGCGTTACCTCAACCAGAACCTCGCCAGGGTGCACCAAAATTATCGGTTCTGATCTCGTCAGCACAAGAAGCCATGCTGTGCGAATACCACGACGTTGATGTTTACTATCAATTGCCAATGGGATTGTCTGGTGAACTGAGCGCGATGATAGAATTGTTCCAAGCCAACCCAATGCTCAAACCTTGGTTTCCTGCCATTTTGATTGGCGAAGACTACCAAGCCGCGCGCGTATTTTTGGAAACCATCCAACCTGAGTTGTTGATCACCAACAACTCAGGCGTCGGCATGATCGCAAAAGAGCTCGGCTTAGGCTGGGTGGCAGGCCCACAAATGAACACGGTGAACTCATACGCGTTTAAATGCCTTCAAGATGAGTTCGCGGCAAGTGGCGCATTTGTTTCTAACGAGCTGAATATGAAGCAGATGCGCCATATCAAGCGTCCGCAAAACATGCGCAGCTTCTACAGCATTTATCATCCAAATACCCTACTCACGAGCCGCCAATGTTTGTTCCAACAAACCGAAGGATGCCGTAAGGTGAAGGTCAACAAAGGTTGTTTGAAACGCTGTGATAAACGCACGTCTATCATCAACTTAAAAGACAATCCTTACGTGGTGCAAAAACAGAAAGGCAGCCACAATTCGATCTACAGCGAACACAACGTCTTAAACCTGCAAGTGCTGCACGATCTGCCGCAATTGTTTAGCGATGTGTTGATCGATCTGCGTGATATCCAGACCGAAACGAAAGTCTCAGCAAGCAAACCTGAGTTGATTGACGCGTTCTTAGCTCTACTTGAAGAACACAGCGAACAAACCATCCAAACGCTGAATGACATGATTCAACCAACAGCCAACGCGCAGTATTTAAAGGGGTTGTAGAATTTTTCTAACGAGGCAAACAAAACAATAAATTATCCTACACTCTACTAGAGGGAAGCGTAACGCTTTGTAAGTCAGATGGTTGGCTGAAGAACATAGTTCATCAATAGAAGAACTTCCTGGCCATTTGAGATAATTTATTTGAGTACGCCATGAAAATATCTAAAGGTATCGAAGAGCAGGGGATCCCTGTCGGAAACTATTACGACAAATACAATACTCAGAACCCCATCGCCAGAAAAATGATGAGCAATTTCGATCATCATTTATCGCAACTGGTTGATATGGTCACACCAAAGTCGATACACGAAATCGGCTGCGGAGAAGGAGTCTGGGCACTTAAATGGCATCAACAAGGGATCCGTGTGAAAGGGAGTGACTTCTCCCAACAAGTGATTCAACTAGCAAGAGACAATGCCCAAGCACGCAACTTGGAAGACATTTTGTTTGAACAAAAAAGTGTGTATGACGTTGCTAGAAAGACTGATTCTGCTGACCTTGTTGTTTGTTGTGAGGTCTTGGAACACCTAGAGCATCCCGAGCAAGCACTAGCAACATTGCAAGATCTCGATACTGACTATTACATTTTTAGTGTGCCAAGAGAGCCGTTGTGGTGTGCGTTAAACATGGCAAGAGGTAAATATTTAAACCGTTGGGGCAATACTCCCGGACATATCCAACACTGGTCCAAGAATGCCTTTCTGACTTTGCTCAATCAACACTTTGAGATTCTCGAAGTACGCTCTCCCATTCCTTGGACCATGGTTTTATGCCAGCGTGTGAATCATGAAACATAATAAGAGTAAATTCATATTAAGTTGGGTTGGGCGAATCATTACTATTTTTTCCATCGCCTTTGTATTAATCAAGCTCTCTACATACTCGCAGCAACTGAATATTCAGGATATTCCCTCTTACTCCTATCTGGTATTTATTTTTTGCATAGGCCTCTACGCCTTTGGCAATTATGTTCTTTCTATGGCGTGGCGACTTTTAGTCGCGAACAGTGAATATACTTTGTCTGCATCAACTGCCATTTGGGTGTTTGGCGGATCTCAAATTGCTAAGTATCTACCTGGAAACATTTTCCAATTCGCTAGCCGACAAGTAATTGGCGTACAACACGGAATTAAGAATAATGTATTACTGAAATCGACCTTATGGGAAATAGGGTTGATGGGTATTGCGGCTGGTTCGTTTGGCGTCTTTCTGCTGAATGAGTACTTCCCTAGTTTAATGGGGTACGAGATGACTTTATTCGCTGGACTTATCGTGATCACCGGATCAATATTAAGCTTGATAGCCAGTCGCAATTACCTAAAAGCTTGTGGGCTGTATCTTTGCTTTTTTTTGGTATCGGGCGGTATTTTCTCACTCATATTTTTTACGCTAAACGACAATCTAACTCCAACTTTAGAGACATTTTTAAAAACATCTTGTTACTTCATCATCGCATGGTTAATAGGGTTTGCCACCCCAGGCTCTCCTGCGGGGTTGGGTGTCCGAGAGGCTGTTTTAATAACACTCCTAGATTCGCCGAGTATTGAAGATACACTCTTAGTTGCCGTCCTTATTTCCAGAATCGTCACGGTTCTAGGAGATATGTTGTTCTTCGCTATCTCGAGTTTATTTAGGCCTAAGCAAGCCGTATCAAATAACTCACTTCTTTAAAGTATCGAGGTAACTCGCTATTACTCTCCAGATCGTTTTCGCTTGGTTTCAAACTGATAAGTGGGCGACTTTTCCCGATGCTCCAGTTTTTCTTCCAGCACCTCAATTCGATGCAATACTTTTTCGGTCAGTTTTCGATTGAACCCTATTAGATCGGCCACCAACCCCATCAATAAAGTGATGAAACCCAAGATAAGTAGCGTTGACCCCAAGACCAATGACTGAATATGGCCATCTCCCGCTCCATTTAAAAAGAAATACAGGAATCGCATAATGGGAATCACACCACAAATCATCGCCACCGAGCCAATAAACAAAAACACTTGCAGAGGTCGGTACATGGTATAAACCCTGACCAAAGTAGAGAGCGACATTTTTAGAAACTGCGGAATGCTCTTAAACAGACGGGACTCTCGCGTTTTTTCATTAGTTCGGATTGGCACCGAAACCACACCAATCCTTTTTGCACTTGCTTGAATCAACATTTCTATTGTGTAGCTAAAATCCGATACGATATTAAGTTGTTGTGCCGCACTTCTCGATATTGCGCGAAAACCACTCACAGCATCTTTAACATCCAATCCCGTCGCTTTGGCAATAATAAAGCTCCCCGACACTTGTAAACATCGTTTAAATACAGAGAAATGTGTATTGCTATACCCTCCTCGGTCACCAACAACAATTTCTGCTTTGTGCTCGATAATAGGCTTAACCAAGTGCGGAATATCGGCCCCATTATATTGATTATCGCCATCGGTGTTCACAATGATATCAGCATGAAGACGAAGGCACTCCTCAATCCCTCTTCGAAATGAGTAAGCAAGCCCCTTATTGCCCTGGTTAGTAATAATGTGCTCAACACCACACTTGCGTGCGACTTCTGAAGTACCATCCGTAGAGCCATCATCGATGATTAGAATCTCTATCTTAGCGATACCATCAACGCGCTTTGGTATTGAGCGAATAACATCAGCAATATTGTCCGCTTCGTTAAAGCACGGAATTTGAACAATTAACTTCATGCTTGCTCCTCATGTTCTGAATCAACATTACTGTGCGTATTAGAAGCCGGTAAATAACCTCTGCTTCTCTTCAAGGTTGCGAGGTCGGTACAGGTTATCTCCCCAACGCAGAACGACTTTACCTGGCTCTTTCGACGCTAATTCATAGCCCCCCCGCGCCAAGTATCGAGCTTGACCTGCCAACCAAACCTTGCCATTAATCATAAGACTATTGCTAGCTTCAAGCGTATATAGGCCCTCTATGTTGACCATAACTTCCCGATTAAGAGAGTTGGGCGTCAGTTCAAACGTCTTTCCTGCAACATACAGGTGCGACCAGTGATGAATGTAGTTCTGCCTTAACGCTTGAATATCTTGCCTTAATAGCCCTTTATCGTTTTTGTCAGGGCCAAACACATCTAAATAGTGCGAATTAACCAGTACAAAAGCCGGATTGTCTTGCTCTATAGCATTGCGAATAACGGGGATGTTTCTCGCAATATAATCTTCGTAGCCCCACGTACTCATGAAAAAACCTTGTTTTGAAAAAGTCGGAACCATGGAGCATCGATCAATATAAGCAACAGGCTGAGGAAAGATTTTATGTATTTCATCAAGAAACTGACGCTGGTAGGCCAAGTTGCTTTTTATCGGTAAAACAAAACCATTCACCACAATGGATACCGCAAACAAGCAAGGAACAATAAAAT
The DNA here is from genome assembly GCF_032970445.1 of Vibrio sp. T13N. Lineage (NCBI taxonomy): Bacteria > Pseudomonadati > Pseudomonadota > Gammaproteobacteria > Vibrionales > Vibrionaceae > Vibrio > Vibrio sp. T13N. Next base: position 498,284 of record NZ_JAWJYE010000001.1, read on the forward strand.
TAAAAAATTGTGCAACTCTTGCGTTAGTGAAATTCTGGATACCAACCCAAGCCACAGCAAACAAAGCACTCACTGGAGCAAGCATAAAAGCGTAATAGTATGGGAAAGCGTTGCGATAAAAGAGCAAAGTGAAGAGTAATAAACTTAGGCACAAAAACTTAATCGATGACTCACGGCTTAATAGCTTTTGCGAAAAACACGCATAAACAGCAGTACCAATACCAATGAAAAGAGCTACCCAATACCATGAGTTCGTCGAAACTGAATGAACAAAGTAAAACAATCGAGGAAAAAGCTCGCGCTGGTTTAGTGTCTTATCCGCAGCACCGAACATCGTTCCTGCATCACCAACCGAACTCGCTCCATGTATAGAGAAGTAATGCCAACTGTATAGCATCGCAAAGGCAACCAGTATTGCGACTCCATACATGAGAACTTGCCTAAAATAACGCTTACGATTTCGCGACCAATAAAGCGAGGTTAAAACTATGCCTATAAAAGTCGGGATATACAGAGCGGTCTTTAAAGTGACGAGCAAGGCGACAGCCGTAAGGACACCAGCAAGAATGGATACACGCCAAGAAAATGTTGTACTAAACACATAATACAGCGCCGCCATAATCATACATGTCGCGATAGGATCAGTACGAAAACTGGCCCCCATACGAACATTATAAACAAAAGAAAAATAGGCAAGCACCGCAAAAAGTGCTGCCGATTTGTTGCAGTACAATCGACATAACTTGTATAGATAAAATCCCGTGAGTAATTGAAAGAACACCATAACGACTCTCGCCACAATGATCTGGTCAACATCGTTATCTGATACACCACTCAGCCAAGTAAAGAAGTGAATGTGAAAGGTTTGGAAACTATTAATCACCTCGCCGTTAATAAACCGATGCACAAAAGATAGGTAATAAAACTCGTCCCAATTTACTTCGTAATTAAACGCAACAAAAAACCGAGCGATTACAGCTACTACGATTAGAATACAAAGAAAAATAGAAGTGCTAGAGGTAGTATCTCTATCCGATAAATGACGTTTATTAACCTGTTCAACAGTCTCCATTCACCCTTCCTTGTTAATCGTTTCTCGACTAGTGGCATGCTCTGAGACACTAAGTTGTATGAATAAGGTTAGAACCGCCAGTAATGAGTATAGTCATGATTCAAAACCAAATAAGGGGTGGCAGGAGAAGTTTCGAGAGCAAAACACCTTTGAGCAACGAGACCATGTTTTTATTCCACGCTTTGAAAGCGGGAAACTTTGCATTATTTCAAAAGGCTTTAGTATTAAGTCTCTCAACATATCTTGAACACACACAGTGCACTGACTACAATGGCGCACTTTTTACGGAATTTAGGTCACAAACATGACAGATACAGCTAAACCAGCTCTACCAGATCGCCTAGCAGGTAACCCACGTAGCCCATTCTTCATCAAAGAATGCTTCGAGCACCAAATCGGTATTCGTATCAACGGCCAAGAGCGTACTGACGTAGAAGAATACTGCATCAGCGAAGGTTGGGTAAAAATTGCTTCTCCTAAAGCAAAAGACCGTTTCGGTAACCCAATGCTAATCAAACTTAAAGGCGAAGTTGAAGCGTACTACGTGTAAGCTGACCACGCTGAATTTCTTTGAAAGCTCGAGTCTGACTCGGGCTTTTTTAATGCCTGTCATATCCCTTCCTCATTTAATCTCTTCCCTCTTCTTTTCAGTACAAGTTATTAAGAAATCGATGTAAATCGCTGTTTTTATCTGATTGTTGTCTAAAGTTTCTAAAGGACTAACTGCAATAGCGATTGCCAAAAGAAACGACACCTTTTGATTGTAGGGAGAGGAAATGGAAAGCCCACTTGTCACACTCAAACACGCCAGCAAAAGCTTTGTTGATGGCAAAGAGAGCCATCGTGTGCTGGAAGGCGTCGACTTCACCCTGAATTCAGGAGCGAGTGTCGCACTGACGGGGGCGAGTGGCAGCGGCAAAAGTACCTTACTCAATATCATCGCTGGCTTTGAGCCGCTTTCCGAAGGTGAGTTGTGGTTAGATGGCGATAACACGGTTGCTTGGAAAGACCCACAATGGAGCCGCTTCCGCCATCAAAAACTCGGGGTTATTTTTCAGCAATTCAACCTCTTAACACCTCTTAACGTAAAGAAAAACATCGCCTTTCCTCTCAATTTGAATCAACAGAAATGGAATGACTGGTGCGATTATCTGGTCGAAACGTTAGGCATCAGCCAGCTTCTCGAGAGGCATATTTCTGCTCTTTCAGGCGGTCAACAACAACGCGTCGCGATTGCACGAGCATTGGCACACAAACCCAAACTTCTGCTTGCCGATGAACCCACAGGAAACCTTGACCAAAAAGCGGGCTTAGAAGTGATGAAACTGTTGAATGAAATCACCACCCAAGGCAATACCGCTGTGCTCTTGGTGACCCACAGCCCTGAGTGTGCCGAGTTCATGCAAACCCAATTACGTTTAAAAGATGGGCGTTTGAAGGATGGTCGTTTGCAAAGCGGACTGACGCAAAATCAGAGCGATGTAAATGAGCAACATCATGAAGCAAGCTAAGCAACCAAACACCAGATTCACTCATATTCGACTCGCCCTGAATCTGTTTGCGGCGCACTATCGGCAGGCACCACTGCAAGCCGCCGCGATTCTGATCGGTATTGTGCTGGCTGTGACCTTGTTTGTTGCGGTGCAAGCCATCAACCTCAATGCCAAGCGCAGTTATGCGGAGTCTACCGAGCAGCTTAGCGCACAAGCTCAGAACTTAATTATTCCACCAGCAGGGCAAAACTATCTGCCCGAATCTCTTTACTTCACCCTTAGACAAAACGGACTCAGTGCAGCGCTACCTATAATCGAAGGGAGAGTGAGAGACGAACAAGGGCGTCGCTGGTCAGTACAAGGTAGCGAGTTGATTGCCGCCATCTCTTCACGTTCTCGCTATTCATCAGAAAACCAGCAGAACGTATCTTTGTTCGACAGTGCTTTACCTTTACCAGAGCTTTTGGCTGGCAAGCCGATCGTGATGATGAGCCAATCTCAACATCAAAACTTAGGAGAGGTAGAAACCCTAACTTTAGACGACATTCCAACCCAAGTGGTGGTATTACCCGATGATTGGCAATTGGGCAGCCGAATGTTGATGGACATTGGCTTTACTCAGCAACTGCTCAATAAACAAGGACAGCTCAGTTATATTGCAGTTTTCCATTCGGGTGATAAAGGGAATAAAGACACGCAAGCAAATTGGCAAAGCATCATTGGTGAGCAAGGGCAATGGATTTCCAATAACCAAAGTACAGACCTTGGCTCGCTGACCGACAGCTTTCACCTCAATCTCACCGCGATGAGCTTACTTGCCTTTTTAGTCGGGTTGTTCATTGCTTACAACGGCGTAAAGTACAGCTTGCTTAAACGCAATCGGCTGTTAGTACAAATTCAACAGGCAGGTGTTGCGTCGAGCATTGTGTTCTCTGCACTGTTAGTTGAACTCACTATCCTCGTTACCATCGGCGCTTCCCTCGGTTTTGTGTTGGGCATGTTGCTTAGCCATTGGCTACATCCGACCGTAGCACTGACTTTAGAACAACTTTACGGCGCGACACTACTGCCCGGCACTTGGCAGTGGCAATGGTGGGCGCAAGCCGTGCTGCTCACGCTAGCCGCAACCCTGTTGGCGTGTTGGCAGCACTTTAAACAACGAGTGCGCCAACCGCTCTCTTCTCATGGCGGATTTTATCAAGCACCTGAAGCCTCTAACGACAACCAATTGTTCGTGATAGGTGCTGCGTTGACGGCTTTCGCACTTGCCGGGTTATGGCTGAGTGAGCATCACCGCTTCACCATGGCGTGGCTCGGCGTGCTTGTGGTGTCGATTCCTTTGTATCTACCCAGAACACTCAGCGTATTAGCCAATTGGTGTGAAAAGCGCACCAGTTCTGGTTTGATGCAGTATCTGTTTGCTGAGCTGCGCGAGCTGATTTCTCCGCTTTCTCTCGCCATGATGGCACTGCTACTCGCCGTTACTGCCAATATGGGGATGAACACCTTGGTGGGCAGCTTTGAATCAACCCTAAAACAGTGGTTAGAACAAAGGCTACACGCCGATATTTACGTCAGTCCTGCCCAAGGAGAAATCGCTGATGTAGAGCGCGCGTTAGGGCAGTTCGACAAGGTTGAGACCGTCTACAAGCAATACTACGTCGACGATAACCTGCAAGGCTTACCGATTTTGCTTGGCACCAAAGACAAAGACACCTTAGAGCAAACCATGGTGTTCAAATCGCATTTGGAGAACTTCTGGTTACGTTTTTACCAAGGTGAATTAGTCGCCATCAGTGAACCAACCGCGGTCAAATTGAGTTTGTCACTGGGTAGCGAGGTCACGCTTGATGCCGTTCCAAGTAAGAACCTACTTGTGGGTGCGGTATTCCACGATTACGGCTCACCTAACGGTGAAGTCTTATTAGCACCAAAGTTATGGCAAGAGAGTGGCTTTACCGACTTGCCAACAAGCCTTGGTATTAAAGTCTCGGGGGACCCACAAATCGTCTACGACCAACTGCGCGAGCAATTGAATCTGCATCCAAGTCAGCTCTACGATCAGGCGCAAATCAAATCCATCGCGTTGGATATATTCTCGCAAACTTTCGCCATTACACGCGCGCTCAACGGCGTGACTTTGATGGTCGCGGTGATTGGTTTGTTCAGTGCTTGCTTCATGTTGCTCGACGCGCGCAAAGCCGCCATTGCAAGGCTGTATGCACTTGGTGTTAGTCGTCGCAAATTAATGACCATGGTGGTCGGACAGATCGTCGCTTTGGTCAGTTTTACTCTGGTTATCGCCCTACCTTTAGGAGCCATGGTGGGTTATGTGCTGACAGACATCGTCACCTTGCGCGCTTTTGGTTGGAGCTTAAATTATCTGTGGAATTGGAGTGATGCCCTCAGTATTGCGGCGATCACCATCTTGGTGGCGGTGATTGCAACCTTGATTCCGATGTGGCGATTGGTCAGCAAGCCTGTCGTATCCAGTTTGCAAAGCGAGGTGTTGTGATGGTTCGGTTGGCAAGCAAACTTACTCTACTCATAAGCAGTCTGTTCCTATTTGGATGTGAAGATCCCCAACAAAAAAATATGGGCACGCAAAATATGGGCACGTTGCTAGGCAGTGGAGATACGCAAAGCGAGAGCAACCTATTCACACCCGTAGAAAAAGGGAATGAACTCACCTTCCCGGCAGACCATCAAGCGCACCCGAATTTTCGTCATGAATGGTGGTACTTAACCGCTAACTTAATTGATGAAGATGGCAACCCACTTGGCGTCCAGTGGACACAATTTCGCTTTGCTGCTGCGCCGCCAACGGGCGAAGATGACGTGAAGAAAACCGAGTGGCAAACTCAGCAAATCTATATGGCGCACAGCGCGGTCACTACAACGGATAAACACTACGCCGATGAAAAATGGTCACGTGACCAAGCCTCTCTAGCTGGCGTCGACACTTCACCATTTCGAGTTTATCTCGATGATTGGCAGTGGACCTCTTCAACCAACGACCTCTTCCCTGCAACTGTGAAGGCTAACTCCGAACAGTTTGGCTATTCGCTGACGCTTACCAGCAGCGCACCTTATCAAAAGCAAGGCGAGCAAGGTTACAGCACCAAAAGTGCCGATGGTCAGGTGGCTTCGTATTACTACAGCCAACCGTTTATTGATGTCTCAGGTCAAGTCACCATCGACGGCGAAACCCATCAAGTGTCGGGCAAAGGCTGGATAGATCGAGAGTGGAGCTCGCAATTCTTACTCGACTCACAACAAGGCTGGGACTGGTTTGCTCTAAGGTTGAGTGACGAGACCAGCTTGGTGGTGTTCCAATTGCGGGATTCCAAAACAGGACAAGCCAGTTACTCCAGCGCAAGGCTGATGCAGCAAGATGGATCTGGCATCGCTATCCCACAAAAAGACATTCAGTTAGAGGCGACCAAGCAAACAGAAATCCAAGGGCGAAAGTATCCAATCCAGTGGCAAGTGTCGATTCCAAATCAGCAAATTGAGCTTACCGTTTCTGCTCTCAACCCGAACGCGAAAATGCCGCTTTCTGTGCCTTATTGGGAAGGCCCAGTGCGTATTGAGGGCTCTCATTCAGGGACAGGTTATATGGAGCTGACGGGATATTAAGCGCTCTGAACAGATTTCAATTACCGTTGAGAAGCCATCTTAAGAACCCTCTCCTACCCGCAACAGAATGCATCACAATCAGAAATAAATGACTACGACGCATTTATTCGATACTAGCCTTGAATCCTTGCTTCGTTGCGGTACGCTTTGAGCAAATCAAACAAGGGTGGCCCCTCTCATGCGTGTCGATTATCACCAACGACTCGTTCCTGTTATTCGCTATCTGGAACAGCACTTTAACGCTCCTCTCAATTTGCTCGAAGTGGCAGCGCTAGCCAACCTATCTCCCTATCATTTTCACCGTACCTTTAAGGCGGTACAAGGCGAAACATTAGCCGACTTCATTCGACGTTTACGGCTAGAGGCGGCAGCAGACGACCTTTTCAAATCAAAGCAACCAGTGCTGAACATCGCGTTAGAGTACGGCTTTTCTAGTTCGCAAAGCCTAGCTAAGGCGTTTAAGCAGCATTATGGCGTAACACCAACCGCCTTTCGCGACTGTAAAAACTACCAGCAATTTTCTGAACTCGCGCGAAACAGCAAGATTGGACACGCACTGCGCAAGAATGGAAACGAACGAGCCCTAAGCGATTCATATACTGACTCTGAACTCACAACATGGAGCAACAATATGGAAACGCAAAACTTTGATAAAGCAAAACTGGCTTACATTCGCGTAAACGGCCCTTACGGCAAAGGCTATGAAGAGCCATCAGGTCGCTTGTATCAATGGGCAGGGATAAAAGGTTTGGCGGGTAATACCTGTATCTTCATTTATCACGATAACCCAGAAATCACGCCAGACGAGAAGTGTCGTACTGACATCTGTCTAATGGTGCCAGAAGATACCGAAGTACCAAAAGGCATTGAGCTGCAAGACTTCCCCGGCGGTCAATATGCGGTGATGCGCCAGCAAATTACCGAATTCAGCCAATACCCTAAAGCATGGGATGATTTGATGAGCAAAGTGGTTGAATCTGGTATTGAAAACGACTGTCGACCTTGCTTCGAACTTTATCATAGCTACGATCCACAAACGCACCATGCAGACGTCAGCTTCTGCACTGCCATCAAATAATCGAAAAAAGCCTGCACGTTCGCAGGCTTTCCTTCTATTAGAAATAATGTCTAAATCGATTAGATCGCTTCGCCGTTTACTGTAACAGCAACATCAATATTGCCACGAACGGCGTTTGAGTATGGGCAAACTTGGTGTGCAATGCGCGTTAGCTCTAATGCTTGTTCTTGTGGCATATCTAGCTCTACCGCTAAGCTCACTGTTAGTGCAAAGCCGCCGTTATCGTTCGGACCAATGCCCACTTCCGCTGTTACGGGTGCACTTTTCAGGTTTACTTTACCTTCACGTGCTACGTGCAGAATCGCGTTAGAAAAACATGCTGAATAGCCCGCTGCGAAAAGCTGCTCAGGGTTAGTTGCTGCACCTGTGCCGCCCATTTCCTTCGGGTATGACAGCTCTAGATCGAGAAGACCGTCATCTGTTTTTACTTGACCATTACGACCAGCCAAAGCAGTAGCTTGAGTTTTGTATAGAGTAGTCATGCGATTGTCCTTCTTAATTTAGGTTGCGCACAATTTAATTGCCTGCAATCTTATATCGAAGTAAAGATCGTTTGCAACTATATTGTGCACAATTTATTTTGTTACTCTCTTTCTCTGTGAGCAGGTAGGCAACGCCAATGAGCCAGTGTTACACCGACAACACCCTGACCAACGACGATAAACTCTTACTCGAAAACCAAGTTTGCTTCCCGCTCTATAGTGCAGCAAATGCGGTGATCCGAGCTTACCGCCCGTTGCTGGACGAGCTTGATCTGACTTATTCGCAATACTTAGTGATGATGGTGTTGTGGGAGAAAGACGGTGCCAGCGTTAAAGAACTGGGCTCGCAACTGCATTTGGATTCAGGCACGCTCACGCCGCTGCTTAAACGCCTAGAAGCAAAAGGCTATGTAGAGCGTGGTCGTAGTGAATCCGATGAGCGCGTTCGCGTACTCAACCTTACAGAGCAAGGTCTTGACCTCAAAGAGCAAGCCAAGTCAGTGCCAAACGCCATGATGTGTAAAATCACGTTAGAGCTGGATGAAATGATCATGCTGAAGAAGTTGTGCGGCAAGGTGCTCGACAATCTGAACTAAAAAATAAAAGCATCAGCTTCCCCACTTCCTATTAGAAAGAGCCTGCCGAGATGCAGGTTCTTTCGATCTTAGCCAGACGATATCTTAAAGGTCATCATCAGTATTCTCTATTACCACTTGGCCTTCCTCTTCAATAAAACCTATCAAAGCAAACTCACTTACATCGGGTTTCTCTATTAAGAAAGATAGGAAATGACTATCAATAGGATAGTTACAAGCAATTTTCCTTAAACACAATCCAATGCGAATATACTTTCCGAAAGCAAGAACTGCTCACCCTAAAACATTCTGAGGAAAGTAAAAATGATTAATACAAAGATCAAACCATTTGCAGCTACAGCATACAAAAACGGCGAATTCGTTGAAGTAACAGAACAAGATGTTCTAGGCAAATGGGCTGTATTCTTCTTCTACCCAGCAGACTTCACATTCGTATGTCCGACAGAACTAGGTGACCTAGCAGACCACTACGAAGAGCTACAAAAACGCGGCGTTGAAGTGTACTCAGTATCAACAGACACACACTTCACTCACAAAGCTTGGCACGATAGCTCAGAAACAATCGGCAAGATCCAGTACTACATGCTTGGCGACCAAACAGGCAACATCACAAACAACTTCGGTGTGATGCGTGAAGGTCAAGGTCTTGCAGACCGTGCAACGTTCCTAATCGACCCAGAAGGTACTATCCAAGCAATGGAAATCACTGCTGAAGGTATCGGTCGTGACGCAGAAGACCTACTACGCAAAGTGAAAGCAGCTCAGTACGTAGCAGCACACCCAGGTGAAGTTTGCCCAGCGAAATGGAAAGAAGGCGAAGAGACGCTAGCTCCTTCTCTAGACCTAGTAGGCAAAATCTAAGCCACTGAATTTAAGCTCAATTTGACATGCTAATTGACGCTTAACTTAGAGAGCATTCCAGGTTAGATACCTTGACGACCTTCTGCCTGGTTTGCTCTCTCCCTACTGATTTTATCCAGAGTAACCACTCTTTTGTTTATTTAAGGTAACAACAACTATGTTAGACCAAGCGATCCAACAACAACTCAAACAATATCTGGCTAATGTAAAAGAAGACGTTCGTCTAGTGGTTAGTCTAGATGAAAGCAAAGCATCGAATGACATTCTGTCTCTGGCGAACCAAATCGCAGAGATGAGCGACTTTATCACCGTTGAACGTGACGACAACGCAAGCGCACGTAAACCAGTGATGACGGTGACCAACCCAGTAAAAGGCACAGCACTTCGCTTTGCTGGCCTACCAATGGGTCACGAATTTACCTCTCTGGTATTGGCATTGCTGCACTCTGGTGGTCACCCAATTAAACTCGAGCCGGAAGTGATTGAACAAATCGCAGCGCTAGATAAAGAATTGGATGTTGAAGTGTTCATTTCACTGTCGTGCCAAAACTGCCCAGACGTTGTTCAAGCGTTCAACATGATGGCGGCGATCAACCCGAAAGTGAAAGCAACCATGATCGACGGTGCACTATTCCAAGATGAAGTGAAACAACGCGACATCATGGCAGTACCAAGCGTATTCGTGAACGGTGAGCTATTCGGTCAAGGCCGTATGTCTTTGACTGAAATCCTAAACAAAGTAGATGACGGCGCGAACGAGAAAGCCGCCAAAGCACTGAGCGAAAAAGACCCATACGACGTGCTAGTTGTCGGCGGTGGCCCTGGTGGTAGTGCAGCAGCACTATACGCAGCGCGTAAAGGTATTCGCACTGGCGTTGTCGCTAAACGCTTCGGTGGTCAGGTGATGGACACCATGGCAATCGAGAACTTTATCTCGGTAAAACGTACTGAAGGTCCAAAACTGGCAACTGACCTAGCCGAGCACCTAAAAGAATACGACGTAGACGTCGTGACTGAGCAACAAGCTGAGAAGCTAATGGGTGCAGCACACACAGAAGATGGCTTGATTCATATCCAACTTGAAAGCGGCGCAACGCTGAAAAGTAAGAGTGTCATCCTAAGCCCTGGTGCACGCTGGCGTGAAATGAACGTTCCGGGTGAGCAAGAGTACCGCAACAAAGGTGTCGCGTACTGCCCACACTGTGATGGTCCACTGTTCAAAGGCAAGAAAACCGCGGTTATCGGTGGTGGTAACTCAGGCATCGAAGCAGCTATCGACCTTGCTGGTATTGTTGAGCACGTAACCGTTCTTGAATTTGCAGACGTACTTCGCGCAGACCAAGTGCTTATCGACAAAGCGAACTCACTACCAAACATCGACATCATCACGATGGCGCAAACCACAGAAGTAGTGGGTGACGGTACTCGTGTAACAAGCTTGAAGTACAAAGATCGTAACACAGATGAAATCAAAGAGATTGAACTGTCAGGTATCTTTGTTCAAATCGGTCTAGTACCGAACACAGAATGGCTAAAAGATTCAGAAGTAGCCCTATCTGAGCGCGGCGAAATTGAAGTTGGTAGCCGTGGTGAAACCAGCCTAGAAGGTGTCTTCGCAGCGGGTGACGCAACGACGGTTCCTTACAAACAGATCATCATTGCGATGGGTGAAGGTGCAAAAGCAAGCTTAGGCGCATTTGACTACCTAATCCGTAAGCAAGGTTAATCTCCAATTTCTTGAGCACAAAGCGCACGGTGCTGTGTTTTCTTCCCCGGAAAACCAATCGGGGCACCGTGACAGCGATGAGGAACAAGAAATAAAATCAAAAGACCTAGAAGCCCAAAGACTTTGCCAGCAGGTATTAACTGCTGGCTTTTTTGGTTTTGGGGAGGGGTGTAAGTACATCCTCCAGCACTCCGAGTTCAAACTGGAGAGACTGGCTCTACAATCGCGGATAATTCAGTTCACTCCACTAGCATCACAACGCGCTGCGAATAGATTCTGAATAATCGCTTAGGCTCCTTCAGAATGACGCTGTTCGTTTAGCGCTCTCTTCACGTCATTACCGCGAACCTAGGTGAGACTGGGAATCTATCCATCGTAAGCTTGAACGAAAGAAATTTACACACATACACGTGACGCATCAACGGTTAGAGGGTTCTGAACATAATCCTCCTCTCAACCTCAAACCACCAACCCCACCTAACCTTCGCTTGTATCAAACTCTAAAGATCTCAACACTCCGAGCTCAAGGTGGCAAGTTCTACAATCGCGGATAATTCAATTCACACCACCAGCATCGAAACGCGCTGCAAATAGATTCTGAATACTCGCTTAGGCTCCTTCAGAATGACGTTGTTCGTTTAGCGCTCTCTTCACGTCATTCCCGCGAACCTAGGTGAGACTGGGAATCTACTCACCACAAACTCGCTCGAAAATGATTAGCACGAACAAAAGATGAAAGAGGGTTGCAAGCACCTAACCCAACTCGCAGATTCAAGTACCACCCCACCGAATCTCTCCATGTATCAAGATCCAAAGATATCAACCCTAAAAAATTTTAAAAAAGCTCTTTACCTCAACTTAACTTGAGGTTTTAGCATGTTCATCGTTGGCTAGGAAATGACAAAAAGGAGCACATCATGATCCAACTAGAACATATTAATTTAGTCGTGAAAAACATCCCTGAAATGCTGAAGTTTTATCAAACTGCATTTCCACATTGGTACGTGCGTGATGAGGGGAAAGGCGAATGGAGTGGTAAGCCAAGAAACTGGCTACATTTTGGCGACGAGTATCAATACATTGCCATGAGTGACCACGGTGAAGGAGAGAACCGCGAGTTGGGCGGCCACCAAGTAGGGCTAGCGCATTTTGCTTATGTGACCAACAACGTCGATGCCATCACAAAAAGACTGACCGATGCAGGTTATCCGATTGCCCAACCTGGGGCTGATGAGCCATATCGCAAGAATGTGTATTTTGTTGACCCTGCAGGTTTTGAGATCGAATTCGTTGAATACCTGACGGATGATCCAAAACTTCGTAACCTGACAAGCTAAAAGAGACGTAAATAATAAAACGCCAGCAGATGGTTACTGCTGGCGTTTTAGTTTATCTATCAGGTTTCTTGATCGCATTAGCGCTGTTTGGCAAAAACCTGAGTCCAGTAATACCCGTAGCTTGCCGAGTGATTTTCGACAAGCGACGCGCCCATCTGATCAAAATCCGAACTCATGATATTTAGGCAGTGACCTTCGCTCGATAACCAAGCATTAACGACGGCGTTAATGGAACTTTGCCCTACGGCGACATTCTCACCAATAGCGCTCCAAGCATAGCCCGTTGCGTTGATTCGATCTGACATATTGCTGCCATCGGAGCCTGTGTGACTCATGAAATCGCTGTTCGCCATGTCGCTTGAGTGTCGATAAGCGGCGCTTTCCAAAGCGTAGCTCCAAGTCAGGGCCCCAACAGGTGGCATGGTGGTTGCGCCACACTGTTGTGTAGTAGAGCGAGCGCTGTTGACCGCTTCGAGCATCTGCTCGGCAAATGTGCCTTGTGACGATGTGGAACCTGTGTTTTGAGAGCCGCTGTCTACAGGTGCTGACGACTCCCCGTCGCCGCCACATGCGCTGAGAAGTAGAGCCAAAACTGGCACTAAGATCTTAGTTGGCATTGTCTTTCCTTTATGAGTGACGAAGAGCAAACTGCGCTTGTCGATAATAACGCCCAATAACCTAACAAAAACCCATAAAAGCACCATATGGCTTGGAGTGTTTTAACCAAAGACTCACATGAAGTTTTCAATCTCCTTGGTTCGGTTGGTAAATCGGCAACGTTTCAGCCCACGTATGGAATGGCGTTTCATCCATATCCTGTATCGCTTGGGTGATAAAATCGATGAACACCCTTACTCGGGCAGGCACATATTCCCGGTTGGCATAGAGAAGATACACGCCATTTCCTGCTTGGCGCATACTCGGAAATATCGGCACTAAACGCCCCGATTTAAGCCAGTCTCTCGCGATAAAATGAGGGATCTGAGTTAATCCTAAGCCTTCTGCGCAAAGCTCTGCCATGGATTCACCGTCATTTACAATATAGTTTCTTTCGGGGTCATATTCACTCGCACCGTCTGGTTCTGGCATCCGAATCGGCAACAGTTTCCCCGTTTGTTTAAAACGAAAACGAACCCAAGAATGGTCATTGAATACATCCGGGCCACTCGGAACACCATGGCGCGCTAAGTAATCCTGACTGGCACAAATGATAAAATCGATAGGGCTCAGCTGGCGCACAATCAACTGGCTGTCCTGAACGACACCAGATCTAATCGACACATCAATACCTTGCTCAATAATATCAACGTAGGCGTCATCGTAATGAATATCGATAGTGATGCAGGGGTAGCGGCGACAAAACTCTTTTAATAAAGGGCGAATGTAAAGGCGACCGTAGGAGACCGGCACATTAATCTTAAGCAGTCCTGAAAGCGCATCATTGTGGCTTTTCAATGAATCCTCACACGCCGTCAGTTCGTCCAGTACAAACCTAGCGGTATTTGCGTATCGACGACCGGCTTCTGTCAGACGGATCTGTCGCGTAGAACGTTGGAAAAGCTGTATTCCCAAGTCGCTTTCAAGACGATGGATGGCCTTACTCACCGTAGAAGGGTCTGTGCCATACGCTTTGGCGGCCGCAGCAAAACTGCCACCTTCTAAAGTGGCAATAAAAAATCGTAGGGACCGTATCTTATCCATAAAACTCGTGCACTCCATTCGTGAACTTTATTCACTTTAGTAAAGACAAAGTGGCTATTCAATCACCAATCAGCCCAAATATAATGAATCTCAATAACTTGATGCTCTGTTAGCGAGGAAAAAATAATGGGTAAAAATGGATTAAAGAATGCACTACAACTATTGATAGCGACCTTAGTCCTATTCTTTGGGATGCTTCAAACGGCACATGCGGCGGATAAACGCATTGGCATTCTAGTTTACGACGGCGTACTGACCTCTGATGTTACTGCGCCTTTAGAGGTCTTTGGCGTCGCAAGTCGGCTGACTTGGTTTAGTGATTATGAAGTGCTCACTATTTCCGTCTCTGAGCAGAAAACCATCACCACTGAAGAGGGATTAAAAATTGGTGTGGATGCTTGGATTGGCGATCAGCCGGAACTCGACGTGCTGGTTTTAACATCCAGCTACGACATGGATGCGCTAATCGAAAACAAGGATCTCATTCACTTTATTCAAACCACATCAAAGGCGGCAGATTGGATGGCAAGTAATTGCTCTGGTGCGTATCTATTGGCCGAGGCTGGCCTTTTAAACGGTAAGAAAGCGACGACGTGGGCAGGAGGTGAAAACGGATTACAAAAAGACTATCCAGCAGTTGATGTACAGGTCGACCAGAATTTTGTTGTTGATGAGGGTGTCATCACCTCAAACGGCAGCCTAGTTAGCTATCAAGCCGCCCTTAAATTGCTGCATCTCATGACTTCAGAATCTAAAGCTCAAGAAGTCGCAGACGCCCTTCAATACTCACGTTTTTCTACCCAGCCCTTTTAAGCGGGCAAGAACGAAACCGCAGGTAACCTTCGAAGCTTCAGAGGTTACCTGCTGCTCAGCTCTACACTTCTGATCTTAATGCTATGGAAAAACACAAACGATACGAAGCACTGACGAAGGAGCGATACCAAGATATCTATCGTCTCGCATATTGGCTATGCAAAGATCATCACCTTGCTGAAGATTTGGCGCAAGACACCTTCCTGAAAGCGTGGCGATTCTTTGATAACTTAAATGATCCCAATGCCGCGAAGCCTTGGCTCATCACCATTTTGCGTCGTGAGAATGCTCGGCGCTTTGATAAAAAGCAGTACGATTTTGTCGATATTGATGAGTGTGTAATACAGGCAAAAACCTACCCTGGCAGTGACCACGACATGGCACAAGATTGGCTTCAAAAACAAATGATGATTCTCGAACCCAAATACCGAGAGCCATTGGTCTTAAAACTCGTAGTCGGGTTTAATCATAATGAAATTGCTCAAGTATTAGAGCTTAATCACAACACCGTGGCGACTCGATTATTCAGAGCACGCAATCAGATCATTGCGCAGAGGGAGCGCGATTAAGACACAAAAAAGTAGTCAATCATGTCAACTAACTGGCTATGCTCCGGTCTATTTCATAAGTCGTTACACAACTCGGCGCTTTAACGCTTTACATCAAGCGCGACTAGATGAACACTTCTCGTCAAAGTACAATAACAGCCGACATAGAGTAGAGTCAGTAAAACATTATGAGTAACACAACGGCGAAAAAGCCGAATCCCCTATTCGAGATTCTTTTTAACGTATTCATCCCTTCCTTTATTTTGATGAAGTTTAGCGGCGATGAACACCTAGGAACAGCAATGGCGCTGGTTGTCGCTTTGCTATTTCCTATCATTTACGGCGGTATGGACCTTGTCCGGAACAAGAAATTTAACTTTATTTCTGCACTTGGCTTTATCAGTGTTTTATTAACTGGCGGCATTGGCTTGTTAGAGCTTGATACACGTTGGTTAGCCTTGAAAGAAGCCCTGATCCCTGGCCTGATCGGTTTAGCGGTTTTGGGCTCAACGTTTACCCGCTACCCACTGATGCAGAAGTTAGTACTGAATGACACGGTATTGAATTTATCGCTGATTAACGAACGCTTGAAAGAGAACGGTCAATCAGAGGCATTTGAACGTTGTCTAATGTCATCAAACTATCTGTTTGCGAGTACTTTTGCGTTCTCATCCGCGATGAACTACTTCCTTGCGACTTGGATCGTGACCAGTCCTTCGGGCACGGCTGCCTTTAATGAAGAGTTGGGTAAGATGACGCTTTACAGCTACCCGATGATTGCAATTCCAAGCATGTTAATGATGTTCGGTATTTTTTATTACATTTGGCGTCAAGTACGTACGATGACATCGCTCGAAACAGAACAAATTTTCCATCTAAAATAGTCCCATCATTACAAATAACCCATCAAAAAGGGAGGATTTTATCCTCCCTTTTCTCAACAGACTCACTGTAATTCATAGCGTCAAAATGATTTTTCCTGACACTGCCGATGAGCGTTGCTCAACCATTTCAATCGCAGTTTGAAAATCCTCTAGTGGCAGCTCAGACGCTACATTTAACTTTATATCGTTGGCAATAAAGTGGTCTAACATTTCAGCGAATACCGCTTTTCTCCCGCCTTTACCTACCGACTCTTCCCAATATCGCAAAAAGAAGGTGCTAAAGTCGATGTTGTTGGTCTTCATCGATTCAAAAAACGCCGGCGTATAAGGCGCCAACGACAACGTTCCGTAGTTGATGTATTGACCGTTTTCTTTCAAGGTACGAATGAGATACGTGCCAGCCTCACCGCCTATCGCATCCAAAGCGGCCGTTGGTTGTGGCAGTTTGCGCGTTTGCAGTTGCACGTGTAAGTCTTGCTTCGCGTCCAACACTGGAATCGTATCGTATGGATACTCGTCTGGCTTTGAAGTCACAGCAATCAGTGTAAAACCCAGTGAATGAGCAAGCTGGGCAAATATCTTACCGATCGCTGACCCTGCCGCATTGATGATCACCACATCACTTTTGTTCAACTTAGCCACTTTCGTGGTGATAACCCACGCGGTTAGCGCATTGATGTACAACTGGCAGGCATAGCCGTTATCCAAACTTTCAGGTAGCGGAAAAAGATTCTCAGGCGAAGCATCTATGCAGTATTGCCAAGTACCACTCATCGCCACCAACACTTTTTGCCCAACTTGAAGGCCAGTTTGACCAACAGCACTGACGTCCACCACACGCCCAACCGCTTCAAATCCCGGCACGCGAGGTGGTACGTGAACGCGGCGGTATTGCCCAACACCATAAATGGAAAGCAAGTCACTTGGGTTAATGTTTGTAGCTTCGAGCCTCACCCGAATCTTGCCCTGAACAAGCGGTTTGAGGGGCTCTTTTTCCAACGACAGCGACGTTTTGGGCTGACCAAAACAGAATTGATTCACTCGAGTATTTATCGTTGGTGCCATTGTTATTCATACCATGTAATTGAAATTAAAAAGGGACGTTTCGCGACTTCTTCTCAAAAGCATTAAGTGAAGTCGAAGCTCTGTATTTCTACCTGCGCGATGCGCCGTTCACTCTAAACTGTTGTGGCGTCATATCAAAATAGGCTTTAAATGCTTTGATGTAGGAGGAGTCGTTTTGATAACCCACTAGGTCTGCAATGGCTTGGATTGGCAACGATTCATCTAACAAAGAAAGCGAGTAAATCAGCCGAATTTGTTGCCGCCAAAGCAGAAATGAAGTGTTGAATTCCTTGGCGAACAACCGTGATAAAGTGCGCTCAGACGCCCCAATTTTCTCCCCCCACTCTTTTAGCGAACAGCTCAACGCGGGCTCGTCAGTCAGTTGCTCGAAAATCAGTTTTAGTCGGCGATCTGGTGGCAGTAATAACTGAAATGTCTGCACGTTGCTTTTCAAAATTTGATCATGCAACACCGCCAGCAAATGCAGCACTTCTTCGTGGCTTGTCTCACCTTCACACTGTCTGCGGATCTCTTGTAAAAGCTCATTTAAAAACGGCGTTAAAGCAATGGTTCTCACTTGTGGCTCGTACGTTGCGCCAAACGCAGGGTTGAGGTAAATGCCAACAAATATCGTATTGCTCAGAGCAATCGACTCGTGTTGAACACCCGCAGGAACAAATAACGCAGAAGTGTGCGGAACCAAATGCTGATAATGCTCCGTTTGCGTTTGCAATAACCCTTTGATAGGAAAGATGATTTGATGCCAAGTGTGTTGATGTAGCGCATCAATGTAACCTTTTGGCATGTCGATGGTTTTCACCAAAACAGGAGAATGGGGATTCGCGGCCATCATTTCATTGGAGGTCATGACGCCTGACTTCGAATCAATTTGGCGAGTTAGCATTGTTGATTGTCTTTTCATCCCTATTCCGACACAAGTTCACTAGGCTATCATGCTCCGCATCGCGAATGAAGGTAAACACTTTATCTCTCATTCAAATAATAAGGAGGTTACATGAAGAAAATCGGCGTCGTAAAAGCTGTGCTAGCAGGGAAAACTGTCCCTTATGCTCATGGAGCGCAAAGCGCAATCAACAAACAAGTGTTGCCCGAGCGCCAGCACGCAACAGAGCTTGGTTTTACCAGTGATGAGCAAGGCGATCCGCGCTTTCATGGTGGGATTCAAAAAGCGCTTCATATTTACCCAAGCGAGCACTACCCAATCTGGCAACAAGAATTAGGCGAAAGAACTATTTTCCAATCCGCTGGCGGCTTTGGCGAAAACATCAGCTCCGAGGGCGTCACCGAATCCACGATTTGCTTGAAAGATAAAATCCGTATCGGCTCAACACTACTTGAAGTGTCGCAAGGTCGCATGCCTTGTTGGAAACTTAACGTACGATTTGACCAACACGACATGGCGAGAAGACTGCAAGATACGCTTCGAACAGGCTGGTATTTCCGAGTATTGGAAGAAGGCGATATCGGTGCAGGTGACGAGATTATTCTGTGTGAAAGACCTTATCCAGAATGGCCATTGGCTCGCATCATGGGCGCGGTTTTCACTGGCTGTTTAGATAGAGAAGAACTCACTAAGCTGTCTGAACTGCCGTTAGTCGAGTCTTGGGGCAAGTTGGTCGAGCGCCGCCTAGAAACTGGCGAAGTCGAGGATTGGGAAATGCGCTTGGTTGGCCCAACAAGACAATAAAAAACGCAGAGTAAAAGCTCTGCGCTCACTATAAAAACGTGGCCTTGGTTATTACTGTCCTGCTGCATACTGACCATCGGTGACCTGCTCTTTCCAGATAACGTTTTCACCGTCTTTTGACGCCGTAACCACTAGGTGAGTCATTGGCGCATTTGGTGTTGCACCGTGCCAATGGTCGATACCAGGAGGACACCAAACACTATCACCAGCAGCAAATCGAATTACATGCCCATCACGCGTTCCTGTAAGTGCGGTACCGGAAGTGACGATCATGTGTTGTCCTGCAGGGTGAGTATGCCAAGCGGTTCGAGCTCCTGCATCAAAAGTGACATAGGCGGCGCTGTAGTTTGCAACTTCGTTTTCAGGAAACAACATCTCGACGTTAACTTTCCCGGTAAATAGGTTTTCAGGTCCTTGAAACGATTTCTGATCAGCAGAGCGATAAACTTGCTGCGAAGATGAGTTACCATCGGCTGCTTGAGCGATTGGAAGCATAAATCCCGTCGACAACAGCACAGACCAAATAAACAATGATGATTTATTTTTCATAAAACGAATTCCTTTCTAATTGATATGATTGGCCAAATAATATTTATTTTTCCAAAACTGTTTTTAGGACCGATTGAGCATTGTTAGACACACTTTCACCACAGCACTCATTTAATACAACAATAAATTCCTCTAACTCTTTAAGAGAAACATTGTTATTCATACTGATATTATAGTGAACTGCTAATTGGCTATTAACACCGTTCATATTTGCTAATGCTGCAATCGTAGCAATTTCACGCTCTTTCCAAGTGAGCACATCGCGTTCAAAAATATCACCAAACAAATGTGCTTTTAGGTATTCATCAATTTGCGGAGAAAAATCGAATAGCGCGCCTTTTACTTCTGCACCAACAAGTTGTGTTTGGTTTTCAGCGCCAAATTCTAAGCTGGTTTTATCGTTAGGTAACGCGCTTGATTCTCGCCCTAAGATATCGGTAATACCTCGGCTTTTACGTTCCTCCAACACCGTCATAAATGTTGCTAGTCCATTCAAACTGCGCGGAAATCCAGCATACGCGTACAACTGAGCCAGCACTTCTTTTGTCTCGTTGACCGTTAGGCCTGCGTCTAACCCATCATTAAGGCTTTGTGTTAGTTTTTCTATTTCACCACTCGCAGTAAAAGCAGAAATAGGAATAATAGCTCGCTCTTTATCACTGAATATTTCTGATGCTGAAGCGATATTCGTTGTGCATAGTGTTGCCATAGTGAGCACCAATATTAATATTGATTTAACAGATTTGTTTAATGCTTTCATATCAAAATTCCATTATGTAACGGTGTTCTAATCCATAGAAGTTCTAGAAATATATTTATTAGCGTTCTGATTTCTACATTAATAATTCACATTGTTAACTAGGTCATTAATTTACTTTTTCGATCGTGACACGGTTTGTTTCTTTCGAAATAAAGCAATGAATCCCATCATCGATTTGACCTAATTTAATTAACCCAGACGCGTAACCAAAGTCCTTATAAAAGATAACCAAATTTCCCCAAGGGGCGTAATAAGAGATGTCACCCGTTTTTGATTGAGTTCCAGAAGGTGCGCCTTCGCGAGTTAACTTATTCGGTAAGTAAGCAATTTTCTCTGTATTTGCGTAGTCTTGTAGATCTAATGTTAGAGGCAATTGACGAACAAAATCGTCTGTACTCGCACTGCTCTTCAATGTACCTAAAACACTGCAATCATCGAAAATAAAACGAATTTTCACTATATTTTCCTCCAATCCAGCGCTATTAACTTCTGCGTTTACAATGCAGGGGAACATCCAGGCACTACTCACCAAAACGCATCTCACCCACTGATTGAAACGGTATGCTTGTCTCATCGAGATTCCCTTTTCTCACTGAAAACTTGCTCGGGCTACTTTAGTTGCATGTACTCTTGATCAGAGACTGGTTCGCACCATTCATTACTTGCGCCTTCAGCCGGTATTTCTATTGCTACATGTGAGAACCAACTGTCTTTAGCTGCGCCATGCCAATGCTTAGTACCTGGCGCGATATGCACGACATCGCCAACATTCAACTCTTGTGCTGGTTGGCCAAATTCTTGATACCAACCTCGCCCTCCTGTCGCTAACAGAATCTGCCCACCTTCATGATGAATATGCCAAAAATTGCGACACCCTGGTTCAAACGTTACGTTTGCCACGATAAGACCAGGCTGATTGAGCAACGCCAGATAACTCGTACCGGTAAAGTAATCCGCATACGCTTCATTCTTTTCACCAAACTCGAAAATGCCTCGACCTTGAAATACACCGGCTTGCAGTACGTCAGGGATTTGAGTATTGCTTTTGTTATTCATCATGACTCCAAATAGTGTTCTTGAGTGCTTTCATCACCCTACAAACGTAAGGCATGTTCATTCACTCACCAAACCATAGGTTCACTGTATTGCGATTTGATAGATGACCGTTAGCCTATTCATTGCTAATACTTGCCCAATATTCCAAACTAATATAAAAGACAACCATACTTGAGACCGGTTAGAAAAACGGACCAAAAACCCAGCAAAAAAATAATAGCTTGATTTTTAAAGAATAAAGTTCATGAGAGACAATTACCTCGCTCGACAATCAAGCAGAAAGATCGATCTCCGATCGCTTAACCTCGAAATAGACACTTGCCCAATATTCTTTACTTAAAGAAATGAACTGTTATAACTATGCTTAATGAAGTCGCTTAATTGACTCCGAAGAGGCGTTAACTACAAAGGCAGAAATCGCATGCCGTTAACACCGAACCTGAGGCCAACCAGAGGAGAGCACTGACCTATGCAAGAGCTACCGTCAAACACTTCGTCAACCCTGGCCAGTGCAATAGAAAAGCTTGCCAAGCACATTGAGAAATGGGCAAATGGCGCGAACCAATACGACACAGAAATTCCAGGATTAAGGTTCAGTCGTTGGGCAACTCCAACACCACCGACAAGCTACACCCACAACCCAAGTATTTGCTTAATTGCTCAAGGGAGAAAGCGCGTGTTGTTGGGTGAAGATAGCTTTGTTTACGATGCGAACCACTTTTTAATCTCCTCTGTCGACTTGCCGATTATCGCCAATATCATTGAAGCCAGTGAAGATAAACCTTATTTAGGGGTGATTATGGAGCTGGATCTGACTGAAATATCTCAACTTATTGTCGATAGTGAGCTGACGTTTAATCAAAGCAAAGAAGCACAAAAAGGCATAGCGGTTGGAGAGTTGTCGGAGCCATTACTTGACGCTTTTCTGCGTTTAATAGAGTTGCTGGATGAAGGACAAAGCATCAAAATTTTAGCGCCGATTATTAAACGAGAGATTTTTTATCGACTGTTAATCACCGAACAGGGCGCTCGTCTTAATCAAATCGTGACTGCAGGAAGTCACAGCCATCAAATCGCGAAGGCCATTGATTGGTTGAAGAATAATTTCGTAAAGCCGTTAAGTGTCAGTGAGTTAGCCGCATACAGTGGCATGAGTAAATCGGCATTTTATACCCACTTTCGTTCTATGACATCCATGACGCCACTGCAATTTCAAAAGAAATTAAGACTCAGCGAAGCTCGGCGTTTAATGCTGACAGAAAACCTCGATGCCATGGCGACTACGTTTAAAGTGGGTTACGAAAGCCCTTCTCAATTTAGCCGTGAATACAGCCGTTTATTTGGTGCGCCACCGTCCAAAGACATCAAGTCTTTGCGCGAGAGTATGGGTTAAGCTCGGAATATCCTAGGAAGAAGCTAGAAAGTGAAACCGTCAGCCTCGTACTGCCTCGAGGCTAACGGTTTTATTATTTGGGAGAGAATGAACGTCACCTGCATGTGCAAGCAAAACTGCACAATATGTTTATAACACCGCTTGTCGACTAGGCAAAAATACCTCACCCAACATACAGCGAACCGAACCACCACCAATAGATTCTATGGTAGAAACGTCGAATGGCAGCAATTTACCGTGCGTCGCAAGTTGATTTCTTTGTGCAGGAGAGAAAGCATCGTATGCCGATTGCGACATCGCAATGACTTTATCTCCATTGATGGTTTCCAACTGAAGAATGTTGCCGCAGAAGTGGTTCATTTGCTCAATCGAGATAGAGATCACTTGCTTATCTTTGGCGAGTGATTTCATCACAAAACGACGCTCAAATTCTGGGATCACTTCGTCACAAATCACGCAGAACTGCTCACCCACAGCCATCATCACGTTGGTATGGTAAATAGGCGCACCAGATGGCAAACGAGTTTGGAAAGAGATCACTCGTTCATAGCCAATACGATCGGCGTAATCTTCTAAAACCAGACGATCACAACGTTGTGAGAGTGCGGCATAGACCGTTTTATTTAAGTGGTCAAAGACCATCACACCCGTGCTTTCTAAATACGCTTGCTCATCAAGATATTCAGTTAGGCTGCTACGTCGATGAACTTCTCGCCCAGCTTGCGCTAGTGCCGCCACAAGCGCATCGGGACGCACTTCTTTTTGACGGTTTTCACAGGCCATTGGAAAGGTGTACAACGTGCCATCTGGCGTAGTGCTAAACCAGTTGTTTGGAAATACCGCGTCTGGCGTCGCAACATCTGAAGCCGGATAATCAAACTCAACAACTTGAACGCCCTCTTGACGCAGCGTTGCTACCATACTCGCGAACTCGGCCATCACTCTACGCGAGACTTCTTCTTGGCTGAGTGACACTTTATGTTGGAACTCATTATCTTGTGCGGTTTCTTCATTAAAACGAAACTCTTTCGGTGGCACCATCACTACGCAGTTTGCGGTTTGGCGCTGAGCACTTTGCGTGCTTTCTTCTTTCCCATTAGCAAATTGGGTCACTGATTCGTGTAATAGCATCCAATACATTCCTTATCACTAGAATGAGGAGATTGTAAATTTATTGTTAACTTCAGTTTTGCTGTTTTCACAATTAATTTAATTATCTAGAAGTAATTTTCACTGAACTTAACTTATTTCTCCCGAAATTTTATTGTCACTATGCAGGTTTAAGGTTTTATGGCATCGCGATGAACATGCTAAGAATTCATCATAAGAATCAGAACCATAGACAACCACACCCATAACCAACTAGTTACATTTAAAACACAATCGGTTAGACTATTTTTTCGCCCCTCTCGTCAATCCGTCTGCTTTCTCGAGGAGCAGCCAAAAACTCTTATACACGCGACTTCGTCCAAAGCTGCGTGAATCGATGGATTTAGCCACCCCAAATGGCACTGTTTTAACTTTAGGATGAGTTATGTTTAAACGATTTGAAGGCTTTACAGAGCCGTTCCCCAAATCCACACCAGATCAGCCTCCTTCAGGGATGCTCGCTTTTTTACGTTATTACACCCGCGGCTACGAAAAGCCTTTGATCATCATGTCTTTGATGGCCACGATTGTTGCTGTCGTTGAAGTTATGTTGTTTGGCGCGATGGGACAATTGGTTGATTGGTTGTCCACCAGCAATCCAGAAACGTTCTTGCAAGACAATAAAGCAGATTTGATTTTTTACGGAACCTTATTGTTGGTTGTCATGCCCATTTTGGTGATCGTGTATTCGTTGCTCGTTCACCAAACATTATTAGGCAACTATCCAATGTCTATCCGCTGGCTTGCACACCGGTATTTGCTCAATCAAAGCTTAAACTTCTATCAAGATGATTTTGCAGGCCGAGTTGCAACTAAAGTCATGCAAACGTCACTAGCTGTGCGTGAAACCGTCATGAAAGCTATGGATGTATTTGTTTATGTTACGGTTTACTTCACCAGCATGATCATTATGTTAGCGACGGCAGACTGGCGTTTGATGATCCCAATGATCGTCTGGCTGCTCGCTTACATCGCTATCCAAATCTATTTCGTTCCTAAGCTCAAAGACGTCGCTTCAGCGCAGGCCGATGCTCGTTCGACAATGACAGGACGCATCGTCGACAGCTATACCAATATTCAAACGGTCAAACTGTTTTCTCATAGCCAGCGCGAAACCCAATATGCTGAGCAAGGGATGAAGGGATTTTTGAATACGGTCTATCGTCAAATGCGCCTAGTGACCGGCTTCGACGTTGCTGTAGAGATCTCAAACTATATTTTGGTGTTTTCCGTTGCTGCTTTATCGATTTACCTGTGGTTGGATAGTGCCATCAGCGTTGGCGCGATTGCGATTGCTGTTAGCCTTGCATTACGCGTAAATGGTATGTCGATGTGGATCATGTGGGAAGTTGGCGCCCTCTTTGAAAATATGGGAACCGTAGTCGATGGAATGAAAACGCTCTCTAAGCCTATTGATATTAAAGATAAACCAGGCGCAAAAGACTTAGTAGTCACTGAAGGTGGCATTCACTTTGATAACGTCAGCTTCCATTACGGTGAGAACAAAGGCGTGATTAGCCACCTCGATCTCAACATCAAACCAGGAGAGAAAGTCGGCTTGGTTGGGCGCTCCGGCGCCGGAAAATCAACTTTGGTGAACTTGTTACTTCGTTTCCACGATGTCGAAGACGGCAGCATTAAGATCGATGGAAAGAACATCTCAGAAGTCACACAAGACTCTTTGCGTTCAAAGATCGGTATGGTGACCCAAGATACTTCTCTGCTACACCGTTCGATTCGAGACAATATTTTGTATGGCAACCCAGATGCGACAGAAGAAGATTTGTTGAAAGCCACCAAGCAAGCGCATGCCCATGAGTTTATCGAAACACTGACCGACCCATTTGGTAATGTCGGATACGATGCGCAAGTTGGTGAACGTGGTGTGAAACTGTCTGGCGGCCAACGTCAGCGTATCGCAATATCTCGTGTGCTACTCAAAGATGCACCATTGTTGGTACTGGATGAAGCAACATCGGCTCTGGATTCAGAAGTCGAAGCAGCCATCCAGGAAAGCTTGAATGAGTTAATGCAAGGAAAAACCGTTATTGCGATTGCGCACCGATTGTCGACCATCGCACAAATGGATCGCCTCATCGTACTTGATCAAGGCAGTATTGTTGAACAAGGTTCTCACCAAGAGCTCATCGCGAACAACGGTATTTATGCCCAGCTTTGGGCCCATCAAACTGGCGGATTTATCGCTGAAGAGTTAGAAAATCAACACGTTTCTTAATTAGCGAGAAACCCAATAAAAACGGCGCATGAAGCGCCGTTTTTCATTTTTATTGATAACCCTATACTCATATAGCCATTATAGTTTCTCATATATGAAACATTCTCCATGATAAAGCTCACATTTTTTCTGCTAATATACCGCCTCGTTGCGTATCCATTGCAATGAACACAATACAGAGTTTTGAGCTGTCTTCATTTGTCATTTCACTTTTTGAGAAGCAGCTATACTCAATAGGTGGCTTAGTTATTAGATTAACAATAAGGTAATTAGCTTATGTGTAAATGTGGTTCAATGCAGATCGTACAACTCAAACCAAGTTGGGCTGACAAGCTATTCGGCTACTCAGAAAGATGGAAATGCCAACTTTGTTGTAAGATCTACCGCATCTAAAATTAAAAATAGAATCTTAGTTTTTCTAAGAAAAAGCAGTGGCCCGACAGTAATTGTCGGGTTTTGTTTTTCTGTACATCCATTTTTATCCCTTCGCAACACGGTCACTCATCACGGCAAAACCTAGCATCTCAATGTGACTTAGGTATAGAATCAGGCCCACTTATTTATTCCGATATTCACATATAACTGGTCACTATGAACAAAAGTTTGCTAACGAATGTCCTCGCTATCGCTTTGATGGCTGGAGGTCATCAATTACAAAACGACTACCTTTGGTATGCGGGGCTGTTTGCGTTCTCAGGCGCCATCACTAACTGGCTTGCCATCTACATGCTGTTTGAAAAAGTGCCTGGATTATACGGTTCTGGCGTGATCCCCGCGCGATTTGAAGAGTTTAAACTGGCTATCAAAAACTTGATGATGGAGCAGTTCTTTACCGAAGCGAACATCGATCGATTCTTGAACAAAGAAATGGCGGGCGGTGTAAACATCGATCTTCAACCTGTGATTGAGAAAGTGGATTTAAACCCAGCGTTTGACTCTTTGGTAGAAGTGATCGAAGGCTCTCAATTTGGCGGCATGCTAGCGATGTTTGGCGGCGCGGAGGCATTACAACCTATGCGGCAGCCTTTCGTCGAAAAGATGCAAGAATCCATTATTGAGTTGAGCAAGAGCGATAACATCAAAGAAGCACTGAAAGAGCAGTTCGAGTCTCCTGCTATGATGGATGAGATAAAGCAGAACATTGAAGGCATCATTGATCAGCGCTTGAGCGAATTAACACCCGCACTGGTCAAAGAAATAGTGCAAAAAATGATTAAAGAACACCTTGGCTGGCTAGTCGTTTGGGGCGGTGTTTTTGGCGGTTTAATTGGCGTTATCAGCACCTTTATCGGCGCATAGTCGCTCACCGATTTATCAAAAAGGAGCTTCGGCTCCTTTTTGATCTTGAAAAAGTAATCCGCCAAGTCACGTTAAATAATATGCTCAACGCATAAGCGCTGTAGTCATAGACATCAGCCTCGCCTAACCAAGGAGCTCCGGGTTCACGCCAAATCCTGTTTTATGTTCTTCAATTACCACTTCACTACGAGTCTGGATCACGCCCGGAAGCGTGCCTAACTTACTCGACATAAACTCCTGATACGCTTTCATACTCTTAACACGAACCTTTATCATGGTATCGAAGTCCCCAGAGAGCGAATAACACTCTTCAATTTCCGGCATCAATTCGACGGCTTTCGCAAACTTTTCAAAAATGGAAAAACTGGTTTGGTCTAAGCGAATATGGATGAATACTTGCACATCCAACCCTAATTTTTCCGCATTCAGCTCCGCATGGTAGCCATTGATATACCCCTCTTTTTCTAGCCGCTTCACGCGGTCAGAACACGGCGAGGTCGTTAAGTTGATCTGCTTTGCGAGTTCAACAACTGGAATTCTGCCTCTTGAATGAAGCACTCTCAAAATGTGTAAATCAATCCGGTCCAATTGGTAACTCATTAACCACATCCTTGTAACCACTCAGGAAGCATCACATTAATCGTTGCTTAAACAATTGCAAACCATCAAATGCACAGCATGTGAAATTCAGCAGAGAATAATTAGAAAATAACTAAGGAAGGAAAGGGCTGCGATTACTGCCGCTCTCTCCATAACCGAGTATGAAGAACAAAAGTAATCTAGCGGCTCCCGTAGAGTCGCAAATTTGAAAGCGTGTGATACGCCTTTATAGATCTGGCGTGCGGGACAAGCCGCCCTGTTTAGCTATTAATCATAGCTATCGCTCTGAATTAGAGAGCTGCCGACGTATGCCTGGTAGGATGAGGAATCACTTCTCCAATTGCACGATGATTACAGCATCGGCAGTAGTATTGTGGTTCCATCTCGTAGTAGTGTTCACCTGATACAAATTTCGCCATCAGCTGTGTAAAACTCACCACTTTACCTGTCAACGAATCAACGGGCTGTGGCTCGCAACGCTTCATGATCACTTTATGTTGCGTTGATTTTCTACAAGCTGCGCAATATATATCCGGCATTTCTCTTCTCCCTGTTTTTCAGTACTACTGACAATTGACATATTTTGTTCAAAATAATTCCACAATAAAAAAGCCCCTTTAATTTTTTGTGCCCTATCTTCAAAAAATTGGACGAAAGTATCAAAAAATTGAGACATTGGTCAGACCTCAACTTTTGTACCATTATTATGAACGAACGCACTTATGTGTGTAATAATACGACACATCACACATAAGCAATTGTTGCTACTCGCTATTTCAATCTGCAATGAACAGTTCTATGGCGTTTTAAATATGGCTTTCACTCACATTTCCTATTCAGGCATTACTTAGTTGTTTAAACATGCCTGATTTACAGTGTGAATCTGCAATTTCCACGATACTGACGCATCTCAAGGACGCACGATGACGCTTCAACCAACACTCACGACACAAAGGCTTATTCTTCGCCCATTTCATCCGACAGACAGCGAAAAAGTCGCACGACTCGCAGGAGACAAGAGCATTGCAGATATGACGGCAAATATTCCTCATCCCTATGAAGAGCCGATGGCACAAGTTTGGATTAAGAGCCATGTTGGCCTATATCACCAACGTAGTGGGGTCATATATGCCATTACTCAACGTCAAGACGATGCGTTAATTGGTGCTGTTAGTCTGCTAAACATCTCCGAGGGAGTCGGCACATTAGGGTATTGGCTTGGCGTCGATTATTGGGGGAATGGGTTGGCTCAAGAAGCGTCAATGGCTTTAATTCAATTCGCCAGACCACATTTTGAGTTATCGGGCCTAAAAGCGATGCACTTGGTCGAAAACAGACAATCCCAATCAGTCATTCAAAAGTTGGGCATGACGTATATCGACAATCACATCATCAAAATGCAGGGAAAAGAACGAGAAGTCTGTGTATACCAGCAAATATTTTCGCCTCAAGTAACCGTAGCGACCTCTCAAAATTAAGGCACTAAAAAACCAGCCTCTCAGCTGGTTTTATCTTTCACCTTGAAAGGCATAAATACTAGTCTTGTGCGACTTTCACACGAATCTTGCTCTTGTGTACTGAAGACAGGTTTAGTGCCTCCAACGCCGCAACGGCTTCGGCTTCATCCGGCATGATCACAAAACCAAACCCTTTTGATAAACCCGTTTCTTGATCAAGCACGACGGTGCAAAGCTCAACTTTGCCGTAGTTTGAGAACAGAGTACGGATGTCTTGCTCTGTCGTCTCACGAGCTAAGTTTCTTACTAGAAGTTTCATATTAAACCATTTTATGTTTATAACGCCTCAATTCTCTCAGCTTCTCCCTTACAAACCAAGTGAATAATGTTCTTGCGAAGGCTAGATGTCTCTAAGTGTTTCTGTTTAAATGATTTTTAGTGATAACGCTCTGAATCCTGCATTACGAG
The DNA here is from genome assembly GCF_032970445.1 of Vibrio sp. T13N. Taxonomy (NCBI): domain Bacteria; kingdom Pseudomonadati; phylum Pseudomonadota; class Gammaproteobacteria; order Vibrionales; family Vibrionaceae; genus Vibrio; species Vibrio sp. T13N. The sequence continues at coordinate 528,254 of NZ_JAWJYE010000001.1, forward strand.
ACGATTGGAGTATAAAAGCCTAGGAGATTCGACATGGAAACCAAACGTTTAAAGCTCATCCCAGCTTGCTTGGAACGTGCAGAAGAAGCACATCAGGCCGTTGTTCGTAGCCAAAAAACGCTTGAAGTTTACCTGCCATGGGTACCTCACGTGCTCACTTTAGAAGCGATGATTGCAGGAACAGAGAAAGCCATCGCAAACTTTGAAAACTTCGAAGAAGAGTTACGCTACTACCTAATCGACAAGGAAAGCGATCGTTTACTCGGCGCCATTGGGTTAATGATCCATGATCAAGAGATACCGGCATTTGAAATTGGCTATTGGCTTGATGATCGCGCGGTAGGCTACGGTTATATCTCTGAGGCGGTAGCGGCGATTGAAAACTATGCATTCGAAGCGTTGGACGCGAAAAGAATCGCGATTTTAGCCGATGCGAATAACCGCAAAAGCCGTGCGGTTGCTGAGCGCTGTGGGTATGAGTTTGAAGGTGAGCTACGCAATGCTCGGCGTGCGTCTTCTGGCGAGCTGAGTAACACCGTCATTTACGCCAAAGTTCGTCGTGACTAACACACTCACAATGAATAAAGCGACGTGAAAATCTGGCCTCAAGCAATCACCATTAACGTTTATTAAATTCAGATAAAACAAAGCCCGCTGTATAAGCGGGCTTTGTGTTCGTAAAGGAAGTAATTAGTCTAGTTCAACTAGTTTCTTCTCGTACGATTGATGTTGGTCTAATACGTCTTGCGCAGCACCGCCCGTTGCTTTACTTACCACAATGATAGCAAGCGTAGAGAAGATGATGCCCGGTACGATTTCATACACATCAAACCAACCGCCAGTTAGCTGCTTCCAAACTACGATAGTGATACCACCAACAAGGATACCTGCTAGTGCGCCATTACGGTTCATACCGCTCCAGTAAAGGCTAAGTACAACCGCAGGACCAAATGCAGCACCGAAGCCAGCCCAAGCGTAAGAAACAAGACCAAGTACTGAACTATCTGGTGTCATTGCTAGGAATAGCGCAACAAGCGAAATCACGATAACGCCGATACGGCCAATCATTACGATTTCTTCAGAAGAGGCTTCTGGCTTGAATACTTGCTTGTAGAAATCTTCTGCAAGCGCTGAAGATGAAACAAGAAGCTGTGAGTCTGCTGTACTCATTACCGCCGCGAGGATTGCTGCTAACAACATACCCGCAACGACAGGGTGGAATACTGCGTTAACCAATAGCATGAAGATCTTCTCGCCATCTTCTAGTTGAGTGCCCGGATGACCCGTAACCCAAACCAGACCGACAAGACCAACAAGCATTGCACCAACCATAGATAGTGCAGTCCAAATCACAGCGATACGACGTGCAGTCGTTAGATCTTTGTTTGAACGAGACGCTTTAAAACGCGCTAGGATGTGTGGCTGGCCAAAGTAACCAAGACCCCATGCCGCTAAAGAGATGATCGCAATCGCAGACAGTGGTTCGCCTTTGGCGTCATTCCATAGCGTTGCAAGTTCTGGGTTGATGTCATGCAGATCAGAAGTTAGCTGACCTAGACCACCGTCCATTACTGCAACAGGAACAATCATTAGCGCAGCCGCCATTAGCAAGCCTTGCACTAAGTCAGTCCAAGATACCGCAAGGAAACCACCGAATAGTGTGTAAGAAACCACACACACCGTACCGATGATAACAGCGTAGGTGTAATCTAGACCGAATACCGTCTCAAACAGTTTGCCCCCTGCGACCAAACCTGAGCTGGTGTAGAAAAGGAAAAATAGAAGAATGAAAAACGCAGAGATTGTCTGGATCAGTTTCGACTTATCGTTGAAGCGACGTGACAGGAACTCTGGCAACGTTAACGCGTCAGTTTGGATACTGTAGGTACGTAGGCGTTTTGCACTGATGAGCCAGTTTGCCCATGTACCAAGAAGTAGACCGCCGGCTAACCAGAAGGCCTCGATACCCGCAGCGTACGCATAGCCAGGCAAGCCTAGCAGCAACCAACCACTCATGTCTGAAGCACCTGCAGATAATGCAGCAGGCCACGGACCTAGGCTACGGCCACCTAGGAAGTAATCAGATGAATTGGAAGTCCTCTTATACGCGTAAACGCCAATAGCAACCATAATCAGTAAATACGCCACAAAAGTGGACGTGATAGCAAAGCTATTTTCTATCATTAGATAGTCCTCGTTATAATTATTTCCTTCCTTGCCTGCCCTGATATTTTACCGTCTCAGCAATACATCAGAGTATAAGAAACCAATCTGGACCGGCTCTCAGTCCAGTTACTCCAGATTGGTATCACAAGTCAGGTTAGTGAGTTTCGTTCCCCAACTCGAGTAGAGTCGCGTTACCACCCACCGCGGTAATATTTATCGTTCGAGTGCGCTCGGTAATGAAGCGCAACGAGAGATGAGGATCATGAGCCAATTTCGGTGACTCTAAATCCGTTTCAGAAACTAAGCCGACGATTGCACCGTCACGCTTAGCTAGTTGAAGATTGAGCGCATGCTCAACCTGTGAACGCCCAACATAACCCACACTACGTACATCGCTCTCAAGCAACGGGGCAGACGCATCGTACGCAACAACCTGGACTAAGTTAGATGGGAAGTTTGCCAACGCTACAGCTTGCTTAACCAGTTGGTTTAGCTCTGCATTGTCACTGCAAACGACCACGCTGTTGCCTGCAATTAAGGCACAGGTGATCATTGCAAAAGCACTGTATAACGCATTATCAGCAGGCTCGATGTTGTTTTCACAAATCACCAAAGCCACACCGCGTCCTGCGGCATACAGTTCGTTAGTTTCCCCTGTAGGGCCAACTAACTGGTGAGTTTCTGCAAGAAGAGTTGATGCTTGTTGCAAGTGGTAAGAAACCACTTTGGCAACGGTAGACTGCTGCCCTTCTAATGCAGATTTAAATGCCAGAACATGCTCGCATTTGTAATCAAAATCAGTCAGATTCCACTGCTCCCACGCAGAGAATGCATCGTTAAAATAGGTGATCTGATGAACCATAATGCGACTCCTTATGCGTTTTCTGCTTGAGCAAGAAGATGTTGAGTAAAGCGGAATAGGTAGTGTGGACCACCAGCTTTCGGGCCAGTACCCGACAAGCCTTGACCACCAAACGGCTGTACACCAACCACAGCACCAACTTGGTCTCGGTTGATGTAGCAGTTACCTACTCGAGCGTGTTTCTCAATCCAACGGTACGTGGTTTCGTTACGGCTATGGATACCCATCGTCAAGCCAAAACCCGTCTTGTTGATCTGCGCAACCACGTTCGGTAATTCAGACGCTTTAAAGCGAACAATGTGCAAGATTGGACCAAATTGTTCTTCTTTCAGCACATCGATGCCCGAGATTTCAAACGCACTTGGTGAGACAAAGTCACCATGCTGGCACGATTCATCCAGCTGTAGCTGAGCGACTTTAGTCTGTGTTTTGCTCATTTGCTCAAGGTGAGCAAGGAGTTTTTGTTTTGCATTGCTGTCGATAACCGGACCAACATCCGTTTTGTGTAGGTAAGGTAAACCAACATGCAGCTCGTTCATCGCACCTTGAATCAGGTTGATCATACGGTCTGCTACATCTTCTTGTACAAATAGAACACGAAGGGCAGAACAACGCTGACCGGCAGATGCAAACGCTGAACGAATCACATCACGCACCACCTGCTCTGGCAATGCAGTACTGTCCACGATCATTGCGTTTTGACCACCTGTTTCCGCAATAAACGGAACCGGTTTCGCGCTGCGCTCCGCAAGCGTGACGTTAATGCGTTGCGCAGTTGCCGTTGAACCAGTGAATGCCACACCAGCAATGGCATCATGAGAAGTCAGTGCATGGCCGATCTCAGCGCCGCGACCAGTAAGTAACTGAATCACACCAGCAGGGAAACCCGCATCAAGCATTAGTTCAATAGCGCGAGCGGCGATTAAGCTTGTTTGCTCAGCAGGTTTTGCAACCACAGTGTTACCTGCAATCAGTGCTGCCGTTACCTGACCAAGGAAGATAGCCAGCGGGAAGTTCCAAGGGCTGATACACACAAACACACCAAGACCTTCACGGCTAGAAATGCGTTTCACACCATCGAAACCCTCTAGCTCAAATGGCTGTAGGTTTTGCGCTTGTTTCGCGTAATAACGACAGAAATCCACTGCTTCACGAACTTCATCAATACTATCGTGAATCGTCTTGCCCGCTTCTTTGTGACAAATCGCTACCAGCTCAGCCAGATTTTCTTCCATTAAGTCAGCAAGCTTTTCTAAACAAGCCGCTTTTTGCTCAACAGGAACACCTTTCCAATCAGAGAAAGCAGTTTGCGCCGCATCAATTGCAGCGGAAACATGATCAAGAGTTGCAAATGCCACCTTGCCGACTTCAATTCGGCGATCGTACGGTGCGGTGATGATCTCAGCCGCATTTTCCTTGATCATGCTTTCGGCAAAACGCTCACCATTGATCATCGGGCCTGCAACCCACTGATTGTCCATGAAGCTTTCTACTTGCGCTTCAAATGGCTTCGCCTCACTGTCGATATCAATGTTGACGCCGTATGAGTTCTTACGCTCAGGGAAGATGTCGGCAGGTAATGGGATCTTGTCGTTGTGTAGCGTGTCAAAACCCGTCAACACATCAACAGGGTGATGAGTCAACTCGTAAATCGGACAACGCGCATCAACCAATCGATGTACAAAAGAGCTGTTCGCGCCATTTTCAAGCAGACGACGAACCAAGTACGGAAGAAGATCAGCATGGCTACCGACAGGAGCGTAAATACGTACTGGCTGACCATACATTTCCATAACATGGTTATACAGTGAATCACCCATACCATGTAGACGCTGGAACTCGTACTCTTTGTGCTCAGCCATAACGGCGATTGCCGTCACCGTGTGGGCATTGTGGCTTGCAAATTGCGGGTAGATATTACCGCGAACACCTTCGCTAAGTAGGAAACGAGCACAAGCTAGGTACGCAACGTCCGTCGCTTCTTTGCGAGTGTATACCGGGTAATTAGCGTAACCCGCTTGTTGAGACCACTTGATTTCGCTGTCCCAGTACGCGCCTTTAACCAAACGCAGCGGAATAAGGTCACCCTGCTCTTTTGCGAGTGCGTTTAGCCACACCAAGACTGGTAGAGCACGTTTTGAATAGGCTTGAATAACCAAACCAAACTTGCCCCAACCTTTCACAAGATCGCTACGGTACACTTTCTCAAATAGCTTCAGAGAAAGCTCAAGACGATCCGCTTCTTCTGCATCGATTGTGATTGCAACGTCGACTTCAATTGCACGTTTCAATAGCTGCATTAGTGAGTCATACAACTCTGTCATTACACGTTCTTCATTTGCGACTTCGTAGCGCGGGTGTAATGCAGAAAGCTTGATGGAAATCGAAGGCGCAGGACTGGTGTCATTGCCGTAAGTCTCTCGACCTACCGCTTCGATCGCCATTAGGTAATCTTTGAAGTACTTGTTCGCGTCCGCTGTAGTTAACGCCGCCTCACCTAACATATCAAATGAGTAGGTGAAACCTTTGTCGCGCATTGGGCGACCGTTCTTTTGCGCTTCTTCGATCGTACGACCACGAACAAACTGGTGACCCATGATCTTCATTGCCTGATACATGGCTTTACGAATCACAGGCTCAGAGAATTTATTTACCAGACGGTTTACAGCCTGACCTGGGCTCTGGGTGCCTTGCTCACCAAGGCCAACCACTTTACCTGTTAGCATAAGTCCCCATGTTGATGCGTTAACAAACACAGAGTCAGAGTTTTTCAGGTGAGATTTCCAGTCTGCGACGCTCAACTTATCTTTAATCAAAGAATCTGCTGTCGCGGCATCTGGGATGCGCATTAATGCTTCTGCAAGACACATCAGCAAGATACCTTCTTGAGTATCTAAGCTGTATTCCAACAATAGAGCATCAATCATCTGGATTGACTTCTTATCGGCACGAATGGCTTCGATAAGTTGAGTCGTTTGGGTAGTGATCGCCGATTTTTCATCCTCTGTCGGCGTCGCTAGTGGCAATAGTTGCTCTAGCCATTGAGACTCGTCCACCATATACAATGGCGAGATCAGTGACCACAACTTATCAAGCGGCTGCCCGATAAATTCCGGTGTCAACACGTTCGTAGCTGTAAACATGTGTGTTCCTCAATCTCACTCCTCGAAAACCGCTTCGAGGATTATCAATGGCTGGCAGTGTATTTTGAGGCCGATAAGAATACTTGTCAAAAACTACGACATTTTTGCCAAAAACTCGCTTTTATAACAAAACATCCACATAGTCACATTCAAATAGGTAATATTTTGTGTTGTAAATTTTAATTTTTTCATTGCAATCACAACAAAATGTCAAGAATATCAATAAGATTTTTGTGAAGCGTCCGCTCTAAGAGAAAATGTAGGATCAAGTGGCATATCAGTCACACCAAAGGACAGAGAATTTAACAAAACGAGAGATAGGTCACGTGAATAAAACACAAAAAACCATGCATATTGCATGGCTTTGTTCTGATTGCTGCTAATTTGACCTAAAAATACGCGTTGTTATCCAACTTGTTTTTTATAACGGGATGGCGATATTCCCTGTAAGCGAGTAAAAGTATGAGTAAACGTACTCTGGCTTGAGAAACCAGTGAATTCGGCAATTTGCCCTAAAGAAAGGTGGCCTTGCTCGATTAATTCACGAGCCATGTCGATACGCTTTCCGAGAACATATTGATGAGGTGTAATCCCCATCTGCTCCTTAAACAAGCAATGGAACTGACTTTCCCCAAGAAACACTCGTCCCGCTAACTGAGCCACACTGATTTTATGGCTAAGGTGCTGCTCGATGTAGCGGTCAATCGCCTCCAAATCAAAGCGTGACTCTTTTCGGCTAGTCTCAAATGCCGAGATATGGCGCTGCATTAATGCAATCACGGTGTCATTGCACGCGCGACTTAACAGCAGATCATCCGGATGGTTTCGCATTTCCTGAACCAACATCTGTATCAGCTTCTGAATTTGACCGTCTAACTGAAAGTAGACATGGTCTCTCTCCAGATTATTGATTTTCTGCAGCATTTCAGGATCATCATTTGTTGGTTTTGGCATATTCAACACCAAAATATCCGATTGATTAATGACGCCACCGAAAGCATGATCAGAGCATGCGGTTACCACACAACCTTGGCCAGGACCGACAAGATTACCTCGTCCACGCACTTCAAATTCGGCTTGTCCTTTTAAACCAATCACGATCTGTGTGTAAGAATGATCATGGCAATCCATATAAGACGGAAGTGTGATCAGTTCTGCTGGCTTAGGCAGCATAATCTCTTGATATGGCGGGGCTTTGGGGTTATCTGAATCACTCATTTTAAACAGTCGTCTTTACACGGTCAGCTTACGTCTTGGCATCATATACCTTCCTTGTTGGGTTGCAACTTTTCCCCAACTCAATCGCACAAGATCAAAACAGCATGATCAAGTTGGTTTACATGATCATAGTTCCGGAACGATGATCATGCGAGGTTAACTTACGGTCAATGAGCAACCAATTTTATTAACAAAAACGGATAGATAGAAGCACCTTACGTATACATAACCAATAGATATAAAGATCCTTGTTACCGAACAATCCGTTATTTGGTAGAACACTGCGGTTCAAAATAGATAAATCGCCTCATAAACAGATCAAAGCCACCTCTTGAAATCAACATAGAGGGATTTCCCCCCTTACTAATATGCTTCTGATTCAATACATTAGTCCTCGAGCTTTAAGATGCATACGATCTAAAGCTCTCGGTATCTCATTGATACCTCTAACTTACTTAGCAGACCCTCGCTAGGTAATTTAGAACCTCTTCTACACGTCGACAAGATTATATCTTGTGTTGCCAGCCCGTCTTCAGGCTGGCTTTTTTTTCGCTTCTCAACAATGAAAACAATGGCATAAGCTGATATTATAGCTTTCGTCTCACTGTCCCTCTCATATGACTTAGGCGCCGTTCTCCCTCTCGATGAGTGATATGAACGCCAACTAAATTACAACTGAGTTGTAGGAAGCATGATCAAGGACGATACGAGTTGTAAGCCGAACATCAGGCGGACATCCGTGAGCGCACATATCTGTAATGAAACAGACCATTTTCCCAATTAAATTCTTCGTTCAATTTCGTTGTTGTTTGTCGCTGTGTGACGAAAATATCGAACACCATGAACTTAATTGGATTGAGCGCCAATCAACGAACGTGTTCTAGCAACGTGACTGCCTACTTGGCAATGTCAATATTAACAACGCAACACAAACGTCGCTGTATTGGTAAAAGCAGTATGTAGTGAGTCCTTTTGTGAATATTTCAGTCGATACCATAGAACAATCCCTCCTTAAACAGCTACCAGGTTGTTGGGGATGCAAAGATAAAGATTCGGTATTCCGCTACGTAAATCAGGAATACGCAGAACTGTTGGGACACACGTCGCCCGAGGAGTGCGTCGGTAAAACTGATTTTGAGATGGCAAGCCCAACCACTGAATGTGCACAAGAATTTCAACGCCAAGATAAACACGTCATCGAAACTGGTGAGTCACTCAAAATTCTTGATATACATCCTTATCCAGATGGCCGCTGGCGAGCGCATATCTTTACTAAAACACCGTGGCGAGATGACAATGGTAACATCGTAGGGACCATTTTCTACGGAAGAGAACTCACCGACACCGCCGTGATTGAAGTGGGGTATTGGGTTTGTCGTGCAATCAGCACCAACCCTAATCAGCAATCCATCTTTCGTTTCTCTGATTTACAACCAAAACCAGAGAAACTCACATGTCGCGAGCAAGAAACGCTTTTCCTCCTGCTCTACGGCAAGAAGCCACAATTCATCTCTCAGGTCATGGGCATATCAACAAAAACCGTTGAAGGACACGTCGCACGCTTACGTAATAAGTTTGCAGCGAACAGCAAGAACGAACTAATAGATAAAGCAATGGAAGCTGGCTACGGCTCTGTTGTACCCAAAACGCTGCTTAAGCATCAATTATCGGTAGTGTTGAATGGAGAACGATAATTCGCGCCACTTTCCATCTACAAAAACACCGCCCAAGTGACGGTGTTTGTTTATTCATGAGGCAAGAGAGTTTATGGCGCTAGACGGTCAATGTCCCAACTTCCATCATGTTGGGAGAAAAGAAAGCGGTCATGAAGACGATGTTCACCACCCTGCCAAAACTCGATGCTCTGTGGTTTTACGCGAAAGCCACCCCAGAAGGTTGGAACCGGTATTTCACCCTTCGCAAATTTCTGTTTTAGCTCTAAAAACTTACCTTCTAATACGCCTCGAGCAGAAATACGGCTACTTTGCTTGCTCGCGATTGCGGCTAATTGGCTCTCTTTTGGACGAGAAGTAAAGTATTTCATATTTTCTACGGCGGTGAGCTTTTCCGCCACACCAGTAATATGAACCTGACGCTCTAACGGATGCCAAGGGAAGTGCAAACTAATATTGCTGTTATGCTCAAGCTGCTGGGCCTTGCGACTGCCTAGGTTGGTGTAAAATACAAAGCCATTTTTGTCGACGTTTTTTAATAGAACAATGCGTTGAAACGGCATGCCATTTTCATCAACCGTTGCAACTGTCATCGCAGTCGGATCCGTTAAACCCGCTTCAACTGCTTGCTCTAGCCACAGATTAAATTGATCAATAGGATCAGCTTTCAAATCTTTACGACGTAGCCCACCTTTGGTGTACTCACGACGAATATCAGCAAGTTCCATCTTTACTCCTTCACTCGTTTTTGTCGATTGTGCTCCCGATACTGAGGAAATACAAGGACATCATTGTGCTTGTTATCGTTGCCGCTCACAGCATCACAGTGTGTCATTTGATACCATGACACAAAAAACCAGTGAGCTGATCGTGAACTTACTCAACCCTAAAGCCCTACGCCATTTTCTATTGCTACTGTGTGCCGTTGGCATTTCAGGGCTCGCGCTTACTCATCATTACGCAACTCAATACCAACATGATCAGTGGCAACAAAAGCTAGAGAGACAAGCAGCGCAAGTGTCGCAAGAAGTCGACTACGAGCTGGCAAAGTTTGAACAGATACCAAACCTATTAAGTCACGATCCGAGATTACTCAAAGCAGTAGAACGCGGAGCGCCCTCTCACGAGCTCAACCTATTGTTAGCAGATTGGTTGAAACAAAGTTTGGCCGATACGATTTACGTTCATGACCGCACAGGGTTAGTCATTGCCTCAAGTAACTTTCAGCAAGAAGATACGTTTGTTGGTTCCAGCTTTAGCTATCGTCCCTATTTTAAAAATGCGCGACGCGGTGAACCCGCTCAATATGTCGGGTTAGGCGTTCGCTCAAATAAACGTGGGTACTTCTTCTCATCCCCGCTTTGGGTAAATGATGAGGTCGTTGGCGTGATCACGGTAAAAGTGAATTTGGAGCAGTTAGAACAGCGTCTTTCGCAAACCACGACGGACGTACTCATCACGGATAAACACAATGTCGTGTTTATGAGCAATTTGCCTAACTGGCGCTATCGTGCACTTTTCCCGCTGTCACCGAGTGCGATAAACGAGCTTACCGAAACGCGTCAGTATGGCGATACCTTACCAGAGTATTTTGGTGAGCTTACCGCGCAAAGTGGCGTCAGCGAGTTTGCTGATAATCAATTGCTCCTCTCACCCAATTACCTCGCATACGCGACACATGTATTGGATAAAGGATTTCGCGTCGTGGCCTTGATAAACCACAACACCGTCCTTGCCGCCGTGTTACAGGCTGATGTCGTCTTTCTGATTCTATATGCGCTCATTGCGCTGATTGCGTTGGCGTGGTTCCAAACACTCGTGAACAAGGCTCGCCTAGCCGACCTTAATGTGAGCCTAGAAGAAAAAGTAGTGCAACGGACACTAGTGCTGAGTGAAGCCAACCAAAAGCTACAGCAGACCATCCGCCAATATGAGCAAAGCCAACAAGAGCTTAAACAAACACAACAAGAATTGACTCAAGCCGCGAAATTGGCACTATTGGGCGAGCTGTCTGCCAGTATTAATCATGAGATAAATCAGCCACTTTCCGCACTAAGAACCTATACCGAAAACTCGCAGCGTTTGTTGGCAATGGAAAAATACCCAATGGTCGCCGACAATTTGGGCAAAATGCTGACACTCAATGACACCATTTCGGAAGTGATCGCTCGCTTAAAAGTCTTTACTCGGAAAGCCACGCACGATTCACACAATGAAATCGCGGTACTGCATGACGCAGTACATACTGCCACCAGCATTTTGAGCAACAAACTCATTAAACAAGGGGTGACATTAAAAGTCCCAGCTATCGATTATAATGTGAAGCTAGCAATTCACAGCGTTGAGTTAGAGCAAGTTCTGATCAATCTCTTCCATAATGCTGCACAAGCGATGGAAAACTACTGCATTGATCCGCAAATATCTATTGCCGTTCAGTGTCATGATGACAACTGTGACATTCTTGTTTCCGACAACGGGCCCGGCATGTCGGACGAAGCCCTAGCAAAAGTCTTTGACCCATTTTTTACGACTAAGCCAGAGGGCTTAGGATTAGGTTTGACCATCTCCAAACGCATTTTAGAAAGCTATCACGGCTCACTCAGTGCTTATAAACATCAGAACACGGAACAACAAGCAGGAGGCATGACCTTTATCGTAACGCTGCCAATCGCTATCCAAAACCAACGCAACCCAGAAGTGGAAAACAACCATGAATAATCCCGTTTTCTTTGTTGATGATGAACCACATATTCGTGATGCCGTATCTCAAGCACTACTTATTGAAGGGATAGACGTCACCTGCTTACCAAACGCCGTGGAAGCCTTACGCGTTATCGACCCAAATACGCCAGCGATCATCATCACCGATATCCATATGCCCGTGATGGATGGATTGGAGTTCATGCGAACGTTGCGAAGTAAAAACGATCACTTTCAATTTATCGTACTTACCGGACATGGAGATGTGAAAACCGCGGTAGATGCGATGAAAAGCGGCGCGTACGACTTTCTCGAAAAGCCTTTTTCAACAGAACAACTGATGAAGTCGCTCAATAATGCTGGCGATAAGTTGAATCTATTGCAGGAAAACATCTGGCTTAAAAAAGAGCTCGACATGCAAACTCACGTTGGTCCGAAAATGATTGGTCACAGTAAAGCCATGGTGAGCATTCGTCGCGCTTTGATCAGCGCACCAACGAACCAGCCGCTCATTTTTGTTGGTCAAGATGGCACAGGTCGCCGGCTCGCCGCACAATTTGCCCACGACATACATGCAACGCCAGACAGCGAGTTAATCGCCGCTTCTGGTGAGGATCTCTATGAGCTTTCATTAGAAGCTCTCGATAAAGCCATACATCGCTTGATTGAAGGAAAAAGCCATTGCAGCTTGTACTTACATAGTGCTGAGCATGTGTTATATGAACAATGGCAATGCTTATTTAACCACCCGAAACTTGAGCGTGTTTTTGGTGCAACAACCCAAGTCGATCCGTCTATCAAAGCCCTGGCTACTCTAATTCACTTGCCGACACTCGATGAAAGAAAAGAAGACATTGGACCTTTATACAAGCATTTTGTACGCCACGCAGCGAGCCGTTATCAGCTTCAACCGCCACACATTAGCTTAGAAGAAGTCAAACATCTGACCGATTTAGAATGGCCAGAGAATATAAAGCAGCTGCGCCAATTTGCAGAACTTCGCGCACTCAAGCCAGATACCTTCCGAATGGAAGATTGGAACAGTGAAAAAAGTATCGAAATTCAGAGTATGACTCAGCGCACAGAATACTTTGAATATTGCTTATTATTCGATGCACTACAAAGACACCGAGGCAGACTCAAAGAGGTTCAACTAGAATTACAGGTATCACGCAAAACCTTGTACGACAAACTAAAAAAACATCAGTTGGATAAAACCAAGTTCAAGGCGCAATAGCCATACTCTGACGGTATCTCCACTTTTCTTTTGCTAGAGAAGCATTGAAAACGCTCATTCGGAGAGAGAATGGTCTTCGTCTCATATTTTTATTCGCCGAGCATACTGACATGATCGGTTAATAATAATAAGATCAAAAAGATAATCAGCATTTATATAAGCAGGGACTGTGATGAGCCGAGATAACTACAACAAACTCAACAATGAAGAGTTGGATTTTGTTGACGACAAAACTGCAGCATTGCTCCTCAACACCCCCAACAGCGCACGTTTGATGCTCTGGGTGATGGTGTTGTTTTTTATTGCTGCAATAGGCTGGGCATCTTGGGCTGAAATCGACCAAGTCACTGTTGGTCAGGGAAAAGTCATTCCTTCTTCACAGATTCAAGTTGTCCAAAACTTAGAAGGTGGCTTAGTCAAAGAAATTTTAGTCAAAGAAGGTCAGTTGGTTGAAAAAGGTCAGCAGTTGCTTCTTATCGATGACACTCGCTTTCGCTCTGATTTTCGTGAGCGTGAACAACAAGTTGCCAACCTAACTGCGTCTGTGCTGCAACTCTCAGCTTCAATCAACAGTGTTGCCGTGAATCGTGATTTTGAAACGGAAAACTGGCGCCAAAGCGTAGTACTCGATTATGGCAAACTGACCTTTCCGCCAACTTTAGAAGAAACTCAGCCGAAACTCACTCAGCGCCAGAAAGCAGAGTACCGCGAAGATTTAGACAATTTACGCAACCAACTTTCGGTGATTGACCAACAAGTTCAGCAAAAGCAGCAGGACTTAGTAGAGATTGAAGCGCGAGTAAGGAACTTACGTCAAAGCTATCAATATGCAAAGAAAGAATTAGACATCACCAAACCGTTGGCTGATGAAGGTGTTGTACCTCGTATTGAATTACTCAAATTACAACGCCAAGTCAACGACACCCGCCGCGAAATGACTTCCAGTGAGCTCAAAATCCCGGTACTAAAGTCAGCAATTCGAGAATCTATGCTTAATCGCATCGATGTTGCGCTCAAATTCCGCTCTGAACAGCAAGAGAAACTCAATAGCGCCCAAGACCAGTTATCTGCCTTGGTTGAATCAGCAGTGGGTTTAGAAGATAGAGTTAATCGAACCGTTGTGAACTCGCCAGTAACAGGCAAAATCAAAACGCTGAACATCAACACCGTTGGGGGTGTTATCCAGCCAGGCATGGATATCGTCGAAATTGTACCAACTGAAGATACGTTATTAGTAGAAGCGAAAATTGCGCCCAAAGACATTGCATTTTTGCGCCCGGACCTACACGCCATCGTGAAGTTTACGGCTTACGACTTCACTAAGTACGGCGGCTTAGAGGGTGAATTGGAGCACATCAGCGCAGATACAACCCAAGATGAAGAAGGAAATAGCTTTTACATCGTTCGTGTCCGCACCGATAAAACGAATTTTGGTCAAGATGCAGATTTACCAATCATTCCAGGAATGACGGCATCGGTCGATATCATCACAGGGAAGCGAACCGTTTTGGAATATCTACTTAAACCGATTTTAAGTGCCAAAACGAACGCCTTGAAGGAGTAAATCACACCAAGGTACTCACAACGGCGAGTATTGAGCGATAAGTGACTAAATAAAAAGCACTTGTTTCTCACTGACGAACCCTTTAGAAGAGTATACTTGTGATATGAGTCGAATATGCGATCCAATTTGAAGCGTAAAGTTACATTATTAATCAGTTTAAGTTGTTTTTCGTTCCAAATTGGTGCGTTAAGCAGTAAAGAACAACAATGGGTCAATACGGTCACAGCGGTGTACGGCGAACGTGCGGGATTGCGCGTAAATACATGGCGAAAAAACCTCGACTTATTTAAACAATTAGAGACACATGAACAGCTCGCTGGCGTCAACGACTTTTTTAACCAGCTGTATTTTGTTGACGACATAAAACTGTGGGGAAAGACAGATTATTGGGCTACGCCACTCGAATTTTTAGGGAGTAATGCAGGGGATTGTGAGGATTTCACCATCGCCAAGTACTTCTCGTTACTCGAGCTAGGAATACCAGATTCTAAGATGCGTTTGATCTACGTAAAAGCCATCGAACTGAATCAGTTTCACATGGTATTAGCTTACTACCCAACCCCAAGCTCTGAGCCGCTCATTCTCGACAATATCAACCCTGATATTGTCCGAGCCTCTAAACGTAGCGACTTGCTACCGATATACAGTTTTAATGGTACAAACCTGTGGTTGATGAAGTCTTCTGCTAGCACTGGAGAGCTGGCAGGGAAAGCATCACGGTTGAGCCTTTGGAATGACTTACGCTCGCGCGAACGTAAGTTGCAGTTAAATAAACCTAAAATTAACTATGACGAGTGAGAAACATGACCCTATATAAGAAGCTTGTAGTGGGAATGGTTACGGTCTTTATACTCTTGTTGGCATCAGTATTCGTAATCCAATTCAACACGACTCGAGACAGCTTGGAACAACAGCAACGTTCAGAGGTCAACAACACCATTAACACCGTAGGTTTGGCATTGGCTCCTTACCTTAAAGACAAAGATAAAGTCGCGGTAGAATCCGTGATTAATGCTCTGTTTGACGGCAGCACCTACTCGGTTGTTCGCCTGACCGCTTTAGATTCTGACTACCAAATCGTGCGCACTTACCCGGTAAAACCAAGTACGGTGCCACAATGGTTTATCGACATGAATCTATTCAAAGCCATTCACGATAAGCGCGTAGTAACCAGTGGTTGGATGCAACTTGCTGAAGTGGAAATCATTAGCCACCCAGGAGCAGCTTACGAGCAGCTCTGGCAAGGCTTTATTGGTTTGTTATCTGCGTTCAGTGTCATTTTCCTGGCTGGTTTAATTGCGATTTCGTACATCCTCCGTCGCTCACTAAAACCATTAGCGGCCATCGTGAAGAAAATGCATGAAATCGCTAATAACCAATTTGGTGAACCACTTGCTCGTCCAAGAACCAAAGATCTGATCGCGGTCGTAGATGGCATTAACATGATGTCTGCTCAAATTGAGCTGTCATTCAAAGAGCAAGCGAAAGAGGCACAACGACTGCGTGCTCAAGCTTACCTAGATCCTATCTCCAAACTGGGTAATCGCTCGTTCTACATCAACCAAATCGACCAATGGTTGGCAGAGCAAACGCAAGGGGGTATCGCGCTACTCCATGCAGAATACATTGGTGACATTTACGAGACAAAAGACTACCAACGCGCCGATGCCCACGTAAAAGAGTTGTCTCAACGTCTGAAGAACACCATTGATGTGCCGGGAGCTACCATTGCACGCCTGTCTAGTGATGAATTTGGTCTGCTTTTCCCACACATGGATGAAAGCGAACTACGCATTTTGGCGGACAGCATCGTGAACTGCGTTAACGGGTTGAACACTGATCCAACCGGTCTAGCCAAACCAAAAGCAGCCTTAGGTGTTGCGCATAGTAAAGACCAAAAAACGCGCTCTGAAATCTTATCTATGGTGGATAATGCTCTCTCGAAAGCAAAAGCTCAACCAGACAAAGCTTACGGCTTTATCGGCAGTGACACACCTTCTAACTTAATGGGTAAACAGCAGTGGAAAGCGCTGGTTGAAGAAGCGATTCATAGCGATTGGGTTAAATTCCGCTTCCAAGCAGCGAAGAACACTTGGGGTAAAGTGTTCCATAACGAAGTGTTCTCAAGCATCGAAAAAGAGGGCGAAACGTTCCGTGCCAACCAATATTTATTCGCACTAGAGCAGCTAGACGCCACCAATATTTTCGACCAATACGTTATTGAGTCGATGATTAAGATGCTGGAAAGTGGCGAGCTAACCGATCCTGTCGCGATCAATATTGCGCAAAGCAGCTTGTCTCAGCCATCGTTCATTCGCTGGACCACCAGCATGTTGGAAAAACACGCAAAAGTGGCCTCTAAGCTACACTTTGAAATTCCAGAAGAGTGTTTTATTGATCAGCCTCACCACACGGCGCTGTTATGTAATGCCATTCGCCAATCCGGGGCTGAGTTTGGCGTAGATAACTATGGACGTAACTTCCAGTCATTGGAGTACATCCAAGAGTTCCGCCCTAACTATGTGAAGCTTGATTACCTATTCACACACAACTTACACGACGAAAAACAGAAATTCACGCTAACGTCGATTTCTCGTACTGCCCATAACCTAGGCATTACGACTATCGCGTCGCGTATTGAAACTCAAATCCAGTTGGACTTCCTCACCGAGCATTTTGTTGAGGTATTCCAAGGATTCATCGTCGACAAGGAATAAAAAGGTTTACCACAGATGAAAGACCCTTTACTGAATTCGCTCATCTACGTTAGCCGTTACTATGGGTTAGCTAACTCGCCAGAAGCGCTGGTCAATGGCCTTCCGCTTTCAGACGGCAAGCTAACT
Organism: Vibrio sp. T13N; assembly: GCF_032970445.1. Lineage (NCBI taxonomy): Bacteria > Pseudomonadati > Pseudomonadota > Gammaproteobacteria > Vibrionales > Vibrionaceae > Vibrio > Vibrio sp. T13N. The sequence continues at coordinate 545,660 of NZ_JAWJYE010000001.1, forward strand.
CCATTTTTGCTACCAAGAGCAGCGGAAAGGGCCGGATTGGTTGCCAAGGAAAACCGTGCAGAGCTGGAGAACATCTCCAGCCTGATTCTGCCGGCAATCTTAGTTCTTAAAGGCGGTGACTCATGCGTTCTCAACAGCATTAACGCGGAGACACGCGAAGCCGAAGTCACCACCTTAGAAAGTGGAATGGTGCCAATCTCCATTCCATTAGAAGACCTACTTGAGCAGTACACTGGTCGCTACTTTTTAGTTAAAAAGCAATTCCGTTTCGATGAGCGCTCTCCCGAGGTGCTCAAAACCAACGAAGGTCACTGGTTTTGGTCAACCTTGTGGCAGTCAAAACGTATCTACCGCGATGTTTTAATCGCCTCACTTCTCATCAACCTCTTTGCCGTTGCCGCCCCGCTGTTCACTCGCTTGGTGTACGACAAAGTGGTACCGAATCTCGCGTTTGAAACCTTATGGGTATTGGCAAGCGGCATCTTTGTTGTCTTTCTATTCGATTTCATACTCAAATCGTTGAGAAACTACTTTATTGATGTCGCAGGAAAGAAGTCTGACATTCTGATTTCCTCCAAACTGTTCAGCAAAGTGATGGGCATCCGAATGGAGTCCAAGCCGCCTTCGGTCGGCGCATTCGCTCGCCATCTTCAAGAGTTTGAATCTATTCGAGAATTCTTCACGTCTGCAACCGTCAGTGCCCTAATTGACCTGCCTTTTGCCATTCTGTTCTTGGTGATTATATGGCTAATGGCTGGCGATCTTGTGTATGTTCCAATGGTCGGCGTGGTCATTTTGATTGTTCATTCACTGCTGATTCAAGGACCGCTGCGTCGCTCTATAGAGGAAGGGTCACGCTTAGCATCGCAAAAATACGCCAACTTAATTGAGAGTCTAGCGGGGCTAGAAACCGTAAAAATGCTCAGCGCGCAAAGCCAATTCCAATACCGTTGGGAAGAAGCGGTGGCGCACATGGCGAACTGGAACATCAAAAGCCGCCGCATTACCGACAGCATCCAGAATGCGGCAGGCTTCGTGCAGCAAAGTAGTAACGTTGGGATGATCATTCTCGGTGTTTATCTGATTGCAGAAGGCGAACTCACCATGGGTGGCTTAATCGCCGCAACCATGTTGAGTGGTCGCGCCATAGGGCCTTTGGTTCAGTTGTCTTTGCTCTCAACGCGCTACAACCAAGCAAAGTCTTCTATGACGATTATCAATCAAGTCATGGAAATGCCGGACGAGCAAGAAGAAGGGAAACGCTATATCCATCGCCCAATCATCCAAGGTAAGATTGAAATTGATCGCGTAACGTTTCATTACCCAGACTCTCCTGTCGCGTCTGTACGTAACATTTCTCTCACGATAAATCCTGGAGAAAAAGTCGCGATAATCGGTCGGATTGGTTCGGGTAAGACAACGTTGGAGCGCTTGATTATGGGCTTGTATAAGCCAACAGAGGGGCACGTACGTATCGATGACACTGATATTGCACAGCTTCACCACGTTGATGTTCGACGTAACATCGGCTGTGTGCCTCAAGATTCGAATCTATTCTTCGGTTCGATTCGCGACAATATTACCTTGGGTCGTCCACTAACAGATGACCGAGACGTGCTTGATGCAGCAAACCGTGCAGGCGTGACCGCATTTACACAATCGGATCCAGCTGGTTTAGAACGTCAAGTTGGTGAAGGTGGTACGATGCTTTCTGGTGGTCAACGTCAAGCCGTCACGATCGCTCGTGCATTTTTGGGCCGTCCTCCCGTCCTACTTATGGATGAACCGACCAGCGCGATGGATAACCGCTCTGAAATGCATATTAAGCACCAGCTATCTCAGCTCAAACCGAGCGAAACATTGATACTGATTACGCATAAAACGTCGATGCTCGACATCGTTGATCGAGTAATTGTGATGGAGAAAGGCAGCATCATTGCTGATGGTCCTAAAGCGCAAGTGCTGAATGACCTGAAGCAAGGCAAAGTACGTGCGGTTAGCTAACCGAAATTAGCATTTATAAAAGAGAAAGGCCCCGTTTGACTCATGTTTAACGGGGCTTATTTTATTGAGAATCCAAGATAGTTAAGCTCTTCAAGCGCTATCCAAACGAGCACTAGCCCCACAATCACTATCAACATCATAATCGCCTTTTCATCTTCTTCCATTTGATAGATATCCTAGCAAGCCATTTCACTCAACACGTCTTAGGTTATCAGGACAAAAATCATATTCAGCACGTTTATACGATCCTAGCCTCATACAATACCGGATATGAGATACAGCTCAAACATTAAACACTTTAAAACCGCATCAACTTTGGTTGAATATATGCGGTGAGCGCAAACAGAAGCAAAGCTCTGCACACTATTGATAAAACTCTACAACTCTCCGTAGGTTCTAGGGCGAAATTCCTAGGTAGAGAGACGAAAAATGGAGAGAGAAAATTTGTGATTACTTACATCAGAAAATCAGCTATAACAGCGGTTTTCTTAATATCGTCGAGTTGAAGAAATGAATGATTGGATCCATCTAGATCAAGTGAGCCAGTATTTCACCGCTGGCTCTCTCGGGTACAAAGTCTTAATGGGCATTATTGTCCTGATTGCTTATCGCATTCTGAAGAGAATCGTCAATCGAGCCATTTTAAACTTAGCGACCTCAAAAGGTGTAAAAAAGGCCCGCCTGAGTTTTATTCAGCGTTGTTTTAACGTCGTGCTTTTATTTTTAACCGCGTCTGTTTTTGCCATTATCACCGGTATTGGCTATGGTGATGTGTCATTGTTCCTATCGTCCATTTTCGCCGTATTGGGTGTAGCGTTTATCGCGCAATGGTCAATTCTGAGCAACATCACTGCCAGCTTTTTGATCTTTTTTGTCTTCCCATACCGAGTGGGCGATCGCATCAAAGTCGTAGACAAAGACGAAGACATCAGCGGCGAGATTCAAGAAATCAGTATGTTTCACGTGTTAATTAAGCACGACAACGGAAACTTGATCACTTACCCAAACAACCAGATTTTGCAAAAAGCAGTGCTAAAGCTGGCAAAAAGCAAGCCAGAGCCAAGTAAAGCAAAATCTCGGATTTATACTCGCAGAAAGAAATAACCCACTAAAAAGCCGATGTATCTACATCGGCTTTTTAATATCACTTGGTAGTCACAAATAACCCAAAGTTAATGGAGAACAACAGTGAAGAGACAAAACGTATAAGCTGAAGGTCACCACTGTATTCTTTCATGATAAAAACATGACACATCGCCGAAACCAAAAGCGCCACTTTAACCAAAGGAAGCTTCTTATTTACGAACCTTAAATAAATACAAAAAATAGAGATGGTGCAAGCAAAGAAAAAATCGTCACTAGTTCCATCTTCCTTAAAATACAAGGACATGGTTTTAGTTAAGCTTATATTTTTAGCTTCATTATGAGCCACCCACTAATATTTAGCGAGATAAGGGCAGAAAAGAGGTAAAAAACAAGACTGACCGAAACAAAAAGTAGTGCATGCACTTTTTCTTCTAAGCTCTCTGGATGAACATTCATATCCACATCAAACACCCCCGCTATAAAGTGTGCAAATACCGTGGAAGAGGCTGTAGAAAGGCCTCCTACCATAATGATAATAATCCCTCGCCTTAAGAAACGATGAAATGTACTTTTCCCGCCTTGGATCAGGTCTGAGTTTACATATTTTAATCTATTTTTCCGCCTATTAATCATCACTAGTATCGGTACCTTTATCATTGTTTCCAAGAGAGTTTTCTACATTTTTAAGATCTTCCTTTAACGCTTTTATACACGATATTCATCGTCGTTGCATTCACTGTAGTTATGCCGTCGGCTTACCCTATAAGAAAGCTCTTTAGATACCAATTCGTACTTTATCTATCTCAAATCTCTTCTTGACCTCAACTTAGCTTGAGGTTTTAGCCTTAGTCGCACGATTAAAAATCAACAATGAAAAAAGGAACCATTGTGTCCAAAATTGCGATTATTTATTTCTCTAAAACCGACGTTACTGGTCAGCTTGCTCGCGCGATTGCCGCAGGCGTTGAACAACAAGGCATTAAGCAGCAAGATGACTGTGAAATCCTCTCTCACCGAATTGAAGGCAGTGAGATTATTGAGGGACGTTTTGTGAACCCTAAACTAATGGATGAACTTGCTGAGTGTGATGCGATTATCTTTGGCTCACCGACCTATATGGGCGGTGTAGCAGCGCAGTTTAAAGCATTTGCAGATGCAAGCAGTGAATCTTGGTATTACCAAAAATGGGCGAGCAAAATCGCGGCTGGCTTTACCAGTGGTGGGGCAATGAATGGCGACCAATCTTGCACATTACAATATCTACAAACGCTCGCTAACCAACACGGCATGATGTGGGTCGGGTTGGATAAGATCAGCAATTCTGGGGAGCAAAACCTGAATCGTTATGGTGTACAAGGTGGTATTGTTGCACAAGGTGGTGAAGGTGGTCAGTTGCATGCTTCTGATGTTGCAACGGCGGAGTATCTTGGCAAACGAGTCGCAATGCTAGTGGACAAGCTCTCCGCTCGCTAACAATAAAAAGAAGCCCCGTAAGACACATCTTCGGGGCTTCGTATTTATCGCTTGTTTTGAGCGCTACTTCTTGATGTAGAGATCTTTCGAGTAGATGCGCCCTTCTACGTTGTTCTTTGCAAAGCCACCCACGGTTGGACGAACCAAACGCGCTTGCATGTAATAATAGATTGGCGCAATGGGCATATCTGCCGCCAGCAACCGTTCAGCTTGGTCGTAAAATCCTTGGCGCGCTTTCTCATCGGTTGCAGCCAATGCACTGTTCATCGCGTTGTCGTACGCTGCATTGCTGTAACGTGCAAAGTTACCCGAAGAACCTGAGCGAAGTAAGCTCAGGAAAGTAGACGCTTCATTGTAATCACCGCACCAGGAAGCACGCATCACATCGAAATTGCCTTGTTTACGCGCCACTAAGTACGACTTCCACTCTTGGTTTTCTAACTCCACGTTTGCACCGAGATTTTTTTGTAGCATCGACGCTATCGCAACCGCGATCGATTTGTTTGCCTCACTGGTGTTGTACAGCAATTTAAAATCGAGCGGCTTGTCTTTGCTGTAACCCGCTTCTTTTAACAACTGACGCGCTTTCTCGTCACGTTGTTGTTGACTCCACTTACTGTATTCAGGCGGCGTCGCATCAAACCCGGCGGTGTACTGATGCGCAAAGGTATAAGCAGGAAAGTTGCCCACTTGCGTGACACCATTCGTAATCACATCACGCATGATGGAGTACGACACCGCTTGACGCACTCGCGCATCATCAAATGGCGGACGAGTGGTATTGAACGCGTAGTAATACGTGCACAGTAATGGCACCACCGTGTAAGCCTGCTTGTAATCTTGTTTAAGCTTCTGCGCCATATGAGTCGGCACATCTGACGTGATATCCAGCTCTCCTGCCGCATAACGATTGATCGACGCGTTTTGGTTTTCAAACGGAATGTAAGTCACTCTGTTTAAATGCGTATCTGCGCTGTCCCAGTAACTTGGATTCTTAACCAGTTCAATGCGCTCATTCACGACCCACTTATCCAATGTGAATGCACCGTTGCTAACAAATTGGTCTGGATCGCTCCACGGCTTGTCGCGGTTTTCCACTGTCGCTTGATGCACTGGCATCATGGACGTGTGCCCAGTCATAGCAACAAAGTACGGTACTTGACTGTCCAACTCAAAACGTAAGGTGTATTTATCCACCGCCACGATACCGAGATCGTCCAAAGGCTTTTTGCCCTCTGCCACATCGGCGATGTTTTTGATCTTGGTGAGTTTGAGATACCAAACATTTGGAGAAGCGGTCTTCGGGTCCACCGCTCGGCGCAGTGAATAGACAAAATCATCCGCCGTCACAGGCTCGCCATTCGACCATTTCGCTTCTTTGCGCAAGTGAAAAACAAAGGTTAGGTTGTCCTTGGTTTCCCACGATTCCGCCACACCGGGAATGATGTTTCCGTCACGATCTTGAATCACCAGCCCTTCAAATAAGTCACGAATCACGTGCATTTCTGGCAGACCTTCGGCTTTTGCCGGATCAAGCGTTGCCGCCTCTGCGTCATTCGCACGTACCAAATGTTGCTCTGCGGCGAGTTGAACGCCGTTAGGTAAGGTATCTGCAACGACAGATGCAGATAGAAAAGGGGTGAATAAAGAGGAAATCAGCAACGCCGTTGAATGTTTTTTAAAATCCATATCGTTTTTCGTTCTCCTAACGCGTCTTGTGAAGCAAGCGCCACAATTAACATTTCAACCGTTGACGAGTTTAAACGGTTCGGTTTAGCTAGGTTTAATTAGCTTAGATATTGATATTACTTCATCAATCAGGAGATTACGGTGAGTCTAATTCCAAGAACGGAAAGAGCGGCATTTTTAATTCGGCCAACAACATACGGTCATTCCGTGCTTGGTGCGCCATTACTGTATTTTCCGGCGCAAGTCGAAAGTGCTTCGCGAGGTTTGATTTTGGCAGGCACTCACGGGGATGAGACAGCCTCGATTGCAGGTTTGTCCTGTGCGCTAAGAAGCTTGCCAGCTAAAAACTTACGACATGATGTGATTCTGTCAATGAATCCTGACGGCAACCAGCTAGGCACACGTGCAAATGCAAACCAAGTGGATCTCAATCGCGCGTTTCCAACCCCAAATTGGACAGAGCATGGCACCGTGTATCGATGGAGCTCTCACACACCCGTTCGAGACGTAAAGGTGAAAACAGGCTCTAAAAACCAGCTAGAGCCAGAAGTTGGCGCATTAATTAACTTGATTGAACTACGTAGGCCAAAGTTTGTGGTGTCATTTCATGAACCGCTTGCGTTTGTGGATGATCCCAAACATTCCAACCTTGCCAAATGGCTCGGCGAGCAGTTTCAACTGCCAATCGTTGACGATGTCGACTACGAAACACCCGGCTCATTCGGCACTTGGTGTAGTGAACGTGATTTACCTTGCATCACGTTGGAATTGCCCGCGATTTCTGCCGATCTCACCATTGAAAAGCATCTGTCCGCTTTTATTGCTTTACTGATGCACGATCCGGATCTTTAGTCCGCGGTTGTTTGAGCGATCATGTGAGGATCTGTTTGATGTCGGTACTGATATCGCTGATCAACTGACGTGCACTTTCGTCTCTTTGCTGAACCAAGATGATAAACAGCAAATCGGTGATCACGTTTTGCGCGGTGCGCGAAGCAATGGATGAGCTGCGATGTTCCGTTTCATTGGCAATCGTATTAAACGTAATATCGGCAATACCGCGCAAGCGACTTCTCCCAGGAGCAGATAACGCAATTACCTTCGCGCCCTGCTCTTTTGCCGCTTCTGCTGCGACGAGAATTTCTTTGCGTTCGCCTGAATACGAAATCGCAATCTGCACATCTTCTGAAGAGAGGGTACGAGCAACAGCAATCTGCACGTGGCTGTCTTGTTCGGAAAGCGCCGTAATACCGAGTTTAAGCAGTTTAAAGCTTAAATCCTTCGCGGTCAGGGCTGAGCCCCCAATCCCGACCACTTGCACTCGACGCGCTTCACTCAACCATTTCACCGCTTGGTGACACGCTTCAAAAGACAGCGCATTGGTGGTTTGAAACATAGCGTCGGTTTTCGCTTTCACCAGTTTCTGTGAAATAACCGCGATGGGATCATCTGCCAAAATATCACTGTGCAACGGTGTCGACTGCATCGCATGCTTACGGCCAATCTCTTCATTCAGAGCTAACTTAAACTCGCTGTAGCCTTTAAAGCCAATACGCTGAGTAAATTTTACAATGCTCGATTGACTCACTTTTACTTGCGCCGCAAGTTCTTGGCTAGTGAGCAGCGCCGCCTTTTCTGCGTTTTCAACAATCCAATCGCCGACCAAACGACCACTTTGCGAAAGCTGAGTACGCCTCGCGACTATCTTATTGACAACTGACACAACAAAAACCTCAAAAAATTTAAATAATTTATTCCAAAACAAAAATAATTGGAGTTTGACTTAACCCCATGATTACTCTAACCAAGCCAGTTTATACCGGATGTAATGGACGTATATTTTCTCTCATTATTCCAAATTTCTCCTGCACAAAGAATAACCTCAAGTGTGATTTTTATCACCAAAACAGAATATTTTATTCCATAGAATCGCCCTCAGATTGAACATTACGAAGAGTGTAAAACATGAAAATTGATTTAAGCCGATTGGTGACAGAAAGCCGTAATCCAGCCAGTGCAGAGATTGATACGCTTTCGACCATCGAGATGCTGCAAGTCATTAATGAAGAGGATCAAAAAGTCGCGCTCGCGGTCAAAGCAGTGCTACCACAAATTGCAAAGGCGGTTGATGCGATTACCCAAGCTTTTACAAATGGTGGCCGCTTAGTTTACATGGGAGCTGGCACATCAGGCCGCTTAGGCATTCTTGATGCGAGCGAGTGTCCTCCAACCTACGGCACGCATCCAGACATGGTGATTGGCTTAATTGCTGGTGGACATCAGGCGATTTTGAAAGCGGTAGAAAATGCAGAAGACGACGCGCAAATGGGTCAAGACGACTTAAAAGCACTTCACCTCACCAGCCATGACGTGGTTGTAGGCATTGCAGCGAGTGGCCGTACACCTTATGTACTTGGTGGTTTGGAGTACGCTAAATCCATCGGAGCTACGACCGCATCTATCGCCTGTAATCCAGAATGTGCCATGGCAAAAGCGGCCGACATCGCGATTCTGCCGATTGTTGGCGCAGAGGTCGTTACTGGATCTTCTCGCATGAAAGCCGGCACCGCACAAAAACTGGTGTTAAACATGCTCACGACAGGCGCAATGATTCGTAGCGGTAAGGTATTTGGTAACTTAATGGTGGATGTAGAGGCCACCAACGCCAAGCTCATCCAACGCCAAACCAACATTGTTGTAGAAGCAACTGGCGCATCAAAAGAAGAAGCAGAGCGAGCATTAAATGCCTGCGCTCGCCACTGCAAAACTGCCGTCTTAATGATTTTGGCCGATTTGGATGCCGAACAAGCCAAATCACGGCTCGCCGCGCACAACGGTTTTATTCGCGCAGCACTAAATAATAACTAAATAATCCGAGTTCTGAAGGATAGACCCTATGGCAAAAATAACTTCAAACACAGTATCGCAGTTGCTGTCCGCAGTGGGTGGCAGCAGCAATGTAAGCAAATGTGGTAACTGTATGACGCGTTTGCGTTTATCGCTCGCCAACAATGGCTTGGCTGACCAGTCTGTTATCAAGCAAATTCCCGGCGTAATGGGTGTGGTGGAAAGCGATGAGCAATTTCAGATCATTCTCGGTCCCGGAAAAGCTCAACAAGCGGCTGAGATGATGAATCAATTGATCGACAGCTTAACCTCTGGTGATAGTGAAGAACCAGATATGCCGCAACAAGATCTTTCTGCCGTCGCGGCCGAGCAGAAAAAACAGATGAAGAGCAAACAAACCAGTGCGGTTCAGCGTTTTTTAAGCAAGTTTGCCACCATCTTTACGCCGTTGATCCCTGGCTTTATTGCCGCTGGTTTGTTGCTAGGTTTCGCGACGTTATTGGAACAGATGTTTGTTCTCGACCAGACACCAAGCCAGTTTATGTTGGATTTCATCGCCTACATGAAAGTCTTTGGTAAGGGTCTGTTTGCTTTCTTAAGTATTCTGATTGGTTACAACGCGCAGCAAGCGTTTGGCGGCTCTGGTGTTAATGGTGCCATTCTCGCCTCTTTGTTTGTACTGGGTTACAACCCAGAGGCTACATCCGGCATTTACTCTGGCATGAACGAGTTTTTCGGCTTTGCGATTGATCCGCGCGGCAACATTATCGGCGTACTTTTGGCGGCGATCATCGGTGCGCAAGTCGAGCGTAAGGTTCGTCAATACATGCCAGATGATCTGGACATGATCTTAACGTCCGTTATCACTCTGTTGATCATGGGTGCGGTAACCTTCTTGATCATCATGCCAATCGGCGGCGAGCTGTTTAAAGGGATGTCTTGGTTGTTCCTCAACTTGAACGATAACCCATTAGGTGCTGCAATCTTGGCAGGTTTGTTCTTAATTTCTGTGGTATTTGGAATCCACCAGGGTTTCGTTCCTGTGTACTTCGCATTGATGGAAGCACAGGGTTTTAACTCGCTGTTTCCTATCCTGGCGATGGCTGGTGGCGGTCAGGTTGGCGCGTCAATGGCGCTGTATTTCAAAGCCAAAAAAGGCGCTCTACTGCGCACTCAAGTTAAAGGCGCTATTATTCCTGGCCTTCTAGGTATTGGCGAACCATTGATTTACGGCGTGACATTACCACGCGTAAAACCATTCGTTACCGCTTGTATTGGTGGTGCTGCGGGCGGCTTCTTTATCGGCTTAGTTTCTTACCTTGGCTTACCAGTTGGTCTTAATACGGTGTTTGGCCCGTCCGGTATCGTGGCAATTCCTCTCATGACATCAGAAAATGGCATCTTCCCGGGCATGATGGTGTTTGTTGCTGGCCTGCTTATCTCTTACATCGTCGGCTTCCTCGCGACTTACTTCTTTGGCTGCAAAGACGTCGATTTAAGCTAAATCATTCTTCCCCTATAGGAATGGACTAGCTCGCGCCCTTGGCAAACAAGGGCGCCCCCTCTCTCTACTTCACGACAGTTTTTCTTATTCCGTTACTCGGAAGGGGCTTTGTCGTACCTAAAACAATAGAAATGAAAGGTCGTTAATCATGAAAAAGCACATTTTGACTCTACTTCTCCCAACATTGATGGCATCAAATGCAATGGCAGCGCAGCTGTATCAAGCGGAAGATGGGTCAGTTTTAAATATTTACTCTCGTCTTGGTTTCAATGTCACCAGTAAAAATGATGAGCATGGCGATGCAAATGGCGAGTTTGATGGTCGTATTGGTTTAAACGGTTCACAAACCATCAACGAGTACGCGTCGATCATCGGCCAAGCGCAATACCAAGTGGGTGCCGCTGAATACGCAAACCAAGTAAACGACAAACCGTCTCTGACCGCACGTTATGTATGGGCAGGTATTGATGCGAAAGATTATGGTCGCATTACTGGTGGTCGCGTGGCATCTGGATTGATTATGTTTACCGACATTGGTGATGTGTTCGCCTCTTCCGATGTTTCTATGGCGCGCCAAGCGAACAAAGTCGACAAAACCGCGACGCAAGTTTTCCGTCAAGATGGCACGCTGCAATACCAAAACAGCCTAGGTAATTTCGACTTTTCTGTCGCGTACATTTTAGGAAACAACACTTCTGAGCTTGACTACGGTTACAACGCTGCACTGCGTTATACGCTAGACATGGGGAATTTGGGTACCTTGGCACCAGTGGTGGCGATGCAGAAAAATAAAGGTGATGCACGTGAAAGCAACGACACCGATTACACATTCTGGGGCGCAGGTACGCGTTACTACTTAGGTGATTTGATGTTGGGTGCGTTGTACTCGGAAGATGAACTAGAGGGCTATTACTCACAAACTAGTACCGACAAAGTTATGGAACTGACGGCGGTTTACAGTGTAAATGACAAATGGGCACTACGTGCTGGTTATCGTTCTTTAGAAAACAGTGAGGGTGACGAGCTAGAGCTGAAAGATACAACGCTAGAAGTGCAATACAAACTGACGCCTCGTTCTTCTATCTACACAAACTACGTTGATCGTAACGGCTCGCGTGGCTACAGCAATGGACAAGAAGTCTCGTTTGGCGGTGCGCACGCAGACGAAAGCTACTACCACTTAGGTCTGCGTTACGAGCTGTAAGCACGATATTTAATGTAAGTTAGCTGAATCCATGAGCTTCTTCTATGTCCGGTCAGTAGTTATTGCCTTTAATGCTGATTTGAAGAAGCTCACCCTCGCAATATGTTTTCTTCGTTACCTGTTTTGACCAACACGCCTGCATCAGGAAAGCTGGTGACAGTAGCTAACAATTTTCCATCTACAAAGTGCAATGCCGCATAATCGTGAATGCCATAACAAGTGATGCTCGGTTGAGAACGAGCAAAGGCTTGGAAAACCTCAAATTTCTCACCGACATGGGAAAAATGCGCCGCAGCCAAACCGTCAATTAATCCAAGACAACGCATAACTTGGTATGCTTCGGGATCACTGTCTGTCACCGCAAACTCAAACCAACAAATTGCACCAGCGCTCATGCCACAAATGATGATGCCTTGTTCATAGCACTGCTTGAGTATTCTATCGATTCCCCATTCGCGCCAAATGGCCAACATCGAACGCGTATTACCGCCACCGACGTAAATGATGTCTTGTTCAAATAGCGTTTCTTTCCAACCAGCTTCAAACTTAAACAGCGGAAAATGGGTCACGTTTTCACTAAGCTTCGCATCGTAAAAACGTTCAATAACTTCATCAGCGTCTCCCGCGGCTGTCGGTAGAAAACAAATGTTTGGATTCTCCTTACCAGACAAAGACAAAATGTATTGATCGAGCGGACTCGGATGCTCTCCCATCATCCAGCCACCACCACCAATCGCAATACAGTGTTTTCGCATTCCTTTACTTCCTCAATTGTCGCTATTCGCCGACAGAGTATATGTTCCTAAAGTGATCAATGAACGCTCGCGTTCTTCTTGGTAAGTGCTCACGTTTTGGGTAAAGCAGATAAAGCGGCAAAATCGCATCCGTTTGCCATTCTGGCAGCAAACTCACGAGTTGTTCTTTTTGTACAGGGTCGAGTTTAGCCAGTGCAAATTCATCTAACATGGCAACACCACAGCCAGCCAAAGTAGCATCCAACATGGACTGGACAAGATTAAAACTCAGCGTACTTTCTAACTCAATGCTGCACTGCTGCTGAGTTTGCTTATGCGTAAACGTCCATTTATCTAACACCAAGTCGCGACTTTTATAAAGGATGTGCTCCAAGTCGCCAAGCTCCTCTGGCGTACTTACATTTGGTTTATCAGCTAAATACGAGCGATGAGCGATTGGTTTACAGTGTAAAGTGCGTAGCTGATGGCCGACGTATCCCTCTGGAGGATTATCGGTAAAGTAGAATGCGATATCAAACCCAGCCTCAATCAAGTCGAGAGGTGTCTCTGTGAAGATCACTTCGACGCTCACTTGTGGATGCTGCAATCGAAACTCGATCAATGTTTGGCTGAGTAACGCGGCTCCGAAAGAAGCAGACGCCGCTATTCTCAATTTTCCCGATACGATCTCGTTTGCCATGACTTGCTCATTGATCTGCTCAGCGCCTTCGAGCAGTTGCTTTACCTGCTGATAAAACCGCAAACCATCGTAGGTCAAATTAAACTGGCGCGTAGTTCGCTGAATAAGCTGCACCGACAATATCTCTTCAAGCTGTTTAAGTTGCCGACTTACATGCGCATTCGAACAATTCAGGCGCTTTGCCGCGCCAGCAATACTTCGCTCCTCGCACAAAGCGACGTAAAGTGGTACGTAGCTGAGCCATTTTATTTCCATACAGTAATTCTGAATCTCTAAAATCAAACTACTGGAAATAATAGAAAGCATCTAAACTCTGTACAACCTAAATTTGAAAGGATGAGTTATGAGTGTTTTCGACACGTGGTTAAAAGGTCAAATCATTAAAGATCACATCACTAATCCCAATATCATCGTTGGCGATTACAGCTATTACTCGGGCTTCTATCATCAAAAAAGCTTCGAAGAGCAAGCGGTACGCTACTTGTTGGGTGACCCCGTCACACTTCAAGAATGGCAAAGTAGAGAACCCGATAGCATCGACAAATTAATCATTGGCAAGTTTTGTTCCATCGCTTCTGGAGCCACCTTCATGATGGCAGGAAATCAAGGTCATCGCATTGACTGGATTTCGACCTTCCCCTTCTCTCCTGAAGAATTTGGAGAAGGCGTGCAAGACGGTTTCGAGCGTGCCGGAGACACGGTGATGGGGAACGATGTTTGGATTGGCAGCGAGGCGATGATCATGCCCGGAGTAAACATCGGCGATGGAGCCGTCATCGGAGCACGCGCCGTAGTGACGCAAGACGTGCAACCTTATTCGGTGGTGGTTGGAAACAACCAAGTCGTACGTCAACGATTCAGCGATAAAGAGATTGAAACTCTACTCAATATCCAATGGTGGAACTGGCCAATAGAACACATTAAACAAGCAATGAAAGTAATGTGTAGCAGCCAAGTCGGTGCGCTTGCGGACTACTATCAAGAGCACATTGTCGATTTTTAGATAAAAAAGCCCACACATCTTGTTGCGACGTGTGGGCTCAGTGAGTAAGAAAGCTTAAACCGCAGCGACGTCCTCTTCTTCTAAGTTCGCCGAGACTTTAATTTCGTATTGATTGAAACGGAACGAACAACCGCCATGAGTGCGCTTTGTCGTTACTTGTTCGTCGCCAAACTGCACCGTCACGCGAGTGAAGACACGCTCTTTGGCTTCGACAATATTTTCTTCTAACGCGACTTCAAAGTCATGTTCCGTTTGTTCTAGCTTTTGCTTTATCGCTTCAAGCTGCTCGTTGTTTTGTGTTTTCATCACATCAATCTGAGCTTGTTCTTCGCCGGTACGTTCGGCTTTAGGACGTTTCTTAAATTCGAGCTCTTTACGAATCACATCCATCGTTCCTTCTTGAGCGCGTTTGTATTGATCTTTGAGCTCTGCTAAACGCTCCTTAAATGCAGAATAGCGCGCGAACGCTTCTACCTTAGTGGCGGTGTCGCCTTCTACGCCCAATTGTAAGCACACCACTTTGTCACCGACTTTTGCATCTCCGCCGCTGAGCGTGCCGTTCCTACCGTTCGCATCCAACACCATCAGATTGCGCCCACAAACAATATCGTTATTCATGCTGTGCACCGCCAATTCAATATCTTCGCCGGCTTGCAAATCACAATATTGGGCGTAGCTGGCACGAATCGAACCTTTGGCTTTGACGTGACAACTTTTTGGCTGGCCATCACTCACGGTGTGGCCAATGATACCTTTACCAACTTGAATGTCGTCTTGCGCTTGTACGTCAGCCGATTCAATGAAGCCGCCGACAGTAATAGAGCCCGTCGCTTTAACAATCATTCCGGATTCAATGTTGCCACCGATAATCACATTCCCTTTAAATTTCACGTGACCTGTATTCACGCCAACGCTATTGAGACAGAGTGCGTTATCAACTTCAATGGTTTTGTCTTTAATCAGAGGCGTACCGGACACCGATGCGATCAATAGGTTTGGGTCGTGCTTGCTTATCTCGGTGCCCTTGCCTGGCTTCATTGGGCTGTCTTTCCCGGCTTGTGGAGGAATCACTCGCCCTTGAACAGTAAAACCAGGCGTACCTTTGGTCGCAGGCGTGCGGCGCATCACCTCATCGCCTACGTCAACCGCGATAGTTTCACCGAGGTTACGTAAATCAATTTTGTCGCTAGCAGATTGGCCGTCTTTGGGTTTGAGGATGCGTTTGGTGATGTCTTTAACGAGAGGAGTAAAAAGAGCGTCTTTGCCTTTGATAGGTTGCTTACCTACCGCTACAGGTTGAGAAAAAGTTTCGCCGGGTTTGAGCTGAGTGCTGACAACCAACACTTTCTTCAAAGCCAGTTTGTTGATGCCTTTCGAAACTCGCGCTTGAGCAAGGGCTTGAACAATCTCGGGGCCACGTAAACCTCGGCCTCCGTACGCGCCGACAACGTTCATACTGGCGAGCATGTCATTATTCGATAATTCAACCTCAACTTGCGCGTTGCGCTTTTCCGCAATGACGATGCCTTCGTAAGCCTCGGCTTTACGTTCTTTGGCGCAGTTCATGAATCTCACGACTTCCCCCTCAACAACAAACATCTTTTCAGCGTTCATTGCGACGAGCTGCTCGTTTAATTCATTTTGATTTAGCTCACCACCGAGGTCCACTTCTCCCGGAAGACGGGCTATCACCTTGGTCTTATCTTCAGATAACTCAAGACACAGCTTCCACATACCCTTACCACTTTGCTTCCCATCAACACTTTCAGTCTACCCAAATCCGTTTTCTGAACAAACCTCGCATTTCTTATTATAGGGCTCACGTCACTAAAGAAAGTAATCCATCAATAACGGTTAAACAGATATTAAGAGAGCATTTCGATTTAACCTAAAGCTCAATCAAAATACACGCCGAAATAAAAAGGAGCTTGATTTACAGTGTAAAATCAGCTCCTAATAATTTCATTTACAGTGTAAATTTCCCTTTAGTGTTTACAGTGTAAATCGTTCCAAATGTGTCTTACTTCGTCCCTTAACTGCTGCTCAACTTGCCTTCTTCCAGGTAAACCAAATTGCAGAGCACATTCAGTCCAGCTACGGTTAAGAAAAAGCTTACTGATCATCAAGTCGGAAGCGGAGTTCAAACCTAAGTTAAGTAACCACTGCTGAAGCCAAGCAGACACGGACTCATAACTGTTACCACCATCAGCATAGCATTCAATTAGTAATAACTTAGCGGGATGAAGTGGACTCATTCCCAAAGGTTGCGGTAATAGAGCTCGAAAAATAGAGGCTTCTAATTTTGGATAGACGTCAGCCACATTGTTAGACAACATTTCTTCAAATAGCGCCTGAGATTCATCGACCCAAGCCGTCTGTTGGGAATCACAAGGTTTGACCATCAAGACTGAATAACAACCGCTAGCAGCATCGCGCATTGACCCTAAGCGAATTGCACGGAAGTTCGATTGTCGCCAGAAATGGACCAACTCTTCCGTCGCACCGAAACTCGTGGATAAGTAAGCAATGTGTTTAGCCGCCATTTGATCAATTTGCTGCAACATTTTTTGACCGATGCCTCTTCCTTGCAATTCCGGATGAACAGCAATTCTCATGACTCGCAGCGTCGATAGCTTCGCAACATTGGGGAATCCAAGGTGGTTTGCAATCGTAACTGGGGCTAAGTGTCCTTTAGGACGACGCTTACCAAGCTGAATTTCTTCAACCAATTCGGCGTCAAGCCCACCCTCTTCGACCGCTAATATTACCCCCACAACCGCATTATCTTGCTTAGCAAAATAGAGCTGACTGTTGTCGTCTTGCAAAAGGTGAATCAAATCATTCGGCGAGGTCTGATAATGAGCATTAACCAAAAGAGCAAAGCCCTCGCGCAGCAAACTAGGCTGCGATATCAAATCGTCCTTATCGGCTTTAGAAAGGGAAATTGAGTCGACCTGGTTAAGTTGATGGTGCGTCAACTCCGCATCCAACAAAAACGCGTCATAGAGCCATGATTCGAGTGCATCATTCATGCTCCAGCGGATGGGCTGTGTCATGTGCCATGTTTTCATTCCCGAACGCTGTTTCTGAAGCCAATCAACAAATTTAATCGTAAAGCCCCGGCCACAACCTTCATAACCGTGAATAGTCGTAGAAAAAACGAGTCGATGATAATGTTCGGTAATGCTTTTGAGCATAGGAACTGGAATTGCAGCCGCTTCATCGACAAGTAACAAATCACATTCAGGTCGGCTCGATAGAAGTTCGTCAGGAGCAATAAATTGAATGGCTCCCTGCCCTAATTCTAATCTGTCCTTCTTAATACGCAGTGCGTTAGGGAGTAAACGTAAAGCATGTTGGTAAACAGGCTCAACAGCTTTTATAGATGGTGCTGTAATTAAGATTCTAAGTGGCTTCTGCTGTAATAAGTTCGCACACGCAATGCCGAGGGCACTTGTTTTTCCACGCCCACGATCAGCGGTCAAAACTAACGGTCGCTTTCGATGTCCAGTTACCACCTTTTCAATTAGAGAAATGGCATGTTCTTGTTCCGTGTAGTGGCTTTCTTTTTCTGCTTGCTTGATGTCTGGAGCCGTTGGCAATGGTTTGTCTTGCTCAATAACAACGAGCTTCTCCCATTGTTTGTGCATCCATTGCTGAGCAAAATTCGCAGTTTGTCGCGGCTCAGTAATGATAATAAGAAGGCCACCGCCAACCAATGAGCCAAGCGCGGCGGTAAAACTATTTGCGTCAAAGCCATTTCGAGCATCAAACAATAGAACGTCACACTCTCTGCCTAACAACATGTGCCCTTGTTTAGGCGAAACACTGTATGCGTTTTCCAAACCAAAATCGCCGACACAAAACCAACGTTGATACATCTGTGTTTTATGGAACTCTGACACCAATGCATCTTGCCAAGAAGACTCGCCTTGAATGACGATGCCGAATCTTTGGAAAGATTGGTGAGCTTGTTGTTGAAGTGATGAAAGGAAATCAGATTGTGTCTGCATTTTGTCTATCCAACGTTGAACTGACGCAATGGTATCACATCTTTAATTTGACGCTTCTCAGATATAAAAAAACCGCCCGGAGGCGGTTGATTCAATCATCTTTTATTATTGCAGCTTGTTTTGCACAAAGGCAAGAATCTCTTCCATCAAGCTGTCGTCAACTTTCTTCAAGTTCAACGCCAGACTGCTACCTTTTCGGCTGTAGCTTGCTCGACCTTTTACTAAGTCGACTTTTTCGGTCTTCTTGCCAGGTTTTGCTGGTGCAAGCTCAGCAATCCAGTTTTCGATGCTTTCCGTTACTTCTTTTGTCAGACGAGCAACGCCTTGAGCTGTGCTTCGCTGCCATAAAAAGCCTTCGCTAGAGCGACACTTATTTAACAGCTCTTGCTGCTGCTCTGGCGTTAACGTTGAAAACTGTTTGTGCAGTTTCACGATAGTTGGACGACCAAGATCGCCGACATTGGGATACGCTTGAAGCAGTTCTAACGGTAATGCCGCCGCTTTTAAAGCGCCACTTACTAACGCTTCACTGCACTGGAACATTTTCGCCAATGCTTTCTGATCTTCAGCTTCACCACTATCTAGTTTAGCCTGCATCTCTTTACCTTTTTCGTACAAAGAGAGCGGCTTGTGAGCATTTGCCACATCAGATAAAAACTTAGCATGGTCAGTATTGATGTTGTCAGCAACATAAACCAAAAAATCTTGCTCCGCGAGGATACAAGACATGCGACGACGGCTACCATCTAAAACTTCAATCTTGCCATCTTTAGTTCTACGACCCACCGCTGGGTATTGTTGGCCACGCTCTTTGAGTGTGACTAAAACATCAGATAAAGCATGTTCGTTTAAGAACGATTGCTCACGAGCGTTATCAACAAACACCGTTGTTTCTGTCGCGACTTTCTCTGCAGGAATACGAACAAGTTCAAACTGAACAATGTTTTCACCTGCGACAGCTAGCTCAATCGTTTGAGCTTTTTCTTTTGCCGCGGTTTGCGCCTCTTGTGGAGTCACAACACGACGTTTATTCGTTTTACCAAATAATTTCGCGTTTAATTCAGACGTTTTCAAAGCCATTTACTTATTACCCCTGATTCAATGACGGCCAATTAGAATGCAGCACACGCTCTAATTCCAGTGCGCTTTTATGAACAGCATCTTGTGCGGTGGCTAGCGTCTTCTTACCGCCTTCAAAATCGCTTACTGTCAGATCAAATACTGTGCTGTAGGTATCGGCACAGGTTTCAAACGCACGGCTACGAGGGATAGTAGCCATCATAACTTGGTCACCTAGAAGATAGTTCATTTCAGTTAAAACAGAAACTTGCTTCTTATTGTCGTCCTCAAACATGGTTGGCATCAAGCGAACAAACTCAAGACCATTCCAGTCTTCCGGAAACATTTCATATACCGTAGGCAAATGCTGGAAGAAGTTTACTGTTGAAGCCCAGTCCAGACGCTTAGCCGCACAAGGGATTAACAATGCATTTGATGCATACATCGCATTCCATACTAGTGGGTCAACGTGTGGGCCGGTATCAATCATGATGATATCGAAGTCATCAGCAATTTTATCAATCAGTTGCTCTTTTAGCAGACGAACGATATCGAGTGATGGATCTTCAGATAGCGTTTGCCATGCTTCAGCATTAAACATTGCGTCTTCTGGAAACGCTGAAATCGACTTTAAGTTCGGGTATTGCGTTGGCAGTAATACGTTTTTACGCAAAAATTCACTGTCAATTTCTACACCATCAGGCACGTTACCCAACATAATGTCTACAGCAGAATAGATATTGTCATGCTCTGCCATGCTGATTTGTGGGTTGAGGAATAAACGTAGCGAGCCTTGTGGGTCTAAGTCGATTAAACAAATACGGTAGCGTTTATCCAAATTTAGCGCTAAACATGCCGCTAAATGGACCGCTGTCATTGATTTACCTGTACCACCCTTCTGGTTCTGCACGTTAATAATCCAAGGTTTGTTACCTGAATTCTTCTTACGCTCATGAAATTTAGGCACTTCAGCCGCATCCATAAGCATATGTGCTTCTTCTAACGTAATTGAATAATGATTCGCGTTATTTTTAGTAAATTGATGGCCAGCCGCTTCCATCTTACCAATCGCGTCATCGAGCTTACGACGAGTTAAACCTGAACGGGTTTCCATCATCGCCTTAGACATTGGTGGGAAATAGTTATCGCTTCGCTCTTCTAAAACAATTTCAATACGGTCAGCTTGAACCTGCTGAGTCAGCTCCGCCAACTCAAGAAGGTTTTCAATCGTTTTTTCTCTTTTCATGCCAAATTCCGTTGGAAGGATTTATGCTTGCAATTGTACAGCAGTAAAGACCAAAAACAACAAAAAGGTGCACGAACATTTTGAATAACCATCACATAAAAAAACACTCAAATCGACGCTTTTATGATTTATGGTAAAAAACATAACTATTTTTAATTAAATAATCTTCGAATAAATGGACACCTTAAACTTAAAAATAAAAATGTTACAGTGTCACCCATTTACAATGTAAATCAATTTTCTACCGGAACGATTATATTCTTAAGCTAAATTACGGATTATGTTAGGCCAACCTAATTTAAACAAAAAATAGAAAGCAATCTTTCAACATGAACGCTAATAACAACCTTGATCATGTATCCGAGCCAAAAAGGGCAGTTCAAGTGATGTTCCTATGGAAGTATGATCAAGGTATGCTTATGATCATGCTTCCATGATAAAACACAAATACGAAAGCATGATCATGGAAAAATAGAGTAGACGAGGGTGTAAACACGCGGATTAAATAAGATCCATCAATCGGAAATATGATCAAGCTATAGAATCTCTCGGAAGCATGAGTTTTTGTCTCTAATTTACGGTTGAATGCAGTCAGAATGGGGGATGGAGAAGAAATTAGTGGATAGAGAAGCCGGAACAATGAAATTGTTCAAGTTACTATGATAAATCTTACTCTCATGATCATGCTTCCTAAGAATAGTCCGAAACTAGGTTTTACTGCGGAATAAGAGCTACTTGGATGCATTTTCATCACATGAGTAATTTATCATCAATACTGTCTCCAGAACGATAGCTATCTCAGCTCTTGATCATCGATCCGAGTATCAATAACATCGACAATGCTCAATAAAATTCTCATTAAGATCATTATTAAACACAGCATCTGTGGATAACCTGTAAAAACATCATGATCATCGTTTCAAGACTCTTTTGATCATCTTTTCATAAACTTAATGATCATGCTTACGAGCAAATGTGATCATGCTTTCAGGCTATTGTTGATCATAGTTTCAGAATTAACATGATCATAGTTCCGACATGCATGAAAACAATCACTTTATAGAACATGCACTTAGCGGCAAAACGATAGCCAGATCATTAGATCATATAATCAATTAAGATCAGATTAATCAAAAAGATCAGTTATTTAAAAAACAATCTTTTTTCTTTATTTATGATCTGTTTTTCTTTATTCTTCGGAACCATAGCACAACTACGGCTAGTGTGATCTGGATCTAAAATGACGGCTGATGAAAAAATTCTGATTAAAGCACCTAGAAGCCATAAGGATGGCCATCTTTTTGAGGTACATGAATCCTCTGCAGATTGGGTAGAGCAGTACCAACATTTCAAAGGGGTGACCAAAAGCATCTTAGAGTTGCTTAATCTGATCTCATTGCGAGGTTTCAGCAGCAAAGATGGATTGGTTTCAACCACAGAGATTGTGGAAGCAACGGACGGACAACTCACTCGTGCAGCTCTGCAACAACGCTTACGTGCAGCAGTAAACATTGGTTTGTTTACTCAAACTCCAGTGCGGTTTGAAGAAGGACTTGCTGGTAAGACGATGTTACATAAGTTTGTTAATCCTAATCAGCTTATTTCAGTGTTGGGTGCAACAAGTCTTGTTACAGACAAAGTACGCCAAAACGAAAAGCAAAAACGTTCAAAAGCATTGGCTCAAACCCAAGTGAACAAGCGTTTGTTGAATGAACATGGGTTGAATACCCCTCCAACGATGAAAGATGAAGCCGATCAATTTGTCGTGTCTCCAACGAATTGGGCTGGGATCATTGACCAAGCACTTGCACCACCAAGAACTCGAAAAAGTTATCAGAAATCCATGGTGTCGATCTCTGGTACCAAAGCGGTTATTGAAACGCGATCATCCAAAAATATCATGACTGTGGATGATCTGATGACCTTGTTTGCTCTGTTCACGTTGACCGTGCAATACCATGATCATCACAAAGATCAGTATCAACTCGACGCAGCACATGTGCCGAACAAGACGCCGTTATACATTACTGATATTTTGTCGCTTCGAGGCAAAAAAGACAGTGGTCCAGCACGTGATTCTATTCGCGACAGTATTGATCGTATTGAGTTTACCGATTTCCAGCTGCATGAACTTACTGGTCGTTGGCTAAGTGAAAACATGCCAGAAGGATTCAAAAGTGATCGTTTTCGTTTTCTTGCTCGAACCATCACTGCGTCTGAAGAAGCGCCTGTAGAGGGAAGCGATGGTGAAATTCGTATCAAGCCAAACTTGTACATTTTGGTTTGGGAGCCTTCGTTTTATGAAGAACTATTAACGCGTGATTATTTCTTCTTGTTCCCACCAGAGATCTTGAAGCAACATACTTTGGTATTCCAACTGTATTCTTTCTTCCGTAGCCGCATGGTGCGTCGTCATACTGACTGCATGCTGCTGAGTGAATTAAACCAGAAGCTGGCACGTAACATCGAATGGCGACGATTCTCGATGGATTTGATCCGAGAGCTGAAGCGTTTATCGGATGGTAAGGGAACGGATGAACTGTTTGTCGTGAATTTGTGGGGTTATCACCTGACGATCGAAACTATGATCGAGAATGACAAAGTGATGGACTACCAGATCGATATTAAATGCGATGTGGAAGAAGTCTTACGTTATTCACGTGCGCGAACAACCAACGCAGGAAAGCGTAACATGGCGCCTACGCTGCCAAACCCACTTCGTAATGAGATGGTTACCCGACAACAGCTTGAAGAGCTCTCAGGCATCATAGACGGCGAATTTGAGCCTATCCAACGCAAAGCGCCATCTCCAAGAGGGAATTTAGGCCGCCGCGTGAAGCAAAGAAAACACCTGGTAGAGATCAATGCAGACGAGATCACCATTACTTTATCTAAATATACCTCACCAGAGGCCCTAGAACGCAGTATAACGGCTTTATCTGCGATGACAGGGCACTCGTATGCCTCAATCAAAGAAGAGTGCTCTGATTACATAGAGAAGCTTGATTGGCTAAGGGTAGGGGATGAGCCAATTCCTTATGAGACATTAAGCAAAACCGTCGAGCTGTTTAACACTCAAAATGATATCAAGCATCTTACCATTGAGCGCTTGATTGCTGGATTAGCGGTACGTCGGAAGGTGTGCCGTCAAATCTTCGATGGCCACATGGATGAAATGGTATTCCGCGCTCTGGATGAAATGGCGATTTAAAAGCGTTGCTTGATACACATCAAGCAATAGGCGTGGCGTATTGATTTGAAATGTAACAATGTCTTTCGATGATAAAAAACAGACTTAACTCTAACAAATCACTGACATTAGGAGCCAAGCCTGAGACTACTATTTATCACGAATAGACAACCTTTTGTCCTTTCTGATGATTAATAGATTGGCTCATATTGTTACATTCATTCTGAATAGACTTCGCGAGTTTCTCCTCAGGAAACTCGCTTTTTTTTACCTCAAATTCCTCAAAGTAAGCCTTGATCATTTTTCCAGATTAATGAGATAAACCTTGATCATGCTTCTTGGCTTCATTCCAGTGTAAAGAACGCATCAAAGCAACATGCGACTCGATCAAGTTATGTGCTTGTTGTTGCCACTCATTTTGATCGCATTGCTGATTACAAAACTCTAGAGCTAAAACGGTAAGGTGCTGAAGTCGCTTTAAACACCAATCTTTGATCAGAATATCGGTCGATACCT
Organism: Vibrio sp. T13N; assembly: GCF_032970445.1. NCBI lineage: Bacteria > Pseudomonadati > Pseudomonadota > Gammaproteobacteria > Vibrionales > Vibrionaceae > Vibrio > Vibrio sp. T13N. The sequence goes on from NZ_JAWJYE010000001.1 coordinate 569,928, forward strand.
GACATGCCGCTTGCTCGAGCTTTGCGCTCGTGTAAAGCAAGGTTTGATACGCTTTTTGAGGATCTTGGTACCTAGCATGTTGAAACACACGTAAACAACCGTCTAGCCAGCAAGCAATCGCTTTGCTTTGAACTTCGTTTAGTTCTGGGCCAAACACGCCGTCGGGCGCTTGATATAAGATCGTTTCCAGTTTTTCAACTTGATCATGCTTCCGATGTTCATACCACATGGCGATCTGATCTTGCCAAGTCCTCAATTCCATTACGCAGCCTCAGTCCATTGTTTTACATAGTGATTGGGTCCTATTTGATCAAATTCGTCGACAATGATGCTGCTACGACTACGAATTTCATCGGCATCTATCGAATAGTTTGGCTCACTTTTCACTAAGTTACCAAAAGGAAGATCTGGATCGGGAACGGCTGAAATCAATAGTTTGGTGTACGGGTGCTGCGGATTCTTCAGTATTGAGTGTGTATCACCCCATTCAACGATTTGCCCTTTGTACATCACAGCTGTTTCTTCCGCGATGTAGTGTGCGGTCGCCAAATCATGAGTAATGTACAAAAAGCCGATTCCTAGCTCTTGCTTCATGCGCTGCATTAGATTCAGTACGCCTAGGCGAATGGAGACATCCAACATCGATGTTGGCTCATCCGCAAGAATGATTTGCGAACCGACGGCGAGAGCACGTGCTAAGTTTACTCGCTGACGTTGTCCACCACTAAGCTCGTGAGGAAACTTATTTAATGTCTCTTCAGGTAGTTCCACCAAATTTAAAAGCGCTTCCAAACGGGCAGGAATGTCACGTTCACTTTTGATTTGCTTATGAATCTTTAAAGGGCGTGTGAGATGATGGCGAATGGTATGAGTTGGATTGAGTGAGCCAAACGGATCTTGAAACACCATTTGTACTTTACTGCGATACTCTTGGAGCGCTGAACGTGACGTAATCTCATTGATATTAGTGCCATTGAAAAGGATCTCGCCTTCTGTTGCCGGATAGACTTTAGTGATCAAGCGAGCACACGTACTTTTACCGCAGCCTGATTCTCCAACCAAAGCCAGCGTTTTTCCTGCATACAGATCAAAGCTCACGCCTTGGAGCGCACGGAAGGTTTCCTCTTTCGCTAAACCACCGCCTACTCTGAACTCTTTAATCACGTTTTTCATTTGGATGATAGGCTTATTCATGATTACGCTCCTGGTTGCTCTGGTTGCTCTGGTTGCTCTGGTTGCTCTGGTTGCTCTGGTTGTTTGTGGACGTCGTGGATGTTTGGGAAAGAAGCCCATAGCTTTTGTGTGTAGGGATGTTGAGGATTATTGCGAATTTCGTATGCCTGATTGACTTCGACGATTTCTCCATGCCGCATGATGGCAATGCGATCACACAATTGGCTCATCAGCGCCAAGTCGTGCGTAATAAAGAGTACTGAGAAGCCAAATTCATCTCTAAGCTGGTAGATTTGTTGTAAAATCTCCCTTTGTACCACCACATCTAAAGCGGTTGTGGGCTCATCCATAATTATCAGCTTGGGGTTCAAAGACAAAGCAATAGCAATCACCAAGCGCTGACGCATTCCACCTGAAAATTGGTGAGGGTATTCCGTTAACCGTTCTCGTGGAATATTGACCAAGTCCAATAGTTTTTCTGCTCGATCTTTCGCTTGAGCGTTGGTGAGTCCTTGGTGATGACGCAATACATCTGCGAATTGCTCTTGGATCGTTAAGACAGGGTTGAGTGAGTTCATCGCGCTTTGAAACACCATGGCGATTTCACTCCACCTCAGAGCGGTTAGATCAGAATCTGAGAGGCTAAGAATGTCTTTGCCATCAAATAATATTTTACCGCCAGAAATGAACGCTGGCGGCTTATGGAGACGATTGATCGACAATGCGATCGTGCTTTTGCCACATCCCGATTCACCAGCAAGCCCAAATACTTCTCCTTTGCCGATATCGAAGCTGACGGATTTTACCGCATTGAAATCACCATTATCGGTGATGTAATCGACGCATAAATCTCGGATCTGGATGACCGGATTATTGTGGTATGCATGATTTAAGTTAATACCATCCATATAAACACCTTACCAATGTAAAAGATAATTATTATCATTATCAGGTGTGATGGTTTTTAGAAAGTGGCAAGCGGCGAATCAGTGAAGTGACTCGAAAGTTAGGCGAAATAAAAAGTGGTATCCGGCGTTGTTAATGAGGCCAAGGAAGACGAGAATTGAGAGCTGGATCAGCACACTTTTCTTAGGGGTAATTATTCAAATCTAATCGTAAATTTGCCCCTTGGCAAAACTTAAATGATGGATCTATTAAGGAGTTAACGAAAGGGCGGGAGGGGTCACATTTCCCTACAGTTTTTCTTACCACCTCGTTCCTGTTTTGCTATAGATTACGCATCGAAAACATGGTGTGTTCGGAGGAAATATGTCCATTAATTCTATCGACCATGACGAGATGACCAACATCGCTCACAAATGGGAATTACCTGATGAAGAAGCCGTTGTGAAGCCTGAGAAAACAGTGAAATCAGCAGAAGCCAGAAGACGCATTGAAGCGCTACGTGAAATCCGTGAAAGTGGATTGACCATTGAAGAAGCAAGGGAGCTTGGCTTGATACACTGATTGCTCTAGTTTGGTATAGCAATCCATAGGGTAGTCGTCGGACTGCCCTTTTTATTTTTCCTTCCATTTTAGCCATAGCGTCTCACCACAACATCTCACATCTCTTTATTTTTCTTATCCAAACGTTCTAATTCACCTCTCTTTCACCTAAAAAGTTCTAGATCCAAACTCATTTTCATCTGTGTAGAAGTTTGACAATCTTACCTAGCGTTACTAAAAGATATATCAATAGCGATATGCTTTTTGTTGATTATCGCGACCACAAAGCAAGGAGCGCGAGTATGGTTGACCAAATCCTTTTTTATGAGCCCGATGAGCCCCACGGTTTTCTTTCCAATTTTTGCCATGCCCCAGTCAATATATCCTCCCAAACTTGGCCCACCAGCGAACATTATTATCAAGCCCAAAAGTTCCTCGATGCGCAGTTACAAAGCAAAATTCAACACGCGAGCACTCCCGATGAAGCATTCGCCTTAAGCCGAAAATACGAACATTTCGTCAGAAGTGACTGGGAGGATATGAAGCTGGCCGTTATGGCTTTCATCGTTAGAGAAAAGTTTCTGCAAAATCCACCTTTAGCGCAGCAGTTAATGAGAACGGGTAACGCTTGTCTTACAGAGCATTCTCACAAAGATGCCTTTTGGGGGGATGGGGGAGACGGTAAAGGAGAAAATCATTTAGGAGAAATTCTGATGAACGTTCGGGCTGAGCTGAGACATGTCGAGCCCTACAATCTCGTGAAGTTCATCGATAAAGCCAAATTGCCTACCCAATGGGGCACATTTATGATGTATGGCTTCGTTGAAACTGCCACGAACAAAGAGCATCTTGCCCTCGTGTATGGAGAGCCTGCAAACAGCGCAGCACCGCTTATTCGGTTGCATTCGGAGTGCCTTACTGGCGATGCCTTGTTTAGTACGCGTTGCGACTGTGGTTTTCAGCTCAATAGGGCGCTACAAAATATTGTCGAAGAGGGATGTGGTGTACTGCTTTATTTGCGTCAAGAAGGACGTGGTATTGGCTTGATTAATAAAATTCGAGCTTATCACCTCCAGGACGATGGCGCCGATACTGTAGAAGCCAATGAACGTTTGGGCTTTGCTGCCGATATGCGTGATTACGCATTCTGTAAAGGGATGTTAGAGCATTTGGGCATTGATGCGGTGCGACTAATGACGAACAACCCACGTAAGCTGGCTGCGTTAAAAGCGGTTGATATCAACGTCATTGAGCGTGTGCCCTTGCAAGAAGGTAATAATCCAAGCAATCAACACTACTTGCAAACTAAGGCGAGTAAATTAGGGCACATGTTTGATCCTAAGTTTGTCAATCACACCAAGTAAAGCATCATCTATGTCTCAATAGATGAAAACGCCAACGATTCTATCGTTGGCGTTTTCATTCGTTAGGTCATTTATTGATACCTTTGAATGATCTCATCAATTTCACCCGATGTTTTTAACTCAGCCAAACGTGTATTGATGTAGTCCTGAGTTTCTGGCTGCATTTGGGGCGAAAAGGCCAAATAGATCGAGTAGTCAGGGATAACTGAGTCGAAAGATTGGATCTGAAAATCTTCTAGCGACAAATTGAGGCGTTTTAAGTTGTACATAACGCGTGATTCCATTTCGACGAAGGCTGTATCTCCTGGTGTTCGGGTTATCACTCGATATGCGGCATCATAATCTTTAACGCGTATTTCATTCACACTACCATCCTCAAAGAATGGGATTAAATTCGGATAATCAAAACCGAGTAGTAATACGATAGATCGGCCATGCATGGTGTCCATATTCTTGAACTCTAACGGTTTCTCACTACTAGAGACCAATACATGTTTTACAGTGTAAATGGGCTCTTCAGACAAGTTTTCTGATTGCACCTTGCCCCAATTTGGGCTGCCGTAAGTTAGCCAGTTTGGTTCGCCACCTTCTTCTAATATGGAGATCATTCGTTTAAACGGATAAGTATGATAATTCACCTGATAATCTGATTCAGCGAAAATGGCACTGACGATGTCAGTCACAATCCCGGAATGCATTTGCCCCTGTTGTTCTATTTGAAATGGCCTTGCTTGGTCGGCGATAACGTAATAGTTCACTTCAGCGGCAGTAGCATAAGTTCCTATCGCAATAAAACTAAAAGCCAATCTAAGTAGAAGTCTTTTCATCGTATCCTCGATTATTATTTGCGCGTGGCTATATTTAGAGTAGCGCAAGTTTATCGGAGCGATTTCATATGGATGAAAAAGAGCGATCTCAACGTCGATTTAGTATCGGCAACCAACTTATGTTGGCGGTGCTAACGTTGAGTTTAATCTTTACTGTCATCATTTCCGCTGTGAGTTTATATCGAGTTTTTAACGAAGATTTAGCCCATTTGCACGTCGAGCTAAAGCAGGTCGAATCCAGTTACTTATCGAGCTTTTCTGCCAGCTTATGGGTGGAGGATAGGGAGCTGTTACTCACTCAAGCAGAGGGCGCAATGCGCATGCCCTCTGTGGATTATTTACGTATCGCTAATGAAGATGAAGTTATCGTCGAACTGGGCACCGCACTTTCTGAGGATGTCGTAGAAAGAAGTTGGCCGATGCAATATCGTGTTGGTGATAAAACCTATGATCTGGCGACATTGACTGTTCAGGCGGATCTGAGCTCGATTTATGAAGATCTTTGGCAACAATTTTTTTTCTTGCTCACGACAGAAGCGATCAAGATCCTATTGCTCATAATTGGCGTGCTTTGGGTCGCCTTCCGCCTCTTGGTCAATCCTCTCCAACTGCTTTCCGGCGCCGTGAGCGATTTTAGTGGCGGGAAGGTCCCAAGCAAAGTTACGCTCCCAAAGCGTTGGTGTTTTGATGAAGTGAGCGTGTTGGCGGAGAAATACAACCGAAGCGTTGAGAAAGTCCGTGAACATCAGACTGAGCTTGAAGAAGAAAGAGATAGAGCGGAAGTCGCCAACCGCAAAAAAAGTGAATTTCTTGCCACTATGAGCCATGAAATTCGAACACCGATGAATGGCATTATTGGTGTCGCTTCATTACTGGGTGACACCAAACTCGATCCTCAGCAAAAAGAGTTTGTAGAGATCATCGATAGTTCTTCTCACTCTTTAATGACGATCATCGACGATATTCTCGACTTTTCTAAAGTCGAAGCAGGTAAAGTCGAATTAGAAAATGCGAGCTATGATCTGCGCCGTATTTTGGATGATGTGATCAGCTTACATACCGTCAAAGCCAAGCAGAAGAATCTGCAATTGCTTAGCGATATTGATCCTCACTTGCCAGCGGAAGTGCAAGGTGATGCTGCACGCTTAAAACAGGTATTGAACAATTTGTTGAGCAACGCGATCAAATTTACTGATCGTGGTCATGTGAAGCTTCTTGTTGAGTTAACACGTCAAGAGCATGATGTCGCCATGATTCGATTTCGCGTCGTTGATTCTGGCATTGGTATTGCAAAAGAGAACCAACAAGCGATCTTCGAACGTTTCCAACAAGCCGATGGCAGTACAACCAGAAAGTACGGTGGTACCGGCCTTGGTTTGGCGATTGGTGCTCAGTTGGTGAACTTAATGGGAGGAGAAATCCAACTGACAAGTGAGTTGGGGCTTGGTAGTTGTTTTGAGTTTTCGATTCCAGTTGTAGTAAAAGCACGGTCTACCTACACGGAACGACCTAATGTTTTGACGTTTCCAAAAGTTGAAGATAATGAAACCAGCCTCCAGCATGACAATCAACCTTGGGTATTGATTGTTGAAGATACCATCGTAAACCAGAAAGTCGTGCGTATTATGTTGGAAAAGCTCGGCGTTCGAGTGAGCGTCGCAAATCATGGTGAAGAAGCGCTTCAGCTATGTGAGAAGCAAGCTTTTGACTTGGTGTTTATGGATTGCCAAATGCCAGTGATGGATGGTTTCATTACTACTGAGCGTATTCGACAAATGGGAGAGTGGGGGAAACACGTTCCCATTATTGCGTTGAGTGCCAATGTTATTAAGGAAGATCAACAACATTGCTTTGACGTCGGTATGAATGAGTTTGTCGCCAAACCTGTGACCAAAGATCGGTTGCATCAAATATTCGAGCAGTTTTTACCAAAAGCACTGAAAATCAGTGCGGGTCCCAAATAGTTAACTTGAAATTGATCAAGTTAAGTGCGTTTCTATTCTGCAATTGTAACTCTGTATGCTATAGTGCGCGGCTAGTATTTAAAGTACCTTGAGGCTGTAAATGTCGTTCAATCTATCCCTATTGCCGCCTGATGAAAAAAACAAAATCGAACTGGATAAACAAGCGTCGTTTTTGGTTTGGAAGCTCAGAGAGGCCAAATCTGGTCCTGAAGCAATAGAAGAACAGTTGTCCAAGATTAACGATGCTGATGAAAAAGCGTTTTTTCAGCAATCGGTCGAAAAGTACAAACGAGTAATGGGTGTCGCTTAACGCGAATCGTGACAACGGTATAAAACTATGTGGCGAATGAGGTAACCTCCCCATTCCTTTGCTAAGCGAAATTGAAAAGGTTTCGCTTTTTGCTAAAATCCTTCGCATTAAATTTGAATTTAGAGAGACATCCCGATGGGAAGAAGTTTTGAAGTGCGCAAAGCCTCTATGGCGAAAACTGCAGGCGCGAAAATTAAAGTTTATTCCAAATACGGTAAAGAAATTTACATGTGCGCGAAAAACGGCGGTAGTGACCCAGACATGAACTTGTCTCTTCGCCACCTGATCGCGAAAGCGAAAAAAGATCAGGTACCAGCGCATGTTATCGACAAAGCACTAGACAAAGCGAGTGGCGGCGGTGGTGAAGATTACCAACCAGCGCGCTACGAAGGCTTCGGCCCTGGCGGTACTAGTGTTATCGTTGACTGTCTGACCGATAACGGCAACCGTACTTTCCAAGATGTACGCCAATGCTTTGTTAAAGTGGGTGCGAAAATTGGTGTTGAGGGCTCAGTTTCTCACATGTTCGATCACCAAGCGGTATTCCAGTTCAAAGGCGACGATGATGAAATCATCCTAGAAACGCTAATGATGGAAGATGTAGACGTAACTGACGTTGAGCTAGAAGACGGTGTGATCACTGTATTCGCTCCTCATACAGAGTTCTTCAAGACGAAAACAGCACTAAATGGTGCGTTCCCAGATCTAACGATCGATGTGGAAGAAATCACTTTCGTTCCTCAAACTCACACTCCAGTAGCGGGTGAAGATGCTGAGAAGTTCCAGAAATTCCTAGATCTTTTAGATGACTGTGACGACGTTCAGCAGGTTTACCACAACGCAGAGCTATAATTTCTTAGCTTCCACCGTTGTAAAAAGGCTTCCCTCGGGAAGCCTTTTTTGATCACACTCTTTGCTAGCAGCATTATGCGTTGCGATATTTGGAATAACACAGTGACATGATCACACCAAAGCAGATGCCTTGCGTCAGCATGGCCGTGCCGCCGTAACTAAAGAACGGCAAAGGGCTTCCCATTACTGGCAACAAGCCGCTCACCATGCCTGTATTGATAAAAGCATACAGGAAAAAGCTCATCGCTAATGCACCACTCACAAGCCGACTAAAAAAGTGGTCAGACTGACATGCAAGCAACATGACGCGCGCGGTAATAAACAAGTACAGTGCGAGCAAGACTAAACTACCAACAAAACCCCACTCCTCGGCATAAGTCGAAAAAATAAAGTCCGTATGACTTTCTGGAATAAAGCCAAGTGTTCCTTGCGTAGCATTCATCCAACCTTTGCCTTTCATTCCGCCTGAGCCTATCGCAATCAAAGATTGGATGATTTGGTAGCCCGAACCTAACGGATCCGACTCCGGGTGCAAGAACTGAGTAACGCGGCTTTTTTGATACGTTTCCATGACGAAGAACCACAAAATAGGCGCCAACGTTAATATACTCGCGACAAAGCCACCGATTATTTTCCAGCTCATGCCAGCTAAAAATAAAACGAATAAGGCGTAAATGACGGTAAAAACTGCACCGTCTAAATCCGGTTGTAGCGCGATTAACCCAGCAGGAATCATTGTGATGAGTAAGCAGAATGCGATTTTTCTACTATCTGGTCTGCCACCTTCAATATGTAGCATCCACGCGATCATGATTGGAATCGAGAGTTTGATTAGCTCCGAGGGTTGAAAGCGAAAAAAGCCAATATCGAGCCAACGTTGAGAGCCATTAGTGCTATCGCCAAACAAAGCGACAGCAAGTAGCAGCGCAACCGCAATAATGTAGAGATATGGAGCTGAGCGTTGATAGCTAGCGGCGGGAATCGATGACATGACCAATATACAAACCAAGGTCAGTCCGCAGCGTGCTAAATGCTTGAAGAGCATGGCCTCATTAAAGCCACTGGCACTCCAAAGTGTTAGTGTACTCAATAGCATGATCGGAATGATCGCCATCAGCAGTGGCAAATCGACCCTGGGGAAAAAACGCTTATTCATTTTCTACGACCTAATAACGCACCCAGTTCGAGCGCGAAAACAACCAGAACTCGAGAGTTCGAACTATTCCGATGCTAAGAATCCTATTTGGAAATAACAGACACCATGCAAAGGTGTGTATGAGAGGAGCGTCGATGTCGTCTGTTATGGGTAAGCTGCTTGGAAAGCTGTGGAATGGATAAATACACTAGATGCAGGTTTTAAGCCAGTATTTTTATTCCTATTGTGGTGAAAGATGGACGCTTACAAACAAGCAGGGATATATGCTCTCTTTAAGAAGGGAATGTCATTCATCGCAGCAAACAACCGTTCATTCTAAATAACTGCCATTGGTCGCATGCAAAAGCAGCGTGCGATTTTCTCCCTTAATCTGAAACCATCAAATCACGTTCAACTAAGGACAGTACATGATGGTTTCTCAATCTCGTTCAATTAAAGCTCTTAAACTGGCAAGTACGTTTATCGCCGCATTTGCACTTAGCAGCAATCTGGCTCTGGCTAATCCAAGCGAGCGCACACTCAGTCAATTCAACCAAGCTGCGCAGGGTGACTCTGGCTTAGTTGATACCGTTTACGGCGAATTATCCAAACAACTCGAAGAGCAGGGCGCAACGCCGGTGACCTTGGTGTATTTAGGTAGTGCTGAAACGTTGCAAGGTCGTGAGGCGTTTTTGCCTTGGAACAAGATGAAGTTCACCGAGCGCGGTCTTGCCACTATCCAAAAAGGTTTGGATCTAATGGCGAATCAGCCAGTACCACTGCAAGAGCAACAACGCTTACAAGGCTTACCTGAATACCAACTGGCCACCGCCATGGCAGCCACTACCTTTACCTCTCTGCCAGATATGTTCAATCACTTTGAGCGCGGCTACGAGCTGTACCTTTCTCTGCTCGATGAACCGAGTTTTAGTCAGCAACCTTTTGCGGCTACTTCATGGATTTACCGTTATGCCATTGAAGCAGCGCTGCGCGCTGAAGACGTTCAACAAGCCAAAACATGGTTAGCGCAAATGGAGCAGTTGGGTGACAGCAATTTAGAAACGCAAACCGCAAAAGCGCTGCTAGCGAAATATTAGGGAGGCGTCATGATCGTTTTTAATCAACTTAGTCGCGATTACGCCCTTGGCAGCCAAACCGTGCATGCATTGCGAGACGTGTCTGGTGAAGTATTTGCGGGCGAAATGGTGGCACTGTGCGGGCCGTCTGGCTCAGGCAAAAGCACCTTACTTAACGTGCTTGGCATGCTTGATACTCAATACCAAGGTCAGGTGACATTTGCAGGCAGCCCATACCCAACCGAGCAAATGCAAGCTGCGAAAATGCGCCGTGAAAAGCTTGGTTTTGTGTTCCAAAAATTCAATCTTGTGCCTGTGATGACGGCGTTGGAGAACGTGGCGTATCCGTTACACCTCAACGGCTTTTCAAAAGCAGAGCAAACCGAGCTCGCTACGCAAATGCTAGAACACGTTGGCTTGGGCGAATTTATTCATCACATGCCCGATAACCTATCAGGTGGTCAGCAACAACGCGTGGCAATTGCTCGTGCGTTAGTGCACAAACCAGCATTGGTGATTGCTGATGAGCCAACCGCAAGCCTTGATAGCCAAACTGCCAACAAGGTCATCGATATTATGAAAGGGCTCGGACACGAGCTTGGTACTACTTTCATCGTCGCTACACACGACCCTCGAATGGCATCCCGCTGCGATCGAACCATTGAGTTGGTGGATGGCAAAATCACCCAAACGCACGCAAGTGTGGAGGAGGTTTCATGGGCAAGCTAATTCCTGTTTCGGTTCGCCTTGCTTGGTTGAACCTGCAACGCAATCGCCGCCGCAGTTTGTTGTCGATGCTGATCATTGCCATTGCCGTGTTTGCATTAACCAGTGCGGGTGGTTTTGGTCTGTATACCTACGACAGTTTGAAAGAATCGACAGCTCGTGACACGGGGAATCTGACGTTAACCACACCGGGTTACTTCGCTAAAGAAGAAGAGATGCCGCTGAGTAACGGGTTAACTCACGCCGACGATATCACCAAGCAATTGATTGGCTTAAACGAAGTGCGAGGCGTGCAGCCACGAGTTGAGTTCAGTGGTTTGATTTCCAACGGCAACAAATCATCGATCTTTATCGGCATTGGCGTGAACGAACGAGAATTCGATATGAAAGGACCGTTTTTGGATGTGCGTGAAGGGCAGACGCTGTCCAATATTCATGCATCGCGTTATGACCCAGCAGAGCCAGAGGTGATGCTCGGTGTTGATTTGGCGAACAACCTAAGCGTGCACGTTGGCGATTGGATTACCTTGCTGGCGACCACAACCGACGGTGCATTGAACGCGTATGACTTCAAAGTTCGTGGCATCTATTCAACCGGCGTACCTGAGCTTGATAAACGCCAACTGTACGTGCATATCAACAGCGCGCAATCGCTGCTCGGTTCAGACAAAGTCAGTGCGTTATCAGTCTTCCTGTTCGACACCAGTTTAACTAACCAAGTCGAGCAACAAGTGGCTTCGGTTCTGAGTAAGCAAAAACAGAACTTTGGTGATCAAGATATTGAGATTACGCCTTGGCAAGAACGTGCGTTCTTCTATCTCAAAGTGAAAGATTTGTACGACCGTATCTTCGGCATCATGGGCGCAGTAATGGCGCTGGTGGTCTTTGTTGCGCTGTTCAACACCATGACTATGTCGGTGACTGAGCGTACTCGTGAAATTGGCACCTTGTCGGCTCTTGGTAGCTACCCTCGCGAAATCATTGCTGGGTTCTTGCGCGAAGCAGGGTTACTCGCGGTGATTGGCAGCTTAATCGGCGCTTTGTTTACGGCACTAGTCACCATTTTACTGATGGTCGTGGATGTGCAAATGCCGCCACCGCCAGGACGCACAGAAGGTTACCCATTGACGATTTACTTCTCTTGGGAGCTGGTAGCTGTCGCAGGATTCGCAGTATTGATGATTTGTTTGGTTGCGGCGTTTTTCTCGGCGCGCAAAGGGGTGAACAAGCCAATTACGGAGGCACTGATTTATGTTTAATTTCAAATCACTATTACCAATTGCACTGCTGACGGTAAGCGGCGTTGCAAGCATGAATGCCAGTGCGAATGAAACTGCGCTAGATGCACTGCAAGTCGCGCAATTGATTGAAAAAGCCGACAGCTACCGCTTGCAAGATGATTCCTCCAAAGTGGTGTCACTGGTGCGCTTATATCAAGACCAAGAGTTAGATAAAACCCGCCTTTACCATGTGTACACGCGTCCAAATCGTGAATCGTTGGTGGTGTTCAAATCGGCAGTCGAAGCTGGGCAAAAGATGCTGATGATGGGCGATAACTACTGGCTGCAAATGCCAAAGAGCCGCCGCCCGATTCGCATTACGCCAATGCAGAAGCTGCTTGGTGAAGCGTCTATCGGCGACATCTCAACCCTGACGTGGAGCCAAGATTATCAAGGTGAATGGAAAGCGACAGAAACTGTTTCGGTGAACGGAGAGAGTGTCGCGGCTTATCACCTTGCGTTAACCGCGAAAACCAAAGGGGCGAGCTATCAGAAGATCGACTTGTGGTTGTCTGAGCAAGATGCGTTTCCAATCAAAGCCGATCTCTACTTGCGCTCTGGCAAACTCGCCAAGCAAGCGCAATACGGACGCGCAACCGACAATGGCGAAGACTATGTCAGTGAGATGACCTTGCTTGATAGCATTCAGCCGAGCAAAAAGACCGTTATCGAGTATCAAGAAATCGTGCCTTGGCAGCTGGACAACAAGTTCTACAACCCAAGCTATTTGCCGAAAGCCAATACGACTCAGCTTTAGCCTGAACTCCGTAAATAGATCCATGAAAACGAGCAAGGAAGTCACATGAAATCGCACCAGCCTAACCTTAACAAAAACACCAGTTTGTTGATTGCTGCGTCGTTGTGTGTGGGCGCAGCAGCCCCAGTTTTTGCCAATGATGAGCTGAGTTTTGAGTGGGATTGGGCTGTCAGTTACGAAACTGCCAAGCAGCGTGACAGCGCATTTATGCAGGCGCAGGGCAGTTCTCGTGATTCACTTAATGCACTGTTGGATGTGCAGGTGAATTATCAGAACTTCAGTGGCTTGTTTGCTCTGTATAGCCAAGGTTTGTACCTCAATCAACAAGGAAAGAGTGATTGGTGGAGTGAAGCTGATAACCAGTTGTTGATTAGAGAGCTGGCTTGGCTAGGGGAGTGGCAAGTCGGTGACACCACTCTTGATGTGAGTTTGGGTAAGTTGCGCGTGGATTGGGGCGTGGGTTATGGCTACCGACCTTTGGATCTGTTTAAGCCTTATCGACAAAACCCGGTTGGCTTAGTCGCAGAAGAGGGCGCGGGCGTGTTTTCACTTTCACACTATGATATGGACGGCGAATGGACCGTCATTGCGACCGATTCAAGTTGGGGGCAACAAGACCAAAGTGCACTTGATCAAGCCGCAGAGCAACAAGGTGTTGGTATTCGTCGTTATGCGCTGGTGGGAGACACCGAGTATCAACTTATTGGTTATTACGATGATGTGCGCCGAGGTTTACTCGGAGCCAGTGCCATTGCCGTGTGGGATGAATCCATCGCCATGCACGGTTCCATGCTGTGGCAAAAGCAAAGTGTCGGCTATCAGTTTCAGCAGGATGATCTTTACCAACCCGTTTCAGTTGAGGAGCAGGGAAGCGCATTCCAAGCTTTAGTTGGGGTGAACTGGGCAAACCAAGCTGGACACAACGTGATTGCTGAATATTGGTACGACAGCCGAGCATGGTCGAAAAGCGAGTGGCAGCAAGCAATAGAGCGTGGCGAATTACTCTCTCAAACCCTTAATCCCCAAACGTCTCTACTCGCAACAAGCTACGCTCAAGGGTTTCAGCACGCCAATATCGTTCAGCATAACGTAATGCTGCACTGGAGTTGGGATGTGGAAGCGTGGGCTGCATGGAACGGTAAAGCGGATATGGGCTGGCTAAGTGATGTAACCCCTACGTTGGATGTGATGCTGTCGCCACAAGATGGTGGTGTGATCGTCACGCAGTGGCTTAACTACCAATGGATTGATACTGGCGATCAAAGTGTAGAAGTGGAAGTTGCCGCACGCTTTTTAACCGGAGACGACCAATCTGCTTACGCACAAATCAATGATAAGCATATGATTGTATTTAACATCAAAGGGAAATTCTAAATGTGTTCAGCAAAATCAGTGGTGAAAAGTGGATGGCCGCGTAGCTTATTAGTGACCACGGCATTTTGTTTCTTTATTGCAGCAATGACGCTCTCGGTTTGGGGCGGTCCATTTTATATTCATGTGGCGGTTAGCTTTGGATTTGGCTATTCGGCTATCTTCTTCTCATGGCTTGTCGACCGCCTGTTTCCTACGATTCCTCGTTTGGCGGAAGTGGCTATCTCTTTGACGGCTTGCCTATTGTTTGGTGTGGTAAACGCCCAGTTTTGGCTCGGAGAATATTTCGGCATCTCAGGTATGCTATCGGTTGGACTCATGGGGTTGTTATTCAGTGCCATGTGCTTTTTCTATTTCTACTCACGCGAGCAACATGCAATCGCTCAACGAGAGTTGGAAGCCATCAAACGCGAGAAAGCAGAGCAAGATCGTGCGCTGTTGCTGAGTCAGCTTAAGCAGATGCAAAGCCAGATTGAACCGCATTTCTTATTCAATACCTTGGCAAATATCAGTGTGCTCATGTCGCAAGATGTCGATAAAGCCAAGCTAATGCTAGAACAGTTAACCGCGCTGCTGCGTGCGACGCTCAAAAGCTCACGTGAAGAACGCACCACCATAGACGATGAAACGGCGTTACTTGAGGCTTACTTAGGCATCCAACAAACTCGTTTGGGTGATCGACTGAGTTACAAGATTGAGGTGGAAGAGGGGTTAGGCAGAACCGAATTACCGCCGATGATGCTTCAACCCTTAATCGAAAACGCCATCATCCATGGTATTGAGCCGAAGCGAGAAGGCGGTGAAGTCCGTTTGCTGATTAAGCGCAAACAACAGAACTTGCTGATTGAAGTCAGAGACACAGGTGTTGGCTTAAATCACGTGAGTGGGCACATGGGCTCTGGCGTGGGTCTAAGTAATCTCAAGCAGCGAGTGGAAGCTTTGTTCGCCGGGCAAGGAGAGGTTTCTATCAGTGAGTCTGCTCAGGGTGGCGTTTGTGTTCGCTTGCGCTGGCCAATGGAATCGTAATCAAGGAAGAAAGGAATGAATACAGGGTTTACTGCGATTATTGCTGATGATGAACCGCTATTGAGGCGTCATCTTGATAAAAGCCTAGCTGAAGTGTGGCCAGAGCTAGAGGTAATAGCCAAAGTCGCGGATGGTGAACAAGCGTTGCAAGCTATTAAGCACAACCAACCTGACATTGTGTTTCTTGATATTCGTATGCCAGTTTTGGATGGCATGACACTAGCGCAAAAACTCAATCAACTCGCCAATCCACCTTTGATTGTGTTTGTCACTGCGTACGATGATTACGCCATCAAAGCTTTTGAGCAAAATGCCGCCGATTATTTGCTCAAGCCTATCTCGGATGAGCGCCTCCTGACGACGTGTGAAAGAGTGAAAGCACGCCTTGCTAAGCGAGAGCAAGAAAGCAGCAATGTGCAGATGAACAGCCTGTTAGAACAGTTACAACAATTATCCGCGCCACAAACGCCGCAATATCTTCAGTGGATCAAAGCAACGCAAGGGGAAGATATTCATCTGATCGCCACGTCTGATGTGCTGTATTTCAAAGCGGAAGAAAAATACGTTTCTGTGTATGCCCAACAAGGACAAGGTAAAGTGCAGGAGTATTTGATTCGCACATCGTTGAAAGAGTTGATAGGGCAGCTTAACCCAGAACAGTTCTGGCAAGTGCACCGTTCAAGCGTGGTGCAAGTGTGCAAAATTAGCAAAGTAAACAAAGACTTTGCTGGAAGAATGTTTGTTCACATTGGGGAAAACAAGCTCGCTGTGAGCCGTGCATCTCAAAGTTTGTTCAAAGGGATGTAATCGCTAGAACTGCTCACTCTTTACACTGTAAACTCCTCGCTCTTAACCAACATTATCAAGGAAGATAAATGAGTTATCGCGGAACCCTGTTAAATGCGACGGGAGAGTTGTCTCCACTCGCTGAGTATTTACATCAGAAACTTGATGACCTGAGCTCACAACTTTCTAGTTACTTTGATCTCAGTAACATCGACCTGACCGTTAGCCCGTTTGATCGCAATGACGTACCGCAGACGGGGATTGGTGGCTATTGCTTAAGCGCCTATCGTGTAGAGATTCTGCTTGATACTCAACGTGCTGATATTAAAAACGTTATTGAGAAAGAACTAGCTGCGGTGTTAGCGCATGAGTTGCATCACCTGTTCCGTATGCGAGCGGGAGAGAATGGCGCTGCGCTTGGTGATGTACTGATTATGGAAGGGTTAGCTTGTCATTTCGAACGTAAGGTGAATGGCGGCATCACACCGAGCTTGTTTGAGCAAATCAAAGATCAAGATTGGCGCCCTTTCTATGCTGAGATGAAAGACAAGTTGACCAGCTTAGATTACAGCTTCGACGCTTACTTTCTTGGCAGTGATGAAAGTCGCTGGCCGAAATACATGGGGTATTGGGTTGGGTACAACCTTGTTGCTGAATATCTGGCTGATTTTCAAGGCTCTGAGCTTGATTTAGTCGGAGCAAAAGCCGAGCTTTTCTATCAATAACTCCGGCACAAGCTAAACTAATAGGCTGAGTCATAAAAACAAAAAGCGCCTAAGTCATCAGACATTAGGCGCTTTCTTCATTTTATAGCGACGATTTCTCCGAAGAGGCAAATGGGCTTATTCGCTGATTGTCACTTTCTCAATAATGATTGGATCGCATGGTACATCATCGTGACCAAGCTTAGAGGTCGTTTTCACTTTCGCGATGCGATTTACGACATCCATACCCGCAGTCACTTTGCCAAACACCGCGTAGCCCCAGCCCAAGTTGGTGGTTGCGGTGTGGTCTAGGAAATCGTTGTCTTCCAAGTTAATGAAGAACTGTGCCGTTGCAGAGTGCGGTGCATCGGTACGCGCCATTGCGATAGTGCCAACAAGGTTCTTTAGACCACGGTTTGCTTCGTTCGCAATCGGGGCGCGCGTTGGCTTTTCTGCCATGTCTTCGGTGTGACCGCCACCTTGGATCATAAAACCATCGATAACGCGGTGGAAAATGGTGCCGTTGTAGAAGCCATCTTCACAGTATTTTTTGAAGTTCTTTGAGCTAACTGGCGCTCGTTCTAGATTCAATTCAATTTCGATGTCACCGAAATTGGTGGTCATGATAATCATCTGGTTTTGCCCTTATGGGTGCTTAGTTGGCGGCATTATAGCTAAGTCGCTTGAGGATAGCAGAAATAAAAACAGCGACGTTAAGGCGTCGCTGTTTCTACTATTAAGTATGGTTAAGGAAGTTAAACCGTGAAGCGTCCCACCAAGTCGTAAAGCTCGTTGGCTTTGTGATTGAGGTTTTGGCTGCCCGAGCGATTTTGATTGGCAAGGTGCGCCGATTGACTACTTTGCTGAGAAATGACTTCGATGCGTTGTGAAATCTCTTGTCCAACTTGGCTTTGCTCTTCGGTCGCGGTAGCGATCAGCGTGTTCATGTCCATGATATTCGCAATCGCTGCTTGAATATCTTGCAGCGCAACCGATGCAGCACGTGCTTCTTCTACTGTCGCTTCGCCACGTGCTTGGCTAGATTCCATCGCTTTTACTGCGGCATCCGAACCTGCTTTAAGTTGATCGATCATCTTGTGAATGTCACCTGTGCTGTCCTGAGTGCGGCTTGCAAGCTTACGCACTTCATCCGCTACAACTGCGAATCCGCGTCCTTGGTCGCCCGCTCGTGCTGCTTCAATGGCGGCATTTAGCGCAAGCAAGTTGGTTTGTTCAGCAATATCTTGGATGACTTCAAGTGAGGATGAGATGTTCTGCACGTCACTCTCTAGACGTGAAATTACAGTGCTTGCTTCAGATACCTCATTCGCTAGCGCTTCAACGGAGTTAGCGGCGGAGTCTACGATGTGCTTCGCTTGTTGTGCGTTGTCATCGGCGTTTTTAGCGGAATCGGCGGCTTGGTTTGCGTTGCCAGAGATCTCGTGAGCGGTGGCCGTCATTTCTGTCATTGCAGTCGCGACTTGTTCCGTTTCCTCACGTTGACCAGAAGCCAATTCATCGACTTGTGAGGCGCGTTGAGACATGTTGTTAGTTTCTGATACTACCTCTTGTCCGACATGGCTGACGCTCTTAATAATTCCTTGCAAGCTCTCAACGAAGATATTGAAGTTATGCGCGAGCTGCTTAAATTCTGGCACGCTAGATTCTTCCATACGCGCGGTTAAGTCGGCGTCACCTTGCGCGAAAGATTGGATTGAGCTGTCAAACTGTTCGATAGGGCGCATAATGCTACGGTTGACGAGTACGGCAAAAATAGCCACGACAACGGCAATAGAGACACAAAACATAGCAATAGCGGCTAAGGTATTGTTTAGCTCATCGTTTGCTGTGTTTTCCATCTCTGTAATGATCGCATCGATATCATCAGTATAAAAACCTGTGCCAATCATAATATCCCACTTGGGAATGAACATGGAGTAGCTGAGTTTAGGTAATGCTTCGGTTTGCCCTAACTTAGGGAAGTAGTAGGTTGTGAAGTCACCCGTTTTGGCGTTTTTCAACAGGTCTTGGATCAGGTAGTTGCCTTTTTTGTCTTGCAGGTTATAGAAGTTTTCTCCAACCCCTTTATTGTTTTTTCCGACAACAACACGCACGCCTTTTGAGTCGTACGCAAAAATATAACCTGATTGGCCGAACTCTAGCTCTTTGAGCACTGGAATGGCTTCTTGCAATGAGGCATTACGATCCAATAACGGTTTGAGTGCGGAATGAGCCATCTGCACATAGTTTTTCAGTTCCGCTTTCTTCATCGCCATCATCGTCGTGTGCGTATGATTGATTTGTTGTTGGTTGTAGGTACTGGTTTGGAGGTAGGTAAACCACATCATACCCAAAGCAATCGTTAACACGGGAATGATGGAAAGAATATAAAGTCGCTTTCTTATCGTTAGATTCATAGGTACTTCCTTACGTCTCGGCGCAGCGTTACAAACTGGTAAACTTCAATAGCTTTACCAAATAAAAGTGTTAATAATTATTTTTGTACTGATTGCAGATTAACCGAGTTGGCGGGTGAGAAGTACAGGAAGTTGGTGATCGTGGACGAGAGAGACTCACATTTTTAAGCAGGATCACAATTAGCGAGAGCATTGGCCCGAGTTGCAGCGGGAGCTACCAGTAAGCCAGTATGAGACACGATACCTATTGTTGGCAAAGCGCAGGTAAAGCCAGTCTGCAATTGGCTTGAGTAATGGCCAACGTAGTGGAGCATATAGCCAACCTCGTCCTACCAACTGCCATGCTCGGTGAGTCACATCAAGACCAAGTATCAGTTCATTGTTGTCATTCAGCGCATGCAAAATCGTATTGGCTTTTTGCGCGTCTATCTGTGGGTAATCAGAAAATTCATCGCTGTAGATATCGACAATTTTTATCGCTTGTTTTACATCTCGTCGCTTAAGTGCGTGCATTTCTTTGGCGCACAGTGGGCAAGTTCCGTCATAAAATATGGTGAGTTTTGTCATTGCGATCGTCTTATTATTTGATTTGTCTTACTGAGTTCTACGTGGCGATTTTTCTTTTGGTTCATTATGTTGCAGGTAGTGGTTCCAATTCGCGCGTATGTTCTCGTAGTTGTATTGGCAAAAGTCTTTGCGATCTCGTAGGTAGTCTTTTTCAACTTCATCGAGAAGCGACTTGTACTGTTCCGGATCACTGCCGTACACCAAACATAAGGTAGAGAAGTAGCGTTGCAAGTCAAAACTGTGCTCATCAATGTACTCACCGAAGTCGTAGTAGTCCGGTCTGTCATCGGACTCAAATGCGAACATGTCGGCGGCGCTAATGGCCATCTCTGCGCCATCTTCTAGGAAGTCAATCATTAAGATCGTGGCAAAATTATCGACGGCATCTTCTTCTTTTCCGAGAACAGGGATGTTTTGATCTTCGATGTAAGCATGCCCGGCTTCATGCAGCAAGGTGTGTAATAACGTATCTAATGCCCCTGTTTTTGGGGATTTTCCAAGGCGTTCTTCATACTGGTTATTGGAGAAGTAATTGAGTGATTCCAAATAAAAAGTGTAGGGAATGTGTATCGTGTGCGTATCGGGATCGTACATTGGGCCATCTTCTCCGCCGTAAACCAGTGTGAGTGGTTTGCGAAATGGAAAGTGGATCTGAGATAGCTCAACAAAAATTGGGTTTACATCGCTGTTTTGGATAGATTGCAGGGCGATGTTTTCATGGGTTGTTTCCACGGGAGAATATTCAATACGGATATTTTCCGCTGCAGTGGCAGATGAGATGGCACAGAGTAATAGCACAGGGAAAAGCGAATGAATTTTCATGTAGGGCTCTTGTTATTTGAATAACTTACATAAAAATTATACATGTTTTTGTGTGATGCATAATTGGGATTGTTTTTATCACCCAGAACCGGGTAGTTAGCCTCGAAAGACTACCATGACAACACTGTACATTTTGGTTGCTAGGCCCTCCAGAAAGCCTATCAAAACACGTTGTACTCAGGAGACCATAGATAAGTGATTGGCTTTTAAGGTTTATTTTTTTTGTGAGGCTAAGTTGAATTTGCTTCGCTCTTTTGTCTGTAAAAATGCTATTCAGTAGTTAATCATTATGGAACGAAACCATGGGATTGGTGAATGTCACTGAATTGAAGAAAATTATCAGCAATATGTTATAATCCGACTCCGTTGTGACGAAAACGTTTGTTGCAGCTTGAGAGTTTCCTTGGATTCGGTTCGTTTACACACCATGAGCCAGAGTTAAAAAACTACGACAGGAACAAGCAAACCCAATTGTTTTGAACGCGATCTCGGCGTTTAGAGGTTACAACGGGAAGGAACTTTGTTTGATAGTAATTGACACATTCTGTTTAAGTAAGGGAGCCCAATGTGGTTCAGAAAGTGTCACCCAGAATTTACTCACAACACTATACCCCAAGCAGTAACGCACAGGTATTGCGAGGGGGCATTTGAAGGAGCTATATCGGCTCCTTTCACATTTAAGGGCTTGCTAACAGCGGAAAACTGACACATCGCTAAAGGAGCGTCCCTTAAACTAGCCTAAGGCGCATCTACACCAACTTTTGAGTATTTTCGAAACAGTAAAGCGAGAACATTTGCTATTGAATGAAGGTTAAATTAACACTCGATCATTACGGAGGATGAAGAGAACAATAATAAGAGGCGATATGAATCATTTAATATCTGTAGGTGCACTGGAGTCCTTCTTGGTCGCAATCAGTGTGCTTTTCCTGGGGCATTTTATTAATGCTAAGCTACCGATTTTAAAGAAGTTCAACATACCTGAGCCGATTGTAGGTGGCCTTATTGTTGCCTGCATGATTACTGCTCTTCATTTCAACGGCATCGACTTGGAGTTCGATTTGCCGTTACAAAATACGTTTATGTTAATGTTTTTTGCGACGGTTGGTTTGGCCGCAAATTACACTCAGTTGATGAAAGGAGGTGCGAAGGTTTTTATCTTCTTAGCTGTCGCATCGTTTTACATCATCATACAAAACGGCGTTGGCGTTTCACTCGCGGCAGCGCTCGGTTTAGATCCTTTGATGGGGTTAATTGCTGGCTCGATTACTCTGTCTGGTGGCCATGGTACAGGTGCAGCGTGGTCACAAACCTTCCAAGACGTGTATGGATTGGATAACGTTTTGGAAATTGCGATGGCATCAGCCACTTTTGGTTTGATCATCGGCGGTATCATTGGTAGCCCAGTGGCACAGCGCCTCGTAGAAAAAAACAGCATTGAATCGGAGTATGGTCGTGGTGGTCGAGATGCCAAAACTCACGAAAAATTCCCTGAGTTGGTGACCTACAACGAATACGAAGAAGATAAAGTAACGGCGAAAAAAGTGGTGGAGAAACTCTTCTTCCTACTGATCTGTGTTACGGGGGCCAAGTATGTCGAGCAATGGGTTAGCACGTATGAAATCTCATGGTTGATGATTCCAGACTTTGTTTATGCGCTGTTCATTGGTGTGATCATCACGAACTTCTTAGAGGTGACCAAGCTTCGTAAGTTAGATGCAGAAACCGTCGATATGCTCGGTACCGTTTCTTTGTCATTGTTCTTGGCGATGGCATTAATGAGCTTGAAGTTATGGAATATCTTTGACTTAGCGATTCCATTCTTGGTTATTTTAGCTGTGCAGTCTGTGGTCTTAGCTATCTTCACTTACTACGTTACGTTCAAAGTGATGGGACGCAACTATGACGCTGCGGTTATTGCGGGTGGTCACTGTGGTTTTGGCTTGGGGGCAACCCCAACAGCCGTGATGAACATGGGCTCTATCGTTAACCGATTTGGCCCGTCGCCGCAGGCATTTATGGTGGTGCCAATTGTGGGGGCTTTCTTTATAGACATCGTTAACTTAATCATTTTACAAGGTTACATTTCATTCCTTGGTTAAATTTAAGTTCATGATCTCCTAAGGTCGAAATAAAAACGGTCACAACACAGGTTGTGACCGTTTTTTTATGGCTCGATTTTGGCCGTTTATCGAACGACGGATTATTGAATGGTTCGGCTGAATTTGAGACTAGCTGTCCAACCAAGAACGCCGATGAAAGCGTAAATGCCAACGTTTAACCAGCCCGCCTGAGGAATTGCATTAAATGGGCTTGGTGCAACAATGGCGTGCAGTGGAAGGTAAAGCACTTCGGAGAAGAACTGATCTAGGCCGTAATAGCCAAATAGTGCGATTGGCATCCAGCGCAGCGCATAAATGGCGATAAACAAAATGACCAGTGGTGAATTCACTTTCTGAGAAATAGCCATTGCGGTTAATGCCAGCGGTAATAGTAGAATACCGGCGAATAACATTCTGATTAAAAACTCTCCCCAATGCAGCAGCACGTAACCTAACGAGGCTTGGCGGTACAACAAAGCCAATTGGTGATCAGTAGAGATGTTCAGCAACCACAACATCAAATCTGCTGCGAGCACAAGCGCCGAGCAAACAAGCGGAATCACCAATAAACCAAACCCTAGCTTCACTAAGTGAGTTTTTATATCGCTGACCGGCATACTACGCCAAAACATAATACTGCCCTCTGCGCGCTCTTTGCGCAGTGTTCTCGGGAAGTATTGAACGGCTAACAAGATAGACAGCAGTCCCGCCCCGCCGGTGATCAACATGTTTACATCGTCACCAAGCTCTTTGTGAATGTCACTGACATCGCCACCAAAGCTCATTTGGAAAAACATATTGTGTTGTAGAGTGTCGTTGCTCATTAAGCTGACAAAGAGAATAAGTCCACATGCCGACACAAACAGTGGAATACGTAAAACAAGAGGGTTTTCCAACCACTCTTTTTGCAACATCGCGACAACTGAACGCATTACGCTGCCTCCTTCTGCAATGCTAAAAATAGATCCGCTAACTTCACCCCATGGATGGCCCCCATTGTTTCTGCTTGTTGGGCATGCTGGGCAGTGAGTAACCATTTCGTTGAACCGAGCCCTTTTTGTGACGAGAGTGGGTTCATCGCTTCAATTTGTGTGCGGTATTCGTCGCTGGCCTCAAGGATAAAGTAGTCTTCACTGATACTGTCCATCGAGGTTTGTAGTACAGGGCGGCCATGCTTGAGAATCAGCACATCAGTCAGTAAGTGCTCAATCTCTGATACTTCATGACTGGCGATGATCAACACGCGCTCGCCGTCGTGAAACCATTCCAATAAGTGACGATAAAACGTATCACGATACACGAGATCTAACCCGAGTGTCGGTTCATCCAATATGAGGATTTGGGTGTTAGTCGCGATTACAATCGCGAGGTGCAATTGCACCTTCATCCCTTTGGATAAAGATTTGATGCGCGCACGAGGTTTGATGTCCGTTTGACGAAGCAGCGTATCTGCTTGAGCGCGATTGAACCCTGGATGCACGCCTTCGGTATAGTTAAGCAGTTGAGCGACAGTCATCCAATCTGGCAGAACGTTCACATCCGAGATGTAGGACAAGCTCTGCATTATTTTGTCGCGTTGCATAATGGGTTCAAATCCGTTGATACGAACAGTGCCTTGATATTCATGTGCGCCGAGTAGGGCATTAATAAGCGTTGATTTACCTGCGCCATTATGGCCGAGTAAGCCTAGTACTTGTCCTGCATGTAGGTCGAAACTCACTTCATGCAGTGCTTCTCCTTGTTGCTGATATTGCTTGGAGACGTTTTTTACACTGACTAATGCGCTCATTGGTCACCTTTCAAGTGTGGTTTTAGTTGTTGAATGAATTCGTCGAGTGACATATCCAGACGCTGTATTGTGCCGGCTATCTGCGGAATTTGTTGTTGAAGAAAACGTGCCTTCTCGTCTGCGAGCAATTTTAGTTTTGCCCCTGAAGCGACAAACATACCTTGACCGCGTTTTTTCTCCACTAACCCCTCATCAACAAGCAATTGATAGCCTTTCATGACGGTGAGGTGGTTAATTTTCATATCCGCAGAGATGCTACGAACGGAGGGCAGAGCATCGCCTTCTTGCCAGATACCTTGCAGTATTTGTTGAGTGATCTGGTCAGCCAACTGTCGAAAAATCGGTTGGCGATCATGCCAATTGGTCATGAGTGAATCTCTTGGCTGAAATGGTGTTATATATAGGTATAACACCTAGTGTGCCGGAGAGAAAGTAATAATTTAAAATAAAGCGTATGTACTAGCCTTCGCTTTTCCTAAATATCTACCTATGTGATTGCTATTTTGAATACTTTGTTCTGATCATAAATTAAACACTTCTCATAAGTTGAGAAGTGTTATTTTTCTAATCCAATCAAGGTATTTACCACCAGCTTGGTATTGGTATTCTCATATAATGATAATCAGTGGGATTTTGGGTGCATCCATTTCTTACTTGATGAGAATTTGTGGCAAATACACCCTAGAAAACAAAAGGTTCGAGAGGCAATCTGATTGACTTAGGCACCTATCTCACGTTGAGCGCTTGCTCAATGAATGAGAAAGAGGAGAGTAAAGAGGTCTCATGAATCAGGTAATATCTATCGGCCCACAAGAGTCGTTTCTCGTCGCAATTTGCGTGTTATTTTTAGGGCAGTTCATTAACACCAAATTACCAACCTTAAAGAAATTCAATATCCCAGAGCCAATTGTTGGTGGTCTAGTTGTGGCTTGCGTGATCACGACGATGCACTTAAATGGTGTGGATGTATCATTTGATTTGCCACTGCAAAACACCTTTATGCTGATGTTTTTTGCGACGGTTGGCTTAGCCGCGAATTACACCCAACTGATTAAAGGCGGTGCGAAGGTTTTCATCTTCCTTGTTGTGGCATCGGTCTACATTCTTATCCAAAATGCGGTCGGCGTATCCTTAGCAACCGCATTGGGGTTAGATCCACTCATGGGGTTGATCGCCGGCTCTATTACGCTTTCTGGCGGACATGGAACTGGTGCGGCGTGGTCGCAAACTTTTCAAGAAATGTATGGTTTGCACAATGTCCTAGAAGTGGCGATGGCTTCTGCTACGTTTGGCTTGGTCATGGGCGGGATTATTGGCAGCCCTGTCGCGCAAAAGTTACTCAACAAGCACAACTTAGAATCGGAATACGGACGCACCAACCAAAGCCATCAGAGTTTCCCTGAATTGGTGACCTATAACGAACATGAAGAAGATCGTGTCACGGCGAAAAGAGTTGTAGAAAGCTTATCCATTATTTTGCTTTGCGTGACAGGCGCGAGCTATCTGGAGAGTTGGGTGAGCAGTTTTGGCATCAAGTGGTTGATGATCCCAGATTTTGTTTATGCGCTGTTTATTGGTGTTGTCATCACCAACATCATGGAAGTGACCAAGGTGCGCAAGGTTGATTTAGAAACCGTTGATATTCTTGGTACGGTTTCGCTATCGCTGTTCCTTGCCATGGCTCTGATGAGCTTGAAATTGTGGAATATCTTTGATCTTGCGATCCCATTCCTTATTATTCTTGCTATTCAGTCTGCCGTACTCGCGGTGTTCACTTATTACGTAACATTCCGCATGATGGGCAGTAATTACGATGCCGCGGTGATCGCCAGTGGACATTGTGGTTTCGGTTTAGGTGCCACACCGACTGCGGTCATGAATATGGGCTCTATCGTGAGTCGTTATGGTCCATCACCACAAGCATTTATGGTAGTACCAATTGTCGGTGCATTCTTCATCGACATTGTGAACTTAGTGATTTTGCAAGGCTGCATTGCTTTTATTAAATAGCCCCCGCTTCTTTCAACTTAACAAAGCCAGTCCCTTGAGATTGGCTTTGTTATTTGTAACACGAAATCTAGTTTCTCTGACTTCAAGCCGTGAAATCAATACGTTACTATGATGACATAGTGTTCAGTTCTACAGCAGCATGAGGTACCCACATGTCTGAAAAAATATCGACGTCGGCATTAGCGAAAATGCGCAAGGTTGAAGCCAAGCTGTTGTTTGCCGATCTCAAACGTGCTGGCTACATTGTTCGCCAAGACGAAAAATGGATTCTGACGGAAGAAGGCGCCAAGTTTGGCGGCGAGTATGTGGATCACCCTAAATTTGGCCAGTTCATCGTCTGGCCGACCAATTTACATATTGAGCTGACTTCCAGCTCAGGGAAAACATTAAGCGCCACGCAGTTGGGTGAAAAGCTGAAACTGAATGCGAAGCGCATGAACCAACTGTTGAGTGAGTTGGGGTGGATCGCCAAATCTGAAGAAGGTTGGAGTGTCACTGAAGCTGGTATACGCGCTGGTAGCCAGCAAAGAACCGATAAAGAGACACAAAATACCTTTGTCGTATGGCACGATGTGGTGCTGCGTAATAAGCGTCTTAAGCAGTCTGTCATTGAATTTTTAGGGCAAGATGCGGAGTCACACTCCACGGATAAATCTTACTCAAGCTTTCGCCAAAAGTTTGAAGCCAAACACCGAACATTAGATGGGCATTACGTGCGCTCTAAGGGGGAGTTGCTCATCGACAACTGGCTGTACTTGGCTGGTGTGGTGCACGCTTATGAACGTCAGCTGCCGATTGACCAAGATGTCACCAGTGATTTTTATTTGCCAGGCGGTAAAGTCTATTTACAGTTTTGGGGAAGTGATACTGGGGAGATGGCTGAGGCTGACCGTGAGACCATTCGTACTGTTTATGAGCAGCATCATTTTAACCTTATCGAAGTCGAACCGAGTGAACTAGACAAGTTAGATGAAGTGCTGCCTAAGCGTCTTCGTCAGTTTGGTATTAAAGCTTATTAACGACTTAAGCCCGCTGTTCAGATAAGAAAAAACCCGTGATTGATCACGGGTTTCGTATTTTAGTGTGCATCTAGGCTGTCATCCTATGGATTAAAAACCTTTGATGTTTTCCGCTTCTAGCTCCGAGAAGTACTTCACTGTCTTCACTTTCAGTTCTTGTTGAGCTGGCTCGTCACATACAATCACTGCTTTAGGGTGAAGTTGAAGTGCAGAAACCGTCCATAGGTGGTTTACACAACCTTCTACTGCTGCTTCAAGTGCTTGAGCTTTGTTATGACCTGTTACCAGAATCATCACTTCTTCTGCGTCTAGTAGTGTACCCACACCGATAGTCAGTGCGTATTTAGGCACTTGGTTGATATCGCCGTCAAAGAAGCGAGAGTTCGCAATGCGAGTGTCTTCAGTCAGTGTTTTGATGCGAGTACGAGAAGATAGAGATGACGCTGGCTCGTTGAACGCGATGTGACCGTCGTTACCCACGCCGCCCATGAACAGGTTGATCTTGCCGTAAGACTTAATTTTGTCTTCGTAACGCTTACATTCTGCGTCGTGATCGTCAGTGTTACCGTTCAGTAGGTTGATGTTTTCTTCTTGGATATCAATGTGATTAAAGAAGTTGTTGTACATGAACGAGCGGTAAGACTCTGGGTGATCCGCTGGGATGCCAATGTACTCATCCATGTTGAAAGTCACGACGTTTTTGAAGCTCACTTCGCCGGCTTGGTAAAGCTCGATTAGGGCTTTGTAGGTTGCTAGAGGAGTGCCACCAGTTGGTAGACCCAGAACGAATGGACGCTCAGCAGTAGGTTTAAAGTCGTTGATACGCTTAGCGATATGCGCAGCTGCCCACTTACCTACTTGTGCTGCTCGAGTTAACGGGATAAGTCTCATTTTGTGCCCCTAGTTATTGGAATTTACGATGTACCGAAACATTAATTCGCATTATAAAATAAGTAATGACGAACTGCTATTGTTTTAGGTCAAAATTTTGCTTTTTCTTTAACCAGTGTTGATTTTATCGACTGTTTTTATATCTAAATGCTTTTATAAGCCGATTTTTTACAAAGAAATTGCATTATGAAACTGACGAATTGATAGATAAAATTTATGATCTAAATTAAGTTCTGTCTTCGCACTTAACCTTGTTTTTTAACAACCTACAGAGTGTGAAACCGCACACGAACTTCAAATATTATGGGATGGACATGGCACGACGCTCATTCCTTAACCATAATTGAAATGTGTAAACCAGTGAGGAATTCGGTATGAAAAATGAGTTAGATCCGAGCAAAGTACTACAGGCTTACGAATGTGTGATGAACAACGGTACACCAACCGAATTTGGCAAAATGTATGAAGGTGTAGAAGCGTTTTCCGATTACGACGGGTACAACGTTTTCTTACGAGGGAATGGTGTTGAGCTAAAGGTTGGCTTCCACAATACCTATCAATTGGAGTACGACCAAGAGCACTTGAAAGAGAGCTTTTTGAAAAAGATCGCGATGCTTGCAAAGTAGACTGGCAGCACTAAATACTCAAAAAGCCCTTGGGAGAACGCGCCCTTGGGCTTTAGGAGAAGAAATGAGCTTGTTTTGCTCGCTCAGTCAAACCAAACGAGCTTTCGCCTATTACCTACTGCTAGAAAAAGGCGAGAATTAGTTTATTTGGTTATTAATCGTCTTCGACCAAACTCTCTTCAATGTAATCTTCTGTCGCGTCAGGCTTATTACGACCATTTAGCGTGTGGAAGCGCTTGCGACCACGAGCAAGTTGGGTGTACTTTAGCCACGTACGCTCAAGTTTTGTTTTTGCTTTGCCTGGGTTTTCTAGCACCTTGATGAAGTGTTTCTCTTCGCTATTTTCAGGTGTTAATTCGCCTGACTCTAAGCCAAGCATAGTATCCCCATAAATTGTTAGGATTTCCTCTTCCGAGAGAGTAAAATCGCCAGACTTTGCAAAGCCGCGTGGGAATTTTACGTTGTCGTAAAAACGTTTTTTGCCATGACGGAATTCAGTGTCAGACATGTCAACAGCCTCTGTAACCGTTATTGATGAATGTAGTGAACTACGGCGAAAATTAGGCGTAAAGCTAACAAAAGAAAAACAAAACTTTTTTGTCGTCATGATTTTAATTAGTTGTTAATCTGGTTTTATATTAACCAGGAGATGGTTTATGGATGTAAAAGTCTTTCGAACATTTTTAGAGCTGGCAAGGGTTCGTCACTTCGGACGCGCCGCTGAGAATCTTTATATTACCCAAGCTGCAGTGAGCGCACGTATCAAACAATTGGAAAGTTACTTCGATACGCAATTGTTTATTCGTGATCGAAATAACATAAAGTTGACCTCTGCAGGTGAGCGCTTAATCAGTTATGCAGAGGTGATGGTCACCACATTGCAACAAGCGAAGCTAGAGTTATCACTTGAAGATGGCAAAGCGCTGCAATTAACGTTAGGTGGTACGCCAAATATTTGGGACGCCTACTTGCAGAACTGTTTAAGTGTCGTCACAGATTCATTTGGTGGTTATGGCTTCATGGCAGAAGTAATGGGGCGGGAAATGCTCAGTCGCAGCTTGCTAGAGCGCACGTTAGATATGGCATTTGCGTTCGACCAAATCAAAGCTGATGAGCTTAACTGCAAAAAAGTGGCTGATGTTGTTCTCGTTCTGGTATCGACTGAGAAAGACTCTTTAGACACCGTTTTTGAAAACAAATACGTGTATGTGGATTGGGGAACGCGCTTCTCCTCAGAGCATTCTGAGCGTCACCCTAAGATCCCGGCTCCGTATCTGCGCACGTCAACAGCGCGTATAGCATTGGACTTTATTTTGGAGAAGGGCGGTGCCGCTTACTTACCCATCTCTCTGGTAGAGCCATTTATCGCCAATGGGCAGCTTCACAAGGTGTCTGGCGTAGAAGATTGGTGTCGCCCTATCTATTTGAGCTATCGTAAAGCTAGCTCGTCTGTAGACGCGATTAAGCAAGTGGAAGAAATTGTTAAAGAGATTGATCCACTGACGGCTTACAGTTTTCAGCAAATTGGTTCCGGCACTTCCGACGAATAGCGTTGAATGAAAAGTCAGAGAAATTAAAAAGCCGCCTTGGAAAATCCAGGCGGCTTTCTTTTTATCTCGATGAATCGATAGTTATGGCAAGTCAAATAGCAGGGCGGTTGTGCTCTCGTTCGATGTATTGCGTAAAACAACCTTACTTTGCTGTTCGACCTTCGCGCCGTCGCCCGCCGTCAAGGTGGTATTGTCGATGCTAAGGCTCCCCGTTACTTGGTGAACGAATAAGTTTCTACCCGATTCTATCTCAAAGTTAAGTTCGCTATTTGGTCCAAGAATTAACTGATGTAATGTGGCATCTTGCTTAATAAGTAGCGTACCGTTTTCTCCTGTTGGAGTCGCGATAGTTGTTAATCCAGGCGTGCGACCAAAGTCTTTTTGCTGATAACCTGGTTTGGTTCCAAATGTATTTGGCTGAATCCAAATTTGTAGAAAGCGCAGCGTGTCGCGGTTCGACGCATTGTACTCACTGTGGTAAATCCCTTTCCCTGCCGACATGAGTTGGAATTCCCCAGCAGGTAATGTTTTCACGTTACCTTCGCTGTCTTTGTGTGCGATAACACCTTCCAGCACATAGCTGATGATCTCCATATCACGATGGCCATGTGTATCAAAACCTGCGCCAGGTTGGACTACATCGTCATTGATGACTCTCAATTCAGAAAAGCCCATATGTTGTGGATCGTAATAGCTACCGAAAGAAAACGTATGTTTGCTATCAAGCCAACCAAAGTTTGCTCGACCTCGGTCTGCTGCAAGTCTTACCGTAATCATAAGGCCTCCCTAAGAGAGCTTTTTGTTCAAGAAGTTATCTAGCGCGACCTTACCTGCGCCAGAAAACGCCAGTGAAATACTTGCTGCCAGTAAAGCTAAGCCAAACTCGTAACCGTTGTTTGCCATGAACAAACCGTTTTCAAAGTGGACGGAGAATATCGCTACCACCATCGTGAACGCTAAAGCAACGGCTGCCGGGCGAGTTAGTAGGCCAAGCAAGATGAACAAGCCGCCAAAGAACTCTGCGCTGCCAGCAAGGAATGCCATTAGCACGCCAGGACCTAAACCGATGGATGCCATCCACTGACCTGTGCCTTCTAGCCCGTAGCCACCAAACCAACCAAACAGTTTTTGTGCGCCGTGCGCCATAAAGATAATGCCGATTGGAATGCGAAGTGATAGTGCGCTGTAACCTGCGTTTGAAGTGGTGATTTTCTGTAATAGTGCTTTCATGATTCTGTCCTCTGACTCTTTTCAATGAGTGGGAAGCGTGTGCTCCCGTGCTGTTGAGAACAGTTTAGGTGGCGGTGAGAATAAAAATAACGGGAGTATTTTGATAAACTCGTTCTAAAAAGTTGAATAATGGTTTTTTGTTATTTTTAATCAGTTGCTTGAGTGTTTTTTATGAGTTTTTTTATGCCAGTTTTGTCGTGTTTTAAATCAGGATCCATCATTATTTTCGATAAACATTTTTGCTGTTAAACAAAAAAAGAGCACAGGTTGCTGTGCTCTATTGCTTTCGCTATTAACAAGGGAGAAAGGTGTGTTAAAGAAAACCGTCAGAGGTTCATTAAGCTCTCTAGTGACTCCTCTACATTGTTGTAGTGATAGGTTCGAATATTACGTCCATCCGTGGCATTAATTTGAATTTCTGAGATCTCGTTATCTGAGTCTCGTTCGAGAATTCCAATTGAATGATCTACGGATTTACTGGTAATAACCTTTTGGTTTCTTAGTACAATTACGCAAGTGTGTAAGTCCATGCCAATTCCCTTTAGCCGACGTTGTTGTGATGTTCTGAATCTAACTTTAGTGTACAAAAGCGCTAATGCCAATAAATCTCAATATTGAGTTCCGAAAATGGCTAATGGTAGGCGCTTAAGCAAGCTACAATAACATTATATTGAACGATGCCTATGAACAATAAATGACAAAAGGCATGAGCAAGGAAAGCACTATGTTTATTCACCCCCATACCTCACTGACTTTCGAGCAGTGTCATAAGGCGCGAGTCGCGCGAGACAGCCGCTTTGATGGGCGATTTTATGTGGCAGTGAAAACAACGGGGATCTTTTGTCGCCCAATTTGTCCGGCTAATTTACCTAAAGAAGAAAATGTAGAGTACTTCACCGATAAAGCGCAAGCTCTCCAAGCGGGGTACCGTCCTTGTTTGCGCTGTCGACCTGATAGCGCGCCGGGTTCTTGGGCATGGAAAGGCGTAGAAACGACCTTTCAACGAGCGATTTCGTTAATTGATCGAGGGGAGTTGCATCACCACTCGGTGTCTGAGCTAGCAGAGCGTGTTGGAATTTCGGATCGCTACTTACGTATGTTGTTTGAGCAGTATCTAGGCATGTCACCCAAGCAGTATGCGCAATATCAACAATTAATGTTCGCCAAACAGTTACTTCATTCCAGTTCTATGTCGGTCACCGAAGTTGGGTTTGCGTCTGGTTTTAACAGTACGCGCCGCTTTAACGATGCTTTCCAAAAATTTCTCAAACTGACGCCTTCTCAAGTCCGTCGCAAAGAGTTTGACGGTATGGGTAGCAATCGAATTGCCTTGCCTTATCGAGGTGAATTGAATTGGCAGCACATGTTGAACTTTTACCGTTTACGAGCGATTGAGGGGGTTGAGCTGGTGAGTGATGAGAGTTACCAGCGCAATGTTTGTCTGGATACCAGTAAAGCATGGTTTAAAGCAACCAAAGGTGAAGGGTACCTAGAGCTAGCGTTTGAAATTGAAGACGTAACGAAGCTGCAAAACTTGGTGTCTGACATTCGTCGTATGTTCGATCTTGACGCCGATATTTGTACTGTTGAGCAGCATTTGGATTATGTCGCACCGGGGCTTGTGTCGAGTAAAGGTATTCGGATTCCTGGTGTATGGAATGCATGGGAGGCTGGAGTTCGAGCGATTTTAGGCCAACAAGTGTCGGTTAAAGCGGCGATTGGTCAACTTAACTTATTGGTGACCACACTTAGTGGAGAGTCAGAAAAACGCTTTTTCCCGACACCAGATGCGATAGCTAATACCGACGTGAGCTTTTTGCGCATGCCGCAAAGCCGTAAAGAGACGCTAGTGCGCTTCGCCCAGTTCATGCAGGACAACTCAGAAGCCGACCCCCAGCAGTGGCTAGCTTTGAAAGGCATTGGACCTTGGACAGTCAGTTATGCTCAACTGCGAGGGCAATCTCAACCCGATTGCTTTTTAGATAAAGACTTGGTGGTGAAAAAGGCGATGCAGCGTTACCCATCACTGAATATGCACACTGCGGCCCCTTGGGGAAGCTACGCGACGTTTCACTTATGGAATCAATCATGAAAACATTTTATACCGAAATGCCGAGCCCATTAGGAACGGTGACCATCCAATCTAACGCAGAGGGCTTGCTTGGCATTTGGTTTGAAACATGCACCACTAAGCCGAGTGAACTGGGAGCGCGAGACGATCAACACCCGATTTTGCGCCAAGCTGTTACCCAGTTGAATGAATACTTTTCTGGCCTACGTAATGAATTTGAGCTGCCTTTGGCGGCTACAGGCACGGATTTTCAAAATCAAGTTTGGCAGGCACTAACGACCATTCCATACGGCGAGACGTGGAGCTATCAAGATCTCGCCAACGCGATTGGCAACCCTAAAGCTGTGCGCGCTGTTGGGTTGGCAAACGGAAAAAATCCTATTTCTATCGTGGTGCCTTGTCATCGCGTTATTGGCAAAAGCGGTAAATTGACAGGGTATGCTGGTGGAGTAGAGCGCAAGCAACGTTTACTTGCGTTGGAGCAAGGTACACCGCTTTAAGTGAGGCGATTCTCATATTGTGACTAAGCGTGCTGCACAGGGGAAACGATAGTGTAGAGTTTCATATTCGTTATACGAATAGAAAAAGGATAATAAGGACATGCCTTTCAAAACGGATTTTGATGCATTCATGAGTGAGTGTTGGCAGCATCACGAAACACAGCCCGAACAAACTTATGCTCAATTGGAAACGGCTCTGAGTGAGGTGGAAAACGTTAGCCACATCGAGCGAATATTCGCATTGATGCTGCACACCGCGATTGGTCACCTCCAGTGCCCAGAACAGTTTCTTACCTGCTTAGAGCACTTTGATGAACGCAAGGTTGCCGAGAGTTCGGCATTGCAACGCAGTATTGCCGTTGCGCGCTTTTTCGTTGATGGCACTGACTGTGTGGGGTTGTTAGCAGAGCAAGACCAACGACGAGTTTACGCTCTGATTTCGAATGAACTTTCTGCGCTTGCTCAGCTTGAACTGGCGAGCCAATGGCTGGCGAAAGCCGCGCTAGGTATGACACCACAAGATGCTGAAGGGCCGCTAGCACGCTCTATTGCAATCACAGCAAACAACTTGGCGTGTCAGTATGAAGCGCTGGCTGAGCGCACGGATGTGGAAAAATCGAGGATGCTAGAAGCGGCCAAGCTCGCGTTGGATTACTGGAAAGTGGCGGGTGGTTGGATGCAAGAAGAACGTGCTGAGTATCGCTTAGCGATGAGTTTACTCAAAGCGGGTGAAGCCGGACAAGCCAAGCAGCATGCCGAGCGCTGCGAAGCCATTTGTCAGCAAAATGGTGGCGACGCGTTTGAGCTGTTCCATGCGCATGATTTGCTGATGCAAGTACACTTCCATCTTAGCCAGAAATATAAAGCTCAAGTGGATGTGGGGATGCAGCAATACTGCGCAACGAGTTCGTTGACATGATCTCAACGTTGAATAAAAAAGCCCCGAGCGAATGGCTCGGGGCTCATATTTTGTAAGTTCACTCATTACACGATGTTGATTAGGCTATTTGCGCTTTTGCCTGGTATCGTCCTGGTTTATGGTTCATCGCCAAAATCAAGTTTGTCGCCACGGCACCTAGGACGGATAGAGCGATAAGGTGCACATCCACAATGAACAGCGACATCACTACGATGGCACAATCGAGCGCCATCTGAACTTTACCAGCTCGAATCCCAAAACGTTCCTGAAGGTACAACGCTAAAATGTTAAAACCGCCTAAACTCATCTTGTGACGGAAAATCACCAACATACCTATTCCAATTAACCCACCACCTAGAAGTGCTGCATAGAAAGGTTCGATTCGTGAAATTTCAATCACATGGTGCAGATGATCGACCGCAAAAGAAACAATCGAGACCGCAATGAAAGTATTAATGGTGAAGCGCCATCCCATGCGCATTACAGACAAAATATAAAAAGGGAGGTTGAGAGCGAAAAATATCTGACCAAAGCTGAAGTCACTCACTTTGGTAAGGAAGATCGCCAAACCAGCCGTACCTCCGGTGAGCAATCCTACTTTGCTGAAAAATATTACCCCAAGCGACACTAACGCACTGCCGAGCGTCAGAGCCAAGAGGTTCTCTCTTAGGCTATGATCTTTATCCATAAAATTTTTTCCTTGGTTTAAAAACCGCGCCGGAGACAACACGTCCATCCAACGAGATAAACAGTTGCCAAAATAGCAACTAACAAATCGGCCAATAAAATGTCGCGAAAAGTGATGAATGTCGAGTTTTTGGACAAGATTGTGCTGATGCTAGCCTGTTTAACATAATGTACACAGGTAGAAAAACAACAAGGAAAAGTTATGATTAAGAAAGTCGGCACTACCCAAATCAACGCATTACATCGACTGAGTTGTCACTGCGGAAAAGTTGAGCTGGAACTTGCATTACCTAATGGTATTGAGAAGCCGAGACGATGTGATTGCTCCATGTGTCGACGTCGCGGCGCGATTGTGGCATCTGTGCCTCTGAATGGTATTCGTATCGTGCAAGGCGAAGACGTTTTGAAGCTGTATCAATTTAACACTCGCACAGCGAAGCACTTTTTCTGTGGCGAATGTGGTATTTATACGCACCATCAGCGTCGCTCTGACCCGAGTGAGTACGGCTATAATGTCGGCTGTTTAGAGGGCGTCAACCCATATGAATTGGGAACTATCGAAGTGATGGATGGCGTTAACCATCCATCTGACCGTTAGGTTATATCGCAAGTTAAGCGCCTGACGCGCGGTGCTTTTAGGTAAATAAACCGCTATTCATCCACAAATGCACTGCAATACTGGCCGCATAACCCAAGGCGATGACGGGAGCCCATTTTAGGTGGCCAAAGAAGGTATATTGACCACGCGCGGCTCCCATTAATGCGACACCTGCCGCAGAGCCAATTGAAAGCAAGCTGCCCCCCACACCCGCAGTCAATGTGACAAGTAACCAGTTCCCCATCGACATGCTTGGTTCCATAGTCAGTACAGCAAACATAACCGGAATGTTATCGACGATGGCAGATAGAACACCAACCATCACGTTGGCCCAGACAGGGTTCCATTGGTTGTACATGACGTTTGAAACCAGTTCGAGATAGCCAAGTAAGCTCAAACCGCCGACACACATCACTACGCCGTAGAAGAACAGCAAGGTATCCCATTCTGCTCGAGATACACGGTGGAACACGTCAAACGGAACGACTGAACCTAAGCGTTTTAATGCGTGATCGTCGCCATTGGCAATTGCCATAGCCGCTTTTTTTGCCAAAGAATGTTTGAGTGTTTGGCGTAAGAAGTAGCCGAAAAATTGTAAGTAGGCCAAGCCCATCATCATGCCCATAACGGGTGGGAAGTGCAGCAAAGCGTGGAAAGAGACTGCGGTGGCAATCGTCAGAATGAATAGTGCGACAATACGTCTCGCGCCGCGTTTCAGTTCTACGTGTTGGTGAATCGTATTCGGTTTGGTGTTTGGAACAAAGAGTGACATCAAAAACGCAGGAACCAAATAGTTCACCAGTGACGGGACGAATAACGGGATGAATTCAGCAAAGCTGACATGCCCAGCTTGCCACACCATCAGGGTCGTAATGTCACCAAATGGGCTGAATGCACCGCCAGCGTTGGCAGCGATAACAATATTGATACAGGCAAGATTCACGAATCTAGGATTATCACCAGAGACTTTCATCACCACAGCGCACATCAAGAGGGCTGTGGTTAAGTTATCGGCAATTGGGGAAATAATAAAGGCGAGAAACCCCGTCAGCCAAAACAGCTTTTTGAAGCCAAAGCCTTTGCCGACCATCCACGCCTGTAAGGCATCGAAGAGTTTGCGCTCTTCCATAGCATTGATGTAAGTCATCGCTACTAACAAAAACAGCAGCAGTTCCGCGTATTCCAACAAGTTGTGTTCTAATGCGGATTTGGCGATTTCTGGTTGGTTGTGTTGAGCAAAGGTGTAGCCAATCAGAATCCAAATTAACCCTGCAGCGAGCAGCACAGGCTTGGACTTTCTCATTTTCAGATACTCTTCCAACATAACCAGTATGTAAGCAATCGAAAAGATAATGAGAGCCGCGTAACCGACACCAGAATTAACAAGGTTCAGTTCATTGGTGGGTGCAGCAAAGGTGGCGCTAGAGAACAACAAACAGCAGAAAGCCACAATTGGATAGATTGGCATAGACATTTCTCCTTTGTCTGGTTGGAGAAATATTAGCCACAAATTAATGAGTTAGTTGTGAGAGAGCTCGAATTAACAGTAGGAGTTAGGAAATGATAGTGTGCGCCACTATTTTCTGAGTGACGCAATGCTTGCTGCGCCAAATAAAACCACAGCGGCATACAAACCATAAGTTAACCAATGGCTAATCTCTAAAAAAGGAACGAGTCCTTGACCTGCCCACATACAGCCTCCGTTTAATGAGCAATGTTGTAATAGTCGAGCCAATTTAAAGGAAATGAACAATGTTTTTTGTGAGTGACGGCAAATTCTGAAGGATTAGAAAGTCAAAAATTGGTCAGTGAGAGAGAAATCTCATTTTTAACTGGCTAGCTCTAACCCTTTTGAGTTAGAGCTAGCTATATCGAGCGCTGAATGGATTTAGCGCAGCAGCCATTTTCTCAACGGTGAAGCCTCAATTGCTTTCACAAGTATTATGGTTGCGACAATCGTTGCAGGATAAATAAATGCGTCTTTCGCGAGGTGTTGCAACCCGATAAATCCAGCGACATTCATCATTATAATTATCACAAGCAGATGGCTAACATAAATGCCTAACACGCTAGGAGATAGTTTGAATACCCAAGGCATATCGCCAAAATGTGGGTGGACTAAGAGCCACATAAAGACACCCAGGGCCCAGATAACAGTACCAAACAGGAAGTCGTGAGAATTAAAAGCGACCTCGTGTTGCATTAGCCAATAAGCTTCACCAAAGTGCAGCGCCATACCAAGAAGAATGCATCGAATCGTATTGTTTCGCGACCATCGCCACTGTTCTTCTCGTGCTAGATAACCCAGTGTTACCAGCAACGTACTGAAAAACGGCCCATTACGAGTAAAGAAAGGCGCTGGCAGATCGGTAATGGTCGAATAACTGCCAGCAAACACGCCGTATATGTATAGCAATACGGCGGTTGGCAGTACCAATTGAGCCATATTGATATGCACGAGGAAGGCAATTAAGGCAACGGCAATGACCAGAGCTGGAATAAACCACAGGTGAACGAGCCCGCCTTCGACGAGTGAATTGAACGGGGTCGACATTAAGTAGCCCCAGTAGCCCTGCCTTTCGGCGAGATACCCCGCCTCAGCGACAGTTTGCCACTGGAATGGCATCAATAAACTGATCACGCTCCAAATGAGCCAAACCTTCATCAGTGGTTTGGCGTAGTTTTTTAGTGTTTCGATAGGTGCGCGGCTTAACTTGGGCTGGATAAGATAACCAGAAATGAGAAAAAACAGTGGCACAGCAAAACGAGCCAATTGGTTGAGCATATAACCAACCCACGGTATTCCATCCCATTGCCAGTATGTCAGGGCCATCTGGCAGTGCAATCCTATAATTGCAAACATCGCAATAATACGCGCAAACTCTAAGCTGGCTATTTTTTGTTTC
Organism: Vibrio sp. T13N; assembly: GCF_032970445.1. NCBI lineage: Bacteria > Pseudomonadati > Pseudomonadota > Gammaproteobacteria > Vibrionales > Vibrionaceae > Vibrio > Vibrio sp. T13N. The sequence continues at coordinate 609,429 of NZ_JAWJYE010000001.1, forward strand.
TTTGCCATTACATTACTTACCTAAATAAAAAAAACTTAGGTGAAAGTAGCAGGTTGTGGCTGAATTAATGCGTGAAAAAGTCAACAGACTCGCGCTTACACTGAAGCTGTGTTTAAATTTAAGACTTACTTCAAACTTCTTAATTATTAACCCATTAACCAACTCAATACGTGATTAGCGAGTCGAAAATGACACTAATGTATGGTTAGACCAGTTAACTCTAGATTGCAAAAAAGAACGATCGTGCTAAAAATAAGATTATGCAAAAAGGAAAAGTGACAAAAGAGTTTATTCTGCAACGGGCTTTTGAGATCGCCAGCGAAGACGGATTAGAAAGTCTTACGATTGGTGAGTTAGCCAAGCAATGCGGTATGTCGAAAAGTGGTCTGTTTGCTCACTTCAATTCGAAGTTGAATTTACAACTATCGGTATTGGAGCACGCCAATAAAGTGTTCGCTGCTCGGGTTATTGAGCCTGTTCGTGAAGCAGGGGATGGCAATATCGAACGTAAAATTCGAGGGTTGCTCGACTCTTGGATGACTTGGAACCACGCATTTCAAGGAAGTTGTATGTTTCTAGACGCTTGGAATGACACGGCAGATAAAGATTGCCCACTTCAGGCCGGACTGCGTAAATCCATAGACACTTGGCTGAGCTATTTGGAGATCCAAATAACGAAAGGCAAAGAGAAGCAAGAATTTGCAGCAGACTTAGATACACGCCAAGCAACGTTTGATTTATACGGTCTTTATTTGAGTGCGCATGTTTTTTACTCAATTAAAGGTGAGGAAGAAAGCTTGCGCCTGTTTTGGCAAGGGATCGACAACTTATTTTCTCGCTGGAAAGGCTGATACCAGTTATTCGCTTTCCAGATTTGTAGACATAAAATCATAAAGAGCGGCTGAGTTCGCTCTTTCTTATCAGCATAAAAAGCACGACCGTTCTATTTTTGTGCGTAGCTGATAGTTAAGGACATAATCATGAGTGAAAAAATTTACTTTAATACATCGCAACGTTTCAGTATTAAGCGCAGTTTGGTGAACATCAGTACGCGTTTACACCATACGCTGGCCCCTTCCCATGCAAAGAATACCGCGCGTAAGTTGCTCCTGACACCTGCTCGCACAGCACCTAAAAACACCGAACCTCAAGGACTTGCCAAGGGTGAAATTAAAGGGCATGCAGGCATTATCAAAACCTACACTTTGGGCTCTGGACCTATTTGGGTGTTAACTCATGGTTGGTCTGGCACCGCAAGTCAGTTTTATCCGTTGATGGAACATATTGCGTCGAAAGGTTTCACCGCTTTGGCATACGATCATCCAGCACATGGTGAGAGTGAAGGGCAGTATGGGCACATTCCGGGTTTTGTCAAAGGGTTAGAAGATGTGTTAGATACGGTAGACGATATTGTTGGTCTAGTTGGGCACAGCATGGGCACCGCTTCTGCTCTTGAGTGCAGACATAGCAAATTAGAAAACAAGCCTTTACTGCTTATTGCACCGGTATTGAATTACGTAGAGAACCTATTCGGTAGCATTGCGCGTTCAGGTTATTCGATGAAGCTTTTTAATGCCGTAGTTTCTGAAGTTGAAGATCAATTTGGTTACCCATTACAGTCAATTGATCCGCTGAAGCGTTTGGCTGAGCGCTCGTCTCCAGCCATCATTGTTCATGATGAGCAGGATAAGTTCACGAAGTACAGTATTTCTGCACAAGCCGCTGAAGAGATTGAAAATGTTGAGTTAGTGACAACGCAAGGTCAAGGCCATGGCCGAGTGATGAAGTGTGCACAAGTCTTCAGTAGTTTTGACCGTTTACTCGATCGTGCTTGGTAATCTTCATGCTTGCTAATTGGCTCGGTCCGTTTTGGGCTAATTCGATTTGAAATCAATACCTAGGATTGTTTTTCGTCTATGGTATCGCTTTTCTCGTTATGAGATAAAAACAAAAAAGGACAGCCGAAGCTGTCCTTTGATCGTTAACTTTACAGAAAATCTGCAAGGTCGGGCTTAGTTACAGTTAGCTACGCCAACTTCTTTCCAAACGCCCCATTCGCCAGATTGGCTAGGATCGTCACCCTGAGTCCACCATTTCGCTTCCCAAGTTTTACCTGCATGAGTGACTTGGTTGCCGCCTGTGTACACTGCGCTTGCATCCCATGCGTTGTCACAGGTACCAGGGTTTGGGTCGGTTGTATGCTGTGCAACAACAACAGTTGCGCTTGCCGTTGAAGACGCTTTGCCGTCGCTCACACTTACGGTAAAGCTTAGGCTAGTGTCTTGCGGGTATTCAGCAGCAGTGAACGTGACTTTAGAACCTTCAACCGTTGCGTTCAAACCTTGAGGAAGCGTCCAGTTGAAAGTAAGAGTATCGTTGTCTGCATCGCTAGAGGCTGACGCATCTACAACCACAACGTCACCAGCGTTTGCTGTTGCTGGAGCAACAACTTGCGCTACTGGCGCGTTGTTCACTGGGTCAACCACACCTGCTGGCTTCACAGTTACTACAACAAGGTCAGATGCCGTTGCACCTTCGTTGTCAGTCACTGTCAGCTTGAAAGTTAATTGCTCTTCAACAGTAACTTCTGCTGCATCAAAGCTTGCTTTCGCTGTGTTTGCGCCTGCTAGTACCACTGCTGTACCAGATACTTGTTCCCACGCGTAACTCGCGATCGTGCCGTCAGAGTCTTTCGATAGGCTACCATCTAGAACCACACTTGCAGGGCCAGTTACCGATAGATCTGCGCCAGCTGCTGCAGTTGGTTTACGGTTTGGTTGAGGAACCACACCGCCAGCCATACCTTCGTGCATTGCGTTGAGAATGTCGCCGTTATCCGCGTCGATTTCCCAAGAGAATAGACCCGCAAGACCCAGAGATTTCGCGTAGCTACCTTTTGCTAGCACTGAGCGATGGTCATCAAATGTGATCAACTCGCCCGTAGTACGGTTCCATACCCATGGTGCTTCTGCTTGTGCATCGTAGCCGTACTCGAAGCCGTTAATGCCAGTGTTGTTGGCACCTAGCATGAATGACTTAATGCCTTTGTAGTCAATTACGCCATCTTCCCAAACACCTTGCGCTGTACTGCCCTTCAGTTTACCTGTAGCAGTACCTGTCATTGGGTCATTTGGATCGGTTAGCGTATCTGGAGTGACGCCTTCCCAGCCACGACCGTACATTGCTGTACCAAGTACTAGCTTGTTCGCAGGAACGCCTTGAGCAAGAAGAAGCTGGATGCCGTTATCTGCTGTGTAAGCAGGACCTTTGTACGGTTCGCCGTTCTCATCAACGCCACTACCGTCACACTGACCAGGGCGCATGAATGAACCACAGTAAAGCGCAGTCTGGTGACCAGGAACGTTGTTCCAACCGCCATAGAAGTCGTAAGTCATCGCGAAGATGTAGTCCATGTATTGAACCGCATCTGCATAGTCTACGTCTTCAATCTTGTCGTAACCGACACCGATAGCTGACGTTAGCTCGTAAGTACGGCCAGTCTCAGCTTCTAATTCATCAAGCATTACGCGCAATTCACGCATCAGTGCGATGTAAGCTGGGCCATCGTTTACAGGGTCGCCCTTATCCGCGGCTGCACCGCCGCCACCAGGGAATTCCCAGTCGATATCAACACCGTCGTAGAATTTCCAAGTTTTCAGGAACTTCTTAACCGATGCGACGAATGTGTCTCGGTTTTTCTTGTCTACGAAATCGAAGAATGGGTCAGACAGTGTCCAGCCACCGATAGATGGGATGATTTTTAGATCAGGGTTACGTTGTTTCAATGCCATTAGCATTGCGTAGTTACCCTTGATAGGTGTGCTGTATTCATGACCAGCTTGTGGGAAACTCTTCTGATAAGCGGCCCAAGGGTCGTGGATCACGACTTCGTAGTCAGGCACGCCTGTACAAGCGGTTTGTAGTGCATTGAAGCTGTTGCCGCCAACAGACTTCACAGACTCATTTGGGCCACAAATTGGGATAAAACCGTAAAGGATGTGAGTCAAGTTGTCGACTGGCATGTTATCGACCGTGTAGTCACGACCATAGATGCCCCACTCAACAAAATACGTACCCATCACGACGCTTGGATCGGTATTGTACGTTTTGTTGTTTGGATCAACATTCATCGTCAGTGGCTTCAAGTGAGAACCATCGGTATCTGCAATCGTGATTTCAGCTGGTGCGCTTTTCGCACAACCTGTCGCATCACACGCCTCGATTTCCATTTGGTATAGGCCGCCCTGACCATATTCAAATGTCGCTGTTGTTTGGCTACCAGTGATTGGGCCGGTTGCTACTTTTGCACCATCAAAATAGACGTTGTAAGTATCACCTGGCGTGCCACTCCACTGGTTAAACTTAACAGTGATCTTCGCTTGCTCATGGTATTTCACCATGTCGTAGTAGCCTGACGTGGTTTCCATCGCGAGTTCAATTTTAGAAAACTGAAGGTTGTTGGAACCGTACATATCGATACTTGGTGCGGTTGGAGCCGCAACTGCAGCACCTGATAGTGCTAAAGCAACGCCAGCTGCACATAGGTTAAATCGAATCATAACTTCTCTCTCAATCCTTGGATTCATGTTCTACCTAGAACATAGGCTGCTCTTGCACCAGATAAGATGATTGGATTTACTCCATGTGCAAAAGCATCACACTCAGCATTTCAGAGAGTTTTTTTTCGTCAAAAAAAATTAAGACGGTTTTCGAGGCACTTGAGAGAACTTAACTAAAACTCGCACTCTGTTACACAGAAAGTGTCAGACTGAGTCAATAATTTATAAAATCTCAGCAGAAACTAAAATTATTGTTTACTCAGTAGCGAGTGTGATAAATGCGATGAACACCTTATTTCATTGTTTATTAAGGTTTTGTTTCATCGAAGTAGAAAGAGAATTGAAAGGAGAAATAGCCGTGAAGACGTACTAGTCACGGCTGAAATGTTCACTTAATGCAGCGCGACGTTTTGAAGCCGCTCCGGTTTCTGAGCCTTGAACGGTATGCTCAAATCCCTTACGGATGAATCGTTGATCTGGAATAAGAGGCTCAATACGGCGAATCTGAGGTGAAAGGTGAGAGCCTGAGAGCTGGTACGCGGTTTTTCCTAATCCAGTGTTCAACGTGATGACCTTTCCATCGAATTCAAATTCTGTCGTGATGAGTCGATGGTTTCGATATACCCCATCTTCTGTGAAAGTCAGACGTTCTGTTTGGTAGGGTGGCGCGCCGATCTCAATCCACTCGCCGTAGACTTTTTTCGGGTCAATATGGTCTTGATAGGATAGGTGGATTTGATAGCTGAAAAACGTCAAAAGACCCACCCCGAAAACGGCAAATGCGCTTTTGAGGGCTTTGGATTGGTGGCGAGCCCAAAATGAAAGTTTTGGTTCCTGTCTTGTTTTCCGCCTTCGGCGAGCTGAGTCCGTCATTGCTCTACTTTTCTTCCCTTTTTTAATATGGTGGAAACCTTCCTTCTCAAAAACAAACAATCCCGCCATTAAGACTAAGAAATTATGATCTAATGTCCACTTTTACATTCAGATACACTCTTATTGATGATTTTGTTGATTGCTAGCGTTAACTAATTCACCGACTTTATCTCACTAATTACGTCGTCTGGTTAAGCCTAGAAAAAGGTGGCCTCGCTCAGTAGCAAAGGATGTGCTTTATAACGTTGAGCTTAATGACTTTCAGAGCTTGAGTAACAGGAAGAAACAAGGTAAAAAAGAGCGGACTTTTGATAAGGAAACCAATAATGAGTATTAAGGAAAATAGCTATTTTGCAGGTAGTGTAAAATCACTAGGCTTTAACCAGAATGATCAGGACGTTAGCGTTGGAGTAATGCTTCCTGGTGAATACACGTTCGGCACTCAAGCGCCTGAGCGTATGACGGTTGTAAAAGGTGCGCTTGTGGTCAAGCGTGTCGGCGAAAGTGATTGGACGACTTACCAAAGTGGTGAGTTTTTTGAAGTGGAAGGGAACTCTTCATTTGAGCTTCATGTGAAAGACGCGACCGCGTATTTATGTGAGTACTTCTAGCGCTCATTTGTTGCTCGTCATAAAACCACCTTCGGGTGGTTTTTTCGTCTATGTGCTTCACTTATAACGCATCTTTTGGTTATTTGGGTATATACTTAATAAAAATGTACCCATCGACCAGGGAGGAAGTGATGGCAGTACAACGCAAGCATTCTGATCTCCCTCCTCGTTACGAGGACAAAGATCTCACCAATGAGCAAAGACATCGTTTTACCGAGGTCGCCAATGCAGCCCATAAGAGACGTGAATTCTATCGACGTGCTCTAGGAAAAGGCTTAATGGGCAAAGTGAAAGACCGTGCGTTTAAAGGCCAATTCGGTCGCCAGCAAGATAAGCCGAGCAGAGTGTTGCAAGCTGTGTGGCTAATCGTATTTCTGGTGCTGGGGCTATGGGTGATGCATGTATTCGCTTAACCATTAGCAAGCTTCTGATACAGTCGGCGTTTCAGAAGCTGACTTCTCTTCGGTATTGCAGTGCTCGTAATACGCGTATTGGTTTTTCCCTGTGTGTTTAGCCGCATACATTGCTTTATCTGCGCACCGAGTCAATTCAGATAAATCCTTCGCATCTTGTTTGTAGATAGCAGCGCCCACACTCATTGTTAACTCGTTAATCATATCGTAGCTTCGGTAGCCTTTTGGGAATAGATTCACAATACGCTTCAAAATGCTGTCGAGGTCATCTTTACTGTTTATGTCGTACAGCATGAGCACAAACTCGTCGCCCGCAAATCGAGCGATGGAGTAGTCGTGTTTGTCGGTTTTTCTGTCTTTATGGCGAACATTGTTTTTTAATCGAGTTGCAAAGGCTTGAAGCACTTGGTCACCAATATCGTGTCCGTAGGTGTCGTTAATATGTTTGAAGTTATCAATATCTAGGAAGACCAGAGCAGTGATGCTGTCATCAGATGAATGGTTGATCTCATCGAGCTTTGCTCGCGCCCAAGTTTCAAAGCTCCAGCGGTTGGCAAGCCCTGTGAGTTGGTCAAAATACGCCAACTCTTCAATCCCTTCACGATAAAGTGTTTGAATGTAGTTGAGGACTTTTGTGTAGTAGTACGAGAATGTGTGGCACACAAATGCAGTCGCTATTAGGGTCAGCATAAATCGTCGTTCTATGATGTCACTGGCTGTTGGTAGCCGATCTAAAAAAACGACGCCAAAAAAGATCAGTAAGATATAGGTGCCACTAAACAGCAGACCGACTTTAAACTCATTGATCAGCACTAGAGTGGCGACAATAGGGTATAGCCATAGCAGTTTGCCTGAGGGGGCATCGTTATACAGAAGTAGCAATAACCCTTCGAACATCAAAACTGCACTCAGCCATAGGTCGGCATATTGATGATGTCGTTGAACCTTTATCACATAACTGATACCTAAACAGGCTAAGGCACACAGAGCATGGAAAAAGCTTAATCCCCAATTATCCTCAAACAATTGAGCAATGGAGCCATAAGTCAAACATGCCGCGGCGATACTGGAGCATAAAAAGACAATTTTCTTTTTTCTTGTTGAGCGGATATCCGCCATTTCCTCTAAGCGTGCTCCAGCCAATGTCGACATTACGTATCCTTGCTTAATTAACGTGTACGCTTATTCTAGGCGGTATTTTAGCGATGAATAGAACAACAAAGTTTCCAAATGTGATGTCAGTCATTTTTAGTATGGGCCTAGAAGTGTGGTTTGGTGAGAGTGCTCAAAGCGCAACAAAGGCTTATAAAGTTTTCCATGGCGGATCTTTATGGCTTCAGATGGTTCGATTAATAATTCAAAGTAATGCATTTCCACCGCCGTATTTGCAGGATCTATCCTGACTCAACTCTGTTGGGACTAGCATGAACTGCGCCTTCTACCTATTGAACTCATTGTTCGTCAATCGATGATCTCTAAGTTCCGTCAGTGAGTTTTTCGTTGTGAAAAAGCATTAGAAATATTTTTCCGAAACAGAGCGAAATATTGTTGTCGTTGTGACCAATATGCGACTAGAATCCGCGCTAAATCACGACCTCATCTCGAGCTTCATTCGAGTTACTCTTTTTCCAAACTGCTTCACACATTTTGTGGGGCAGTTTTTAGTTGCAGGAAAGGTTACAAACATGCCTAAAAGCCAGAACATCAACCAGCGAATGTCCATTGTGGCATTGGCTTGGCCGATTCTTGTCGAAATTTTGCTACGGACGGCTTTAGGAACCAGTGACGTGTTCATGCTGAGTGGCTACTCAGACAAAGCGGTATCCGCTGTTGGTGTGATCACGCAGATTACCTTTTTCTTAATCATCGTTTCGACGTTTGTCAGCAGCGGAACGGGGATTTTGATTGCCCAATACAACGGCGCTGGGCGCGAGCAAGAGTCTGTGAACGTCGGCGTTGCAAGTATTGCGCTGTCTGTGATTGTCGGTGCGTTCTTGAGTGTGATTGCCGTGCTTGGCGCGATATTCCTGCTCCCGTATTACGGTTTGGAGGCGCAAGTCGAGCAATACGCACGTGAATATTTGCTGATCAGCGGAGCGATGACGTTCAACGTCACCATAGGCATAGTCTTTACGACCATTCTGCGTAGCCATGGCTATTCGCGCTCTCCAATGGTGGTGAACTTGATCTCGGGTGTGTTCAACATCATTGGTAACTATATTGCGCTTTACCAGCCATTCGGTTTACCTGTGTATGGTGTGCAAGGTGTAGCAATAGCAACCGTCGTCAGCCAAGTCATCGGTACGTTAATGTTATGGTTTATTCTCGCTCGCAGCAGCATTGAACTACCAATGTCGACCATGAAACAAGTGCCCGCAGAAATTTACAAAAAGATCTTAAAAATCGGCGGTATGAACGCGGGTGAAGTGCTGTCTTACAACGTGGCGCAAATCTGCATTGTGTACTTTGTGGTGCAAATGGGGACGGCATCGTTGGCGGCTTTCACTTATGCACAAAACATTGCCCGTTTCTCGTTTGCTTTCGCGTTGGCAATTGGTCAGGCTGCGCAAATTCAGACTGGTTACTACATCGGCAAAGGTTGGGTGAGCAGCATTTTAAAACGCGTACAAATCTACTTCTTAGTGGGATTTGTGGCATCAACGGCGGCAACCACACTGATTTACCTGTTTAGAGAAGAGATTCTGCGCGTATTTACCGATCAACCAGAAATACTCGCATTGGCAGGTTCGTTAGTCATGGGCTCAATTTTGCTCGAGGCCGGACGTGTGTTTAACCTGATTTTTATCGCGGGGCTCAAAGGCGCGGGTGACATCAAGTTCCCAGTGCAAATGGGGATTTTGAGTATGTGGGGACTAGGCGTGTTTTTCTCCTACATCTTTGGCATCCACATGGGTTATGGCGTTTTAGGAGCTTGGATGGCAATCGCTCTCGATGAATGGGTGCGTGGTATCATCATGGCAAGGCGTTGGCGCTCTCAGGTGTGGACCAAGTTTAAGGTGAGCTAACGGTTTGCTGTATCACGCTTATTCTGTTGTTAGAAACCAAAAAAGGCACTGATAGTCAGTGCCTTTTTGTTATTTAAAATCTGGAAGAAGTTAGAATTCGCACTCAGCTCTGAACACCATGCGCTCTTTGCTGTATGGATGATCCAGCTCTAGCATCTCAGCATGCAGGTGTAAGCGATTCGCTTTTTCGCCGTATAAACCATCACCAACCATTGGCATGTTTAACCCCATGTGATGAGCACTGTGTACACGTAGTTGGTGAGTTCGCCCGGTTTTCGGATACATGTATACCTTGCTGCGTCCATCTTTGACTTCAATCAGTTGCCAGTAGGTTTCTGCATGTTTCCCGTGTTCAAAACATACTAGTTGACGTGGGCGGTCGTCTGGGTCACCACGCATTGGCAGTGAAATTTCCCCTTCAGGCGCGTTTAATACGCCTTCGAGCAGTGCCATATAACGTTTTTGTACGCCGCGAGCCATAAACTGTTTTTGCAGACTTTTGTTCGCGCGCTTAGTTAAGGCAAACACCAAAATGCCAGAGGTCGCCATGTCGAGGCGATGAATCACAAACGGCCCTTCCACATCAGGGAACATCGCTTGTAGGCGCGTATAAGCAGAGTCTTTGATGGTTTTACCCGGCACTGAAAGTAAGCCCGAGGGCTTGTTGACGACGACCATAGCGTCGTCTTGGTAGATTATCTCTAGCTCTTTGTCTTCTGCCCAATTCTCCGCCAATGGGTTGGGTTCGACATCCAGCCCTTGCATCATATGGCCTAAAATCGGCTGACATTTGCTGTTGCACGATGGGTAGAATTTTTTGTGTTGGCGAACCTCAGACTTTGGCGACACACCCCACCAAAATTCTGCCAACGCCAGCGGTTTGAATCCGTATTTAAACGCGTATTGGAGCAGTTTTGGCGCAGCACATTCCCCTGCACCTGCTGGTGGTACTGGGTTTGTGGTGTCCGCAAAAATGTCCACCAAGTCGCGTGTTTCGCCATGGCTGTTTAGAAAGCGGTACTGTTTATGCAGTTTGTGCTGTAAAGCGTTGGAGAGTGTTTTGCGCTGCTCTTTCAGGTGAGCAAGTTGCTGCTCTAACTCGGCCAAGCGCGCTTCTTTGATTGCAAGCTTTTCATCCCACGCTTGCTTTAAGTATTTGAGAACGTTTTTCTCGGCGACACTTTGCTTACCCAACTCATCCAACAAGATTTTGAGATCATCGGCATTGAGCGTTTGCTCGCCCTGTTGTCGCTGTCGTTTGCGTGCGGCGCGGCCATCAATCATCACTTGGCGCTGTGTTTGCTCCTCTTGCTGATAAGCGGCTCGGTCGGCTTGGATTTGCGCTTTAAGATCCGCTAATTCCGGATTCGCGGCACAGGTTTTGTACTCCGCATTGGCGGCGTTGATGGCATCCGTTTCTGCGCGGAAGAAGCCTTCATCGGTCAACATGTCGTACACAGGAGGGACAAATCCTGGAATCAAGTTTTGGTCAGCAATTTTGCCAGAAAACGCACTTAAAAAGCCGAGCTCGCCTTGAGAGCTTTCTACTAGTAATACGCCAAACATTTTGCCTCGCCCCGTTTCTTCATTAACCAAACCAAAATCGTGTTCGAAGTTGGTTTGCGCTAATAAGTGCTGTTGCAATTGCTTTGCGGCTATAACGCAAAGCGGATGCGGCGTGTAGTAGAACGGAAACGTAAACTGCGTTGGTAATTTATAGTCAGAAGTATCAGCAGTAAAACGAGTAAAACAATGTTCAGGCGAGTGCATGGTGGGTATCCGCGCGAGTAAAAATTCGATCGAGGATTGTACCTGTTTGAGTCAGGATTGCCATGTCGGTGTTGGCACTCGCTCTTGGATTAAGAACAAGAGCGAGTGGGGAAGAGCTTATTGCAGTTTTTGTAATGCAAGCTTCCACTGTGCCGGTTTGTCGTAGTAGGTCGAGTGCGGCAAGGTCAAGTACTCGCCATTTACTTCTGCAATCAGGGTTGGATAACCACCAACGTGTAACTGGCGCATCAACTGTCGGCTAGAGCGAATTCTCTCGTTTAGCTCGGCTTCGCTTAACGTCATGTTTTGCTCCCACGCATCGTTTGCTAAACCTAGCGATTCTGCAATGGCTTTGAGCGTCGATGCTTCATTCACTTTTAACCCGAGCTGATAATGCGCGGATTGGATGGCCTTTAGCATGTGCCATGGATTCAGCCCCACTTTCTCCGCACTCAAGATCGCTTGTGTTGGTAGATAAGAATCAAGAACAAACGCATCTTCGCTTTTCACGCGTTGCAGATATGCTTCACCAAACGTTGCTCCGGTTTCGGTTGCGATACGAGCGTCACTGTTGATGATGTGCTGACGAAATTCAGGTTCAATCTCGCGTTTCTCGATCATGCCGCCGGGATGAAGCTCTACCTTAAATTGAGAGGTGTCCATCAAGGCTTCGATGAGTGGTGATGCCCCGTAGCACCAACCACACATGGGATCGAAGAAGTAATGCACGGTTACCATGTCATTTCACCAGTATGCACTTTCGCACCGATTTCTAACGCGATTGGCAATTGAGCTTCTGGGTATTTCGCTGACATGGTGTCAATGAGTTGAGCACTGTTATTGCTGTGTTTTTTCGCTTGCTGAAAATCCTGCAAGTATTGTTGCGAGTAGCGAATGGTGTCTGCGTTCAGCTTTGTGCCTGCTTTCATGTGACCAGGAATGACCACTTGAGGTTTAAGCGCAAGCATCTCGCTAAGCTGCTGCTCCCAAGCATTGATAGCGGTTTGGTCAGCGGCATCTGCCATCCATAAATGCACGTTTGAGTACACGGCTACGTTACCCAGAATCGCTTTGTTATCTGGAATCCATAGGTAAGGGCGGTGTGCTGATGTGCCATGGTTACCACGGATTTCAATCTTATGACCTTCTAGCTCTAATGATGCTTTGTCGTACGCGACAGGGAGCACTGGTTTTACCGGTGCGTTTGCGCCCAGCTTTGGTCCCCAGTACGCCAGCTTTCCAGCCAATTTCTCTTTAATAATTTTTTGAACCGCAGGCGTTGCGATGATCTGCGCATCAGGGAACTGTTGGTGTAGGGCCTCTGCGCCAAAGTAGTAGTCTGGGTCCGCTTGGCTGATAAAAATGGTTTTAAGCGTTTTGCCTGAGTCCAACACTTTAGCGGCAATGCGCATCGCGTCAGCTTTGGTGAAGCCAGTGTCGATGACCATGGCGTCAGTCTCACCGTATACCAAGGTTGAGTTAACGTGGAAGCTGTTACCGTCGGCGTTGTAAACCTCAAGAGTAAGGGGGGAGTGGTTTGCCGCTAGGACAGGGCTTGCCATTAAAACGGATGCAGCAATCAAAGTGAATTTTTTCATAATAAGCTCCTAAAGAATTTGGGGCCAAGCGACGATGGCTTGGGAACGGGAGCTATATTAGGAAATTGATACGCTCGGAAAAATACACAATAATGTGCATCACTATTTCTTATTTCGAGCAAATGTATGGACAGAGTAACGGCAGCAAAAGTATTTGTGGATGTGGTGTATTCTGGCAGTTTTACCGCGACCGCCGAGCGGTTAGACATGTCTCGGCCAATGGTGACTCGTTATGTAGAGGCGATGGAGAACTGGCTGCAAACTCGTTTGTTGCACCGCACCACGCGCAAGGTGTCCCTCACCACCGCAGGGGAGCGCAGCTTGCCTCAGATTGAGCGCTGGTTAAAACAGGCCGATACGTTGACGTCGAACATTGCCGTTGATGGTGAGCTGTCCGGAAAAATCCGTCTTGCGTCTAGCACTTCATTTGGGTTCTCACAGTTGATCCCAGCAGTAAACAGTTTTATGCAAAAGCACCCCAAAGTGCATATCGACATAGATCTGCAAGATTCAGTGAGTGATCTAACCGAGCAACGCATCGATCTGGCAATCCGAATTGCGTCAGATCCCGATCCTTCTTTGATTGGTAAGCCGATTGCGGTGTGTGAATCGGTGTTGGTGGCATCGCCGCAATACTTGCAAACTCATCGCGCGATCGCGCATCCGCGAGATTTATCTTCACACGACTGTTTGGGTTACAAAAACTTTGAGCGTCACGTGTGGCATTTGTCTCAGGGCGACCAGTTCGAATCGGTGGGAATTGAGTGTCGCCTAACCAGCAATGAGGCCACGGCGTTATTGCATGGCGCTTTGCAAGGCATGGGTATTTCGATGCTGCCAACCTATTTGAGCAATATCTATCTGCAATCGGGTCAGCTTGAGTCAGTGTTGCCGGATTGGAAGCCAAATGATCTCAACATTTACGCGCTTTATTCATCGCGTAAGCACTTGTCTCCTGCGGTGAGAGCCTTCATCGATCACAGTGAAGATTACTTTAAACAGCACCCTTGGTAATCGCGAAAGGCGTCGTCATCCCGACTTGAGATTCATACAAGATCCTGTACCTTACATGGATTATATTTTCGCAGCGTCATTTAGAGTTTTAGTTAATGTCACAAGTTCGCATCAAATTTATTGCTTCCGATATGGACGGCACTTTGCTTGACCAATACGGTCGTTTGGATCCAGAGTTTTTCGATCTGTTTTTGCAATTGGAAGAGCAAGGTATTTTGTTCTCCGCTGCGTCTGGTCGTCAGTATTACAGCCTGCGTGACACGTTCGCGCCAATCAAAGATCGAGTGTTGTATGTGGCCGAAAACGGCACCTTGGTGATGTACCAAGACAAAGAGCTCTACAGTTGCACCATTCCTAAAGCGGAAGTGGCGGAGATTGTGAAAGCGGCTCGTGAAATTGACGGGGCGAACATCGTATTGTGTGGCAAGCGCTCGGCGTACATCGAAACGCATGATCGGCAATCGCTGGAAGAATTTCAAAAGTACTACCACCGCTGTGAATACGTGCCGGATTTGCTTGAGGTCGAAGACGAGTTTATTAAGGTGGCAATTTGTCACTTTGACGGTTCGGAAGAGCTCCTATTCCCGACCATGAACGCGAAGTTTGGCGCAACGCATAAAGTTGTGGTGAGCGCAAAAATTTGGCTGGATGTGATGAATGCCGAGGCGTCTAAAGGCGCGGCCATTCAGCACCTTCAAGAGACGATGAATTTTACTCCGGCAGAAACCATGACGTTTGGTGATTACCTCAACGACCTCGAAATGCTGCAAGTCAGTGAGCATTCGTACGCGGTTGCTAACGCGCATGAAGAGATTAAGAAAATCGCTCGTTATTCTGCGCCAAGCAACCAAGAGGCTGGGGTACTAAAAGTGATTAAAGAGAAAGTGTTAGCGAAGTAACGCTCATCCTTTCGATGTTCTTTTCTTGTTAACGTAAAAAGCCCCGCAGTGCATGCGGGGCTTTGTTTTTTGTGTGTGTGGTGGGAGGGGGTAGTAATGTTCCCGTTTTTTAGCGCACGTACTTAGCGGTTGCGCTGACCAAAAAGTGCTGCAACTTTCCATTCGATTTTGGTACCCACAAGTCGTTGTGGTATTGGTAGATACGGCCATTGACGGTCACAGACAAGGTGTTATCACCCGTTTGTTCCATGCGAATAAACTGATCCGAAGTGACCAAAAACGGCTCTTGCTCTTCAATGCTCTGGCCAGTTGCCAATACGAAGTAGCCGAATCGGTTGCCAGCATCCGGATCGGTTGAGTAGATTCGATGCCCAACGAGGCTGTAGTCGTCGTTGAGTGCCTGCTCAAGCGTTTTTTGCCCGATGGTTTCGTGCGATGGAATAAATACCCAAGCCAACACACCTGCCGCAATGACTGCCAGTAGAAGCAGTATTTGCATGAACTTTCTCATCATAAATACCGTTTAACGTTGAAATTTCATTTTGTACATGCGCTTATCCGCTATGCTGATAAGAAAGTCAACATTGTTACTGTCTTTTGGGTATTGCGCTAAGCCCATGCTGGTTGATAGTGTTGCGACGTTGTCGGAATTTAGTATTGGCGCATCAAATACCGCATTGATATGCTCACGAACGCCTTCTTCATCAACATGCTCCCCTTCGAGGATGACGGCGAACTCATCGCCTCCCATGCGATAGACGGTAAAATCATTCAACGCCATAGATTTAAGCCGTCTAGCAATTTCACGCAGTACGGTGTCTCCCACTTGGTGACCGTGTGTATCGTTGACACTTTTAAAACCATTTAAATCTAAAATCCACAGAGAAAAAGGCCTTTTCTCTTGAGTGAGCTCATTTAGGTTGATAAATAGTGCATTGCGATTTCCAAGATGAGTCAGTGGGTCGCTGAGCGCCAGTTTTCTATGGAAATGGGATTCACGATAAAAGAAATAAGTCAGAGACAGGATCGACAAAACGAATGTAGCAAACAGCATATACTGCGCTTGCATTAACCGTTGCGTTTCTCCTTTCTGTGCCTCATAGACTTTGCTGCTTAGGCGAAAGTTCTGATTAACGAAATCGACCAAGCTTAAGTACAGTGTTTGAGTAGATCGATAAAATTGAGCCGCAGCTTGGCTATCGCCAGTTCTTGCTTCAACTAATTGCGCTTCCAGCCCCTGAAATTCCTCAAAAAGATCAATGAAATACTGATGCATATTATTTCGAGAGAAAAAAGTGTAGGCTTCATTACTACTAATTAATAAATCGAATCTACTCCAGGCCAATTCATATTGCAGCTCTGCACCTTCGATATTTAATACATTTTCATCGACTCGTCTCGCTTCTCCGACAAGCTCCGAAAGCTCTTTAGAGAGTTGGAATAAAAACCAGGTTGCTTGTTTTTGCTCATTATTAAAGTTTTGTGACAGTGCGCGTGTCTGCTGCAGAAGCAATACATTTGCGAGAAGCAAAGAAGTGGCAAACACCACAAGCAACATTTTACTGGTTGTAGAGTATTGTGGTGCTCTCTGCTTTTGATGGGTGGGTTCTGATAACTTCATTCTTATTATTTTGCTTTCATCTCATTTACTTGCCAGACCATTTGCGCGTGATATTTATTGTAGTTGAGCTCAGGATAGAGACTAAGAGAGTATATTACCCAAAATGGCCCCTTATTCCTGACTTTTATATAGTGTTGATCTTGTTGGTAAGCCAGTATTGGTTGGTATCTAAGAATGTCTTGTCGAGACAGTGTCGAGTGATAGTCATTCAAGCTACTGACATCAACTTGTTCTGGCACTTTGCCATAGACGTGGGTGAGGAGCGTGCTAAGTTTGACCCCAAGAAATTCAGAAGAAGCAGGGATCCAAGGCAGCGTGGTTGTGTAGCTGGTGGTTGGTAAAGATTGAATCTCTTCCAGTTTTAATGTGACACTAGGTTGTTGGCTACTGCTAAATACGATCGTACTTGCAGATAAGAATGGCGCAACAAAAAACAGACCTAGCGCGACTATCTTTTTCATCATATGCCCTTTGAGTTTTATTCTTTTTGCTGAGCTAGGACAAAGGTGCTAGCGGTACTTTATTTGTAATTGTAATAATAGAGCCAACCGGATGAGATTTTATAATATGTTATGTTTGAAAAGTAACTGTCGGTTTACTGTACGTCAAGGTTATTAAGTGACTTCTTAATTAAAAGGTCAGAAATATGCGTTATTATTTCGCTCTATAACGAATTCGTGTCAGTTCGCAGATTTTTAATGGAAATTAATCCTATTTTCAACCGATGAATTGTATTGTGAATGAGAATTAGAAGGGTTAATGATTGAGGTACAAGAAAATCCGATTTCATCCTTACATTGTTCTCTATATTTATTCCAATGCTATTTAAGATTGGCATGTTAATACGCACCAAAAATAAAGCCACCTAGGTAGGTGACTTTATTTTTTAATTCATCAAGTTACTCCTATGAATTAGGCAAACAAATACTTCGCATGGAAGTTGAGATGATCGTCAATAAAGCTTGAGATGAAATAATAGCTATGGTCATAACCAGATTGAATTCTTAAGTTCAGGTTTGAATCATGCACTTTTGCTGCAGCAACCAGCGCTTCTGGCCTAAGTTGCTCGTTGAGGAAGCCATCAGCATCACCTTGATCAACCAAAATAGGAAGTGGTGATTGTTTTTGCTTGAGAAGCTCACTTGCATCGTATTGTTTCCAGTTCTCAATATCTTTGCCTAAGTAAGCAGTAAAGGCTTTTTGTCCCCAAGGGCATTGGACTGGGTTACAGATAGGGCTAAACGCCGATATTGAGCGATATTGTTCTGCGTTTTTCAGACCAATGGTTAATGCTCCGTGACCTCCCATGCTGTGCCCAGAAATGGATTTTACTTCTGAGACAGGGAAATTGCTTTCAATGATCTCTGGTAACTCTTTAGTCACGTAATCGTACATGAAGTAATGCAGTGACCAAGGTGCTTGAGTCGCATTAAGGTAAAAGCCAGCTCCTTTACCCAGGTCATAGTTTTCATCGTCAGCGATACCTTCGCCTCTTGGACTCGTGTCTGGTGCAATGATCGCAATGCCAAGCTCGGCCGCCATACGAAATGCGCCCGCTTTCTGCATAAAGTTTTCATCGGTGCAGGTTAAGCCCGACAACCAGTACAAAGCGGGTACGGGGTTCGATTTAGTGGCATTCGGTGGTAAGAAAATCGCAAAGCGCATCGTGCAGTTTAGGGCTTTGGATTCGTGTGTATATTGTTTGTGCCAACCGCCAAACACTTTGGCCTGGCTTACATTTTCAATGGTCATGAATAAACTCTCTAACAACAGAATGAATTCAAGCTCCCCAAAAGGAGAGCCTGAGGCAGCATTATTGATCCATATGAATAACAGTACGGATGCTCTTACCTTCGTGCATCAGATCAAATGCTTTGTTTACGTCAGCCAATCCCATTGTATGAGTAATGAACTCTTGCAAGCCAAACTCACCAGCCATGTAACGGTTTACGATTTCTGGAAGCTCAGAGCGGCCTTTAACACCACCGAAAGCGCTGCCACGCCATACACGACCAGTTACGAGTTGGAACGGACGAGTTGAGATCTCTTGACCTGCACCCGCAACACCGATGATCACCGATTCCCCCCAACCTTTGTGACAACACTCAAGTGCCTGACGCATCACGTTTACGTTACCGATACATTCGAAAGAGTAGTCAACACCGCCATCCGTCATTTCAACAATCACTTCTTGGATAGGCTTGTCGAATTTCTGTGGGTTAATCACATCGGTTGCGCCTAGCTGTTTTGCAAGATCGAATTTGCTTTCGTTGATATCGATACCGATGATGCGGCTTGCACCCACCATGCGTGCACCGATGATTGCTGAAAGACCGATACCACCCAGACCGAATATCGCAACCGTGTCGCCTTTTTCAACTTTTGCCGTATTCATAACTGCGCCCATACCGGTTGTTACGCCACAACCTAACAGACACACTTCTTCAAGTGGTGCATCTTTGTTTACTTTCGCTAGCGAGATTTCAGGGAGTACCGTGTACTCAGAGAAAGTAGAACAACCCATGTAGTGGAAGATGGTTTCACCGTTGATAGAAAAACGGCTTGTACCATCGGGCATCAGACCTTTACCTTGTGTTTCACGCACGGCCTGACAAAGGTTGGTTTTGCCCGATTTACAGAACTTACACTCGCCACATTCTGCGGTGTAAAGAGGAATCACGTGGTCGCCAACCTCAACGCTGGTAACGCCTTCGCCCACCATTTCAACAATACCGCCACCTTCGTGACCAAGAATAGAAGGGAAGATGCCTTCTGGATCGTCGCCTGACAGAGTGAACGCATCAGTATGACAAACACCTGTCGCGACGATGCGCACTAGCACTTCACCCGCTTTAGGAAGCTGTACATCCACTTCTTCCATTTTCAGTGGTTCGCCAGCGGCCCATGCAACCATTGCCTTGGATTTGATGTGAGTTTGACCAGGTTTGATTTCAACAGTCATTGGATTTTCCTTTATATTCTCAGTATATGGAGTGACGTAATAAGCGTAGTTAAGGTTTGCTTACTGCGCTGCGTCGTTTTGTTGATATCTATTCTAGGTGTTTCAATAAAAATGATAATCCGTCCATTTTGAAAATGATTTTTACATATACGTAATAATGGTAAGGTAAGCAGATTATAAGAGTGTGACGTCTCCTCAAAGCGGAAGGGAAAGCGGAAAAGGCAGTTGACCTGAAGTTAGGTCGAGGGACTAGAGTAGAAAACAATCAACCCATCAGCGAAGTAAGAATGATTATGAACAAGACGGATCTGAATGCCTATTTAACCAAGCTCGGTTTGCCAAGAGAGCTACCTGCCGATTTAGAAACATTACATAAAATACACGTGGCGCAGCACCACAGCCTGCCGTTTGAGAACTTTGATATTGCATTGCAGCGCGGCATCTCTGTTGAGATTGAAGACATCATTCAAAAAACAGTGTATCACCCTCGCGGTGGTTACTGCTTTGAATTGAATGGCTTAATGCTTGAGGTACTCAATACTCTCGGATTTGAAGCACGCAGTTTACTAGGACGTGTGCATGTGTCGGGCACACCAACTGGCCGTAGTCATCAAATCACGTTGGTGACGCTGGATGAACAAGCATGGATTGTTGATGTGGGCTTTGGCTCCAATACGCCGCGCGCGCCATTGCCGTTTATCCTCAACCAAGTGATTCAGACGGATTTACAAACCTTCCGCTTTGTCGAAGATGCTCAGTTTGGTTACTTCCTTCAAGTGTTGTCAACGGATGGAACGGACACATGGAACAACCTTTATAGCTTCGACTTAGAGTTTGTGTTTGCGGGTGATATCGCGTGTGGCAACTTTTTTACTTCCACTTCTCCTCACTCGCGTTTTACCAGCGCAAGAGTCGCGGCGAAAGCAACAGAAAGTGGGTTGGTGACATTGCTTAACTACACACTCAAATACACCAGCCAAGGTGAGCAGACAGAATTGGAGTTAGAGCCAGGCCAAGCTTATCTGGATGCCTTGAAAGAACACTTCGGCATTGAACTTGATGCGCAGTACGGCGATCTTCGTTCGTTGCCTGACGCGTAAAGTTCTCCCGTTTTCAAAGCGTAGCGCGACGAGAATATTTTCATCACTATTTGTCTAGAAGAGGTCGACAGGAATACAGCATGGCGAATTGGGAAGGAGTCAGCGAATTTGTTGCTGTGGCGGAAACCAACAGTTTTACCGGAGCAGCAGCTAAGCTGAAAACATCTGTGGCACAAATCAGTCGTCGGGTATCAGCACTTGAAGAACGACTTGCGGTGAAATTGCTGCATCGCACGACGCGAAAAGTCTCCCTGTCTGAAGCCGGACAACTCTATTACCAGCAGTGTAAACATTTGGTGGAAGGGTTAGAACTGGCCGAGCTTGCCGTAACGCAAATGCAGACCGAACCGCGCGGTTTACTGCGCGTGACGGCTCCTGTGACGTATGGGGAAATGAACCTCGCGCCACTTTTGCATCAGTTTTTGGAAAAGTACCCGCGTGTGGATCTTGATTTAGTGCTGACCAACCAAAAGCTGGATTTGATTGAGCAAGGTGTGGACGTGGCGATTCGTCTTGGCCGCTTGCAAGATTCCAGCATGATTGCTAAACGTCTTTCGTCGCGCCAAAACTATGTGTGTGCCAGTCCGATGTATTTGGAGCGTTTTGGTGAGCCACATACGTTGTCGGAATTGGGACGGCATCAGTGCTTGGTTGGCTCTGTCGACTATTGGCACTTTAAAGAAAATAAACGCGATAAGTCTTTGCGCGTGTCGGGACGGATTAAATGCAACAGCGGTTTTGCTTTGGTGGACGCAGCGAAACGCGGTCTGGGTTTAGTGCAGCTGCCGGATTACTACGTTCAAGAAGCATTAGACAGTGGTGAGTTGGTCGAGGTGCTGACCGATTACCGCGACGATCGCGAAGGCATTTGGGCGCTGTATCCGCAAAGTCGCAATTTGTCGCCAAAAGTGCGGTTATTGATCGACTTTTTGGCGCAAGAGCTTGTTGATTAGCGGTTTAAAGTGCCTCATTACAAGGTATGTTGCTAAAACGCCCGGTGGTGCCGGGCGTTTTTATTGGGATGAGAGCTGGAATCGAAAAGACATGAACCACTATTGATTGGATTCCGCGTCTTCACGTTTAATCACTTTGTGCCCGTCTTCCGACACGCCTTGTTTCCAATAGCTGCTGATGTAGATATTTTCACGATCAACTTCTTTCTCGTTGCGGAAGTATTGGCGTAGCGCGCGCATTGAATCGAACTCACAGGCACACCATACTGCGGCGTCCCCATCTAGCCATTTTTGTTCGCGTACCGCTTCTGCTAGGGTTTGACCTTCTGTAAGCCAAATTAGCTCTATACCAGCTGGTGCGTGCAGAGGCTGGATGTCGGCCGCAGACATCACACTGATCACGGCGTAGCCTTTTGCATCTTCTGGTAGCGTACGAATTTTCGCTGAAAGAGCAGGAAGTGCTGTCATATCGGCGGCCATAAAGAACCAGTCAGCCTCGGTATTCAAATTAGAGATACTGCCTGGACCTACGATATTAATCGTATCGCCTTTTTGTGCGGCCATCGCCCAACGCGCGGCAAAGCCACACTGTAAATCTTGTGTGGTGTGGCGGACAAAATCGACTTCGATGGTGTGTATTTCCGGATGGAAACGACGAATAGTATAGGTTCGCATTAATGGTCGGTCATCGTCGCTTAGCGTGCTCAAATCGGTACCGCCCATCTCATTGAACAATAGCTTGATGTAGCTACCTTCGCAGTCGCGTGGAAACTGGCTTAGCGCTTCACCTTGCAAAGTAATACGCTGCATATTTGGGGTAATTGTCTCTGTATCTGTGACAAGAATCGTTTTAGGTTGAGGCTTCTTCTTCATCTTTGACTCTACTCGATAATTATTCTCTTTCTCATTTAAGGTTATCAAGATCTCTCATAAGAGGGTAGTGTCTTTATATAAATTTACACTGTGAATTGAGCTGGATTATTGGAGTATTGAATTGGTACTGGGGACTGGGGCGAGCAAAATACGTAGAAAAAATAAGAAAGGGCACGCCAACATGCCCTTTCGAACTTAGCGATGTAAAGGCTTACTGAGTCTGCTCAAGTAAATGTGTTTTTAGGAATCTATCCATCGCTTGGTAACCATCAAGACGGTTCTCTAAAGAGCGGAATCCGTGCCCCTCATTTTCCTTCACGATGTATTCGACCTCGACGCCTCGTTCGCGCAGTGCATCAACGATTTGGTCTGACTCGCTCTTCACCACGCGTGGATCTTGTGCTCCCTGTAGAACCAATAAGGGTGCCTTAATTTGGTCGACATGGAACACTGGTGAGTAGGCTTTCATCATTTTCGCGTCTTCAGGATCATTCGGATTGCCTACTTGCTCGTGTAACATTGCAAGGAATGGTGCCCAATAAGGTGGAATGGAGTCCATAAAGGTAAATAAGTTAGATACGCCAACGTAGTCGATTCCGCACTTATATAAATCCGGAGTGAATGTCACCCCCGCCAGAGTTGCGTAGCCGCCATAAGAGGCACCATAAATACATACGTTGCCATCTTGTGCGTAACCTTGTTTGGTAGCCCATTTGACACCGTCGGTAATGTCATCCTGCATGGATTGTCCCCATTGCTTGAACGACTTCTCCCAAAACTCGCGACCATAACCAGTTGAGCCCCTGAAGTTCATTTGCAGCACGGCGATACCACGGTTAGCGAATAATTGTACCTCAGGCTGAAATCCCCAGTGATCACGAGCCCATGGACCACCGTGCGGGAGCACAAGCAAAGGCAGATCTTTGGCTTCTCGACCCTTCGGCAGCGTTAGGTACCCATGAATGGTTTCTCCATCGCGAGCGGTGTATTGGATAGGCGTCATCTTCGCCATATGTTCTGGCTTATGCCATGGAGCGTTTTCTGCCAATTTCTCCAATTTGTCTGCTTTACGATCGTAGAAGTAGTAATTTGGTCGATCGACATCGCTGTAGGTGACGACAATCATTTTACTTTCATCTCGCGTCGCACTGGTTACAGAAATTTCTACATTTGGCAGTTTCTCTGAGAGGCG
Source organism: Vibrio sp. T13N (assembly GCF_032970445.1). Taxonomy (NCBI): domain Bacteria; kingdom Pseudomonadati; phylum Pseudomonadota; class Gammaproteobacteria; order Vibrionales; family Vibrionaceae; genus Vibrio; species Vibrio sp. T13N. Next base: position 632,893 of record NZ_JAWJYE010000001.1, read on the forward strand.
TTCGAAGGTTTGTTGGTAGGAATCATCTAAGAAGTGATAGTGGTTTTTATCTGTCACGTAAGAGACTGAAACCAGCTTATTAAGCGCTTCAGAGTAATGAGCGCTATTCACGTCAACTTCCGGGTGAGAGAAGATTTCTCGTATTTCTTTATTGGCTTTTACATCGTATTCAACGATGGCTGATTTATCACGCGTAATTCGTGATGCCACATATAAGTTTTTGTTGTCCGGCGTGAATGAAATGGGGCTAAAGCTCTCTTTGAAAGTGAGATTCTTTAGCGGTTTAAATTCATCTTCAACCGTATCGCGATATAAAACGGAGGTATTAACACCATCTGATGTGGTGATGACACGAATGTTGCCATCGTGATCGGTACCCCATGAGCGCACATTGCCCGGGTTTTGCGCAACGAGAGTATTTTCGCCTGTTTTTAGATTATGTCGATAAACATCAAAGACTTGCGGGTTACGCTCGTTACTCGAAATCAAAATGTCATCGGGTTGATTGTCTAGTGTGTCGATAACGTATGCCACAACACCGGATGTCGGTGTGATGGTTTTCTCTTCGCCTGTTTTGACATTAACCGTCACGAGATAAAAGTTCTCATCTCCTCCCGTATCACGAGAGTAAATTACGGTGTCTTCGCCAACCCAGTAGTAGTATGCAATGTCGCGCCCTGTTACGGATGTGACGCGTTTTATCTGATCGGGGTTATCTGTGGGATAAACAAAGACGTTCTTACGGTCTTGCCATGGCTTCATCATTGAGATGTAGTCACCAGCAGGAGAGATTTGATAGCTAGAAACTTCGCTGTTTTTAAAGAAATAATCCACTGGATACTCGGGTGGAATGACTTCAGCATTGGTTGTGGTGGATGTTTGACTGCAACCCGCCAATAATAATCCAAAAGTGGCAGCAAGAAAAAGCTTGCGAGTGTGCATTGTGTAACGCTCCTTGTGTAAAGGACCTTAAGCTCATGAGCTTTTGGCCAGGGTGATAGATTCATCGCAGTTACTGCGAGCAAGCAACGAACATTAAAATAGCTGTGGCTTATGATTAGTGTGCTTTTAATAAATAGCGCATTGCTTCGCTACTATGACCCTGGCATTGTCCAAAAGTGGCGTTAGATTGTGATTATTGATTCAGTATCTACCTGAACTTTGTATTAGATCACGGTTTTACGGCTATTTTGTCTTCTATATCATTGGGATAGTCGACAGCAGTAAAAGCGCTGCCATCCCATAGTTAAACCCTTTTACACGCCTAGATGTGGTCAACCAGCGTTGAAGTTGCATGCCTGCCGCAGTCCAAAATGTTACCGATGGCAAGTTGGCTAAACAGAAGATACCGGCGATAAAAGTCAGTTCAAGCCAAGAACCGCCACTGGTGTATACCGTAATGGCCGTCAACGCCATCGACCAACCCTTCGGGTTCACCCATTGGAATGCCACCGCCCCTAAAAAAGACATTGGGCGAAAATCGTGTTTTGCTTCGGTTTTGCCGCTCGTGGCGATTTTGTACGTCAAGTACAGCAAATAACTCAAGCTCAATACTTTCAAAATGGAGTGAGTAATCGGGTAAGCGTTGAAGAGGCTCATCAAGCCAATGCCCACCAAAATTAGCATGGCACCAAAACCGAAGGTAATGCCCAACATGTGTGGAATGGTTCGTTTAAAGCCAACATTTGCCCCTGAGGTCATCAACATAATGTTATTGGGACCCGGCGTAAAAGTGGAGACAAAAGCGAACAACGCCAAAGCGCCCAGTTGATGATATTCCATAGATTGTTCCTTGAATCAGTTCTCGATAAGTGAGAACAACTATAAGTAGAACTGAGGTCAATATTGTGCTTTTATTTGATGATTAGAAACTAAATAAGCAATGAAACATCATCATGGATAGATTTGACGAAAGAATATTGCAAGTGCTCAAACGAGACGGAAGAATCTCCAATGTGGAGCTGTCGGAACGCGTTGGTTTATCTCCGTCTGCAACCTTACGCCGAGTGCAAGATTTAGAGCGTAAAGGCGTGATAAAAGGCTACCGAGCGGTACTGGATAATCAGCAACTTGGCGTGGGTTTTGTCGCTTATGTGTCGATTGGTTTGGCCTCGCACTCTAAGCAAGCACAGCTTGGTTTTGAAGAACACGTGCGTTTTGTGGATGAAGTGGTGGAATGCCACAATATTACGGGAGCCAATGAATATTTAATACGCGTAGAAACGCAAAATTTGGCCGCATATAAAGCGTTCCATGCCGATGTACTGGGTGAGTGTGAGCACGTTAAGTCGATCACAACCATGGTGGTGATGGACACACCAAAAGACGAGCGCTAGCCAAACGAGAGTGACAGTTTTTGTGGCACATGAATTTGAAGTGACTCGAAAGAGTCAGTCGAGTATGAGATAAGTACACAACAAATGCTGGAAAGCAGATGGCACTCTTACAATTTCCACCTTTATTCTCACCTTCGAAATAATCTCATCCTGCTAGTTTTGCTTAAACCGCTTGTGTTCATGAGCGGCGAGTCAGCAAATTTAAGGATGAACGATGAAATCACATGTAACACTTCCTCTTTTGAGCTTAAGCGCTGTTGCCGCATTGAGCTCATTTAACGTCAACGCCCACGGCTGGGTAGAATTTCCAAGTGCTCGTCAGAATACGTGTTATTTAGACGGTGGTTTTTGGACCAATGAGATCCCCAACCAAGCGTGTAAAGCGGCTTTTGAAGAATCTGGTGCTTACCCGTTTGTGCAACGCAGTGAAATTGCAGCAAACGTACCAAATTACCGAGATATGGAGCATGTTAAAGCCGTAGTCCGTGACGGCGAACTGTGTTCTGCCGGCGATGCCGCTAAGAAAGGTTTGAACATTCCTTCTCCAAACTGGCAGCGCACCAATGTTACGCCAGATGCAAACAACCAGATTGAATTGGTGTTTTACGGCAAGGCGCCGCACAACCCATCGTACTGGGAATTCTATCTCACCAAGCCGACTTATGATGATTCAAAACCGCTTACTTGGAGTGATTTAGAGCTGATCGACACCGCAGGTGACGTGTATGTTGATGCGGAAAAACGCTACCGTATTCAGGTGACTTTCCCTGCTGATCGTTCCGGCGATGCAGTGCTTTATACTCGTTGGCAGCGCATTGATGTGGCTGGTGAAGGTTTCTACAACTGTAGTGACATTACGTTAAACGGAACAGGTACGACGCCGCCGACTGACCCCGTTGATCCAACCGAACCGGGTAATAATCTGACATCTCTGGGCTACTTTGTTCAGCAAGGTTTTGGACCAGTAGAAGCGGGTGACACCATCCGTTTCCGTACGTTTAATGCGACAGGCAATGAAATTGTTGATATTTCACTGCCAATCAGCGCAAACAATACGACGACTTGGGCGGCAGAAATTGCGGATCAATTTAACGCGCAGCAAACGGGCGATTGGTATGTGGGCATTTGGCATCAAGAGATGAACCACTACATGTTCGATAGTAAGAACGTGAATGCGAACCAAGTATTAGCGCCAAGCGCAGACTTCAGTTATGCGTTGTCACTGATCAAAGCGGATGTACCGCCACCAGTTGAACCAACCAACTTATGGGACAAGACGGCCGTTTACGACCAAGGTGATGTGGTGACGCACAACGGTAAAGAATGGACCGCTCAGTGGTGGACGTCTGGTGAGGAACCAGGCACAACGGGTCAATGGGGTGTATGGCGTTAAGCCAGTTATTCGGGCCCTGAATAATAAAACCCTTCTCATGTGAGAAGGGTTTGTTTTTTCAGTCTAAAACGACCACTTTGGCGGAGTGGTTGTCTTGAAAAATCAGAGCACTTATCGTTATTCGCTTGCTCTCCACTCGCTCCAGTTGAGCATCGCGTAGTCTGCCAGTTTGAGCATCGGAATGTCTTCGTGTGTATCACCGTAGGCATAAACAGACGCAAACTCGTCGAGCGAAAACGCCGCCTTAACGCGCGAGACTTTTCTTTCTAAACTGCAATCACCTTGCTGGTAAAAGCCACTCAGTTTTGGCTGCTCTGAGATCAGTTCACTGCACAGCAAGTGGTAACCGTTCGCTTCACACCAAGGCTTGAGATACGCATTGAGTGATGCCGACACCACTACAATGGTATCGCCTCTGTGTTGATGCCACGCCAATCTTTCCATCGCTTCTGGCCGTAAGTACAGCGGGATCACTTCGTGGGCAAACTGAGCGCCAATCGCTTCAATTTGCTGCGTTTCTTTCCCTGAAAATGCAATAAAACTGCTGAGCGGACGCATAAGACGAGCGGGTAACACTCCGAGTTTGTACAGCGCATAAAATGGCATGATAGCGACCTTTCCTACTCGCTTGCGCAGGCCATAAGCAGAATAGTGGAGGAAAAGGCTAAACATATCCTCTCGGGTAATGGTGCCATCAAAATCAAACAGTGCCAGTGACGGCTTGGTAGTATCGAGCAAATTCAGCGCCTATTTTTCGATTTAAGATCGTTTTGTGTTTATTGATAAAACACTGCCAACCAAATGGTTTCTTGCGTTGGGTCAGTCCAGCTCACTTTGTGTTTGGTATGAGCTGGAATCGTAACGTGATCGCCTGCCTCAAGTCGTTTCACTACACCTGATTCAAAAGTCAGCTCTCCAGTTCCTTTAAGAACCAATACCCATTCATGTTCTTCTTGATCGTACCAGCCACTTTTGGGCGAGGTTTGCCCTGTTGAGACAATGCGTTCTATACGCAGGTTTTTGTGGGTCAGCAGGTCTTCGAACACTTCCTCGTCGAGGTTATTCGGTAAGTCTTTAAACAGGTTCATGGCCTTTCCTTAGATAATGATCAGTCCAAAAGGCGCAAGCAATTGCTCTTGTTGCCAATCACAAATTTTAACACCAAACAGAGAAACGCGGCGAACATCCAGCCCGTCTAGTTCGACATGAGTCAGATCACATTGCTCAACGTTAAAGGTTCCCCATTGTTCTGGCGAGAATTCGCAGCGAGATAAATCCGAGCCTTTAAGAGTTGCCCCCGCGAGGTTCGCTCCGTTCCAACGGTTTTCAAAGAGGTCACATTTTTCTAGTAACACTCGCTCGAAGTTACAGTAGGTGAGGTTGCAGCCAGTAATAAAAGCAGAACAGAAAAACATGGTGTTACTGACGCGATTAGCAAAGTTCGCACCTTGGAAGTTTGCCCCTTTGAGATCGCACTTACGCAGCTCCAAGCCCATACAATTTGCGCCGTTAAACAGGCTCATCGCCAACATACAGTTCGTGAAGCTGGCATCTTTTAAGTTCGCGAAGCGAAAACTACACCCTTCTAGCGCTTTGGATTCGATAAAGCGACAGTCGATGAACTTAGCATCGCGCAGATCGGCATGGTCGAAACTGCACATATAAAAGTGGCAGTTTTTAAAGGTGGCATTCTGAAAATCGTGGTGAGAAAAGTTTTCTCGTTCAAAAATGAGATCGGTTTTTAACATGTCTTCTCCTTAACTGCGAGCAGACTAGCACTCCAAGTGACTGATTTTCCAGAAAAATAACTTCTTGTATTTCAGTGTTTTACAAACCCCTCAAATCGCAATTTTAAGGGGTCAAACGAGCGTTTTAAGTGGGTTGTTTTTTGAAAATAGAAGACGTAGAGGAAGAAAAAAGTTTTTGCTGGCTACGAGCCCTAGCGAGAGGATTCGTGTTTTTGAGTAGGCATGGCTTCTCACACGCACAGTTTGCATTACAGAATTGTATCCGATTTGCATAATTTGTTGATCGGTATGGCGTTTCTCTATACAAAAAACCTATATTTTTCACAAATTGATTTCCATCAAAATAGTAGGGTTTCTATGTGCTAGATTGCGCGCAGCTCAAAAAAATATAGATGCCCGTGTGCTTCAAGGCGATGAGTTTACTTGAAATCTGAGGCCAGTCAGCAGGCACACCTTTGGGTACGACATAACGAAGCCCTATAAAAGGAAATAAAAAATGAAAAAAACAATCTGCAGTCTAGCAGTGGTTGCTGCACTCGTGTCACCAAGTGTTTTCGCTCATAAACAAGGTGACTTCGTTCTTCGTGTTGGTGCGGCGTCTGTCGTTCCAAATGACAGCAGCGATAAGATTCTTGGTTCTCAAGAAGAATTGAAAGTGGATTCAAATACGCAGCTTGGTTTGACGTTTGGCTACATGTTCACAGATAACATCAGCCTAGAGCTTCTAGCAGCAACGCCATTCAGCCACGATATCTCAACAGATTTGTTAGGTCTTGGTGATATCGCGGACACCAAACATCTTCCACCAACGCTTATGGTTCAGTACTACTTTGGCGAGCCACAAAGTAAATTCCGTCCATATGTTGGTGCAGGTCTCAACTACACCATGTTCTTTGATGAGGGGTTCAATAGCACGGGTAAAGGCGCTGGTCTTTCAGATCTTAAGTTGGATGACTCATTCGGTCTAGCAGCGAATATTGGTGTGGACTACATGATCAACGATCAATGGTTCCTCAACGCTGCTGCGTGGTACGCAAACATTGAAACAGAAGCAACTTACAAAGCAGGTGGAGCGAAGCAAAAAACCGACGTCAAAATTAACCCTTGGGTATTTATGATCAGCGGCGGTTACAAGTTCTAAGAAAAACCAGTAGTTACACGCACATTACTATTATTGGCATGACTTTTGGGGCGGTTACGGGGACTGCCCCTCTTTTTTATCCTCGTTTTGATTGCACATCATTTACTCCACTTAGCAACATGCAAAATTGGATCTTTACCTTGCAGATCATTTTATTGTCGGAAGATCGAAAAGTCCTACACTGATCACATAATTGAACAAGTGGACAATATAAATGAGCGGCGACATCGCGAAGCATTCTTCCTCTAGATCTAAGCTGGTAAAAACTCTTTTCTTTACTCTATGTGTTATCGCATTTGGTGCGATGTATTGGTCTTGGCAGTATTCAGATAGTCATCCAAGCACGGAAGATGCCTACGTTAGGGCAAAAATTTTATCGGTAGCCCCTCAGGTAAAAGGCCAAGTGGTTTCTGTGGATGTCAAAGATTTCCAATCTGTTAATAAAGGTGACCTACTGCTGAAGATAGATTCACGCCCATATTTGTTGGCAGTGAAGCAAGCAAAAGCGGCATACCAATTGGCGGTCCAGCAACATGACGTTGCCGATAAGCAGGTAACTGAGGCCGTTGCGGGCTTAGATGCAGCGCGCTCTAACCTGACAGAAGCGCAAGTAGAGTACAAACGTACGGATTCCCTGGTGAAACGCAAACTGGCGTCAGACCAAGATTTAGATACGGCGAAAAACAAACTAGCCAATGCCCAAGCGAGCCTAGAGCAAGCGCGTGCGACGGTAGAAAAAGCCATTGCGAACCGTGGTGAAGAAGGCGTAGAGGCTGCGGTCGTTCAACAAGCGGCAGCACAGTTAGCGCAAGCGGAGCTGAACTTGAGCTACACCGACATTACGTCACCAGTGGATGGCATTGCCGGTGAAATCAATACGCACGTAGGCTCGGTCGTTAGCGTGGGTCAAACGCTGTTCCCTGTGATTTTAAAAGACAGCTATTGGGTACGCGCGAACTTTAAAGAAACCGATCTTACTCACATCAAACCTGGTATGCATGCGGATGTGGTGATTGATATGTACCCAGACGTGGTGTGGAAAGCAACGGTAGAACAGCTGTCGCCAGCGAGTGGTACATCGTTCTCCTTGATGCCACCAGAAAACGCAACGGGTAACTGGGTTAAAATTAAACAGCGTTTCCCTGTACGTTTGGCATTAGAAGTACCGGCCGATGCGCCGCAACTTCGCGTTGGTGCGAGCTCAGAAGTCACCATTGATTTGCAAAGTAGCGTGCAATGAGCCATCAAATTACGGCAGACAAACGGGGGATTGCCACCGTCGCCGTGATGCTTTCTGCCATCATGGTGTTAATCGATATGACCGTTGCGAACGTGTCGCTATCGCACATGATGGGCGCGTTGGGCGCAACGGCAGACCAAATTACGTGGGTGCTGACGGGTTACAGCATGGCGGAAGCGATCTTCATTCCGATGACCAGTTTCTGGGTGTCGCGCTTTGGTGAACGCAAAGTCATGCTGGTTGCTGTGATCGGTTTTGTGATTGCCAGTGCGCTTTGTGGGCAAGCACAGTCGCTTGAAGAGATGGTGCTATTTCGCATTATCCAAGGCGCTTTCGGCGCGTCGGTGATTCCATTGGCGCAGTCGACGTTAGTACAGATTTATCCGTATGAGCAAAAAGGCAAAGCGATGGCGATTTTCTCCATCGGCATTTTGCTTGGTCCTATTTTGGGCCCAGTTGTGGGTGGCGTGATCACCGACAACATCAACTGGCGCTGGATTTTTTACATTAACTTGCCATTCGGTTTGATCTGTACCTCTTTGATTTATCGCTATATCCATATCGACAACAAATCCAAACCTAACTTTGACTGGTGGATCATCGGTTACATGGCGTTAGGTGTGGGCGCGTTGCAGTTTGTGTTGGATAAAGGTAACGAAGAAGACTGGCTCAACTCACGCATGATCCAGACGGCGATATTGCTCGCAGTCATGGGATTGGTGATGTGGATCTATCGTAGTTGGAAAACTAAAAGCCCAATAGCGCCATTATGGCTGCTTAAAGACCGAAATCTTATGGTCTCGTCGTTGATGATTGCCGTGGTGTCGATGGCGATGTTTGGTCTGACGACTCAACAACCGATGTTGTTGGAAAGTTTGCTGGATTATCCGGTCTCAACCACTGGCTTATTAATGGCACCGCGTGGGTTGGCGTCAGCGGCGATGTTGATTTTGGTGATTAAGCTCAATCCGCAATTCGATCCCAGAATCAAAATAGTCTTTGGCTTGAGCTGCATCGGGATTGGTAGTTATTTGATGGCGCAATACTCACTGCAGATCGATACATTTTGGATTGTGATGCCGAGTATGATTCAGGGCATGGGGCTTGGTTTAACCTTCTCGACGCTGTCCACCTTGGCGTATTTAACGATTCCGAAAGAGCAATCTGTCGCGGCGGCAAGTATTTACAATTTGTTCCGTACGATTGGTAGTTCGTTTGGTATCTCTATCGCCACCACGTTCCAATATCGTGATAGTCAGCAGCAATGGCATGCGCTGGGAGAGGGTATTAATCCTTATAATCCTAACTTGCATGACTGGGCGGCCAATCAGGGGCTTTCTATTACCGACCCGGTTGCGTTAGACCAATACCAACAGATGTTGCAGCAGCAATCGCAAATGGTTGCGTTTGTACACACTTTCCAGCTTGTAGGAGTGATGTTCGTGATCATGATGCCGATGCTGGTTTTCATCCGGTCGCGTGAATAACAACAAGTTCAGGTGAACTGTGCCAGAGAACGCCTCTCAAGTTGTGTCAGCTTGAGAGGCGTTTTTTATTGGATGGTATCAGTGAAAGAAGGACGTTTACTCAAACGTCACTTCATCAAAATGCGGATTGGCTTTGAGCGCGCGCATTGCGACTAATTGTTCAGTCGGGAAGGCGATGTGCTCACCATCCACATCTAAAAACAAGCACTCTTGTCGCTGCATGTCGTAGCCTGTGTCGAACGCGTTGCCCTGATGAGTTTCACCATTTTTTAGTGTGATCTCGATCGTGAGCTTAAACATACAGGCGATTTCAATAAAATCGTATTGGCTGCAAGTCACCATAGTTTTCTCCTTTCAAACCGACGCAGTATTCAGAAGGTTTGAGAACCGTATCCTTAAATAGGAGACGTTTGATTGAAACTGAATCTTCATCTTACACCTCATTTTGGTCACGAAATAGACATACATGCACGTTTTAATAAACCTACTGTTGAGCGTTCGCAAGCGAGACAAAACTACGATATGTCTGAAACGATACTTAAGCGCACATACCTAACGAGTGAACAAAAGACACAAAAGCCAAGTTCACTGATTCCGCCTCAAACCTACCATGCGCAGTTGGCGCACCGTGTTCACCACTCGCCTCAATTTGAAAACGGCCGCGTTAAAAACGAGATGCCAAATGTCCCTAGCCCGCAATCATTCTGGCAGGTGTGTTGGAGCTATCTTGGTGGTAGAACGCCGTTGAGTCCTAACCAACATCTGCCACATTCCCCAATTCAACCTACACAGTTTGCGCAGCGAAGTGAATCGATGCGCCTTACTTGGCTGGGCCATTCCACTATGCTGGTGGAGGTCGATGGCATTCGAATTTTGACCGATCCGGTATTTGATTACGCTTCTCCGTTCATCGCAAAAGCGTGGTTTGAACGCAATATTCCCAATACTCACGCCAGAGATTGTTTGCCGATTCCTGAAATTATCGTGATTTCGCACGATCATTACGACCATTTAGAGGCGTCGACCATACGTTTCTACGCCGATAAACCCGTGACGTTTTATGTGCCCTTAGGGGTTGGCAAGCATCTGATAAAGTGGGGCGTTTGCGCAGACAACATCGTGGAATTCGATTGGTGGGATAGCGTGCACTATGCCGGAATCGAACTGATTTGTACGCCTGCTAACCATAATTCGGGTCGTACTTATTTCGATAAAAACGCGACCCTGTGGGCGTCTTGGGTCATCAAAGGCAAAGAAGAGACGTTCTATTTTAGTGGCGATTCAGCTTACGATTCGCACTTTTCCGAGATCGCACAGCGATGTGGACCAATCGACATTGCCTGTTTGGAGGTGGCTGCCGATGTGAAAGGCCAAGGTTATCCGGTCGAAAACTGGGGGCACATGCAGGCTCACCATACCGTGCAAGCGTTTCACGATTTAAATGCGAAAAAACTGTTGCCAGTACATTGGGCTACATACGAGCTATTTACTCACCGCTGGGACGAACCGATTTTAGATTTGCTTGCCCATTGTCAAAAAGAACATATAACTCTGCTGACGCCAATGCCGGGGGAGAGTTTTTACGTTCATCAAGAACATATAAATAAACAGTGGTGGCGAGAAAAAGAAATATGCGAGCCAGCTAGAATTTTGACTTAATAATATGATCTTACTTCAATAATTATTTTAGAAATTAACTTTGTTATTTTCAGAATATAACAAGGTTTTTACTGGTCATTGAAATTAAAAATTTCCATAGATTCACTTTCCAATTGTGATCTCACGCTTTTATAAATCGATCGGTGTCATTTTTTGATACTTTTCATCTGAAAATTTGCGCTCTTATCAGAAAAGTTTTAGTAAAAATCTTTGCCATCTTAATTTTACTCTTCAAAACAATTATACTGACTATTATCTTGATAAGCCCATAGAGCAATGTCCATAACTTGTTCAGATTGGGTAAAATGCATCCAGTTAAAGAAAAGTAAAAAATTTAATGGATAAGATATGTTTTACGCCAACAAGATAGAATATTGAGACCAAAATCACAAGAGTAGGACTCTCTTGAATTTATCATCATGGATGCTGAATAAATAAAATACAGGCATTGTTAGATGAATAATTCTGCAACGTATTTACTTGCTGCTTTACGAGAAAAAATAAAAGAAAAAGGCATTGGATATTCCGAGCTTTCTATTGGACTTGGAATCCCGCTTTCTACTATAAAAAGGCAGCTTCACAATACGTCTCTTGGTTTAGATAAAATCTTGTTGTACGCCACGCACCTTGATACGGATTTGGTTGAGTTATCCATGCGAGGTAAGCAGCTGCAGCAAGAGAGTGAACAGTTTATCACCGACACCAACAGTGAGATTTTCCATCAATATCCTCACTTATTTGATTTTCTTTATCTTTTGCGTCGACCTGAGTGGTCTTTAGAAGAGAGCGCTCGGAGATACCAGCTGAGTGATACTTCCGTTGCGCTCTATTTACGTGCACTAGAAATGATGGATTACATTGAACTGAAAGGGGATAAACACTATCAATTTAAAGATACAGGCCGCTTTATTTTTGAAGAAGGTTCAAATTTAGACTCGCTATTTGCACAGCGCTTTCGTGAAGAAGTGTTTAGCCACGATATTCGACCTCCAATTTGTGTTGGACGCATTGCGATTACCGAAGAACAAGAAGAAAAACTGGCAAATGAAGTGTACAACAAATTAATTGAGTTTGATGTTCAAAATAAAACCAGTGAAAACAGTCAACGCCTAAAAAACGTTTTACTCACTTTTACACCTGGTAATCAGATATTTTTGGCTGACACAATTCCGAATATTAATGGCGATTTATTAAAAGCCATCACTGTCGCTAAAGAAAAATAAAAGAATAATTATCGGAAGCTTGTGCTTATTTAGTGCGAGCCGGGCTTCTGCACACTAAAAACACTCATTTATATAAATGAGAATATAAAAATAACGTAAATAATAGGGAAAAAGTATGTTTAAAAAGAGCACACTTGCCATTCTGATCGGGGCTACTATTTCGCTTGTTGGATGTGGTTCCAATGATAAAACTGAAATCCGTTTACCACGGGCGCCAACTTCGGAATTTACTAACGTGATTGATCGTACTGGTAATCCAACTTACCTGCGTGATTACGACAGTTATTCGAACCTGAAGTACAACGCGTTGACGGATCACGGCGCGTGGCATGGCCATTTGCTACCTGAAGATGCGGCGGGTTATGGCGCTTTCGGCGGTATTATGCAAGTGACGCAAGAGTACGCGCATTTTATGTCTGGCCAAACGTTCGACAAGCTCACGTTGACCGACAAAGTGAGTGGCCAAACTTACGATTTATCGAACGCAGAAGCGAAAGTCTATTCCATTCCTGGTGCATTAGTGCAGGTGTTGGACTTGGACGATATTCACGTGCAAATGGTGCTGCGCTTCGTGACTGATCGCTCTTCGCTGGTGGAAACGCTCATCACTAACAAAACTGATCGTGATATGAACTTGGCGTTGGAGTGGGACGGCGAGTTGGTGAAATACGCGCTGTCGACGCGCAAAGACCAAACCGTGGCGCAGTACTACCCAGATTACAAGCGCCAGATTTCGACCATCGAGAACGGCATTAAAATTAACTTTAGCGAGATGAAAGACAACTGGGCGATTCGTAATGACCGCGATGCCGAGTTCCGCATTACTCGTTCTCTACCGACGAAGACGTTCACCAACGAAACCTCATTCAGTTCTACCGCGGAGATGAGCCTACCAGCTGAGCAAACATCGGCGGTTTATACGGCGTATTCTAACCTGCACAATGCAAAAGAAGTGCAGTCGGAATCGTTGAAATTGCAAGATGTGTTGGCGAATCCAACTCAATACATGGAAGCGTCGAAAGCGCGTTGGGACGGCTATTTAGCGAATGGTCTTATCAACAAAGAAGCGACAGCAGACCAAGCTCGTGTGGCCGTAAAAGCGATGGAAACCCTAAACGGTAACTGGCGCTCTGCGGCGGGCGACATTGAACAAGCGACAGTCACGCCATCGGTCACTGCGCGTTGGTTCTCTGGTAACTTAACGTGGCCGTGGGATTCGTGGAAACAAGCGTACGCGATGGCGCATTTCAACCCAGATGTTGCGATGGACAACATTCGCACGGTATTCCAAGAACAAGTTCAAGCTGATGACAAGATTCGTCCGCAAGACAAAGGCTACTTGCTGGATGTGTTGACGTACACCAAACCTGTTAGTCGTGGTGGTGCTGGCTCTGAAAACTGGAACGAACGCAATACGAAACCATCGTTGGCGGCATGGTCTGTGATGGAGGTGTATCACGCTCTCGTGAACCAGTTTGATCGCCCAGAAGACGCGCAAAAATTCATTGATGAAATGTATCCGAAGTTGGTGGCATACCACGATTGGTGGCTATCAAACCGCGACCACAACCAAAATGGTGTGCCTGAATACGGCGCGGCAGTGGACCCTGCACACAACACGGAAGAAGGCGTGATGTACGTTTGGGTAGAAACGCGCGATCCTAACTTCACGACCATTATTCCGGCAGAAGACATCATCGAGCAAAACGGCAATTCTTATAAAGTAAAAGGCATGGCGTCTTACAATAAGATTCTCGATGAAGTGGATTACATGACGATTCACGTCGGCGCACAAGAAGCGGCTGGCTGGGAATCGGGCATGGATAACGCGGCTCGTTTTGGCTTTATCTACAACATCCACAACATGAATTCGCAAGCTGAAGACATCAGCAATCCAGACAAAAATGTGGATCAACTTGGTCGCTACGCGGCAAGTGCGTACGGCTTTGATAACAGCATCAAGCTGGAAGGCGAAGAGTGGGTGTACAGCAATACGTCAGCGGAAAACTTAGCGAAACTCGATCTTGCGAAGAAAGATTGGGAAGTTCGTTTTGCAGAAAATCGCACCAACAATAATGCTGCAGACGGCGAGCTGCTTGGCTTCTCTATGCTGCAAGAATCGGTGGATCAAGCCTCTTACATGTACTCAGACAACAAATACTTAGCGGAAATGGCGAAGTTGGTGTCCGATGGCGTAGAAGGTAAAGATCGTGCGCAAGAATTCCTTAACGGCGCAGAAAAAATCAAGACTTACATTAACCAATGTATGTTTGATGAAAGCACAGGATTCTTCTACGACATTCACTTAAATGTGGCTGAAGATGGCACTACTCCTGCGCCTCTTGCAAATGGCTGTGCGGGTTTGCCGATTGTAGAGCGTGGAAAAGGCCCTGAAGGTTGGTCGCCGTTGTTTAATGGTGCAGCAACGCAAGAGCATGCCGATAAAGTGATCGCGGTGATGCGTGATCAAGACGAGTTCAACACGCCAGATAAATTCCAAGGAACGGGTGTGCCTTTGCCGACCGCATCGCAAACTAACCCTGCTTACGGTAAAGATGTGTACTGGCGTGGTCGCGTGTGGCTAGACCAAGTGTACTTTGGCTTCCGTGCGATGGAAAACTACGGCTACAAAGAAGAAGCGATTGCGATGGCGAATGAGCTGTTTAACAACGCAGAAGGTATGACGGGTGACATGCCAATCCGTGAAAACTACAATCCTGAGACGGGCGCGGTACAAGGTGCGTCGAACTTCTCTTGGTCTGCTGCGCATTTGTACATGATGTACAACGGATTCTTCAAAAACTAGATCGCACACATTAGGCGCTTTGGATGACCCCCCCTAGCATTCGTAGCGCTTAACGAACGATAATTCATTGATAAATAAGACAAACCGGACTGTGTTGGCAGTCCGGTTTTTTTATGTCTCTTGTCTCAAAGATTTCAGTGCTGGGTCAGGGCGTGTTGCCAAATCGAAAGCATCTCTTCACTAAACAAGTAAAAGCGCATGTCGAGTGCCGCGTATTCCGGTCTTTGGCAAACGGCCATCGCGACTTCTGCTGCTTCTTGGGGCGGGTAACCATACACTCCGCAAGAAATCGCAGGCAGCGCCACACTTTGGCAATGCTTGTCGAGCGCGAGATCCAGCGAACGTTGATATGCAGATTCCAACACCGCTTTTGGATCGGCGAATTTATCGTAAATCGGGCCAACGGCATGAATGACGTAACGCGCGTTTAAATTGCCAGCCTCAGTAATGCGTGCGTCACCAAACGGGCATCGAATACCGTCGACATCATCAACGGCATAACACGCATTGATAAGCGCAGGCCCTGCTGCGCGATGAATGGCACCATCGACGCCACCTCCGCCGAGCATTCTCGGGTTTGCTGCATTCACGATGGCATCGACATGTGCGGTGGTGATGTCGCCTTGGACTAACGAGATCGCGTTCATTTTTTGAGCCTTCTACAATGATGAGAAACAAATGGTCAGTAACACAGTTAAGTGTAGCTTACTCATCAATGACTTGAGGTTTTAACTCGACGACATTTCCTTCCGGATCATGTATATAGAGTGATCTACCGAACCCTTGTGCGCCATACCGCTTCGCAAACTCTTCGGTTTCAATGCCGTTCGAACGCAGATATTCCAGTATTTCATTTTCGGAAAAAGGCGCTAGTTGCAGGCAAAAATGGTCAATATTACGACCATTTTGAACTGGTGGCTTTCCGCCAAGTTGCCCTAACTCGCTGTCCACCGTCACCACATCAATCAATGCGTTACCAGCCCTGAGCTGGGTTAAACCAAGCTCCATTACTTCGCGCTCGACAGGGCAGCCCAAAATATCTCGATAGAAATGCAACATGGCATCGAGGTTGCACGTTCTTAACACGACATGATCAAGGGCTTGGATTGCGATTGGGTTGTTGGTGGGCATGCTTCACTCCTTTTGTGCGGTTATGGAAAAGTATACGACCTGAACGTCCATATTGATCGTTAAGCCATTTTTAACATATGCGCATTTAGTCATAAAGAGTGCGTTTAAGAAGAGAGAAAGAGTTTTTGGCGAAACGCCTTGATGTGCGACCGAGTCAGGCGTTTAGGCCTGTAGCAAATTGGTCACGCGCCCAAGCTCGCAAACATTGATGGGAAGTGCTGGATTCATCTCGTTTATGGAAAATCAGCTTATAGCTGACTGGCTCGGAAAACATTGGAGTTTGAATGACTTGCAGATTCAAAGCCGATTGCCATTTCTGCGCCAAAGACAGGGGAAGCACGCCTAAGCAATCGTGTTTCGCCACATAAAGCATCATGCCAGAGAGCGATGTTGTCATCATTTCCACATCACGCTCTTGCAGCCCTGGCTGGTGAATTTCGGTGTTGCTAACTGGGAAGTCTTCGTCTCCGACAAACCGACAGTGCTTTTCAGAATAAAACTGTTCTTGTTCGATTTTTCCTGCGATACGTGGGTGATCTTGACGACAAATCACCACCATTGGCTCTTCAAAAATTGACTCACTGATAAATGATGGGTCATGAATGGTCGTTGGGCTAATAATCAAATCGATCTGTTTAAGTCGTAGATCGTTCAATAACGAAGGTAAATCCGTATCGGCGCAAATGCTGATCGTGTTGGTTGGTGTAATGCGGTGGAGCAGCGCTTCGTTACAGCTCAGGCGGAAAGTGCTTTGATCGGAAATGGCATCATTGATCATCGCAAACGCCTGATGAAATTTAGGTAGCAACTGATGCGCTACAGAAGTGAGTTTGATTTGTCGCCCATCCTTCACAAATAACGATTTGTTGGTTTCTTTTTCCAAACGCTTCATGGATGCGCTAATCGCTGGCTGAGTTAGCCCTAGGTGCTCTGCGGCGCGAGAGTAAGATTGATATTCAGCAACAATTAAAAAGGTTTGGATTAGATTAAAATCCATACGATACCTAAATAAAAATAATCACTAGATTCAGTGGGCGTCTCTTTGATTTTTGGGCTAGATGTTCGCCCTAGGCACCCACCTTGAAATAAGCCTCCTTAACGCACTTACGAGCTAAGGAGGCGACAGAGTAGTGGTTCGTTAAAACGAATTATTTAACTACTTTGATTTCAGGCATTTGATACTCACCACTTTGGATTGCATCGTCTGCGCCGTAGAAACGCATGATGGCGTAGAACGGTTTTTCAGGTACTGGCAAGAAGTTTGGATCGTCTGCTCGGCCTTTCTCGTTCGCACTCATGTAAATGGTGTAGTAACCGTCTTTGTCTGCTTTCATGGTTCGGTCGCCACGGCTGTGACGGTTTAGGTCGTTTTTCGCCATCAAACGGTTGTCGTTGCCGTAAATAGTAACAGACCAGAATTCGCTGACGTTCGGCGCTTTAAAGCGCATCACGTAATCATGCTTCGAACCATCCAGTTTTTGACCAGTGCTGTCGAAATCTGATTTACGGTAAGACGCTTCGATAGGTGGTAAACCCCACTGACCAAGGTAAGTACCTTCTGCAAAAATATCGCGTGGCGCATCACCCAAGGTATCGCGTGTACCAAGCAACGTACGAGCATCTGTCATTTTAGGTGCAAGTTCGACGAGGTGTTCCATGCCTTTCTTCTCACCAACTTTTGCCAGTTTTAGCTGCTCAGGTGTGAAGTCAGTTTTGCATGGTTCAACGCCGATAGATTGGTATTTGTCCAACCACTGTTTGTCTGCATTGCCCATCGAGCCATCACATAGCACGAAGTTCACGCGTTCAAGCCATGTTGAATTTTTTGGATCTGGATACGTTCTTTGTACTGGTTGTGGCCCGTTCTTACCTAAATATTCCGATAGGGTACGAATGTTCCATTGGTCCATGTAGTTAAGCGCGACTTTTGCGTCTTCGTCATTCACTGCCATGATGCGACCCATCAGCTTCACAAGATTGCTGTCTACGCGAACCACTTCGTCGACAGACGCTGGCACTTCACCTTGCCAATCTTGTGCTGCAAACATGAACTGGCCGCCTTTTGTGCCGCGAGTACGAGAACTGAACGCTGCGTTGGTGTAGTGGCCCATGTCCATTGTGTGCAAGATCCAGTAACGGCCTTCATCCATATCAGGCACGCTCACAATGACAGGTTCTGCAGCAACATCTAACCAGCCCATAAGGTGAAGCGTATCGTTATTAATGGTTGGGTGAGCGGTGTAAGAGTCATCAGCTAGAGCACGAATATTCTGAAAGCGGTTCAGTGGATAGTTGTTTTCTACCGCCGTGTGATAGAAAAACTTGTACGCTTCATCGATAGAGTAGCCGTAGATATAAGCATCTTCTGCAAGATCAACATTGGTGTTAGCCGCAAATACAGAGCTGGCTCCTAGCGCTGATAATCCCAATAGAGTAACGAGTAATTTTTGTTTCATGGCTGGTTTCATCCATTTGTTTGTGAGGATATGTTTCCAGCTAAGCTTAGTCGTTAACCCGTTTATTACAGAAATGAATTGTGAGTATTTAGTCTATATCAAAAGTGATATGCTTTGAGAAAAGCTAAAGAGATAACGTTGATGAACTTTGATTACAATTTGCTCAAGGTGCTTGCGGTGATTCTTGAAACACGCAACACCACAACGGCTGCGGAGCGTTTGTGCACCAGCCAGCCTGCTGTGAGTCGAAGCTTGCGTAAAATTCGGGATTTGTTTAACGACGACATTTTAGTGCGTAAGGGCACCAATATGGAGCTCACGCCGAAAGCCGAAGAGATCAAAGCGCAGCTTTCTGGGATCATCAACGACATCGACAAGCTAGTGAATGTTTCTCATAGTTTTGATCCCGCGATCGAAAGCTGTGTTCTGCGTGTTGCGATCAACTCGTCCATTGCGCAATGGTTTTCTGCCGCGTTTACTCAGCTGCTAGCCAAAGAAGCGCCGTTTATGAACTTGGTGATCGAAGACTGGACGGAAACCACGCCAGACAAAATCGATGCGGGTGAAATCGCTTTTGGCATCAACTATTTCCCTATGGAATTGCCGAAGCATCTGGTTCAGAAAAAAGGCGGGCGGGACGACTTTGCTCTGGCCTGTCGCGCGACGCATCCGCATGGTGGCAAACGCATGTATTTGGATGACATTTCAGAGTACGCGTACGCGGTTCACATCATCCAACATTGGAATGAAAAAGAAGATCACATCTCGCGCTTATTACAGCCTTTTTCAGTTGTCCCAAGAATTCAACTGCGTACCACGCACATCAACACCATTTTGAATTTGGTTGCGGATAGCGATGTGCTGTTTCCTTGTTCGCGTCACTTGATCAATCAGTTAGATAAGCGTTTTTCTTTTATCGAATTTGATGACGCGCTGCCGAAATTAGAGGGTAACTTCGGTTACGTTTACAGCGTAAAGCGCCGTAATGATCCGTTGATATTGTGGGTTAACAATACCGTTGAATCGTTGATGAAGTCGTTAGGCATTGAGTCGTAACAATGGTTGGTGAAACGGTTTGAACAACCGGGTTCAGTAACGCACTGATCCCGGTTGTGTTGCATGATGTAATTACTCGTATTCAGAAGCGTAAGTTTCTTCATAAGTGTGCGAGTAAAGCTCGAACAGGTTGCCGAATGGGTCTTCTAGATAAACCATTTTCGCAGGCTTGTTATCGTCTTCTGGGTGGTAACGCATGATGTCCATACGAACTTTGCCACCCAACCCTTCAGTGCGCTTGATTGCACCTTCAAAGTCGTCCGTCTGCAAACAGAAATGGAAGATACCGATGCGAGAAAAATCCACTTCATGGCGCGCTTGACGCTCTTTCATTTCAAATAACTCAAGTCCGATGCCATCGCTTGTCACTAGATGCGCAATGTTGAAGCCTTTAAAGCCCTCACCAAAGACCGCAATACACATTCTGCCAATTGCGGTTTCGCGTTCTTCAATCACTTTCGTGTTACCCATAACGACTTTTAGACCAAGCGCTTGTGTGTAAAACTCAACCGCTTTATCCATATCTCCGACCATAATACCGACATGATTCATTTTCATTTGTTTGCTCCCAACATGTGTGCTTAAACGTTGTTTTGTTTCGATGTGGGAGAGTATATGGCGCGGTTTTAATTACATGAAATTATCATAAATTATAAAAATAATAATTTTTTGTAATCATCATGAGCGGGGTTCGAGCTAATTGGCTAATGCCTCAACAGCTTGCTGTACCGAGGTGAAGTGAATTTTGATGATGCATCTTTGTGCGAGACTAAACTCATGCGACTGGATGAGTGACGTAACTTCCTCGACGGACAGAGTGCGTTCTTCCGGTTGTAAAACGGTGGTGTTCGAATCGTTGTATTGTAACCCGAACGTGTTGCCATTTGAGTCAATTACGTAATCATCTGGCCCCCAAATGAGCGCTTCGCATTCGGAATCAAGATCGGCATGAGAACGCAAATAGATAAGTTCATCGTCGCCATCGAGTTTCAATAAACATGGCCATGTAACCATGGGGCCTCCGGTGTAGTGGCTAAAATTGTTCCAATGTCTGAAAGGGCAAGGTGAGCGCTGGCATTCAAGGTGTTGGCCTTAAACCGCAGTCAAAAATTACGTGTGTTGAGCAATAATCGAAAACAGCTCGTCAACCGTTCTTGCCACGTAATCTGGTTGCACGCTCCAATGCTCTGGCATCGCGCCGCTGTACGCTGCTGCAACGGCAATCACTTTACTTTGGTCACCCAACTGCTGTTCGATGTTGCGTGCGAATTGCGTGTCGGCTTCATGGTCACCGATGTACATCAGCTGTCGATTTTCTGCGTGACCAAAAATCGACTCAACGCATTTGATACCACTGTACGCATCGGGCTTTTGGTGTCCGTTCGAGACGTCATCATACCCGACGATGGATTTAAACGGCGCACTGATGCCGTTGTCGGACAGCACTCGACGAATATTGCTTTGTGAGTTTTGAGAGCAAATGCCGTGAGGCAGCTGCGCAAACTCTTTAATAACGCCATTAATGCCTTCAAACAGGGTTACTGGTGTTTGGTTTTTCTCTTGATGCTCTGCCCATAAACCACCAGCTTTTAGCATTTCATCATGGGACATGCCGTAGTAATCCACGTAGAGCTCTTGCCAGTTTTTCGCCGCGTGGTTTGCGTAGTGATAGTTGGCTTCTGAATGGAGATATTTCGGTAAATTATCGCCAGTTAAATGCGGGGCAACGATGGCTAAGATCGCTTTGGTGATGTCGATGTTTTTCGGTACAGAGTTTACGAGTGTCCCATCGTAATCCCACAATATGGCGTCTAATTTCATTCAACGTTCTCGTTGTTATTGATGGTTAAAAGCTGGAACCGGGTTGCTGCAAAAATGCTAACTCTTCAGGTGTGCTTTCTCTTCCCAAGATGGCGTTGCGATGTGGGTAACGTCCAAATTGGTCGATGATGGCTTTGTGTTTTAGCTCAAAATCGTAGTTACTTTCAAGCCCTGATGCGCGAAACAATTTCTCTGCTTCGACATGAATGAGGCGAGATTCGCTGTGCATAAAAGGCATGTACAAAAAGCTTAGCTGCTCAGGCACTAATTCTTGGTCGTGTCCTAACCGAATTGCTTCTTGAGCCAATGCTAATGCGAGCGGGTCTTGCGCAAACGCTTTTGGGGTGTTGCGATACGCATTACGTGAAAACTGGTCGAGGACGATGATTTCGGCCAATCGCCCTTGTACGCTGTCTCGCCAGCTAAAAAGCTCACAGCGAGCGGCTTGCTCTAATACAGAGGTAAATCGCGATGTAATATGTTTGTCCAGTTCTGGGTCGTTTTCAAACCAGTTTTGAGGCGTTAGCTCTTCGAACCAGAACTTGATGATTTGTTGATGCATGGCGCTTCCTTTTGTTGTGCCTTAATAGTAAAAAGCCAGAAGCGTGGCTTCTGGCTCTTGGCGTGTTATCGACCGTAAGTCTCTACGATGTAACGTTCAAAATCGTCACACATTTGTTCGTCAGAGATGACGTTGCTTGCCAGTTCTTTACTGCCGTCGACGACTTTAATCGTCGCGTTCAGTGAAGCAACTGGTGCTCGTTCTCGCGTTGCAAGTGAGTCGATTTTCTTCTGCTGTACTTCCCACGCTTGCTCTGGCGATAGATTACATACATCTGCCAAGTACTTAGCATTGAACCCCTCGCCAGTCAGGCTGAAAATGGTTTCGTTGTGCGACAAATGATTGCCTGCGTGCCAGTAGTGTTTTGCCAGCAGTGGGCCAATTTCTGGGTTATCCGTCAGATAGCCAAACTTCTCAAGGAAGTATGCGCGGGTCTGATACACCGCCATGTGCGCGAGTAGATAACCTTGATACGCACAAGCTGCTTCATCGGATAGCAAATGTGGAATCGCCATCAGTGGGCGAGGGCTGCATTCCAAACCAAGGATCTGTTTTTCACAATCGCGAGCCAGCTTAGTGATGCGCTCTGGCGTTAACTCGTCATCGCTAAGTTGATATAACGCGCGTTCAAAGTACGGCACAACCAAGATGCTACGTTCTTCATAAGCTTTGAATGGCTGACGACTGTTGATCATCGCTTGAATGATCTCATCAGGAACCGGATTCCCTTCATCATCCAGTGCGTATTGTTTTAGCCAATCGGCATCGGTTAACAGGCTGTCACAGAACATCGACTGAGTTTCTGCATAAGCCATCGACGTTGGCGCAAACTCCTGTGAAAAACAAGGCGCGTTCATTTTTACGTTCGCAAAGTGTGCTGCGTGGCCACCTTCGTGGAACAGCGTGTTAATGCCATCGTAGCCGCTGCCCACTTGGTCTGGTTTGGCATTGCTGGTGAAGTTCACCTGTGCTGCGACCCATTCGCCTTGATTGTAGAAAGAAGGGATCGGGCCGTGGCAGAACCCGTTCGGGTACTTACCTTTGCGGTCTAACAAATCAAGCGTTAGCGTCGCGCCAGAGTAATCAATATTCAGACGACCAAACGATTCTACCCAGCGTCTCAGAGATTTTGAGAACGGCACGTATGGGTCAAGGTCACGCATGACGTCACCCGCGAACGAGTAAACAAAGTTGAAGCCTGTTAGCGCGCTTGCGCCTTTCTCTTTCGCCAAGTTTTCTAAGCTGTTTAGGTGTGCATCTCGCGTGCGTTGTTCGAAATCTTCCAAAATCTCAAATAGCTGCTCAGAGCTCATCTTTTCCGTTTTTTGCACGGAGTAATCAAAGAAGGTCGCATAACCCAGTGAGCGAGCGAACTGGTTGCGCAGTTTGATCAGTTCTATAAAGCCGTTTTGCAGTAGCCATTGTTCAAGGTTCAGCAACGCTTGGTGAGCCGATTGGCGAACTTCTTCATGATTGTTGGTGCGAATGGTTGAGCTCAATACTGGCAGTGAACCTTCCACTTGCTCGCCGTTTTCATCGGTAAACGTTTGTACGTGGTTCTGTTTTTTCTCGAACAGCTCAGCTTCAAAGGCAATGAGCTGATTTTTCAACGCTTGTGCCTTTTCGCCCTCGATTGCGTGAGATTCAAACATCGCCAGCCAACCAGAAAGACCCGTAATGGTTTGCTGTTTCTCTTGTGGGTCGGTAATTGAATCCGCGGCTTCAAGCTGTTGTTTGATGGCAGTAATTTGCTCGGCGTTGCTCAAAAAGCTTGTCCATGCGGTTTGTGCTTGCGTCGAGCCATCATGGTCATCGCTGATCCCCATGTAAGTTTCCCAAAAGAAATCTTCTTTGGTGCGGTGAATCGCGAGGTAACGTTGATTGAGGTCGTTGAGATAATCCGTTGCGGTCATTTTGATCCTTCAAATGGTTGGGAGTAGACTCCTAATTATTGCACGCTTGTTGATAATAAAGGAGGGACAAATTAATTTGCTGGTAGTGTACTGCGTAAACGTGATTTTACTATTTGTATACATTTTAATGAGTTAGCAAGAGTTGTTACGCGTTCGGAGTGCGCAGTGTTAAGGCTGGCACGGGTTTTACAGTTCATCAGTTAATTAATCTGCGAGGCGCTCTCGATGATCTTTGTCATGTGTAATAATATTTCTATATCGCGGCAATACATATGGAAACGATATGATAAATAAGACAAAAGTTACGCTATTGGCGCTAGGTACGATTTTGGTTGGATGCTCTTCAGTCACGCCGCCAAGAAATGATGCGGTCGAGAACATTCAACAAAAGTGCTCCGTAATTTTAAGCAGTGATGTTTCAGGTGAACAGCGCTGGCAGACATACAACGGCTTGCTTGTAGAATATGCTGTGCATGGCATTAAAACTCAGGCGCAGTTAGAACGCTTTGAAGCGTTTGTGCAGCGAGTACAAAATGATGAATCTGGACAGTTAGTTACCGAGCTGATTGAAGTCACCGATTGGGGATGCTCAAACGGCAATTATCTTGAAGAGATGGGCTTGTTTATTCAAGAAGTTCAAAAGTAAAAAACCGAGCGTTAAGTCGCTCGGTTTTTCTGTTTATGGAGCGCTTTGTGCGCTGGCCCGTCAGGACGCTTACTCCTCTGGGTACTCGCCCATACCTTGCGTTTTACCTT
This sequence comes from Vibrio sp. T13N, assembly GCF_032970445.1. Lineage (NCBI taxonomy): Bacteria > Pseudomonadati > Pseudomonadota > Gammaproteobacteria > Vibrionales > Vibrionaceae > Vibrio > Vibrio sp. T13N. The sequence continues at coordinate 657,621 of NZ_JAWJYE010000001.1, forward strand.
CCGCTTTCCAATGCTCACCGGGGTCAAATGCTTCATCGCATAAATCTACGGTGTAGCCCATTTCTGTGATTTCCTTTAATGTGAGATTATCTGCAATTTTTGCGACTTCACCCGATTTATTACGTAATTCCATGTTGTTTCCTCCTCTGTAGGTAGACGAGCGGTATCGATGCACAGTGACGAATGCATCGGTGACCTTTGTTCTAAGTATATAACTCTCAGCTCAAAATGAGGGTTTAATCCATTTTTATCGTGTGGTTAATTGAGTAATGCTTTGAGCTGCTTCAGTTATTTTTAACTGCATCATCGCGACAGTTGGTTATTTGTGATTTATTGAACGATTAAATTGTCAATCTGGAAACTCGAAATGGTGATTCTCGACCACGCTTTAGCACAACAAATTGTTGATCGAACCATGTCCATCATTGGTCACAATGTGAATGTGATGAACTCGGCAGGCATCATCATTGGCAGTGGCGACCCTAAACGTGTTGGGCAAGTGCATGATGGCGCGGTACTGGCGCTGAATCATGGCGATTCGCTAGAGCTTAATGAGCAGCAATGTTTGACGTTGCAGGGTGTCAAACCCGGTATCAATATGTTGTTGAAATTACATGGCGACGTGGTCGGTATTGTTGGCGTCACAGGCGAGCCGGAGAAAATCCGAGATTTTGCAAAACTGGTTAAAATGACTGCTGAACTAACAATCGAGCAAGCTGCGCTGGTGGAAAAATTTCAGTGGGACAGACGTCATCGTGAAGAGTTTATTCTGGCTTGGATCAATGGCAAATTGACCGATGAAGAGCTGAAAGATTGGGCGATGCGTCTTTCTATCGATGTTACTCAACCACGGGTGGCAACGGTGATTGAAGTCTCGACACCGTCCGCCTCTAAAAGCATGAAGAGTGTGCGCAATATTGTTGAGTTGCTTGAATACCCAGAGCGTAACAACCTAGTTGCGATTGTCTCAGTGAATGAAATTGTAGTGCTGAAACCGTGTCATTCCGCCAAGCAGTGGGATAGCCAAATCGAAAGTGAACGCATTGATAAGTTGATGTCGCGTTTAAGCGATCACGATTCACATACGTTTCACATTGCGCTAGGGCAGCTGTTTAATGAGCCTAAAGATGTCGCGTTGTCATACCAAAGCGCAAAGCAGGTATTAGCCATTGGCAAGCAGTTCTACCCAGAGAAACGTAAGTACCTGTTCGATGAACTTCGTTTGCCTGTGCTGTTAGCGCCGTTGGCGGATATTTGGCAAGGTGAACAAATTATTGATGGCGTGAAACGGTTGAAAGAGAAAGACAAATCTGGGCAATTACTGAAAACCCTAGATGCGTTGTTTGAATGCAATGGCAATGTAACAGAATGCTCTAAAATGCTGTTTATTCACCGGAACACTCTGCGTTATCGGTTAGAAAAAATCACTGAGATAACAGGGCTACCAACCTCCAATTTTGTGGGGTTAGCGGAGCTTTATATTGCGACTCGGCTCTCAAAAATGGCGTGATATTGTGCATCTGCACAATACGCGTCATTTTTTGACCACATCATTTGTCACTCCGCCTAAAGGAATTCGAAAGCAAACGATTAATAATTCATGCGTCCCTACATGTTGAGTGAGCCAACACGGACTCGCTCAGCAAAATAAGAATAAATGGAGTTATCATGATCCTTATATTAATCCTGCTTGGGGTGATCGCATTTATTGTGCTCACGACCACCAAATTCAAATTACATCCCTTTTTAGCGCTGATCATCGCAGCGTTCCTTGCGGCATTTGCTTACGGCTTACCGGCAGATAGCATTGCCAAAACCATTGCTTCTGGCTTTGGCGGCATCCTTGGTTACATTGGCTTGGTTATCGTTTTAGGTACCATCATCGGTGTTATTTTGGAAAAAAGTGGTGCGGCGATCACCATGGCTGATACGGTCATCAAAGTGCTGGGTGAGCGTTTCCCAACATTGACCATGAGCATCATCGGTTACATCGTTTCTGTTCCGGTATTTTGTGATTCAGGCTTTGTCATTCTGAACTCGCTCAAAGAATCACTCGCGAAGCGTTTAAAAACCTCAAGCGTTGCAATGAGTGTGGCGTTGGCAACTGGCCTATACGCAACACATACGTTTGTGCCGCCAACTCCTGGCCCGATTGCCGCTGCGGGTAACTTAGGCCTGGAATCTAACCTTGGTTTAGTGATTGGTGTGGGTGTGTTTGTTGCAGCGGTTGCGGCACTGGCGGGTATGTTGTGGGCGAACCGATTCCAGCATGTAGAACCAGATGGCATTGAAGCCGCAGAGGAAATTCAGCATGACTGGCAAGCACTCAAAGCGTCTTACGGCCAACTGCCAACGGCGAGCCAAGCATTCGCTCCTATTTTTGTTCCAATCTTATTGATCTGTTTTGGCTCTATCGCGAAATTCCCAAGCTTACCGCTAGGCGAAGGTTTTGTGTTTGATGTTCTGACTTTCTTAGGACAGCCACTAACGGCGTTGGTGATTGGCCTGTTCCTTTCTGTTCGCCTACTAAAATCAGACAACAAGATTGAAGAATTTGGCGAGCGAATCAGCCAAGGTATTACGGCTGCTGCGCCTATTCTTTTGATTACCGGTGCGGGTGGTGCATTTGGCGCGGTATTAAAAGCAACGCCGCTAGGTGAATACTTGGGTACGACGTTATCGGCGCTGGGCGTGGGTATTTTCATGCCATTTATCGTTGCGGCTGCGCTAAAATCGGCGCAAGGTTCGTCAACGGTTGCATTGGTGACCACATCGGCTTTGGTTGCGCCTATGCTTACGCAATTGGGTCTAGATTCAGAAATGGGCCGCGTATTAACGGTGATGGCGATCGGTGCAGGTGCGATGACGGTTTCTCATGCAAACGACAGCTTCTTCTGGGTAGTTTCGCAGTTTAGCCGCATGTCAGTGGGCTTAGCGTACCGCGCGCAAACCATGGCTACGCTCGTTCAAGGTGTCACGGCAATGGCATTGGTGTACATTTTGAGTCTCGTTCTCTTATAAGTCTCTGGAAATACGTATGAAAGTGGTAATTGCACCTGATTCATTTAAAGAAAGCTTAACCGCCAAACAAGTGAGCGAGGCGATCAAAACGGGTCTTGCTCGCGTATGGCATGATGCCGAGTTTGTTACGGTTCCGGTCGCAGACGGTGGCGAAGGCACGGTTCAATCTTTGATAGATGCAACTCAAGGCGAACAAGTCTTCACAACGGTGACCGCACCATTAGGGAATGATGTTGAAGCGTTTTATGGCATCCTCGGTGATGGCGAAACCGCGGTTATTGAAATGGCGGAGGCCAGTGGGCTACACCTTGTACCGAGTGACGCTCGCGACCCAAAACTGACCAGTAGCATTGGTACTGGACAGCTGATCAAACACGCGCTAGACCGCGGCATTCAACGCTTAATCATTGGTTTGGGTGGCAGCGCTACCAATGATGGTGGCGTGGGCATGTTGACCGCGTTGGGGGTAACGTTTCTTGATAAATCTGGTCATGCAATTACCCCAAATGGAGGCGGGTTAGCGGCGCTTGCCTCCATCGATATTTCTGGTCTTGACCCACGTTTAGCAACTTGTGAAGTGTTGGTAGCATGCGATGTTGATAACCCACTCTGTGGCGACAAAGGCGCATCGGCTATCTTTGGCCCGCAAAAGGGAGCGACGGTGTTAGACGTCACACTGCTCGATAACGCATTGCGCAAGTTTGGCGAGTTGACGGAACAAGCGACGGGTAAGCATGTACTGACTCGTGAAGGGGCGGGCGCTGCTGGTGGCATGGGAGCGGCCTTGCTCGGATACACGCCAGCACGTTTGCAACCGGGAATTGAGATTGTGCTTGAAACGGTCAAGCTTGCTCAGCATGTTGCGGATGCGGATATTGTATTCACAGGCGAGGGTCGAATCGATCATCAAACCGCACATGGCAAAACGCCGATGGGAGTTGCTCAGGTGGCCAAGCAGTTTGATTTACCAGTCGTTGCATTGGCTGGTTGTGTGGGCGACAACTATCAGGCGGTCTATGAATGCGGTATTGATGCGGTGTTTGCTTGTGTACCAAGGGCAATGAGCTTATCTGAGGCCATGAAAGAGGCCGACGTCAACGTTGCCAATTTAGCCGAAAACGTCGCGAGAATGTGGCAAATTAAGTCGCACTGAGGGCGATAACGATACGAGAAAACTCCACCTTTGCGTGGAGTTTTTTGTTGTTACCAGTCTACGTATGCGGGCATAAGTTCATTTAGCAAGAGCGAGTTAACGAACATGCTTTGCTATCAACTTTGCCAGTGTTTGCATCGCGTGAATCCAATCGGTTTCACTACCAAAGTTTGCTACGCTGAGGCGCACGCAATGTCGATATTGTCCTTGAGTGCCAAATACGGTACCGGGAAGTAGGCTGATTCTGTGTTGATTACACGCTTGATACAACGCATAGCTGTCCGTTTCTTTGGGCAGGCGCAACCAAAGCAAGAACGAACCTTGCACGGCGTTGATCTGGTATCGATTTTTTAGAGATTCGTATTCATCTAAGTATTGATGAAGCATCTGGATAAATCGGCGCATGTTGTTTTGATAAACCCGACCCATTCGCGCAGTATGCGTTCGATACTTGCCTGACGTTAGAAACGTTGCCACGGCAGATTGCATCAGATTCAAACTGCCCATGTTCTCACACAGTAGATATTGCTCAATTTGATCTCGATATCGCCCCGCCAACATCCAACCAATTCTCAAACGCGAATCGAGCGTTTTGGATAACGAATTCACGTAAATTACGCGTTGCTTGTCATCGAGCAACCTCAAGCTTGGCAAAGGCTTGTTATAACTTAACCCGCCAAACACATCGTCTTCGATAATAGGAATATTGCCAGACGCCAATAGCAATTGCTGGCGCTTTTCTAGCGGCATCATGGCACCAGTTGGGTTGGTGAAGTTTGGCGTTACGATGATCGCTTTTATGTCCCATGTCGCCATTGCTTTTGCTAAGGCTTCGGGGCACATACCGTCTCGTGGGCAACTCGGAATTTCCACCACTTTGAGGCCGAGTGATTCGAGCATCAATAAATTACCAAAATAGCAAGGGGACTCCACCGCGACGATATCGCCTTTTTGTGTCGTTGCGCGCAGCGCTAGGCTAATTGCTTGCTGCGCGCCGTGCGTCACCATGATCTCATCCAACTTGGTTGGCGTGCCCAAATCTTGTGTGATTTTCGCCAGTTGTTTGATTAAGAGGTGATCACCGGGTGGCAATTGGTAATGGCTCGGTACATGCGTTTGCTGGCGGCTGTGGCGGCCAATCTCGGCGTACAAGCTTTTGATCGCGGGGGAGTCAATGTTTGGGTGGGCAGAGCCTGCGGGCAAACGCTCTTGGTATTCAGGGTACGTGAGGATTTCTTTGCAGATCGAGAGCAAATCCACGCGAGTCGGATCCGGAATTGAGCGAGAGGTCGGCAAGGCGATTTTTACTCGATAACCCGACTTGGGAACCGAGTACACCAAGTTTTGCGCTTCCAGCTCTTGATACGCACGAATCACGGTGTTTTTACTGACGCTTAATTCTTGGCTCAATGAGCGAATGGAGGGCAGTCGATCATCCACTTGGTAAACGCCACCATTGATGGCTTGTTTAAGGTGCTTTTCCACCACGAGGTACTTATTCCCTTCACCGCTTTCCAATAAATCTGTACCCATAAAAACACTTCCATCTGTCACTTTTTGAAAACACTGTACCTAATTACATTAACAGTATCTCAAAACATAAAACAAGCGTGAGTGAGGCGATCATGTTAATCCGAGCCATCCCTTTTGTATTTGTCATCCTTTGGGCTTCTGGATTTGTTGGTGCGCGTTTTGGTTTGCAGTATGCCGAGCCAGCGACACTACTTTCTATCCGTATGGCATTCAATGTCTTACTGTTTTTGGTTCTTGTGGCGATGTTGCGTAGAAGGTTGCCAACAGGAAGCGATTTCTGGCACAGCTGTGTGGTGGGTGTGTTGATCCATGGCTTCTATTTAGGCGGCACTTATTTCGCTATTGATTTGGGTATGCCTGCCGGGCTGAGTTCGTTGTTGGTGGGCATTCAGCCGATTTTAACCGCGGCTTTGCTGGTGGTGTTTGTTCGTGAGGAATTTAAACCCTCGCAATGGCTGGGTTTGGCTCTAGGCTTTGTCGGCATCGCTATGGTGCTGATGGGAAACATGGAGTGGCAGTCTGAGCAACATAAGTTCTTAGCCATCGGAGTCTGTTTACTGTCTTTGGTTGGTATAACGTTAGGGACGCTGTATCAGAAGAAACATTGCCAACAGGTGGATATGGTTGGTGGTGCGACGGTGCAATATTTGGCCGCACTCATCATGTTTCTGCCTGTTGCGATGCAGTTTGAAACCATGCAAGTTCAGTGGAAACTGGAGTTTATTTTGACCGTGTTGTGGTTGGTCGTCGTGCTCTCTTGTGTGGCTATCCTGCTGCTGCTGTACATGGTGAGAAATGGCGCGTCTTCGAGTGTGGCGTCTGTGTTTTACCTAGTGCCGCCAACAACCGCGATTCAAGCTTGGCTCGCGTTTGGTGAGTCGTTTGATTGGATGGGCATTTCTGGCTTTGCATTGGCGGCCACGGCGGTCTATCTAGTGGTTAAAAAGCCAGATCTGACGATAAAAAAATCGGTTCAAACAGAATATACCTAAATTGGGTAGGGACATTAACGTGCCAGTGAGTACAATTCTGCTTCATCTTAATCCGTGGAGCAGAGTGATGACGTTAAAGCCAGATCGAATGACCGCGATGCGTAATATCATCGAGCAAGTAAAAGCTGAACTACCGATTTACGAACCGGAAACCTTTGTGTGTGGGCCGGAAGGGCAGTGCATCGGTTGTCCAAAGAAATTATTAGAAATGGTCGATTCAGAGGTTACTTATTGGGAGTCGGCAATGGAGCGGGGTGTGATTCCGCAGTTTGATGAGATCCGTCGTTTCGGGAAGATGTGCACTAACGTACGTCGCGGACTTGTTCGTAATAACGTTCCACTACTCGGGTAATCTACTTCAGTAAATAAGTGATTGATAAATAAAGTCCTAAAATTGACACATAAATGTGTGCGTTTGCATAGTAACTTGGCGAGCGGTCTCAACTTTGGCCCATGACTCTTGTTTGTCATCTACTAGGGCTTTAAACGTTTTAAATCAGCGATATATTGGCAAGGTCTCACATGGATGTGAGGCAAACGACCATTCATTCTGCTGAGATAAAAAAGTGAGATTAAAGGGATTTACTCTGATGGAAATCACCATAGTGCTCGCCACTTTGGCTTTCATCGCTTTGGCTGCGTTGCCAACACTACTCCACATTCATCGCCAAGCCTATGCGTCGATGTTACACAGTTCCAATTCGTCATTGGGTACCGCGCTTAAATTTTTTAACGCCCGAGTGGTGATAGACAATGCTGCCGAGCAAAACCAAGTCCACTATATTGATAGGAACGTAAAAACCTTAAGTGGTATGCCAGAAGCGAGCGCCAATAGCATTGGCGCGTTATTAGAAATCGATTTGCCGCAGAGTGGCGTGTCCAAAATTGATGTTCCCTGCAAAGGCAGTGACTTTTGTATTATTGGTCAGCAACACCCAAATAGTACCCACTTTGTGTCTATTCCCGATTATCAATTTGTCGACCAGTCAGGTCTTGATCGGGTGGTGTACATTTGGCCGCAAGGGTATACCTTGGCAGAAGAGGCATGCTATTTCTATTATGTAAATCAAGCATCCACAGAGTCTATCGTCCGAGGGCACGTTACTGAGGGTTGTTAGGCGCGCTTAACATCATCTTCTGACTCATCAACACTTCGCCATTGGGGAGAGTGACTTCTCCTAGTTCACCATGGTGCTCAAATCCAAATCGTTCGTACAACGCTATCGCGGCAAGGTTGTCCTTATAAACATTAAGTACAATGGTGTCATAACCATATTCCCAGGCACTTTTAAGTGCGACAGACAATAGCTGCTTACCTAGCCCTTTTCCTCTGAATGTTCTATCGATATGAATACCTAAAATGCCTGTGCTAGTGAGTTGACCGCCTTCATAACCGCACAGTTCGGCAGGAAAAATCTCTACACTACCAATCAGAACGTGATGGTCCAAAGCAACAAATTGAGGAATCGATTCAAGTTCTACGCGACGTAAAATATTGGTCAGGGTGTCTTTATCTGGAGCCGGACTGCGCAGGTATTTACCTTCGGCATAGACTCGGTTCCACAGTTCGGTAAAGCGCTCGATATCGCTTACCTGGATGGGTCTGATTTGCATTCATCTTCCTTGATTAGTGCAGGTTAGTGATGGTTAAGGTACGAGTTCAGATAAACAGCGAATTTGATTCGGAATGGGATCGGCTGGCGCATTGGCTCCTGTTGGATTAAACCAAATCGTATTTACGCCAGCTTGCATTGCAGGGTAAATGTCTTTATAGGGCAAGTCGCCAACCATAGTTAACTCACTCACGTTAACCCCTAGCTGTTTTGCGATAGCAAGATAAAACTCAGGTTGGTTTTTAGCGATGCCGAGATTGGCAAAACAAAAGTAGCCATTTAAGTACTGGTCTAAGTCGACGCGGACGAACGCACGCTGAACCTCTTCCATGTTGGAATCAGACGCACTGGTCGCGATGTAAATAGCATGATTTTGGGAAAGTGTTGCCAGTGTTTTTTTGGCCAGAGGAATCGTTTCTACGTGTTCCCAATCGCACATTTTTCCTTGTGCGTGAGGGAAATCCACCATTAAGGTGTTCCCCCAATCGAAAAGATAAATCATGTTCGAATCTCCTTTATCCGCACATCATATCGTCTTTTCTAAAATCAGGGGATAAATTGCATCGATAAATGCGATTTAGGTGGCTTTAGTCGTGAAAAGCGCTTAATTGTCGTTATCGTTACAAATGTTTCAGCATAATGCGTGAGTTAGTTTTAAAACCTTGCTTGTCGTAAAACCGCTGTGCTGATTGATTGAATTCCATCACTTCTAATCGAACTTGTGTAGCATTGGCATCGCGAGCCCATTGCTCACAAGCCTCAAGCAGTTGGCGACCGATGCCCTGCTGCTTTTGTTCTTCATTGACGACAATCGTTCCTACTCGACAAATTGGATCTTTGATCAGAAAGCTGACGGTTTCATTCTGAGTGATCATCGCGGTTAAAAAGCCGACTACCTCCTTTTCATGTTCTGCGACTAAAAACAAGCGTTCATCATTCTCGAGAGCCTGAGTGAGGAACGCTCGGTCGTCTTCCGAAGGTGCTACAAAAGCTTCAGGCGCGTTGGCAAAATGCAGTGCGTTGATTTGTAGGTTTAATTCAAAAATTGCATCCAAATCGTCAGGAGTTGCTTGTCGAATGTTGACTTCCATTTTACTTACCGCCTGAAAGATCGATAAAAGAGCCTGTAACATAAGAAGCTTCATCACTGAGTAGCCAAGCGACCGCATTCGCCACTTCTTCTACCGTACCGCCCCGTTTCAGTGGAATTTGAGGGCTGAGCCTATCCACTCGGTTTGGTTCTCCACCATCGGCGTGCATATCGGTATAAATGAAACCAGGTCGAACGCCATTGACGCGAATATTTCGGTCTGCCAATTCAAGCGATAGCCCTTTGGTTAAGGTATCCATTGCGCCTTTTGATGTGGCGTAATCGACATATTCGAATGGCGCGCCTGAGCGTGATGCCCCAGAAGAAACATTCACAATTGCGCCACCAGTACTGAATCGCTTCGCCGCTTCTCTACAACAGAGAAAGCAGCTATTCACATTAGTGTTCATTACTTTCTGAAAGCGTTCCAAGCTGATTTCCGCCAACGGTGACTGAGTAAATAGAATGCCAACGTTGTTGACCAAATGGGTGACTGAGCCTAGTGCGTTTTCTGTTGCATCGAAAAGGTTGAGCACTTGTTGCTCGTCAGATACATCGGCTTGAACGGCGATCGCTTTTCCGCCATTTGCTTGTATGTCTCTGACCACTTGGTGAGCTGCTTCACTTTGCGCACGGTAATTAACACACACGGCATAGCCTTGCTCGGCCAGTTTTTTCGCCGTTGCGGCTCCAATGCCTCGGCTTGCGCCTGTAACGATGACTACTTTATTCAAAATACATCCTTATTTTTGTAGCGAGTAGATTTTGTCGGCGTAACGCTTGTCGCCAATTTGGTATGCGTCAGGAATGACTTCAGATAGCTCGAATCCGCACTTCATGAGAACACGCTCTGAAGCAATATTCCCTTCAGTGACCGTAGCGGAAAAGCGGTCGATGTCATGTGTTGCTCTCGCCCAATTTAGAAGCGCTTGAAGGGTTTCTGTTCCAAACTGTCGGCCATGAAATTCAGGCAAAAGTAAGTAACCCACCTCTGCGTTACCTTCTTCAATGGCAAGGCCAGTGACGCCAATCGGTTGTTCAGATTGCTTATCGAGTATGATGAGGCAAAGCCAGTGCTGACTGTCTGGTGTCCATGGTAATAATCGCGAAGCAAATTTTTCTTTTATTTGTTTTTCGCTCGGGCGATCAAAACAGAGCTCAATGATCTCTGGTTCGGAATGTAATCGCTGAAATAGTTCCCAATCGCTGGCTTCGATAGGTCTTAATTGGCTTCGGTGAGTCTCAATATAAACTGACATGCGTGTCCTTACAGCATTTATGTAGAGAGCCAGTTTCTCATCCTCTTATCTCTTTAATCAAACGGTTGCACTTACAAAAGTGATTTGTGTGGTGAATGTCTAGTTGGGGAATGAATTCTTACTGAATATTCATTTGTGGGATGAAAATAACGAAATTTCATACTTGAGACACATAGAGCAACACGGAAATGATGTGGATCAAGAGAGAACTACCCATAAAGTAGTATTTTGCGATCTATAATTACATTTTATTTGGAAGTGTTGCTAATTATGTCAATAAAAAAACGATATGTTGCACTGCTGGTTGCTGCCGGCATTGGTGTGGGCTGGTTAACATTAGGTGGTACTGCAGCGGTAATGCATTACACCTCTGATACTGAGTTCTGTCTCTCGTGCCACTCTATGGAAATCCCTTACAAAGAGTATCAAGGCTCAGTGCACTTCAGTAATGCGAAAGGCATTCGTGCCGAGTGTTCTGATTGCCACATCCCACAAGAACCGATGGACTACCTGATCACGAAGATTCGTGCATCGAAAGACATCTACCATGAGTTCGTGACTGGCAAGATCGACACGCCAGAAAAATACGAAGCGCACCGCAAAGAGCTTGCGGAGATGGTGTGGGAGCAGTTCCGTGAAAACGACTCTGCAACGTGCCGTTCTTGCCACGACTTTGACGCGATGGAAGAATTTGAGCAATCTCGCGATGCAGCGAAAATGCACGAGTACGCAAAAGCGAACGATCAAACGTGTATCGATTGTCACAAAGGCGTTGCTCACTTTGCACCAGAAGCTGAGCTAGACAGCAAGGCATTTGAAACGTTGATGAGCTTCACCACAAAAACATCACCTGGTGCCAAAGTCGTTTACCCTGTGACTGAAATCGCAATGGGTGAGATGGGTAAAATTAACCCAACGACGAAGTTAGAAGTAATCAGCTCTGAAGGTGATGAGCGTACTGTTAAGTTGGACGCATTCCAAATGAAAGGCGCAGAGCAAGTGCTGTACATGGGTGAAGGTCAACGTGCCATCGTAGCAACGCTAACCGAGCAAGGTCAGCAAGCTCTTGAGGGCGGTGAGTTTAAGGCCGACGTTTACGGCAACGAATGGCGCGCAGTGTCACTAACAGGCACGATCGATTCTCCTGTTGTGGATACACTTGACCCAGTTTGGTCATACGCAGAAGAGCTAGACAACGTTTATTGTGCAACTTGTCACGCGAAAATTCCTTCAAATCACTTCACAGTGAACGCATGGGGACCAGTGGCGAAGAGTATGGGTGATCGAACAGACATCACTGCCGAAAACCTAGAAATTCTTACTAAGTTCTTCCAGCACCACGCGAAAGATGTGGTTGGTCACTAACGATAAATAGAAGGATAAGATTATGACTAATTTAACCCGTCGTGGATTTCTAAAAGGCACAGGTATGGCGGCTGGCGCCATGGCATTTACTTCTTTTGCGCCTATGTCTGTTGCGTCTTCAAACCAGCGTGGTAAGGGCATTTTGACAGCGGGCCGCATGGGCCCAATGTTATGTGAAGTGAAAGATGGTAAGTTGGTTTCGACTACTAATGCTCTTCCACAAACTGTACCAAATAGTCTACAAACTACTGGGCCTGACCAAGTGCATACCAAGGCGCGTGTGAAGTACCCAATGGTACGTAAAGGCTACTTGGCAAACCCATCGTCGCCAGAAGGTGTGCGCGGTAGTGATGAGTTTGTGCGTGTGTCTTGGGATGAGGCTTACAAGCTGATCCACGAACAGCACATGCGAATTCGCAAAGAATATGGCCCGGCTTCTGTGTTTGCAGGCTCTTACGGCTGGCGTTCAAGTGGCGTACTGCACAAAGCACAAACCTTGCTGCAACGTTACATGAGCATGGCGGGTGGCTATTCAGGCCACTTGGGTGACTACTCAACGGGTGCTGCGCAGATCATCATGCCGCACGTTGTGGGCTCTATCGAAGTGTACGAACAACAAACCACGTACCCAGTGGTGCTAGAGCACAGTGATGTAGTGGTTCTTTGGGGCTTAAACCCAATTAACACTCTAAAAATCGCGTGGAGCTCAACAGACTGCGCGGGTCTTGAGTTCTTCCATCAATTGAAAAAATCAGGCAAGACGGTTATTGCAATTGACCCTATTCGTTCTGAAACCATTGAGTTCTTTGGCGAGAATGCGGAGTGGATTGCTCCTCACCCAATGACCGACGTAGCAATGATGATGGGTATCGCACACACCTTGGTGAAACAAGGTAAGCACGATAAAGCCTTCCTCGATAAATACACCGCTGGTTACGACAAATTTGAAGCGTACCTGATGGGCGAAGAAGACGGCGTAGAAAAATCAGCGGAGTGGGCATCGCAAATCTGTGGCGTACCTGCGAAGCAACTTGAGCTACTGGCTGACATCTTCAGTAAAAACCGCACCATGCTGATGGCGGGTTGGGGCATGCAGCGCCAACAATACGGTGAACAGCGTCACTGGATGCTGGTTACACTGGCAACGATGTTGGGTCAAATCGGTTTACCGGGCGGTGGTTTTGGTTTCTCTTACCACTACTCAAACGGTGGTAACCCTGCTCGTGACGCTGGCGTGCTTCCTGCGATTTCAGCATCACTGGGTGGCGGCTCTTCTGCGGGTAACGACTGGGCGGTATCTGGCGCGGTGCAAAGCTTCCCTGTGGCGCGTATTGTCGAGGCGTTGGAAAACCCAGGTCAATCCTACCATCACAACGGTCATGAACTGACGTTCCCAGATATCAAGATGATTTGGTGGGCAGGTGGTGCGAACTTTACTCACCACCAAGACACCAACCGCTTGATTAAAGCATGGCAAAAGCCTGAACTGATCGTGATTTCAGAACCTTACTGGACAGCGGCTGCGAAGCACGCGGACATCGTCCTACCAATCACCACATCGTTCGAGCGCAACGACTTAACGATGACGGGTGACTACAGTAACCAACACTTGGTGCCAATGAAGCAAGTGGTTGAGCCACAAGGTGAAGCGCGTAATGACTTCGACGTATTCGCGGACATGGCGGAGATGCTAGCACCGGGTGGCCGTGATGTGTACACCGAAGGAAAAACCGAAATGGAATGGCTGTACGGCTTCTACAAGGCGGCGCAACAAGGTGGCCGTGGCTCTCGCGTAGCAATGCCGAACTTCAGCAAGTTCTGGGAAGATAACCAACTGATCGAGATGAAGTGGAACGAGAAGAACGCACAGTTTGTTCGTTACGCGGATTTCCGTGAAGACCCGATCATGAACCCGCTAGGTACGCCAAGTGGTAAGATCGAAATCTTCTCGAAAACGATTGAAGGTTACCAGTTGGAAGACTGTCCTCCACACCCAACGTGGATGGCACCAACCGAGTACACTGGCAATGCAAAAGATGGCGAGTTGCAGCTAATGACCGCGCACGCAGCGCATCGTCTACACAGCCAGTTTAACTACGCGAAGATTCGCGAAGAGTACGCAATTGCAAACCGTGAACCTATTTGGATTCACCCTGAAGATGCGAAAGCGCGTGGTATTAAAACGGGCGATCTAGTTCGTGCGTTTAACAACCGTGGCCAAGTATTGGTTGGCGCAGAAGTGACTGACCGAATCAAGCAAGGTTCAGTGTGTATTCATGAAGGCGGTTGGCCGGATCTGGATCCGAAAACCGGCATTTGTAAGAACGGCGGTTGTAATGTGTTAACGTTGGATATTCCGACCTCTCGACTTGCAAACGGCTGTGCGGCGAACTCGGCACTGGTTCGTATTGAAAAATACACTGGCCCAGAATTAGAACTAACAGCGTTTGAACCACCAAAAAATGGCTAGAAAAAAGTAGCGCTTGAAAGCAAGAAGCCAGCGAATCGCTGGCTTCTTTTTTATCTAGTCATCGTTCACATTAGCGCGAAGCGAGAGAAACAAACGGCATCTGTTTCTTAATCTGAAATGTCGGGAGTAAAGTAAATACAATCGCGACAAACAAGACCGAACCTATTAAATCTTCAGGGCGATGCATGCCCAGCCATAAGCGGCTATATGCGACGCTCATTCCCCACATCCATAATGACAGTGCAGAGGTATAGCACTTGTTCTGTAAGAACAACCCACCAAAGAAAGCCAGACAAATCGAAACGAAAATCGTATGACCGGATGGGAAAGAATAGTCTTTCTCGCCTTGCCAATGGCGCGTCCGCCAATCACTGACTCGTTCAGAAATCTGGTTAATTACGTTGGCTTGTTGTTTTGTATCTAACTGATAAAACGTTTCTGGTGTTTCAATCAATTGTTCTGCTGCGAGCAATTCCGTGTACGGGCGCGGGCTTTCTGTCATCAGTTTTAGCCCCGTTTTGCTGGCAAAGCCAATCACAAGTAACAGCACTAACATTGAGAGTTTTTGCATCCACTCAGTGCGACTTGGTTTAAAGCGAAATAAAGAAAGCAGTAGCAGTGTTAAGGTAATTAAAAAGCCTTTGCTGCCAGCAGAATCAGTGAGCAAAGTAAAAGTAATACCCAGACTTTCAGGCACCTGTGAGGTGAGATCATGATAAGAGCCAAACAGCGACATTGGGATGATGCCAAGAACAAACAAGGCGAGCATCATCAATCCATATTTTTTGGTTTTCATTGAGAGCGTTTTGTTTTTATTGAGGGTTATTCAACCACGTGAAAATAAGGGGCTTATCTTACGTTATCTGGCGTGAAAAACTTATCAACGCTTTGTCAATTTGACGAGAGAATGAAGGCTGAGTGATGAATTGATGACATTTATCCGAAGGGTAAAGGCGCTCATCCTTAAGCGTTGGGGTCTTAATCCATCAGAGAAAGTAAGTATTCTGCTGCTTTGGTTGGATTTTCTGCATGACAAATGGCAGAAACCAAAGCCAAACCATGAACACCAGTGGCGCTAAGTTGCGGAATGTTACTTTCGTTAATGCCGCCAATGGCAACAATCGGTAGTGAAGTCGTCTCTAACGCCATCTTCAAACCTTCAATACCCCAGTGTTTTTTGGTGTTGGTTTTGGTCGGCGTAGCGAAGATGGCACTCAAACCGATGTAATCAATGGGCAGAGAATCCGCCTCTGCCAGTTGATCTTCAGTCTCAATCGATAAGCCGAGAATTTTGTTTGGTCCAATCAACTCGCGAGCGATAGTTGCGGGTATATCTGATTGCCCCAAGTGGACACCATCAGCATCAACAGCAAGGGCAACATCAACACGATCATTGATGATTAACGGGACTCCAGTGCCTTCAAGGATCGTCTTTACGGCTTGAGCTCGTTCAATAAATGCACGAACGTCACCATGTTTTTCACGCACCTGCACCATGGTGACCCCACCTTCTACCGCCTTTCTTACAACGTGTTTGAGAGTGGGTAAATCTTGTTGGTCGTCGGTGACCAAATACAAACGATAGGCGTTCATTGTGTTTCCTTTTGCCTCCCACTTTCGTTGGAGTGAGAGGCGTTTAAAGCATTGAGAAGCGATTTATCTCACTTGTAATTTAAGACGTGTTGCCAGTGCTTCTTCATCCAGTTGGTAAAGCTCATCCAAAAGATGCATTTGCAAGCTACCTGGCCCTCGCGCTTGCTCAGCCGCAATTTCACCCACAACGCCAAGCACCGCTGCCGCAGCAAGGCCTGTTTCCTCGCCGATTGCTGCGAAAGCGCCAGTCAGTGCGGTTAACGTGCAACCCATGCCCGTTACGTATGGCATCATCTCGTGACCATTATTCAGCTGGACGGTTTGCTCTTTTGTCACGATGTAGTCAGTTTCGCCGGAGATCACCACGCTCGCTCCATATTCTTCAATTAAGAAGTGAGCCGCCCCAAGGGCTGCATCACTACTGTCGAGTGCATCTACACCTTTGCTTTGCGCTTGCTCACCAGCGAGAGCAATGATTTCGGACGCATTACCACGAATGATTAACTTGTTTGCAAGGCGGGCGATTTCGCGCGAGGTTTCGGTACGTAGTGAACTTGCACCGCAACCGACAGGGTCGAGCACAACAATTTTGCCGTTCGAGTTGGCTTGCTCTACGGCGTGGCTCATGCGCGGTGTCCAAACGCTGTCTAGGGTGCCGATGTTGATCACCAAAGCGCCAGCAAACGACATCATTTCTGCCATTTCTTGCTTTGAATGCGCCATGATAGGCGAAGCACCGATAGCCAGCAAAGCGTTCGCCGTGTTGTTCATCACCACGTAGTTGGTAATGTTCACGACTAAAGGCTTTTGCTGACGCACTGCGGTTAATGCTTGAGTGATTTGTTCTACTAACATGAGATTCTCCAATTAACCTTATTGCGCGTTTAGACCTTGTTGCCAAAACGCCACTTCCATACGCGTTGCGGTTTTGAAGACCTGAATCAGGTTTTGACCGCGCTGGCTGTGGATGTCTATTTCAGCCAGTAGCTGGTTAAAGTGTTCGGCCCCACTTGCCACGCCAGATTGGAACTCTTCACCGCCGTACAAGTTAATCCAACTTGCGTAAGGATTGCCTTCGAATACCGTGTTTTCATCTTCAATCAGCATTTTACCAATGACGGCGTAGCCGATGGAGCAAGGGGCGAGCGCGGCATACAAGTCAACTAAGTCGCCCGTCATGCCCGCATCCAATACGTAGCGCGTGTAAGCCACCGTGCCAAAATCTTCCGGCTCGTTTTCGAGATCAGATTCCGTTAATCCCCATTGACCGCAGTAGGTCACATGGTGGGCAATCTCTGAATCTAAAAGCGCATGTACGCTTGGTAGTGCGCGGCGCATGTCGTCTAACGTACGTGCTTTGTAGATTGCCAGCGCATAAGCTCGTGCGTACTGTTTTAGGAATAAGAAATCTTGCTTTAAGTAATGCAGAAAACAAGGTTGAGCCAGAGTGCCTTTGGCCAATTGCTGCACAAAGGCATGCTCGGTGTATTCTTGCCAATCTTGGCGGCAAGCGTCGATCAAATCTTGGTATTTCATAATGGGGCTGCCTCGTAATTAGTCAAAGCTCGGTACGTAATCTTTCGCTTTTGGTAGCGTTTCGATGATTTGTTGTGAGTACATGAACTCTGCGTAATCGTCGTAGCGTTTTAGATCGACTGCTGATGGGCGAAGCGCGAAACGAGTTAACGTGTCATTCCAAGCGCGTTGGTTGAGCTCGTTGTTTAGCGTGTCTGGCGAGTAAGCGACAAACTCTTTCCAAGACTCTTTAGGATGGTTGACGATGTAAGTGGTCGCTTGCTCCAGCGCTTTGTTGAACGCTTTAATAGCCGCTTTGTCGTAGGTTTTTGCATTCGCCACAAACACCAGTTCGTCATACGCTGGTACGCCGTGTTCTTCTGGGAAGAAGGCTTTGGCTTTGTAGCCTTCTAGCGCAAGTTGGTTGGTTTCGAAGTTACGCAAGCCGCCCCAAATAGCGTCTACTTTCCCTGATGCAAGAGAGGAAGAGAGTGCCCAACCGACGTTGATGATTTGCACGTCAGAAAACCTCACGTTCTCCTGCGCAAGCATGGTGCCGATTGTCGCCTCTTCGTTACCTGCGATAGCAATACCGATTTTCTTGCCTTCAAGGTCGCCAAGGTTTTCGTTCTTACCGTTATCCAACACCATCAAAGTGTTGAGGGGAGTTGCAATCAAGGTCGCAGAGCGAATTAATGGCAAGCCAGCCGCTACGTCGATGGTCAAGCTAGGTTGGTATGAAATCGCCATATCGACTTTGCCAGCCGCAACTAGTTTGGGTGGAGTGCTTGGGTCGGCGGGTTCTTGGATATTGATCTTCAAACCTTGCTGTTTAAAGTAGCCGCGCTCTTGTGCGATCACGATAGGGCCATGGTTCGGGTTAACGAACCAATCCAGCATTAAAGTAAGCTCCTTTTCGGCAGCAAGTACGTTAGTTGAAATGGTTGAAGCGAGCAGAGCAGCAGCGCTCATAAGTTTGTTTTTATTCACGGGGTTCTTCCTTTTTCTTTCCCTATTTGTTTTCCCAGGGAATGGCTTTTTTCAGTAATTTGTCAGTGGTGAAATAGAGTGTGATAGACAGTGCGGCGAGAATAAACAGCGCCGCGAACATCTCATCGATGATCATGCGAGCGTTGGCTTGCAGCATCAGATAGCCTAGGCCCTCACTTGAACCAACCCATTCACCTACCACGGCACCAATCGGCGCAATAACTACGGCAACACGAATACCAGACGCTAACGTTGGTAGGGCGGCAGGGAGTTGAATATGGCGCAGTAATTGCCATTTCGATGCGCCCATGGTTTTGGCAAGATCGAGATAGCCGGTGGGGGTGTTGCGCAGTCCGTCGTAACAACAAGTTGTTACAGGGAAAAAGATGATGATGGCCGCCATTACTACTTTCGATGCGATGCCGTAACCGAGCCAAAGCATGAGCACTGGCGCGATGGCGAACACAGGGATCGCTTGGCTAGCAATCAGAATTGGCAGTAACCAACGCTTCAGCGGTTCGAACATCAGCATTTGCAATGCGAACAGCAAACCCATCGATAATCCAAGCGCCAAGCCAAGTAAGATTTCTTGCGCGGTAACCCAAGTATGTTTGAGCAGGACATCGTAACGAGTGACCAATCTATCCAGCACTTCAATTGGTGAAGGTAAGATGAAGCTTGGTATGTCGAATATCACCACGACCAACTGCCACAATCCCAAGATCACCGCCGTGCTGATGACCAAGCGCAGAGCCGGATGGGTCACACGTTCTTTTTTACCAATACGTGCCGAAACGGAGTTGTACTGAGTCATATCACTCATAGTCTTTCTCCAATTGATCCAAAATCGCTTGTTGTAGCGCCGCGCACTCTCCATCGAGAACTCGCGGCGGCTTGGAATTCGGAACGACTAAGTGCTGGGCTTTCGCAGGCGTGCCTTGCAGTACATAGAGTTGGTGGGCTAATCGCACCGCTTCTTGTGGGTCGTGGGTAATAAGAACAACGGTTTTATCTTTCAGTAACTCGGCAGACAAGTTTTGCAACTTATGGCGAGTAACCGCGTCCAGCGCAGAGAAGGGCTCATCCATCAGAACCAGAGGCTTGTCTTGCATCAGAGTACGAGCAAGGGCAACACGCTGTCTCATGCCGCCAGAGAGCTGAGCTGGCTTAGCATCCGCGTAATCGGCGAGTCCCACTTGGTTGAGTAAAGTCAGTGCACGTTGTTTATTTTGCTCTGGTGCTTGTTCTTGAGAAAATCGAGTGCTGAGGCAGACGTTGTCTAACACATTTAACCACGGCAACAACAAGTCTTGCTGCGCCATGTAAGCAATACGTTCGTGCAAGGCAATGCCATCCGTGGTGGTTAATTCACCATGCCATTCGACTTTGTCGTCTAACAAACCCGCGAGATAACGAAGGATCGTCGTTTTTCCGCAACCACTGCGGCCAAGTAACACTGTCCATTGATTAGCAGGGATGACCATACTCAACCCTGCTAATGTTGGTGTGTGGCTGTCTTTGTATTGCAGACTTGCTTCGATAAGCTGAATGCCCAGTGCATTAGCGCACATGCGTGTGCCCTGCAAAAAAGTGGTTCACTGGTCCGTGACCTTTCCCCACTTCCAATTCATCCGCGTGTGCGATAGCTTGGCTGATGTACTGCTTACCAAGGTGCACCGCTTTGTGCAGGTTGTTGCCTTGACTAAGGTAAGACGCAATGGCGGAAGACAGCGTACAGCCCGTACCGTGGGTGTTTTTGGTCGGAAAACGCTTGGCGCTGATTAACTCCGCACTGTTTTGCATGATCAGCAGATCGTTGCTGTTTTCATTTTCTTCAAGATGACCGCCTTTGAGCAGAATAGCTTTGGCACCAAGTGCACGAAGGTCGGTAATCATATCGTTCATTTCAGATTCTGATTGAGGCACTGGCTTACCCGTCAATGCTGCACCTTCTGGCAGGTTAGGAGTGATGATGTCTGCCAGTGGAATTAGTTCTTCTTTTAATGTGCTGATTGCTGATTGCTCAAGTAGCAAATCACCGCTGGTGGCGACCATGACGGGATCAATCACAAGATGCTTGGGTTGGTACTGTCTTATTTTGCTTGCCACCACTTTGATGATGTTCGAATCCGCCAGCATGCCGACTTTTACCGCCACAATATTGAGATCGGTAAACACCGCATCGAGTTGGCTTTCAACGTGATCAAGTGGGATCGGGAAAATCGCAGAAACGCCTTGCGTGTTTTGTGAGGTGATGGCGGTAATCACTGAGCAGGCAAAGCTGCCAGTTGCGGACATCGCTTTGATATCGGCTTGGATGCCTGCGCCGCCGCCGCTGTCGGAGCCTGCGATGGTTAAGACAACAGGGGTGGTTATAGGTGATTGTGCCTGGTGTAAAGATGGCTGTGATTGCTGCGTCATGGTCGCTCCTACTACAAGACGTATAGGAACTGACTTTGACCGTTGTGGATAGATCGATTGTTCGATCGTTATCGCTCGCCAAAGAGGAGCGGCGAAAGGCAAAGTGCGCATAGTTCCCTACGTCAGTGCTAACTGAATCAGGTTCAACGGGTCTCGAATCTCGATCTCAGCCAACGCTTATCGCGTGGCCCCCCGACTATTTCGCTCGGATGATAGCAGGACCCTTGTAGAAGGGATACGTTTTTTGAGAGTAATTATTATTGAGTATTCAATTATGCGAGGTGAGTGATAGAGTAAGCATCTAAATGGTTCGTCGTGTGGAATTTACTAGTGCAACGCTCTGGTGAAAGAGCTGAACCTGGAATATTTAATAAATAATCGTGGTCTCGCTAAGCAAGGATTAGCATAAAACAAGGTTAAAAAACTGTTAAAATTTAACGCGTTGCCAATTTAACTTTGTTGAACTTTTCGACAGTTAATTAGGAAGGCTAAGACGATCATCGAGCAAGGAGACTTCATGCTTAATTCTGCAACAGCGAAGTCAGTGATCGATCATGCTCTCTTTTTAGGGGCTGATTTCGCTGAACTATTCGTTGAACATCATCAAACTAACACCGTCCAGATCGCATCTGGTGAGGTGGACAAGATCAATTCGGGGATTGATTTTGGTATCGGCATTCGCCTCTTCTTCGGTCACAAAGTGCTTTATGGATACACCAATAGCACGGACGAAGCCGAGCTAAAACGCGTAACGTCATTGCTTGCGGCAAAAGACAAGCGTGAACAAATCGCGTCAGCAGGTTCTTTGAATTTGAACCGCTACCCAATCCAACACGGTTGCCGCATGCCGTTAAGTCAGGATGCTAACTTAGATTCAAAAATCGCGTTTCTATTGAAAGTTGACCAAGCTGCGCGTGCAGAAAGTGAGTACATCAGCCAGTTCATTGGTAGTGTGCTTCAGCGCGAGCAGCAAGTGTCTATCTTCAACTCAGAAGGTTTGCATGTAGACGATACGCGTCACTACATTCGTGTGGCGGGTAACACCGTTGCTCAAAAAGGTAATGAGCAGTCTTCTGGTATGGAAGGTCCTGGCGCTCTTGCTGGTTGGGAGTTCAGCGAACAGCTTGATGCAAAAGAGCTGGGTCAAACTATCGCGCAGCAAGCGTTAGTGAAACTTGGCGCTGATGCTTGTCCATCAGGTGAAATGCCAGTGGTAATTGGTAACGGCTTTGGCGGCGTTATCTTCCATGAAGCGTGTGGTCACTTACTAGAAACCACTTCGGTTGCGAAGAAAGCGTCCGTATTCCACGACAAAATGGGCGAAATGGTTGCTCACACTGCAGTGAATGCTGTAGATGATGGCACCATGACCAACGAATGGGGCTCGATTCATGTTGATGACGAAGGCATGAAGACTCAGCGCACTCAACTGATCAAAGACGGTAAGCTAACCAGCTTCATGGTCGATAAAATGGGTGGCATGAAGACAGGTTATGAGCCTACGGGTTCTGGTCGTCGTCAAAACTACAAGTTCGCACCAACCTCGCGGATGCGTAACACCTTTATCGAAGAAGGTGAGCATTCACTTGACGACATGCTGGCAGGTATCGAACGTGGTATCTATGCGAAGAAGATGGGCGGCGGCTCGGTTCAACCGGGAACGGGCGAGTTTAACTTTGCTGTTCGTGAAGCTTACCTCATTGAAAATGGCAAAATCACCAAACCTCTGAAAACAGCAACGCTGATCAGTACGGGTCCAAAAGTGTTGAAAGAAATCAGCATGGTCGGCAAAGACATGGCGCTTGCGCCGGGCATGTGTGGTTCAGTAAGTGGTTCAGTGCCAACAACAGTCGGTCAGCCAACACTGAAAGTAGATAATATTCTGGTAGGAGGCGGTAACTAATGAGCCAAGAAAAACAACTTCTTAATGCGGTTGATTACGTACTATCAGAAGCAAAGCGTCAAGGCGCAGAAGCGGACGTCATTGTAAACTGCAACAGCAGCTTTTCTCTGAAAGCGAACCAAGGAAAGCTGGATGAGTACAAAGTAAGCTCAAGCCAAGTTCTGGGTGTTCGTGTTGTGAAAGATGCGCGCGTTGCAACGAGCTATTCTGAGTCGTTAGAACAACAAAGCTTAGATTTGATGCTGACTAATGCACTGCAAAGCGCTCGTTTTTCCAAGCAAGACGAGCACCAGACCATTAGTTGCGTGA
The DNA here is from genome assembly GCF_032970445.1 of Vibrio sp. T13N. Lineage (NCBI taxonomy): Bacteria > Pseudomonadati > Pseudomonadota > Gammaproteobacteria > Vibrionales > Vibrionaceae > Vibrio > Vibrio sp. T13N. The sequence continues at coordinate 680,848 of NZ_JAWJYE010000001.1, forward strand.
ACAGCCAAATCACGACTGACGTGGCTGAGATTGCTCAAGAAGACACAACTTCGGTTGATGAAAAAATTGAACTGTCTCTCGCACTTGAGCAAGGCGTAGTAGCTCTGCCTCACGCTTCTAGCGCACCTTACAATGGTTACAGCGATGGCGAAACACAACTGATCATTGCCAATACTCAAGGCACATTGTGTCAACACTTCGAGCGCTCGTTCACTTGTTACGCATATACCTTGTTTGAAAAAGACGGCAAACAGTCAATGGCGGGTCGAATGTCACTGGGTCGCCGTTTTGATGAGTTGGATCCAGCTTACTGTATAGAAGGTGGCTACAACCTTGCTCGCGATCTTCTTGAAGGCGCTCCGGTTGCGACAGGTAACTATCCGGCCATTTTCCACATCAATGCTTTAAGCAGCCTGTTTGGTGCATTCGGCAGTGCGTTTTCTGGTGTGAGTGCGATGAAAGGCATCTCGCCACTGGGTGACAAGCTTGGTCAAAGCGTTGCAAGTGAACTGATTACCTTTACCGATGCGGCATACATGCCGAATGGTATGGCTATCGCAGGGTTTGATAGTGAAGGTTTTGCCACCCAAGACAATGTGTTGATCGCCAATGGCCAACTGAATACGCTATTGCACAATAGCCAAACAGCGAGTTATTTGGGTGCAGTGTCGACGGCAAGTGCTGCTCGCGGTGCAAAATCGAGCTTAGACGTGTCAGCGAATCACAAAGTGATTGCGACAGGCAACAGCAATGCGTCAGAAGTCAATGCAGGTGAATACCTAGAATTAGTGGAACTGCAAGGGGTTCACTCTGGTGCAGATGCTGTCAGTGGTGATTTCTCATTTGGTGCGAGTGGTTTCTTGTGCCGTGATGGAGAGCGCGTTCAACCAGTTCGTGGGATCACGGTAGCGGGTAACTTCTACAAGATGCTGCAAGAAGTTGAAGCTGTGGGTGATACCCAGCTTATTAATGATAGCCGCACTTTCTTCGCGCCAGATGTGCGTTTTGCTCGCTTGAGTATTGGCGGCAAATAAGCGCGGCATAGAAAATCAGAAACAAAAAAGAGGACTCAATCGAGTCCTCTTTCATCATCTAGCAACGTGTACGCGAATAACTAGAATTCGCGGATATCCAGTTCGTTGTGGATCAATACCACACACTGAGAAGCGAAAAGCATCTTAGGACCCAAGCTGATCTTCTCTGTGCCAAGGCGCTTTAAGCTGTTAAAAGACTTCTTAGGCATCGGAATATGGTCAGTTAACAAGAAGCATGGGTTTTCACCAATTTCTGCATCACGAACAAATTCGCCTTTCTTGTCCAACATATAAAGTTGGTGATCTTCGGCTAGTTCTTGAACCAAGCGTTCGAAGCTTACTGTACGAACCGTAATACCCGGTTCAACTTCGCGAAGCTGCTCTTTACCCATACCAACAGATGCGTCCAACGCACGGGCAACGGCAGCGATCAACGTTGACTCGTGAAAACCGCCAATATTGGTAATGTCGTTTGAACGAATGGTAATCGTGCGCGAGTAATCCTTCGTGCTCTCTAATACTAAGTGGACAACCACATCTTCACGGTGAGATTGTGCAACGAACATGGTGTTCATCATGGTATGAGCAAGGATCTCGGTATGCGCCTCGTTACCAACACCTTCTAATAGTGCTTTGCTGGTGGTTGGCGCCGCGCGAGCTCGTAAAACAAAAGAGCGCATGAATTTAGCCTCTATATAGGAAGAGTGAATGCGCGGAAGTATATACCCAAGCAGGGAACGGATGCGAGTTTAATAGTAAATGTGAACTTACTTACAAAGCTTCGATTGTCGTGCGGAGTGTGCTGGTTAGAATAGGAGGCAACCCTGTTAGGAGCGGTATATGGAAATCAAAAAGATAAATAAAGACATTTATAAAAAGAAAGTAAACCTGGTGATTGGCGGTTTTGTTGCGTTGCTCGCTATCTCATCTCTTGCCTTTAGTACCTTGCTTATTGTTTTGTTTGGCAACACTGAAGTCGTACCTGAACAATCAACGGGAAACTTCCATTGGAATTTGATTGGTGTCGTTATCGCAGTCGCAACTTCCCTCTCTTTATTGAATCAAATTAAAACTCGGCCATACATGGAAGAGGTGTTGTACGTTTGGAAGCTCAAGCAACTGCACAACAAAATATTTCGTAAACTAAAAAGCATTAAAGCAGCCGCGAGCAATGACGATGTAAAAGCGCTCACTACGCTTAAGTTCTATTACACAACGCAACAACAAGTGTTTGAGTTAGACAACAACACATTGACGATGAGTAGTGTAAATAAAGAATTAGAGGCAATTGAGCAAATCGAAGCGGAGCAATCACTGGATCTTGATATCACCAGCTTTAAAGAGAGCTGGGTAGACACATACTGATTGCCTATTTGCTACTTGAAGTTAACAACTGAGTGCTAAAAATAAGCGTTTGAGTGAGATTTAATCACTCGACGCTTTTTTTTAGTTTTTTTTCTAAAAAGGGGTTGCCAAGAAAAATCATCTCCCTATAATGCGCCTCCGTTGTCAGGGCAAAGCGGAAACGCAAAAGCGGTTGGCAACAAGGCGAAAGAAAAGCTTCTAAAAATTAATTTAAAAAAGTGTTTGACACTGAAAGTTAATTCCTTAGAATACGCCTCCGCTTCGATAGCAAAGCTTACGAAGCAAGCTCTTTAACAATATAGACCTATCAATCTGTGTGGGCACTCGTTGATGATAATCCAATTAGAAGCTTCGGCTTCAAATTAGGTTTCAATGAAACGAAGTGACCATTCGAATTGGAAAGCAGCCTTGAGCTGTTTTATTTCACTTTTTAAAAGTGAAAACCAATAAGAGCACAGTCAATTCAAACATTACTTTATGTAATGTTCAGTATTCATTGAGCCGAACAAAATCTTAAATTGAAGAGTTTGATCATGGCTCAGATTGAACGCTGGCGGCAGGCCTAACACATGCAAGTCGAGCGGAAACGAGTTATCTG